>JACPCR010000112.1 GCA_016179685.1 Planctomycetota bacterium | reverse complement strand
GACCTTGATATCCCCCTTCCTGAAGCCTTCCAGACTCAAAATCCGTTCGTAAGTGACTATAAGTAAATAACTAACAAACGCGCCCAGCGAGTCACACACTCTGGGGAAGAAATCACTTCAACCAGCATGGCAAAGTACCAGGCGAAGGTGGTGTTCTTCTCCGAGAAACCGAGCTTCTCAACCTTCAAGTTCGATGAAAAGGACGAGGTTAACTTTGGTAAGCTCCATGTTTGGGGCGACATCAAGCTCGTCGATCCGCAAGTCGCAACGAACGGTCCCAATGACAAGGTCTTATGGATCGGCGCTCGCGTCCAGGGCGTCAAAGCACTCGAAGTACAAACCCCACAGGGTCTCACCATTTCAGAGGACTTATTCCCCGTTCGGGTCTACCGAATGTACGCGAAGGATGTGAGTGATTCAGATGAAGACATTCGGCGCGGCCTCGGTCTCCAGGCTGGCGCGCCCATCGTCGAGCCACCCGGAAGGATCAAGCTGCTCAAGCTCGTGAGTTATGATCCCCAAGGAACGGGTGCCGCGTTTTATCTGCTAGAAATCGATCTTGGAGCGGAAGGGCTTATACCTCCCCAAGGGGACGACAAAGTTCCAGAAATTGCGGTTTTTGATTTTGACGCGCTTTTTAGCCAGGCGAACAACGAGGCGGATGGTTACGAGTTTTCAAAATTCATGAAGGCTCGCGGCTTTATCAGCCGCGGGTTGGCCCACCCTAGGATTGGTGGCTTCCGTACGCCAGCTACCGCTGCGGGCGACGAGCGTTGGGGGCGTCCCCTCGCCAATCAGGAATTCGTCTTCGCTGGTGGGGTCGAGAAGATTGTGGTCACCGCTCTGCCCCAGTCCGGTGGAAACGTGTGGCTGCAAGCTGGAGAAATGGAGGAGACGGACCACGCCCTGGTCAAGAGCCCCGCGGATATTGTCTTCCTGTCAGGCCATGGGCATGGTGACCAATTCGCTGGTGCTTCAGGCGAACTGATATTTTCCCAGCAGCTTTCTTTCCAATGGAATCGAGATGGTGAGAATCAAAAATTCGAAGTTGAGTGGCTGATCCTAGTGGGTTGCAGCCTTCTTGATGATGGAAATGATATCGAGGAGAAAGATGCGAAGGCCTACAAATGGGGGAAGGCCATGCTTCACGATAATCGGCTCCAGGGCTTTCTCGGGTTCGGCAGAAACGGCTGGACCGGCCAGGACTGGATGCAGTTCCTCGACCAGGGTTCGAACCGGTCCCAGCAAGGCAAGCTGGAACCTCTGCAAATCAAGCTAGCGCAGGATGCGCCTGCAGGCGACAAGGAGACCAAGCTCGAGGATGTCACCATGCTGGTCGGTGATAAGCCTCTCGAAGAGATTCCGGACGGTTTAGACGTGAATTTTGGGGATGAGATTGACCTCGGCAACGAGGTGATTCACGTCACGGATATCAAGGTGGACCCAAGCACTATCAGCTTGCGAAATCCTCTGGCGGGCAACCATAAGGCCGGTGAGATCGGATCAGTCCGAGTTTCGATCACGCGGGCCTGGCGAGCGTGGATGAGGACTCGACGGGCCTTTGCCACCAACTTGCGCGCGGGCAGGGAAGCGATATCGACAAAAGAACCAGCCTACCTGGTTTACAAGCAATTCCACGACACCGTGTTCTTCGATGTCGGCAGTCAGAATAGCGTGAGTGATACGGACCCGGATCCCAAGCAGGCCCAACCCGTGGTGTACTGGGAGTCAGGGAGTAAGGAAACGCTATCGGGAAAAGACGAAGAGACGGAAAGATCCTATGAGCGTACATATCCCTAGGTTGGCAGATCGAAGTGTCGCGAATATGCAGGCAGTGTCCCTCGCCCTCCTGATATTCTTTGTTTTATTGGTTTCATCGGGGTGCGAGAATCAAATGTACCGGGAGAGACCAACGATTCGGAGCGTGGCCCGGGTGGTCAGGTTATGGAAGGCTCGGCGGCCACGCGATGAATTTTTAACGGCCTATGGAAAACGAAGATGCGAATGGGGAACATTCGAGTACCTGGAGACTCTTCTCTTTTGCGATGTTATTACCTTCGACATGACGTGTGATGAAATTATCAATATCTTAGGACCCCCCAACATAACCGCGGACGTAGTCGAGCCGACAGGTAAAGGTAAAATGCCACTTGGGATATTCCAGATGTCGAACTTTATAACATTCAGCATCATTTTAATAAGCTTTCTAAGAGAGCCAAGACCAAGTAGGTCGTCGTAGTCCCCGGCCGCGGCTATAACCTTCAGTTCGTCGCTGGCAATCTATCAGATATGAAGAACGGTGCCGGAAGAGCGTCAGTTGCACTCATCTGTCTGGCGGCCTTAGCGCTATTTTCTACCGCCTGCGTCGTGCAAAGGGGGCCGATGGATCCGGACCGGGCGTTGCGAAAATGGAAGCGGCTGCGCGCTGACTTCAAGCATCCCTCGCCCTTGAAGAGGAAGGTGCCGATTGGCTCGGATGAGTGCGCGTTCTCGATCTTCCTGCATCGACGGGTCTGTGACTATTCCAATTACCATGAAGTTGTGAAGATACTGGGTGAGCCGGACCGTACGTTCACGATTGAAAGCGGCCAATGGGTTTGTGTTTGGTATACGGTACGCCGGGACGGGGAGTACCGCGGTTTTATGATTGTTTTTCCGGAAAAAAAAGAGGATCGGTCGGCTGACTTCGTGCCAAGAATCAAACAGGTGAAGACCGAAGATGGCTGGGCCGACTTCCTGGTTCGATACCCACCTCTAGGAAAATGATTTTCAACACCGGTCTGAACGCGCCCCAATTTCCGGCCTGCGCGCCTGCCTCCTGAACTACCTTGGCATTTCTCCTCTCTATTGCCTCTGCCTGCGCCGGTTTCGCTGAGATGCCGCTCGATTTCAGCGCGATCGAACATGGTCTCGCCTCACGATTGGTCGCGGACCGTAGGGTTTACAAGGACGGCCAGCCCGTCTGGCTCTACCTCGACGTGTTCAATGACGACGCCGCGCCGGTATCGCTGGTCACCGGCCGCGGAGTGTGGGGGCTTCTTCAGGTCACGCGCGAGGACGGCGAAGCCCCGAACGCGAGCGATGGGCTTCAATCCACGCCGCCGAGCGGAGTCGAGCGCGGGACGGGTTCAGACCCCGTGCCTCGGAATCCTGCGCCCGCCGATCACGTTGTCACGAAGGCCATTTCACCGGGCAAGCAGGCGAACCTGATCTTTTTCTACCTCTCCGGCGACGATCACGCGATGTTCCCGGTACTTGAACCGGGCCGATACCACGCCATCTGGAATTCCGACAACGAGTCCGTATTCCACGGGAAGCGCCTCGCGCCGCGTTCCAAGCCCGTAGTCTTCGAAGTGCTGCCGCGGCAGGATGCCGAAGACGTTCAGGGTCCGATTGCCGCGGAGGTTTCCTTCGGCCCGCCCAGCGAGCAAGGCCTTCAGTCTCGTGTTCGCTCGGAGAGGGCCAAGTATCTCGCTGGCCAATCCGTGCCCATCCAGGTCGAGCTTCAGAACACCGGTTCCCGGGCGATCGGCTACCTCTCGCTTCTTGCCCCCGAAGACCTGGCCCTCGAAGTCCTCGATGCGTCCGGCCAGCCGGTCCCGCCTCTTCTCCCCGCGGAGGAGAGGACGGCGATCCCATCGACGAAGAACCTCGAACCGGCCCACACAGCGTTGCTCGCACGCCTGGACCTGTCCGAACGGTTCTTCCTCCAAAGTCCGGGGCAGTACTCGGTCACGGTCCCCGCCCGACCGCCCTCGACTCCAGCAAGCAACTCGTTCACGTTCGAGATCCTGCCGGCCGCGATAGACGATTCTCTTCAGAGAGCCATCGGCATCCTGCTGAAGAAATGCCCCAAGGAGTGGGCTCTCGCCGCCCCGGCGCCGGAATCGGGCCTGCAGCAGCCGGGCCCGCAGTGGGGCCGTGTCCCGTGCCGGCTGTTCCAGTTCGTTCACAAAAGCCTCGTCGTGGACATGGGCACTCGTTCGGACCCTTTGCGGCTGACGTTCTACCTGGCCACGGAGAAAGCCGTGGAGGAGCCTTGGGACCTGAAGGACTACCACAAGCCAATGTTCACGGAATACCTGGGCGAAACTCCGATGGGCCACGTCTACCTGTCACCGGTCAAGACGGCTGGCATCAACGAATGGCCGAGCTTCAGGTCCGACATCCTGAAGTGGCTTGGAGAGTAACGAAACGCCCACCTCAAGCCGACAGTCGTTTGCCGCGACCAACCTCATCGCAGCAAAAGCTGCTACTGGCCGTTCTTGGTGGGACCGGCCCCACTGGCGGTGACGAATCTTAACGCCGGTCCAAACGCGCCCCACTCGCCGATGTGAATGGCCCCACCTGTGCGGTCCGAATGGGCATGTCCGTCGGTCGGCTGTGTACCAGTTATCCGGTGGGAAGCGGCCAGGTGAATTATTTGATTTTCTATATCATTGCCTAACATGTTACGTTTGAGTAACTTACAATTGCTGTCCTTTGTCCCTCGAAGAAATCAGAGGGCAGCAATTAGACTTGCTTGGCCTGGACATGAATGCAGGATGGTGGTACAGGCCCGACCGACAGGTGGTACATCCTCAAACCGACATTGACAGATGCGGCGTGCTCGATTCCATGTCGCGTACTGAAATGACCCTGGACCCCATCCCCCACCACACCGTGATCATCGTCGGAGGCGGGCCCGCCGGCCTCGGCTTCGCGCCCGTCCTCGGCGGCTGGCATCCATTCGTCCGGCCCAGTTTCAAGTGATCGTTGAAATCGGCGGGGAGGTGGACTATTCCCTCTTCCACGCCTTCCCTAGACTTCAACTCGCGCCCAAGTACGACCGATACCGGCGCCAGCTCGACCAGGTCGTCGTCCACCCCCACAATTATGAATCGGTCGATATCCCCAACCTCTACCTCGGCGGCTACCTCGCGGCCGGCCTCGACTTGGTGGTCGTCGGCATGCACGGCTCGACCTACGCCATCGCTGCGGATATCCTCAAGACGGAAGTGACCTCTTGGTGCTGGTCTCACTCGTAGAACGGGACCGCAGGACACGAGTTCCGGTAGCCTCCCGCCGACACCCGGAATGGAGTGACATTCCTCTTAGCCAGCAGGTAGCTTCGATCTTCTGGGTCCGGACGGTCTCCGGCCCCGCCTGACGTGCGTGGAAACGCTGCAACATTTTAATAAGTGTTAACAGTCACGGAATTCCAGAGATTCCTGTCTCCGCACGATCCCTGCGGGAGGGAGCAGGCGGGTAGGCACGTAGAGCCTATGTTCATAAACGGTGTCCCAGAAGATGTTATAATGACGTGCTCCAGAACCAAGTCGGTTCGGGCCTAGGCGGGCAGATAGGACGTATGAAGGACCAGCCTCGCGCGCAAACACTTCAGGCCTGAACGCTACAGGAACTTCTGGGGAGCAGGAAGCCATCATGGCGCTCTTGATGGGTCAAGCTATTGATGCACGGACAGTGGAAGTCGAGACAAGCGGCTGGCCGCCCGAACGATTCGCCTCCTTATGCGATGACCTCGCCTGGACTGTCTCGGGGCGGAGAGCACCGACGCTTCCTTCGTTTACCCAGCGGGTCAATGCCAGGGATGAAGGCGTGGACGCGGAATGGGAGATTCTCCTTGCTCCTGAGGCCATTCTTCTTCCTACGCCGGTCCTGGGGCCCGGTTGGAACGTCTTCCAATATAAGAGGCGCGATATCCTCGCGGCCGACCGGAGTCAGATTATCTCCAGCCTGAAAAGATCGTTGCGAGGTGCTCTAGTCGAGGTGGCGGAGAAGAAAAAACGACGTCCTGACCGGTACGTGGTTTTCGTCAATCTTGATTTGAAACACAAGCAGCGTGAACTCAAGGAGGCAATCTGCGAGGGATGTCCCCGAGCATCGGAGACCCACGTGGAGATAGCGGATGCCGCCTTGCTGAAAACTTGGTTGAACGATTATCCCCATTTGCGGGCCGCCTATTTCGGGCAGCAACTTTTCCAGACGTGGAAAGAATGGTGGAGCAAGTACCAAGGAAAGAACTTCCGAAAATGGGTGGAGCTGGTTGGGAGAGAAAAGGAGGTTGAAGACATCCGGTCGCTTATAGATGCTTCAGCCGTTCAGGTGATAGTCCTGACGGGGCCTCATGAAATAGGGAAGAGCCGATTGGCTTTAGAAGCGTCGAAGCATCGGCCCCACGATGTGGTCGTCGCTCTCGATCCACGCTCCACGCCACTTAACGATTACCGGAGTCTGGTGCGAGAGCACGGAGAAGTGGTGTGCATCGTCGAAGATTCCGACCCCGATTTCATCCAGGGGCTTGTCACGGAAGCCCTGTCCGTGCCGAATCTCAAGCTGCTGATGACGGTTTCGGTCTCTTCAAGCCGCTTGGCGCCTTCGTTTGGCACGGATCAACGGGTCCAGGTGGTTCGGCTGGGCCCTCTTAACGATGAACAGGCCCGCGAGCTTCTGGGTGCCACGAACAGTGGACTGGATTCGGAACTCGCCGAGTGGATTATAAGACACGCTGGCGGGGTACCCGGGATTCTTCTGGCGGCTGCAAGTGTCGGGGGCGATTTGCGCCGAACTCCGGGCCGCTTCACGGAAGAAGTTGGACGGGCCTTTGCGGAAAGACTGCGAGAGAACCTGGGGCCCGAGGCGCTCGCTTCCGCCGGACTCCTGTCCCTCTTGAGCCACGTCGGAGTAAACGGGGAATTTGAGGGCGAGGTAGGGTTGCTTTGTCAAATCTTTGGCGATAATAAACTCACGCAACATCAGGTCCTGACCACTCTCGAAGGGTTGGCTCGCGCAGGCCTCGCCATGGTCGGTGGATCCTTTGCCGAGATCTCCCCCCCCTTCTTTGCTAACCACCTTGCACGCCAGCAACTTAAGGGCCGTAAGACGGAGGTCATCGCTCTTTACGGTGGCCTTGAATGGACAGGCCGAATTCGTCTGTTGAGTCGTCTTGCGGACCTATCTGGCGCTGATGCGGAAGCTTTTTGGGACACCCTTTTCGAATCTGGCGCTCCGCTGGGCAGTTTGGACGACGCGCTGCAGGAACCGCGTGTCCTCAGTCTTGCGGCGGCCGCAGCGCCACAGCGGACTCTCGATTGCTTGGACTCGGGCTTAGGGACGAGCAGCCTGGATAAACGGTTGGCGATTGCTGGTGGTAAGAGGCGCGCGCTCATGTGCACCCTGGAGCAGCTTCTCTTCCGTGAGAAGACCAGTCGGAGGGCATTGCGGCTGGTCTGGCTTCTGGCAGAAGCCGAAAATGAGAAGATCGGAAACAATGCCACAGGCGTTTTCTGCGAATCTTTCCATCCGCTTCACCCCCAGATGCCGCTTTCCCTCGGCGAAAGACTCGAGGCTTTGCGGGAGTTTGCCTCTCCAACCGCCGCCAGAGGGGGCAGACGGGTGGCCGTCACAGCGATCACCAGATCGGTTGACCGTGCCGGTTTCTTTGTTCGCTACTCCAGGAGCACTGAGCCTCTGGCCAGGGGGCCAAAAATTACCTATGGAGAACTTCAGGATTATCTGCGAGGCCTGGTGGACCTGGCGTTCTCGCTGGCGGGTGACGCCGACCGGGATGTTGCCTCGGTTGCGCAGGCTGGTCTTCAGGACCTGACGGCAGAGCTGTGCCTCCAAGGAAGCCCCGAAGATGGCTTGGAACGATTCAGGAAGTTGGTGAGTTGGGCGCTACACCCTGAAAAGGCGACTTTTGGCGTGTCCTCATCTGACGTGTCTTCATTGTCGGAATCCCTCTCATACGTCTGTCACCAGTTCAAGGAGCGCCTGGATGACCCCCAATGCCCTGAAGCCATGAGAGACACATTACAGGCCTTCATTGCCAAACTAAGCGACCTCAAGATTTCTCTGGAGCAAGGCAGCTTCAGCCTCCGCTTGAAGCGATGGGCGGGCCGATGGCTCGGAGAGGATAGCGAACCGGCGGTTGCGGACAAGAGTCGGGAGAGATGTGAGGAGGAATTGGAAAAACTCGCGCAAGAAGCCCAGGAGTCGCCCCAGATGATTGGGCCGGAAATGGTCGAATGGCTTGTCTCGCCAGCAGCTTTGAAGGTTTACACCTTCTTCTACTACCTTGGTCATCAGGATCACCAAAGGCGGTGTCTCCATGTCGTCGAGCTGCTCGGAAGGCGGCTCGAAGGCTCTAATGCCTTCGCTGCTTACTGGCGGGGGTGGGCGAAAACCGCCGCGAAAGAAGCTGAAGCTCGATTGGAATACCTGACGGATCATGTCCCCGATCTCCGGGGAGAGGCCCTTGTGGCCGCAACCACATCCCTTCCTCCATCGGAAACAGGCATTAAGAGGATCGAGCGCCTTCTTGCCGACGGCCGCGTTAAAGTCGATTCCCTTGGCCATACCCTGGGATCAGGTCGCTGGCTGGAAGGCGTAAGTCCAGAAGTATTTTCGGGTCTCGTTGAGACCGTCGCCGGGAAAGACTTGAAGGATGCCCATGTAAGCCTTGCCTTGCTCGCGAAATGGAAAGATGACAAGAAAATACTGGAGAAAGACCTAGCGGAGTGCGCTTGGCGCTGTTTGGAAAGCGATCCGCACGTCCAACCGCCCCTCTGTGCTCATGACCTCGATAGCCTCGCAGCTTCACTGGCAAGGAATTGTCCAGAACGGGGGTTCAAGCTCCTCGAATCCGTTCTCTTGAAACGGCATCCCTCGGAAGGGTGGGACGTGATTGACCCTTATGGCCAACATGAGCTCTGGAACGCCTTGCACTGGGCAGACAGGAGGCGCTTACTCGACGTCATCATGCGGGTCGCCAAGTCCGACGCCCTCAGACGATTCGAGATGACCGTTCGGATGCAGAAGGTGCTCGACCAGGAAACAGACCGAGACGCGCTGGTTGCCCTGGCGAAGGCGAACGAAGACGCTGCACGGATAGTCGCGGAATGGTTAACCAGCGCCAAGCCGGGATTCTGGCCAGTCGTTTTCGAGATACATTCGCTGTGTCCCGGGGATACGGTGATGCTGGGAAACCTCGTGACCGGAATCAGGCAGGGTCCCATTGCCGTGACTTGCGGAAATCCCTCCAGTTTCTATGAACAGCGAAAAGCTGAAGTCGAACGCGTCCGGGACGACCCGTCCACACCTCCGGCTGTTCGTTCCTGGCTGAGAGAAGTCGCCGTGCGGCTAGGAGAGGAGGTCAACCGCAAAACGGTGTGGGAGTACGACGTTGACGTAAACCAGTTGGCTGGGTACATCGATGACAAGTCGTCCTCTCACCGGCTGTGGGCCATCGCTCGGGTCTTGAAATACGCCGATTGGTCCGAGGCCAAAAAGCTTTTAAGCCCCGAAGACGTTCAAGAGGCCCTCCCTCAGATTGACCTTCCAGAAAAGAAACGAAAAACCCTCGAACGAGCGCTGAAGGTGTGGTTACATGGCCGCTAGGGTCTTGACAGAGCTACAAGAAAAAGTCCTTGAAATATTGTTCGGTAAAGGGCTGGATGCCAGGGACTTTTACTTGACCGGTGGGACCGCTCTCTCAGCCTTCTACCTGAGACACCGAATTTCGGACGATCTGGATTTTTTTACACGGAAGAGGGACTCGTTACAGCTCGATTGTGAGTACGTTCGAGAAGTGCTCAACTCCAGTGGGTTTGACCTGGACCAGCAGGTGTTATCAGCGGATTTCGCCCGATTTTTCCTACGGACTCGAGAAACAGACTCGGAATCGCTCAAGATCGAATTCGCCAGGGATGCCGGAGCGATGATGGGTTCTGCCGTTCGGCACGGGTCCATCGTCGTGGATTCCTTTGAGGATATCGCCGTCAACAAAGTTTGCGCCATCCTGGGACGCGAGCCACCAGAGTCGAAAGATTTTGTTGATCTCTTCTTCATTCTGGAAGATTCCAAGTTCACGGTGGATTATCTCGCCGAACGTGCAAAAGAGAAAGAAGCAGCTTTCGAAGGAGAGGATGGGCTTCTGTACTTCGCCACCAATCTCCTGCGTGTCGAGGATTTCCAAAGATTGCCCCGAATGCTCAGGCCAGTGGACCTGCCGACCCTGACGCGGCGATTGCGTCCCATCGGTGAACAGATCCTTAACCGTCTTCATCCGGCGAAGGGTTGACCGCCTCTGAATTCCAATCGCGGCGAATCTGCAAGCGGCTCGCTTGCAGACTTGACAGGCGCGTCAAGAAATTCCCGAGGGCGCAGTTGTCCCTGCACTTCCATCCTCGGATTCGCTCGACAACCATCAGAAATCTCAAAACATTTCTTGGCCGTTCAACTCGAGTTACCGCCGCCCGCTTCTTTCATGCACGAAATCGACCAGGGCGACCACGTTGTCCACCGGCGTCTCCGGCAGGATGCCATGACCCAAGTTGAAGATGTGGCCCGGCCGGCCGCCAGCCTGGTCCAGAATCCGACCCGCCTCCCGCAACACCGCCGGGCGGTCCGCCAGGAGCACACAGGGGTCCAGGTTGCCCTGGACGCCCACCCGGCCGAGGCGCTGCCATGCCTCGTCCAGCTCCACACGATAATCCAGTCCGATGACGTCGCCCCCGGCCTCCTTCATCGCCTCCAGGAGCGCCGGGTTGCCCGTGCCGAAATGGATGACGGGCACGCCGGGTGTAACCTCGCTGAGGATTTGGTGCACGGTGGGGAGGACGTATTGGCGATAAGCGGAAGGCGAGAGGCAGCCGACCCAGCTATCGAAGAGTTGGACGGCCTGGGCGCCGGCGGCGATCTGGCCGTTGAGGTATTCGGCGACCGGCCGGTGCAGCGCGTCCATCAGAGCGTGCCAAGCGGCGGGGGAACGCAGCATGAAGGCCTTGGTGAACTCGTAGTTGCGCGACGCCCGGCCCTCGATCATGTAAGAAGCCAGGGTGAAGGGCGCCCCGGCAAAGCCGATCAGGGGGATGTGGCCGGGAAGGGACGCCCTCGCCAGCCGCACGGCCTCGTAGACGTAGCCCAGGTCCTCGGCCGGGCTGAACGACCGGAGGCGCCGGACATCCTCTTCCACGCGGATCGGATTGCGGATCACGGGGCCGTCGCCCTTGAGGAACTCCAGCTCCAGGTCCATGGGCTGCAGAATCAGAAGCAGGTCCGAGAAGATGATGGCGGCGTCCACGCCGAGCCGGTTCGCCGCAGTCACGGTCACTTCGGCCGCGAGGGCCGGGGTTTTGCAAAGGTCCAGCATGGAAACTTTGGCCCGGATGTCGCGGTATTCCTTCATGTAGCGGCCGGCCTGGCGCATGAGCCAGATGGGCGTATAAGGGGCCGGTTCGCCACGGCAGGCCCGGAGGAAAGCGGAATCGGCGAGCGCGGGTGGGCAGTGTGGCATGGGGGATGATCGTGGCTCGCTTTTCGGCTTCAAGGAGATTCCTCTCGGAACGCGGGCCGATGCCCACAACTGAATAAGGGTGGAATGGCGCAGGGTGCCCGGTTTCAGGGATCACCTGACAGCAGACACCTGACACCTGTCCAAATGGCTCCACGCCACGCGGGGAACTTGCCAATCGAGAATCTAGTACTCGGGCTAGCAAATGCGGTTGCACTTGCTAGCCCGAGTACTATACCATGCCGCGGCGTTTCCGGATCAGGCAGTCCACGCCAACGAGGACGATGAAGCACGCCATGGTGAGTGGCAAATTCCAGAACGAAATGGCCGCAGGCTGGCTGAATCGCCGAGAAGATAAGTCCAGGCTTTGGGCGAGGCCAGAGGCGTCGTTCCAGGCGAAGGCACGCCCGCCGGTCGCCTGGGCAAGGTCCCTCATCACCTCGGGAAGCGCCCGGGGATCGTCCAGTTCCTCAGCGCCATGGCCGGCGGTGAAGCGCATCTCGGCGGTCTTGTCCTGGAATTGGGTGGCGACGCGCCAGTCGCCCGGCTCATCGAGATCGATGTCGTACTCATAGAGGCCTGGGGCCTGGCGTCCGTCCCGCGGGTAAATCCGGGTGATCTTGCCGGACGGGCGGGTGACCTCGACGGCGACGTCGGCCCCGCGGATCGGTTGGAACACTCCATCGACGAGGCGGGTGGCGAGGGTCAGGGTTTGGCCTACGGGAGTGGAGGACTGGTATGAGATGACCTGTGGCCTGTTGGGCTCGATGCGGGGGTCAGGAGCGAGGAAGCGCACGGCGTTGCCCCAGAAACGGCGGAAGTAGTCCTCGCCTTCGGCCGGCCGCATCATTTCCCAGCGCCAGGTGGTATCCATGGCGAGGGAGAGCACCTTGCCCTTACCGACGTTCTGGATAGCCATCACCGGCATGGGGCCATCCTCGAGGTCCCGCACGGCCAGGAGGGTCGCACCCGGTTTGACGCTCCCGGCGCGGTTGCACCCGTCGATGCTCGGAAGGTCAAGCCATGCCTCGCGGGAGGCCTGGGCATCCGCCTCGATCTGGAGGATGGGGTGGCTGAGGCCCGCCGGAGTGGGGTTGAGGCGGAACGGCTTCGGCATCTGGGGCTCGCGGGTTGGCTCGATGCGGAACGGGACGAGCTGGGCGAGGGCGGAATCCTGGTACTGGCCTGCCGCGTAGGCATAGCGGCCGCCAAGGGTGACGAGTCCACCCCCCCGCCGGCCGACGAACTCCGCCATCCACTGCATCTTGGTCTCCGCGAGGTCGCCTCCAGCCCGGAAGTAGGACCGGGGAATGTCGCCGAATATCAGGACGTCGTACTGGTAAAGGTCCGCTTCCTTGCCCGGCAGTCCCTCGCCCGCGTTGGCGTGCCGGAGCGCGCCCTGGCCGTACCAGCCGCCTTTGGGAAGAAGGGTCAGCGTGGCCAGGTCGATGACCGGGTCTCGGGCGAGCCAGTGTCCCAGGATTTTTCGCTCGTCGCGGGGGACATCGAGGTAAAGCACTCGGATTCGGGAATCCAGAACGGCAACGCGGTGCTCGGCGACCAGCAGCTCCTGGCTCACCGACCCTTCGATCTCGTCCATCACGATACGGTAGACGCGCTCGCCAGCGCGTTCGGGCTTGACGACGAAACGGACGTCCGTGGGCTGCTGGCCGAGACGGACATTCTCACGCGTGGCGAGGGGCTCATCCCGGCCTTCCTCGAAGAGGCGGACGCGGGCGATCGGTTCCCCAAGCTGAGTGGCGGCGAGGGTGGCTGTCAGCGGCAGTTCATCGCCGAGCCGCACGAAGGGGGCCGCGTCCCGCAGGGTGACGCGGGCGAGCCTCGGAATGCCCGCCTCGCCAAAGACCACGGGATAGATGGGAAGCTTTCGGGCGGCGAAGAGAGGCGCGATGAGCTTGCCGGGATCGCCACCCGTGTCATGCCCGTCTGTGAGCAGAATGACCGCCTGGAGGTCGTCCTCCCGGGCGGCAAGGCTGCGCAGCGCCTCTGAAAGACGAGTCATTCCGCCGGGCCGGGCCGACCGGTTCTCCGGCTGCATCCGCCAGTGGAAATCGTAGGGTATCAGGTTCGCCCGATCAGAGACGGATGCGAGTTCCCGCGCCTGGAAAGCCCGCGCGGCCTCGAGACGCGTACGGCCGCCAGCGTCTTGCAGGCCCATGCTGCCGGACACGTCGGTCAGGACGGCGACCTGCGGCCGGGCGACTCGTTCCAGGGTCAAGCGCGCCTCGATCCGGCAGAGCATGACCAGGAGAAGACCGAAACCGGCGAGCCGGACCAGGAAAAGGAAGACACGGGTGCGCCGGGGCATGACGCTCTGCGGCAGGAAGTTGAGCGCAGACGCGGCCAGGGCCAAAAGGGCGAGGCCAAGAAGGATTGCGCCTGGCAGCGGCGACACGGGGCTGCACTGCCAGTCCGTTGACCGGACGATGCTGCCGGTGTCATCGAGCCCCAGGAGCCAGTAGAGGACTGACATGGTTTCGTTCAGGGTTGAGAGCGAAGTTTCCGTTCGAGAACTTCATTTTTATGGCTTCGAGTTTTGATTCGCAATGTGCATGAGCAGGGATTTTTCGGGCGCAAGCCTTTTCAGGCTTCGTCTTCGTCCCCGGCTTCGTCTGTGCGCTTCGTCCTCCTCCTCCTCCTTTCCGCCTCTCGTCCTCCTTCTCCATCCCCCTCTGCCCGCCTCCGCAGTCCCGAGTCTTGAGTCTTGAGCGCTGAGGACAGATGGCTGCTCACTTCAACTATGCGCCATTCATGACCGACCCCAAGGCCTCCAGAGGAAAGACGGCGAAGCCGTTTCGAGCAGTTGCCCTTGGGCGACTTGGGAATGCCCAACCCGGGCCGCCTCTGCGTGTCACGTCGACGTAGGAGTGCGGCGACCCGTACCGCGCCGTCGCGGAGGCGAGCGGCCTGGCGTAGCCGCCGATCCCGGTCATGCCCCGAGAAACGCACAGGGCGGAGAGGGAAATTTTCAGTGACGATCCGCACTCCTCACGGGCATCACTTGCTCCACCTATTCCAATTCGTTCAGACCGGTTTATTCCGGGAAGGAATACAGGCGGCCGCCGCGCAGCGGCGGCGCTGCTTCGCACAACCCCCGCGTGGGAACGAACGATGGCCAACTCGTGCCGCCAGGGATTGCGGCGCTCCCAGGAACGCGCTCAGGCACGGTGCCGACGCTGCGGATGCCCGCGCTAGAGTCTTCGGCCGTAACATTTCCGCATGGCGAGGAGATGTTGAAGTCACGCCTCCCGGAGGGAACCGGTTTCCGCAGGATCCTCCCATGGGGACAAGTCCGGGAGGAATTTATGCGTGGCGCTGCTCGGACAACGGCTAAAGCCTGTCTGCGCCGCGCAGCAAAGCGCCGCGGCAGGCAGGCCGTCACTCCAACTTTCAGGATGGCGGCGCTCCCAGGCGTGTGGGTGGCCGCTGCTCGGAGCGCCAGCCTGCCTGCCGAAGCGGCCCCTGTCTGCGCCTGTCTGTGCCGAGCACGGCAGACAGGTGCAAGGACGCTCAGGCAGGCGCAGGTGGGCATCCTGTTGGCATCGTTCCGAAGCGCTCACGCGCCTCGGCTGCGACAAATGCCCGCTGGTTGGGAACCTTCTGCTACCTATTCCCACCCGCGATCCCTTTGTAGTAGCGTTCAAGCATGTCCTGGAAGGCGGCAGGAAATTGTTCCCCCTCAGCCTGGATTATTTCACGCTTAAGATCCGGAGGCAGGGAGGAGACCTTCTCGGCCTGCACGTAGGGCCGGCCTTTCATGCCCTCGTAGGCCGCCTTGAGGGATTGTAAAGCGATCTTCTGCTTCTCCTGGGCTTCGACCAGGTTGCAGGCGCGCAAGTCCTCCTGTGAGGCCTTCATGCAGCGGATCGCCTCGGGCAATGTCCAGGTCGGAAGATGCAGCGAGCTCAGGGTGCTTTCAAGCTGCTCCGCGCTGGAGCGCAAGGAGTCCTGCCGCTCGGCCATTTCCTCAAGGTCCCGCGCAAAGACGTCATCGGGCCGGCCGGGTAGGCCTTCGCCGCCCGCGCCGCCTTCCTTCCCTCCGCCGGTCGCCTTCGCCTGCTGGCTGCTGCGGTCGTCTATCGCCTGCTCGCCGTCTTGCACCGGGTCCGGCGTGCGGCGCTCCGGCACCGAAGCCCCATCGAGGTCTTTGGTCGCCCCTTCGATCAATTCGCCGGAGGTCTGGCCGGTGCGGCCCGAGCCTCCTCGTCCGCTCACCTCCGTGGGGTCCGGCAGATGGTTGCCCGTCTTGCCCTTGCCTCCGAAGGAGCTGACCGGGCCTTCGAGTGGCTTGCCCGCCTTCGAGTCCGCCTTGGACCAGTTCGAGGACTTGTCGTCCGTCTGGTCATTCTGCTCCTGCTGCTTGTCGATGAGCTCCCCAACAAGGTCCGTGAGCTTGTCGGGCAGGTCCACCATCGGCATCTCGGGCCGCTGGCCTTCGGGGATATCCTGGAGGTTGAACCGCGTGTGGTCGGGCTTGTCATCGAGGAAGGCCTGGCCGTCCTTGGACTCCTTTTCGATCTTCATGAGCTTCTCCATCACCTCGCGGGTGCACTCCATGCATTTTTCGGTGGCTTCCTCCTCGAGGGCCTTCTCGGCGAGCTTGAGCTGGGAGGAGACGCTTTCGAAGTCCTTCACCATGTCGCCCGTGAAGGAGCTGGGGGGCAGCTTCTTGAGGTCTTCTGCGGCGGCGGCAGCGGCCTGAGACGCCCGTTCCTGGAACTCGGCGAGCTGGGCGAGCTTCTGCCGTTCGGGCGCTCCGAGCTGGTCCTTGTCGAGCCTATGGAGCGTCTCGACCGCCTTCTGGGCCTGTTTTTCGAGGCCGGCGAGCTGGCGTGCTTTTTTCCCGGCGTCCTCCAGGCGGTTGGCCCACTTTTTCTCCTCGGATTGGGCCTGCGCCGCGAGGGCTTGCAGCAGCGATTCGAGCGTGGCCTCCAGCTTTTTGAGGACATGCTCCTCCGAGGCCTGGGCAGGCTCGCGCCGAAGCTCCTGGAGGAAGGTCTGGGCCTGGGCGATCTCGGCGGGGATGTGCCGCCCTCGGGCGTCCCTGGCGATCTGGGTGACCGCCTTGGAGAGGTCGGGCGAGACGGCCGACAGGGACGCGCCGGCGCGGTCGAGCAAGGCCTCCGCGGCGGACATCTTCGGGCGCAGCACGCCCTCCCTCGCGGCCAGGCTTTCGAACGACTCCCGCCCGCCCGACGTCAGGTCGTGAATGCCGGCCTGCTCATCCCGGATTTCCTGGAGGGCACGAATGACCTCCTGGAGGGTCAGGGCGCTCTGCTCGCGGACGAGGTGATCGAGGAGCTGCTGCAGCCTGTCCCGGATGGAATCTTCGAGCGTGAGGGCGTTCTCGAGGGGGGCCAGCTTCTCCTCCCGGGCGGCCTGTACGGCCGTCTCGAGCGTCCGGACCGCCTCGACCATTTCGCCTGCGGCGAGCGGATCGAGCGTTGCGGGCGCGGAGGGATGCAGCGCGCCAAGGGCTTTGGAGAGGGCGAGCGCGGCCTGGCGGATGCCCACCTGTTCCTCGTGGGCGAAGGCGAGGTCGGCGACGCCGGAATCGGGCGCGGCCCGTTCCTCCGCGAGCTGCGCCCGGAGGTCCGTCGTGCGGTCCAGGTTCTCCCCCTGCCGCTTGACGAGCCTCGAGAGGCCCTCGAGGCCGTCCGAGAAGAGATCGGCCTGGTTGTCGGCGAGCTTGCCCGGCTCGACGACCTCGAGGACCAGATCCTCGGAGAAGCCCGTGCCCGGCCCCGTCAGATCGTTGAGGTCCGTGGCGTGTGCCCGCAGCCTGAGCGTGTCGCCAGGGGCAAGGTCCAGCGCGGACAGGTCCAGCAACTCGGCGATCTCGACAGAATCCCTGGGGGATTCGAGCCTCCAGGCCTTGCGATTGGCCTCAGAGTCTTTGCCTCTGCGGATTTCGAGGGTGACCGATCCGACGCCGAAATCGTCCCGGGCCAGGATGCGGAGGGCGAGGGATTCGGCCGGCGTGGCCTTCTCGCGCGGCGGCTCGATGCGCAGCTCGACGGCCGGAGGGGTGTCCGGACGTGCGACGATGGGGTAGGAGGGCGCCTCGGGGTTTTCCTGGCCGTTCTCCGCGACCAGGCGGATCGAGTAACGGCCGGACTCTTGGAGGGTGAATGCGGCCTGAATCTTGACTCCATCCAGGACGCGTGCTGGCGTCGGATCGGCATTCTCGAGGACCCAGTGGGCGGACTTGATGGGCCGCGGGACTCGGGCCTCGAGGCTCACTTGGGTGCCCGCCACGGCTTCGATGCGCCCGTCGCTGTCGGCGACGGACTCCGCGGGGAGGCGGGTGTAAGCGGGGAACTCGTAGCGGAGGTCGAATCGGCTGATGCCGAGCGCGGGATACACGGTGACGCGGTAGGTCGGAGAAGAGCTGTCGGCGGCACGGACACGGTATTCGAAGGAATCCCTGACGTTGGCGAAGCGTTGCAGGAAAGAGGGGCCATCGGGAGACATGGACCGGCTCTGCCACTCGTCGCCGCCAGCTCGCCAAAGCAGGTCGGCCGCCGAGGCGGCGTGTCCAGCGACGGCAGCGCGCACCTCGAGGGTGTCGCCGAGGGTGAGCACCGCGTCTCCAGGATCGACCCGGATGTCGGCCGAGCCGGCCGCCGGGACGCCGCGGGTGGGATGGAGGTAGCGTGCGGCGGCATTGAGAAGATAGGGCCGATAGAGGCCATGGTAGATGGCGAGGCCGCAGAGCATGGTCAGGAGGAATCCGGCGGCGAGGGCCGGACGCCGCCAGTTGGCCACGTGCGCCAGGTCGAGAGGATACAGCTTTTCCGCGGTCTCCTCGACGATGGCAGAAGCGAAAGGAGACGGTTTTGCCGCCTGACTGACTTGCAGGGCGTTGATGACGCGGGCGTCAAGCTCCGGGAAGCGCCGCTGAATGGCGATGGCGGCCTGGTCGGGGCTGGGCCGGGCGAGGAGCGGCCGGACCAGCCCCGCGGCCAGGATGGCGAGGGTGAGGACGGCCGCGACGGGCGTAAGAATGGAACGTACGGCGACGGGCAGGCCCAAGGCATTGTCCAGAAGAAAAAGGGCCATCACGAGGGCGAGGACGGCCCCGAGGCCGAACAGCCAGCCGGTGAGCGCCTGGCAAAGGTAGAGGTCGGCTCTGACCTGACGGACGGAATCGTGCAGCCAACGATGGGCGCGGGTGTTTGGGGTGGTCATGGGAGGATCAGTCGTGAGTCATGGGTCATGGGTCATGGGTGAATGAGCGAGAACGACGCAAGTCGTTCGAGTCGAAGCCCGCAGGGCGCATTTCGAACATAGCGTGTGTGAAATGCGGGCTAATGGCTCAGGGCGTAGCCGAGGACGTTGACTCCGATGGGGACGGCGGCCTTGGCGTCATAGCCCAGGCAGTAACGGCATTCCTCTTCGGCCCAGCCGCAGCTCAACCCATAGCGGCTGTAGAAGACGGCGGTTGCGCCCTTGCCTTCGATGCCTTCGAGCAGAGGGACTGACAGGCCTGGATGTCGGCTCTTCAGGGGCTCGGGGAGGCGCAGGGCGGTCAGGTCGTGCGCGATCTTGTAGACCGGGTGCTCGATGGGCAGGGAAGCCAGCTTTCCGGAGGGCATGACGCGAGCGATCTCGCGCCGGAAGGCCTGATCGAATTCCTGACGCCCGCAGCAGCTTTCGGCCAGAAGAGTTCCTCCTGCGTCCAAGTACTTGCGCAGTTGGACCACCTCCTCTTCGGTCAGGCTGAAGTCATCCTGGCCGGACAGGTAGATCGCGGGATGCGAGAAGATTTTCGGGTCCGACAGCTCCAGGTCGGTCCGGCCGTACTGCACCTCCGCGGGAAAATTCTTGTCCAGGTCGGCCAGCAGGTTGGCGGTGGCGGCGGCGTGCCGATTCCATTCGCCGCGGTATCGGACTTGGGCAAGAACCACCTTGCTGCGGGTCGGCTCGGCCGCGTCCGTGTAGCCCCGCGTGTCCGCAAGCGCGTCCCCCTGCCTGCGGTTCACCAGGGCATAGCTGAGCATGTTGAAGCCGAGCTTGATGGCGTCGGCTTCCACGACGCCCCGGCAGTGGGGATGGGTGTGGTTGTCCCAGCCGCAGGAGAGGTCGTAGCGGCTGAAGAAGACTGCGGTCCGGCAGCCGAAGTCCACGCCTTCCAGGCAGGGCTCGGAGGTCACATTATCCTTCACCTGCGGGGTGTACGAGACCTGTTTGACCTCGTAGTGGGATGAGAAGACGGGGTGATCGAGGGGCAGGCGCTTGAAGTGCCGGTCCGGAAACATCTTTTTCATCTCCTCCTTGGCGGCGGACCCGAACTTTTCGCTTCCGCAGCAGGAGTCGATGATGAGCGTCCCGCCGGCCTCGAGAAAGGTGCGCAGCTCGCGGCGTTGGTCGGTCTCGAGCTTGAACGGGTTGTGCCCGCTCATGTAGGCGATGGGCGTCTCCTGGGGATTGAAGGTGTAGCTGCCGAACTCGACGACGACGGCCCTGAACGGGGTCTGGTACTGCTCGCCGAGCATCTTCAGGAGATTGAAGATGTCATTGCGGTCCGTGGTCCAGTCCTGGTTTTCCCCGTAGCTGAGCTTCGCCACCAGCGTGGGCGGGGCCGGCGGCATCTTCTTTTCGGTCCGTCGAGTGGGCGCGCACGGCAGCTTCGAAATCGAATTGCTCGGCGGCTTGGCGCTCTCGCCGCCGGACTGCCGCTGAGGCTTGGCGGGCGGCGGGGGACCGCACTGACCCCGCGCCCCGCCCTCCTCCGCGGTCGCCGTGACGCCGCAGGCGATAAGGAGGAGCGAGCCCAGGAAGAGGGAATCCAGCAGTCGATGTTCATGCTTTGCATTCATGGTAGGTCTCCTTTAGACGCTTGGGGCGTCAAACTTGAAAAAAGTTTTTAAGTTTGGGTTGCCCTTCAATGGGTATGAATTCTTTCGATCCCGGTCCCGACGTGCGCTCAATGGAGATGTTCCGGGATGAACTCAGAAGTTCGAAAATTGAGTCAAAAACCTCTGCTGAGCCGACCGGGTTGGGCTGGCGCAGCCTGGCCAATCTGGCTCTGAAAACCGCTCAGCCCGAAGGGCGCAGCGGATTTCAGGGGAGAAGTGACACCCTAAGACTCTAAAGCCTTCACCAGTCATTTTTTAGTTGCCTCCGGTATAGCGCCGGAGAAGCCAATCCGCCGTGGCCAGGGCGACAAACCCGGCAAGCAGGAGCGGGCTGTTCCACAGGCGGGTATATTCGGTTCTCACGGTTTCGGTCCGGATATCCGGGATGAGCCCGGGGACGGCGGAACAGTCCTCGGGCGAGAAATAGCGCCCGCCGCTGGCCTGGGCGACGGCGAGAAGGAGACCGCGGTTCAGGTCCGTGTTCAACAGCTCCTGGGAAGCCTCGCCGACGAGGAATCCGCAGGCGTCGCTGCCGAGGTTTTTTCCGCCGGAGGCTGCGCGGACCGAAATCTGGTGGGGTCCGCGCAGCCGGGGCGCGAGGGTGGCGACGTAGGCCCCGGGTTCGGACGACTTCTGGAACGAGATGGGTGCAGCGCCGCCGTCCGGCCCCGTCAGCGTCGCGTCCAGACTGGCCGTGTCCAGGAATGCCCCCTCGGGGCTGACCACACGGGCCTCGACCTGCACCATCTCGGCCTGCCGGTACTCGGGCTTGTCGGTGGCCACGCGCACGGGACGTGTCACCTTGGGGTCCGTCTCGCGGTCCGGCATGAGCCAGCGAATCAACTGAGACCAGAATTGGGGATAGTCAGAGGCTTCGCTTCCCTGCCCGATTGATTCGAAGCTCCAGCGCCAGGTCGTGTCCACCGCCAGGGCCGCGGCCTTGCCCCTCCCATAACGCTGAACGGCCAGGATCACGTCCGGCGTCTGCACGCGACGGGCCGAACGCCGGACCAGAAGCACCGTGGCCCCGGGCTTGGCGGGGCCCGTCCGGTTCGACCCGCCCAGCGCCGGCAGCGCTGCCCAGACCGCCTGGTTGGCCTCCGGCTGCGGGAGCAGCCGGGTGATGGGATGGTTCTGTCCTTCAGGGGTCAAGGCGGGCCGGAAGTCGCCTTCCTCCTGGAGGTCGCCGGAGGGGCTGACCTGCACGGGCAGGAGTTTTTCGATGGGCGTACCGGCGTATCCACCGGCGGCGAAGCTCGATTTTCCCCCCAGCATGAGGAAGGCGCCGGCCTTCTCCGAGACGTAGCTTTCGACGGCCTGGAGCTGGTCCGGACTGAAGTCCCTGGCCGCGATGTCGCCGAAAATGACGAGGTCGAAACCGGTCAGGCACGAAGCCTCCAGCGGCAGCGTCCCCGCGTGCGTGCCCGCGCCGGCCGGCGGGACGCCGGCGCTCCCAGGGGATGGAAGCGTCCCCGCGTGCGTGCCCGCGGGGGACGACGCGACAGCCGGTCTCCCTGCCTCCGCCTTCCCGCTGGGCTGGTAGTAGAAGCGGTCGGGACCCGTTCGCAGATAGCTTTCCAGCCTGACGTCGCGGTCCTGTTCAAGGGCGCGGCGAAGAAACTTGTATTCCCATCGCATGGCCCCCTCGATGTAGACGACTCGGATCGATCGGTCGATCACTTCCAGGCTGAAGGAGCAGCGGTTGTTTTCCGCGGTCAACTCTTCAGGCCGCGCAGGCGTGGCGAGAGTGAAGGCGAACTGTCCGACCTCCGAGGCCGCAAACTGGAGTCGGACGGTCTCCTGGCTTCCGGGCTGGAGATGAGCCAGGGCGGTGGCGATTTCCTTTCCTGCGCAGGCCAGGGTGACCGGTGCGACGCCGGAGAGGCCGCGGGAACGGACGGTGATCTCGGCGAGCACGGTGCTTCCGACGAGGGCTGTCTTTTCCACCTGGAGGTTGGCCAAGGCGATGTCGCGGGTCTCTTCCATGCGCTGGTCGCCCAGTCCGATGGGGAAGACGGGCACGCCGGCGAGCTGGGCCGCGGCCGCCACGTCATCGACGCCGTTGTCCTGCCCGTCGGTGAGCAGCACGACGGCGGCGAGGGGCTCCGCTGCCCGGCCGCTGGACACCTGACGGAGCGCCGCGGCCACCCTCGTGGCCGGCCCCTGCGGTGGACTCACCTCGGCCGCGCTCCGCGCGGCAAGGCGGCGCGGTTCGGCATCGAATTCGAACAGCTCCACCTCCGATCCGTCGGAAAGTGAAGCCAGGAGGCGCTCGTCCGGGCCGAACAACAGCCGCAAGGCCTGCTCGTGCCGTGACCGGCCCTCCTTCAGGTCCTTCAGACCCATGCTTTCGGAGCTGTCCAGCAACACGGCCACGCGCTTGGTCGAGACCAGGGTACGCGTGGCCTTCAGGCTGGGTTGGGCGATGCTGACGCCGAGGCAGCCCGCGGCGAGGCAGCGCAGGCCAGCGGGCAGCAGCCAGAAAGTCCGACCCCTGGAGCGGTAGGCCCAGAAGCTGAACGCAGCCATTCCCGCGAGGGCCAGCGCACCGAGGCACAGGAGAGTGCCCGAGGGAGGGTTGCCAAGGCTCAGCTCGTAGTCGGAGGTGTTCACGTGGAAGCCAAGACCTGAGGTGTGTCAGTCATCAGCCTTCAGCCTGCGGAAGCGAGAAGCGGGCGGAAGGGGACAGGGGACAAGAGGACTCAAGACTGAGGCAGCAAGAAGCGAGCGGAAGGGGAGTATGGGCGTGTGGAGGTGCGGGAACATGGGGCTGTAAGGGTGCATCACGTTTTCAGCCGCATGGAGACCTTGGCGACTTTGCTCACGCTGTTTTCTTCCTCTCGGACCGACTCTGGCTGAGGCGCAAAACGTCCAGCGAGGAATGATTCCAGGAGGTAAAGAGCCAGGGCGGCGTAAAGGAACGGAAGCGACAAAAGCGTGCCATGTTTTCGGGTTTGCAAAAATGAAGCCAAGTTTCCGCTTTCCGGCAGCCGGCAGAGGGAAGCGCCTCCGAGCGCCCCCTGGAGTTCGGATTCCTCGGCGGCCGAAAGGTCGGATTCCCGCGGGTCGACGTTGACCGTGAACGAGGAAATTTTTTCGTGGCCATTCGAGCCGAAGTTGACTCGGTAGACGCCGGGAAGCTGGGTGTCGGGGAAGGAAGCGGCGGCGAGCGTTCCGCGCAGGACTCCCCGCAATTTTTGCTCTTGACCATTGGGGCTCAGGACACGGATGGAAGCGCCCGCGTCGGCAAGGTCGAGGTAAAGCGGCACGACCTCTCCAACGCGGTAATTTCGGCCGAGATTGGTTCGGCCCGCCAGGTATCGGGTCAGTTCGTGCACGAAAGGGAGATAGGCGGTCTTGAGCGGCCAGGGGCCCCAATCCGCGTCAGCGGGGAATGCGGCGACCAGGACTTTTCCCAGGCCGCGGGCGCCCTCGACCAGGGCGGGCAGCCCGTCGTCGAAGCGTGCGAGAATCCGCGACTCCTTGAAGTCCTCGCACCGAAGCGTGTGGGCGCAGGAAAAGCGGAAGCTGGAGAGGTCGCCGAAGGACGTGTCGGTGAATTTCTGAAAGATGGGGTGCTGCAGCTCAAATTCCGCAAGTTGCTTGAAGATGCCGGACTCGGACGTGTCCCCCGCAGGCTTGCCGAGGTAGCAGGGGAGCAGGCCATCGCCCGGACTGCCGGCGAGCACGCGGTTATAGGCTTCGCGGTCCACGCGGTTGCCGGGGAAGAAAAGGACGCCTCCGCCGGAGTTCACGAAGCTCTGAAGGGAGGAAATGGCATAGGCCTCGAGCTGGGGCAGATTCGCCAGAAAAACGGCGGCGTGGCCGGAGAGCTCTTCCCGCGCCAGCCCTTCGGACGAAATGACCTTGGGCCGGAAAGGAGAGGAGATGTCCGCCTGTCCGCCGGGCGCGAGCGCGGCGGACAAGAAGTAGGTCTCGCTGCGGAAATCGACGGCCGAGGGGTCGCCGTCCACGCAGAGGACGGGCACACCCTGGTGGACGCTGACGGCGAAGCATCGGCGGTCGTCGCCTTCGAGGGGGTCTCCCCCGAGGGCGAAAAAGCCCTCATGGAGTCCGGGCTGTTCGAAGGCGAAGTCGAAGGAGACGGACCGGGCGTCGCGGGGCGGGATCGTGACGCTTTTTTCACCCTGATACCTGCCGTCGATGGAAAGTCGAACGAGCGCGGCAACTTCCGAGTCGGTGTCATTTCGCACGCGGGCGGAAAGGGGCACACGGGCGGGTCCCTGGCGGACTTCCGGGGGCCATTCGCCTTCGATGACGGCCAGGTTCTTCGACCCGAGTTTGCCGAGGTCGGCGGCAAAGAGGCTGACGCGGCCGCGGAAGTCCGGCCCGGCCAGCTCGGGCACGCGCCCGCTCCAGCTCGTCCTCTGGCCGTCCGAGAGAACGAACACTTCCCACTGAGCGGCTTCAGATGCTCGAAGAAGGGTGAGGGCAAGGGAAACGGCCTCGGGAATGGACGTCGCGGCCATGCCGGGCAAGGCCTCTCGCAGAGCCTGGCGGATGCGGTCTCCCTCGGAGGTCATCGGGACGGCCACCTCGGGCTTCAACCTCGAGAAGACCAGGGCGGTGTGGTCGCCCTCGGCCGTGGCCTCGAGAATCTCCTCCGCCTTGTTCCTGGCCGCGTCGAATCGGGAGAGCGGCCCGTCGCGGTAGCTCATGCTCAGGGAGGCGTCCAGGATGAGCACGCGGTCCGTGGGGCCTTCGGCTTCGCCGACTACGGCCCGGGATGGCCGGAGGATGGGCCGGGCCAGGGCGAGCACAACCAGGGCGAGCACCAGCATCCGGATCAGCAGCAGGAGGAGGTGCTGGAGGCGCAGCCGCCGGGAGGTCCGCCGCAGTGCGGGACCGAGGAAGCGCATGGCGGCGAACGGCAGCCGCCGGGCCCGGGTCCGGGTCTTGAGGTGCAGGAGCAGGGGAATGGCAAGGGCGGCCATTCCAGCGAGCAGGGAGGAGCTGAGGAAGAAGAGGGACATAGTTGGCGAAGCGCTGCCTCAAACCGATAAGTGTTGATGGCCGACGCCAAAATCAGGATGCGGCGGGCGCTTCGCTAGAAGGCTTTGCTGCGCAAAGCCATAACCATTATAGACGCCTCGTACCGTGGAACGGACGTGCACTCGCACTTCCGTTCCACGGTACTAGGGGAGGGCTTTCCCATAAGTGAACGGCGGGGGAGGTGCGCAGGCACGTCCCCCGCCGTTCACTAACCGAAGGCGGCGCGGGATTCGAGATATCCGCGGAGCACGCGGTCGAACGGCTGAGAGGTGTCGGCGAGGACATAATCGATATCATGGGCGGCGCAGAGGCGTCGGATTTCCGTGAGGTGTGCGTTGATCTCGCGCAGGTAGTCTTCGCGGACGGCCGCGGGGTCAGCCTCCACGGGCAACTCCTCTTCGAGACCCTCGAAGGAGGTGAAGCCGCGGTAGGGGAAGGCCAGCTCCGCATGGTCGAGAATCTGAAACACCGCGACGCCGTGCCCGCTGTAGCGCAGGGTGGCCAGGCCGCGGCCGATCTCCTCGGGACTCTGGAAAAGGTCCGAAAAGAGAAGAATCAAGGAGCGATGGCGCAAGGCGGCCCCGAAGCGCTGGAAAACACCGGGAAAATCGGACCGCGATCCTGGTTGAAGCCGATCGAGCGCTCGCAGCACCTGAGAGAGGTGGCCCGGAGTGCTCCGCGGCTCGAGATGCTGGTGAATGACCTGGTCGAACAGCATCAGTCCGAACTTGTCACGCTGCTTGACGACCAGATAAGCAATGGCGGCCGCGCAGTAGGTGGCATACAGCAGCTTGCTGACCGTGGCGCTTCCAAAACCCATCGAGCCGCTCATGTCCACCAGGGCGTAAATCTGGCAGTTCGTCTCCGCTTCATACTGGATGATGTAGAAGTTGTCCGTGCGGGCATAGACGAGCCAGTCCACGTAGCGCAGGTCGTCGCCGGGCGTATAGAGCCGGTGTTCGGCGAACTCGATGCTGAAGCCCTTGTGGGGGCTGCGGTGCTGGCCCTGGAGCAGGCCTTCCACGGCGTGTCTCGCGATCAGCTCGAGATGACCGAACTTCCGGGCAATCTCGGGAAGCAGGGCGCTGGGAGATGAAGTCGGTGGCATGCCCATGGTGTCAGGCCGTTACGGCGTCGTATCGAAAGTAAATTCTTGATGTTGCCAAATTCGAGCCGGAGACCCGCGTGGGGCGTCCCCTATAGAGGTTGAATAGGACTCTGGTGTCAGGTGTCAGATGATTCCTGAAACCCGACGCCCGACACCTTTCCGAGCCTGGCTGGGCAGCGGGTATCACCCGCCTTGAGGCTCTTTGCATTTCTGAAGAAGTCGGCGGACGATTTCATCGGAATCCACCCCGTCGGCGCGGGCGTTGAAATTGACCGCGACACGGTGTCGCAGGACGGGCGGGAGCACGGCCTTGATGTCCTCGATGAGGACGCTGAACCGCCCGTAGTAGAGAGCGCGGGCCTTGGCGGCGAGGATGATGTACTGGCCGGCCCGGGGCCCCGCGCCCCAGTTCACGTAGTCCCGGACGAAATCCGGCGACTCCGGATGCGTCGGCCGCGTGAGCCGAACGAGCTGCTGGACATAACGGACCAGGTAGTCGGAAAGCGGAATCCTGCGGACCATACGCTGGTATTCCAGAATTCGGTCTTCGTTCAAGACGATGTCCAGGTCAGGACCCGCGTCCGTCGTCGTCGCCATCAGAATCTCCACCTCGTCCGAGTCCGGCGGATAGTCGAGCCGGACGTTGAACATGAAGCGGTCGAGCTGCGCCTCCGGCAGCGGATATGTCCCTTCCTGCTCGATCGGGTTCTGGGTGGCCAGGACGAGGAACGGGAGGTCCAGCTCGTAGGTGATCCCGGCCACGGTGACGCGTTTTTCCTGCATGGCCTCGAGCAGCGCCGCCTGGGTCTTCGGAGGCGTGCGATTGATCTCGTCCGCCAACACGATGTTGGCGAAGAGGGGGCCCTTGACGAAACGGAAGTTCCGCCGGCCCGACTGCGGGTCCTCCTCCATGATGCGCGTGCCCGTGATGTCCGACGGCATCAGATCGGGCGTGAACTGGATGCGGCGGAAACGCAGGTCCATGATGCTCGCCAGACTGCTGACGAGCAGGGTCTTGGCCAGGCCGGGCACGCCGACGAGAAGGCAGTGCCCCCGGGCCAACATGGCGAAGAGGACCTGTTCGATGACCTCTTCCTGGCCGATGATGACCTTTTTGAGTTCCTGGAGGATGTCCTTGCGGCTCTTCTGGAACTCGCGGGCGAGGGCCAGCTCCTCCTCCGACGAGCGCTGCGGCGTCGCCTGGCCGCGTTGCGTGCCCGCCTTCCGAGCGGATTCGGCTTGGCTTCCCTCTCCCGACTCCGGGACGCTGGGCTCCTGGCTCGCCGGGGCCGGCGTTCGAGGGGCCGGCCCGTCGTGATAGACCAGCCGCGTGTGGCCCACCTGGATGACATCGCCTTCCCGCAGGACAGCCTCCTTGGCGGACGCCCCGTTCACCGTCGTGCCGTTGCGGCTCTCGAGGTCGATGACCTCATATCCGTCGCCTGCCTTGCGGAACTGGCAGTGAAGACGCGATAGGAGATTGTCTCGGAGACGCAACTGCGCCTCAGCGCCGCGGCCGATAGAAATGGCATTCGCCGTCAACTCGAACGTCTGATTCTCGCCGTTAATGGAATAGGTAAGATAAGGCATGCTTTCTCTCGAAACCTGCAATTCATCCTGTTTTTCGGGCTAATCCGTTCCTTTCTGCAATGAGTTTGCCACGCTGAATAGAAGTGCCCTCATGGTCCTCTCCGGGGCAACTTGGTGCGACGCATAGGGGGTTAAGTTGGGTCCCGGGATGGCGCACAGGGTGCGCACGATCTTCGGTGGCAGGGTGGCGAATGCCGCAAACTTTGCCGGATAGTCCGAATTCTTCAGTGGCCTTGCAGGCCCGCCAAGCAACTTTTTCCCGGGACCGCGCTGCCTCATGGACGGGCCACAGTCAGTGGCTTCCAGGCCGGCGAGACGAGCGATGAACGAAGAACGCTGACTGACCATGCGCCATGGCGAACGTACCGGGGCGCAATCCGTTCGGTGTTCATCCCTGCGCCGTGGCGTTACGAAGCAGGGATTTGTTGAGAAGCTCGACACGGCCGATGCCGTGGGGGGAAAACGGTGACAAGGCATGAGCGTGTGGGCGCGTGGGATGTGGAAGCCCCGGGCGGCTCGCCTCGGGGGGATGGCAGGCGCGGCCGCCTGCCACCACGGATAGTCCCAGGCGGACCGCCTGGGGGAGTGCGGTAGTCCGAGGCAGCGGATGCCAGGCGCGGCCGCCTGCCACCACGGATAGTCCCAGGCGGACCGCCTGGGGAGGATGGCCATGAGCGCATAAGCGCTTGCCCTGAAGCGAAGCGGGGGTGTGGGGGAAAAAGGTGACAAAGTGAGGGAGTGATTGGGGGACGCGGAGACGCCACGGCACGCAGCTAGACATTGGCACACGGTTAGCCACACGATTCGATGCCATGAAAAAAAACGATGGAATTCGCGATCTGACGGATGCCAAGGCCGCCGCGGTCGTCGAGCGCCACCGAGTTTACTGGGAGAACGGTGACGCTCCGGCGGCGCTTTTCCGCGTCATCGGCCAGCCGAGCCCGTTGGCCGACACGCCTCGGCCCTTCTATCTTCAGCCGGAGTCCCTCGATGTCGAACGCTGGCGGGAAACGGTCGAGCGCGGTTACGACGCCCACGGCCTGCTCTACGACGATCTGTTCCGGTCCCTCGCGGTGGGATTTCCGAGTGAAGCGCTCGCCGGATGCCGTATCCGGGTGAGCGGGGGAACGCACTGGGCCGAGCCGTGCTTCACGAGCTGGGACCAGTATGATCACTTTCGTCTGGCCGATAGCCCCTGGTTTCGGCTCTGGATGGAGAACACGAAGCGGGCCGTGGACGCCCTGGGCCCGCATCGGTATCCCTTCTGTTGCTGCTTCTACCGCGGTCCCGTGGACTTGGCCTCCGCCGTTCTCACGGCGACGGGGCTGCTCGAGGCCGTCCTGGACCGGCCCCGCGAGGCGCACCACTTCATCGGCCGGCTCACGGACATCCTGATCGAAGCGGCCACCACCCATGCCAGCCTTCTCCCTGCCTTCAAGGGGGGCAAGTTCAATTCCTATGGGACCTGGACGCCGGGCACGACCGTCACCTTTTCCGTCGATAATGCGTGCCTGTTCAATCCCCGCCTTTACGAGGAGTTCTTTCTGCCGCATGACCTGCGGTTGTGCCAGGCCTTCGAGAGGCCTTTCGCCCACCTGCACGCGTCCGCGCGCCAGCACTTCAGGGGCTGGACGGAGATTCCCCATCTGGGCCTCCAGTGTGTGATCGACGACGCGGTGACGCCGGACGGCCGCAAAGTCATTCCGATCGGGCCGCAGCTCCACGAGCTGGTTGCCGACTTCCAGGCCATCAGGAAGAAGAAATCGCTGATGCTGTACGGCTACTGGGACGAAGCAACAATCGAGCTGGCGCTGGCCGAGTTATCGCCGGCGGGCGGCCTCGCGCTCGATATGCGGGTGGCGGACCCCGAGGGCATTCGCCGACATTTAGCCCGGGATTCTCATCCCGGCGGGACGGGAATCCCGGGCTAAATGTACTGGCCGAATTGCGCCACCGCCTCGCGCATGGCCAGGATGTTCTCCGGCGGGACGTCCGCCTGGATGTTGTGCACCGTGTTGAAGACGAATCCGCCGCCCGGCGCGAGGTCGTCGATGCGCCGCTTGGCCTCTTCACGGACCTGCTGCGGGGTGCCCTTTGGCAGGACGTGCTGGGTGTCCACACCCCCGCCCCAGAAGCTCAAGGAATCGCCGAATTCCTTCTTGAGCCGCCGGCTGTCCATGTCCGCGCAGGCCACCTGCACCGGATTCAAGACATCCACGCCGATCTCGACGAGATCGGGGATGATTTCGCGGATGCTCCCGCAGGAATGGAAGAACAGGAAGACGTGGGGGGCGCGGCTCTTGATGTGGCGGACCAGGCGGGCCAGCCTGGGCTTGAACATCTGACGCCAGAGGTCCGGGGCGACCAGCAGCCGGTCCTGGCCGCCGTAATCATCGCCCTCCTGCACCACGTCCACGAGGTCGCCCACGCGGGCCAGAGCCTCGCTCCAGTAGCGCATCTTCAGCTCGAGGATTTTCTCGCACAGCGCTTCGGCCAGAACGCGGTTCTCCGCCAGGTCGCAGAAGAAATTCTCGAAGCCCCGCAGCCACAGGCCCATCTCGAGCATGCCCGCGCTGATGCCCCCGAGGACGAAAATCCTCCCCTCGGGCCTCACTTTCTCCGCAAGCTCCCTCAGTCCCACAAAACGGGCCTCATCCGTCGGGTCCGGGAACGGGAAGCGCTCGAGGTCGGCCGGCGTCCGGGCCGAGGACAGGGGGGACCGGCAGAGATCGAAGTAATAGCCGGCCGGCTTCTGCCGCCGCCGCGTCAGGCCCCACTCGTCCGTGTAATACAGGAAATCCTTGTCCTCGGTGATGCGAAGCTGCCAGGACGAAGGCGGCTTGGGCCTCAGGCCCTTCGCATCCGTCTGCATCAGAGCGTGGACGTCGTCCTCCACCCACGCGAGCTGCTGCATCAGATGCCAGATGGCCGGCTCGCCAGCCGGCAGGCCGAGGGCCCGCCGCAGCCTGCGGTAGGCCACGTGATGAATGCCCGTCACGGGGGTGGAAGAAAGGTCGTACGGCACTCGGTCCGGCTCCTGATGCCGCAATGCGGTCAATACGCGCTCGCGGGACGTCATGGCGTCTGCACCTCCGCAAAGATTTCGGATAAGGCATCGGCATCTGGGTCCCGGGCAAATGTGATTCCAGGCGCAGAGAGGCTCGCCGCCAGGTATCGAGCACGGTGGTGCGGAAGGACTTGTGTGGCTCATCCTTCGATTCCCCGAACCTTGAGCCCGGCCCCCTGGCCCCTTCTGCTGACGAGCTACTCGCCGCGCTGGCTGCGGAGGCGGCGGAAGGGGAGGACGAGTGGAGCAACGTCGCCGCGTCGCCAACTTGCAATTCTGGATTCGCTTTTGAAAATAGCTCTGGACGGATTTCATCGCCAGGCGGGAGGACTGTTCCGTGAGTGACTTACTCTCCTTGAGCTTCAAGAACAACAGTTGGCTGCTCTACGAGGGCGAGCACATGCTCGGCCGCAGCCTCGCCAATGCCATCTCCATCGACGAGAAGGGCATTTCACGTCATCACTGCAGAATCCAGGTGACGAACGAGGGCTGCTGGATCGAGGACCTCAACAGCAGTTTCGGGACGCTGGTGAACGGCAAGCTGATCAAGAGAGCGGCGTTGAATCCCGGGGACCGCATCCGGCTGGGCGATGCGCTGCTGCTTCTGAGCCGCGTGTCGGAGGGTCAAGCCGTGTCTGCCGATGGAGAAGCGATAACGTCTCCTGACCCTGCGGAGGCGATGCCGGCCGCGCCGTCGCCGGCCACCGCGGCCGCATCGGCCGCCCCTGCGGCTACTGCCGCCCCGTCCCAGACGGAAGAGGGTGTGGTGCTGTGCCCGAAATGCGAGATGCCCAATCTGGCCGGGGAGGCCCAGTGCGTGGGTTGCGGCGCCGCGCTGCCGCTGGAAGAGAAATAGGGACTAGACGGCGGTCTCCGGCGCCACCACCTCGATGACGGCAGGCCGGTCCGTGGAAAACGCGCGGCGCAGCGCCGGCTCAAATTCTTCTTCTCGGTGGACCCGCAGCCCAAGGGCTCCATAGGCTTCGGCCAGCTTGACGAAGTCCGGGTTGACCAGATCGACCGCGATATGGCGTCCGCCGAAGGAGCGATTCTGGATGCCCTTCATCGCGCTCAGACATCGGTCGTTCACCACCACGGCGACGACATGCAGCCGTTCCTGGACTGCACAGGCAAGCTCCTGGCAGGTCATGAGGAAGCCGCCGTCGCCCGCCACAGCGAGGACCGTTCGGTCCGGGAACGCGGCCTTGGCCCCGAGGGCACCCGGCAGGCCGTAGCCCATCGAGATGAAGCCTGAGGGGTGGAGGAAGGTGCGGGGCGCGTAGGTGGGGAAGTTGGCGAGCATCATGTAGTAGAGGCGGGTGATGTCACATGCCACAATGGCGTCGCGTTCGAGCACCCTGCGGAGAATGGGAACGAGGTCCAGTCCCGAAATCCGCCAGCGCTCCGGTCGAGGCAACGACCGCAGAATGCTCGGCCAGTCCCGGCTCGCTGTGTCGGCCCCGCGGGAGCGGAGGGACTCCACCAGAACTTCCAGCGCCCTACGGGCGTGGGCATGCAGGGCTACTCGGACGGGGTAATTCCGTCCCAGCTCCTGCTCGTCCACGTCGATCTGGATGAGGTCCGGGGGCAGAGGCATCTCCCAGTTGCCGGTGGCGAGTTGGGAGAAGCGGCATCCGACGGCGAGGACCGCGTCGGCCAGCTCGGGCAGCCGGGAGAGGTGCTCCCTCATGTGGGTGAGGTCCGAGGTGATGCGGTTGAAGGTCATGCCGCCCGCGAGGGGATGGTCGTCCGCGATGCAGCCCTTGCCCATGGGTGTGGTGAGGACCGGGGCGCGGAGGATTTCGGCGACCTCGAGGAGGGCTGGGCAGGCCTCGGCGGCCACGACGCCTCCCCCAGCGAGGATGAGCGGCCTTCGGGCGCGATCGAGACATTCTGCGGCTTCTTCGACGGCCCGCACATCGACTGGCGCTGGCGAAGACGGGGCGGCTTTCTGGGGTCGAGCGGAGGTCTTTTCTTTGAGGACGTCAACGGGGAACTCGAGGTGAACGGGCCGTGGCCTGCCGGCGGTCATGGCCTCGAAGGCCCGGGCGACGTGACCCGGGATATCGTCCGCGGACCCGACCGTGGCGTTCCAGCGCGTGAGCGCCGCGGTGACCTTCAGGGCGTCCATCTCATGGTAGTAGCCGCGGGGTATCCCGAGGGCAGCGCGGGGCATCTGTCCGCTGAGTATGAGGAGGGGCACGGAATCCGAATACGCGACGCCGAGGCCCGTGACGCAGTTGGCCAGGCCAGGCCCCGCAGCGACCAGGCAGACACCGGGCGTGCCCGTCGCCCGGGCGTATCCGTCGGCCATGAAGGCGCCGGCGTGCTCGTTGCGCACGAGGAGGTGGCGGATGGACGGGCGGTGGTAAAGGGCATCATAGACGGACGCGGTGTGGCCGCCTGGCATTCCGAACACGACCTTCACCCCGTGTAGGGCAAGGCATTCCACGAGCAATTCCGCTCCGGTCATGACTCTCACTCCATGTAGGTGTCAGGTGTCAGGTGTCAGGTGTCAGGTCGGGCATTCCCTGAAACCTGAAACCTGAAACCTGAAACCTGGGCTGAGGTGTCAGGTGTCAGGTCGGGCATTCCCTGAAACCTGAAACCTGAAACCTGAAACCTGGACTGAGGTGTCAGGTGTCAGGTCGGGCATTCCCTGAAACCTGAAACCTGAAACCTGAAACCTGAAACCTGAAACCTGGGCTGAGGTGTCAGGTGTCAGGTCGGGCATTCCCTGAAACCTGAAACCTGGGCTCTCGATTCAGCTGTCGGATGTCAACGGGTAGACCTTCCGGCCCAGCCGGCGGAACGGCACGTTTTCCGGGCTGTGGACGCTCGGCTCGGAGACCACGGTGATCTGGCCGGCCCAGGGCTCGAAGGCGGCCCGGAAATGCGCCGCCGACTTGACCCCGATGTAGCGCATGCGGCGCGGATCGAGTCCCAGGGTACGCGCGAACGCGAGGTCGAAAGGCTGCTCCCGGGTATGCACGAGCAACACGTGGATGCCTGCGTGTCGAACGTGCGCGGAGGGGCCCATGCTGCCCTCGAGGCCCCGGTACATGGGGCCGTCGTAACGGAAGTGTCCGTCCGAAAGCGCGACGACCTGCACGCGCAGCCGCACGGGCCTGCCCTGGAGCGGCGAGGACTTCCCGCCGAGGTCCAGCTCGAGGACGGCCCCCGGACCCGCCTCCTGGCAGCGCCGGATGGAGTCCGGATCAACGAGGTAGAGCAGGCAGGCGTCTTGGAGACCTGCGTCCACGAACACCCGCAACAGGCCCGTGCTGTCGCCTGGGGAGCCCCCGCCCGTATTGTCGTTCCGGTCGGCAAAGATGGCGGGGAACTTCCCCGCCGCCTCAGCCGCACGGAGCGCGTCCCGCGTCCGGGGCATCGGAATATGCCAGTCCGCCCGGCGATCAAACAGCCAGCGGCCCAACCGGTCGGCCAGTTCCTGCGCGAGGGATCGGTCGTTGTCTGTCACGATGTAGACCGAGGCGCCCATGTCAGGCACATCGGCGAGCGGATAACAGGTGGCGATCGAGGCGCAGACGACGCGGGGCATGGCCTCGATGCGATGGAGTTCCGCGATGGCCTCGCTCATGGGAGGGTGTGCGGTCACCTGGTTCATGCCCCAGGCCATGGGGATCGGGTGAAACGCCAAGGTGGGCCGAATCTCGCCGCGGAGTGCCCGGACCAGAACGTCAGCGCATTCGCGGCCGCGTTCGGCCATGTCGATCTCCGGGTAAGTCTCGCGCCCGATGAGAACGTCCGCGGCCTCGATCATGGCACTCGACACGTTCGAATGAATGTCGAGCTGGGCAACGATCGGCACGCGGGGTCCGACGAGATGCCGGACGGCTTCGAGGATGTGGCCGTCCGCGTCGTCGATGCCTTCGGCCACCATCGATCCATGCAGCTCGAGCAGCACACCGTCCGCCGGGCCCGCCTCCTCCATGCGGGCCAGCATCTCCCCGAGGACGGCATCGAAGACCGCCCGGGTCGCCGGCCCGCTCGGATGCGCCTCCGCAAAGACCGTCGGCAACAGCGCGAATCCGTGCGCATCAGCCCCGCCGATGAACCCGCCCGTGGGCGTATTCGTCCCGCGGAAAAAATCGAGAATCTCGCGGCCCCGAAGGTGACCGAATCGCTCGTCAAAGCTTTCGAGCGTGGTCGGGACGGGAGTGAACGTGCTGGTCTCGTGGCTGATCGCGCCGGTGAGGATTTTCATAGGTGTTCTCCGGTGGTGTCCGGTGTCCGGTGTCAGAGGAACCCTGAACCCTGACACCGGACACCGGAAGACGGCTACCTGCCCCAGCCGTAGGCCTGGAGGAACTTCAGAAACCAGGGGTTGTCCAGCGAAACGGGCGAGAAATACTCGCCGACCCGCGTTCTCTTCCACCAGGCCCGGCTTCTCTCCTCGAAGGTGGTGAACTGGTATAGGTACAACTCGGCCCGGATGAACTTCGGCGGCCGGTCCGGGAAGGGATTCCCCGCGAGGAGACCAAGGACGCCGCGGTCGCCCTGCAGCAGCTTGTACGTGAAATGCATCAGCCACGGCTGCCGGCGGTACTCCGACATCGCCGCAAACCAGATTTGCCAGTCCAGTCGATAGTGGTACGGGGCCACGACACAAGGCCGGCGGGTCACGTCGCCCGGCTTGCACTTGAACTCGTAGGGCAGCCAGACGGTGGAAGGAGTGATGGATTCCTCCGCAGTGCCCTCGAGAATGATTTCGAAGCGCTGCTTGCCGATGTGTCCGAACGCGCCGTAGGTGTTGACGAGGTGGAACGGGTCGAAGGACGCGTTCATCCGCTGCTGGGGGGAGATGAGGTTGAGCACCGGGTTGATGGAGAGATAAAGCACGAGGAGGGCGAGGAGGGCGACGGCGATTCTCGCCGCGAGGCCGCGGCCCCCGGTGGACTGGGCGGCCTCGACCCGCCGGAGAAACCGGCGGGTGAAAAGGAACTGCAGGGCGCGATCATCCAGGCAAGGAATGCACAGCGAGATGGTGAGCCAGTTGAGCCAGGAGAGGTTGCCGCTGAGGATCAGGGTGGCCTGGAAGGCGATGAGGAGGAGGCCTCCGGCGATTCGGACGCGGCGTGGCCCGAAGAGGAAGAAGGGCACGATCAGCTCGATGAAATGATTCCAGAGCACCCCAAGCTTGTGGATGAAGGGCGGCATCTGGTGCAGATACCAGCTCAAGGGATTGGGAAGCGGCTGGGTCTCGTAATGGTAGACGAGGCAGGTGAGGTCGCGCCAGCACTCGTCCCCACGTATCTTGATCAGGCCGGCGCCGAACATGACGCGGAAGAGCACCCAGCGGATGAGGAACATGACCGCAGGTGAAGGGGCGCGCCCCTCGGGCAGGAGGACGCCGCGTCGCACCGGGCAGAGGAAGATGGCGAGGAAGCCGGTCTCGAGCAGCAGCATTTCCCACCCGTATCCGTAGAAGAGCTGGCCGACGTTGACCAGGGAAGAGTAAAGGACCCACAGGAGAGCCAGGAGGACGGCGTTATCGAACCCGGCGAGAAGGAGGAGCGAGAGGCCCGTACCGGCCCGGGCGGCGGCGACCAGGGTCTCATCGGAGGCATCGGCCCAGAAGAGGGAAGGGACGGCCTTCCAGGCGGCGACGCCCTCGCCGGTGGCGGCGGCCACTCGATCGAGATAGGCTCGAGCGGGCAGTATGCCATTCTGCCCGATCAGGGGCTCGATTTGATGGGACAGCGAAAAAAACGCGATGAAATAGATCGAGCCCAAAAAACGCAGGAAGACGATGCGGGTGAGCCAGTAGCCGCCAGGCGGGTAAGGCCCGGACCCGGGGAGCGGATCGCTGCTGAGGCGCAGCAGCCCGAGAAGAACGAGGATGCCCTCGGCCTCGCGCTCGGCGTGCAGACTGCCGGCCGGCGAGGCCGGTATGGGCGGCCATCCTCCCCCGCCTGGGAGACATGGAACGGCTGAAGCCGCGGGCGTTACCATCCGCCCGCGAGGCCACAGGAGACCGGCCGCGGCGAGCAGAAAGCCCAGCGCCACGAGGGTGAAGGCGGCGGCTGGAAAAATCCACATGAGGGGGGATTATAGTCCCGACGGGAGGCGGGTAAATCGGGTCGGCTGCCTGCGCCCCGCACTTGTCCCGCCGGGAGGAATCCCTCCTGAAGGGACAGGTGCGGGAGGAAGCGGGCGCGGGATCAGGATCGGGGTCGTTGCAGCCCACGAGGCTGCGCATCTTGACGGTGCAAGTCCGGCTACGGTAGAGGGTTGTCAGCCGTATAGTCAATTCGACATCTCATGGAGGTGACTCTTGAGGCGGAAGCTCGAATGGAAACGCCTAGCCGGTGTAAGGCTGGCGAACTTTCGGAGACCGGTCACAAAGACAGCGAAGCTGTGGGATCGGTTATTGTCGGGGTCCAGATGCGGCCCGATGGCGCGCGAGCCTCCGACCTTCTGGTAGGACGGCGCGATTTTTCTGAGCGTTTGGGATGGATTCGGGAATTGGTCCGGTATGGCGCATCGGCGTTTATTCTGATGCTTCTTGCTCAGCCCGCGGAGACCGAGCCCCTTCTCCACGGCGGAGAGGTCGCCCAGGTACCAGCTTTCCAATTCGTGGCAGGCAATACGCACCAGGGCCTCGGGCCGACCCGCTTCCGCACATTTCCCGGCCAGTAGGCTCTTCACCTTCTTGCAGCTGGCCGCGTCCTGGTCGCGGAGCACGACGAATCGTGCGTCCTGGTCGCGGTAGCCGCGCATTCGCCGAACCAACTGCATTTCCAAGTCTTGCTTTCCCTCAAAAACGATGTAGCGGAACGGCACGCCATTTGAGAACAAGTTCGGCAGGAATCCTTGCAGCATGGCTTGGCTCGAAGGCTCTTCGAGGAAGAAAACGAGTTCGCTCATCTCGGGTCGGCCCCTTCGAAGAATCCCTGCTTCCAAAGGTAGCCCATCTGGTCGCCTTCGGCCATGTACGCCCGAACCTGATCGTTTTCCGAAGCTCTACGGATGGTCGTGTAACCTCCTTCTTTCACCAGCCAGAACACTTCTTCAAGCTGCGTGGCATTGAGGAAATCGGGCGAATGAGTGGAAATGCAGACCTGCCTCCCACGGTTGGCATACTCGCGGAATTCTTCTGCAAGTTCCCATAACAACTTGGGATAAAGTTGGTTTTCCGGCTCCTCGACACACAAAAGGGGTTGCGGCTTGGGATCGTGCAGCAGAACCAAATACGCGAACATCCGCATGGTTCCATCCGAGACGTGACGAGCCAGGAAAGGGTCTGCGAACGCCCCGTCCTGGAAGCGCAGGAGAACCCGGCCTTCCTCGGTCGTCTTCGCTTCAACATGGGTGATGCCTGGAACACGCTTTTTCAGCTTTTCAATGATCTGGCCGAATACGTCAGGATGTCGCTTGTACAGAAACTCGGTCACTAAGGCCAGATTCTCCCCTTCCTTAGACAAATGTTCGGCATAGCCGGCTTCCTGCTCGTGCCGGGCCCGCTGGATATGAAAATCCGAGATGTGCCAATTGGAAATTATGTCGCCGAGAGACATGGCCGCCGGGAATTTCCGAAATTGGGCTAGACCTTTGAGCGCGAGGGTGTCCGGGGACTTCAGGGTCTGCTGCTCCCGGTTTAAATCTTTCTCGTTCTTCACTTTTTCGGGCTCATTGGTAACCGCTTCACCTTCTCCGCGGGCAAAATCCAAGAAGTGCCAGGGTTTGCCTTTACTGCCCCGGCGATACTTCAAGACCTCGCGTTCGACTACTGGTGAACCGTTAACCTCTCCTATTGACAGCGAATAGGTCACCAGGGGCGAGGGCACAGCCTCTTGGAATTTCAACTCGATCTCGATGGGGCCTTCGGTGTTCCTGCTGCGCACCTCTGCAAACCCCGACTTCCACCCAGCTTGGTCAGTGCCACGTGCACATCTTCGGTCAGGGCGTCCTTGAGGAAGCTGAAGACGCTGAACAGGGTGGACTTCCCTGTTCCGTTAGCTCCGACGAGCACGCACATCCTGGGAAGGTCGCGCATTTCCGCGTCCTTGAACGCCCGGAAATTCTTCAGTCCTATGGCTTCAATCTTCATGGTCCAAATTCTATGTATCTCACGCCAACCTCCAGCGATAGCAGCATATCGTCATGATGTTATGCCGTGAACGGAGTTGCTTTTCAATCTTGCCGATAGGCTCGTCGCGTTGGAGTGACGGCCTGCCTGCCGCGCCGCTTTGCGGGGCGGCGCAGACAGGCTTTTAGCCGTTGTCCGACCAGCGCCACGCCTATAAGGCCTGTCTGCGCCGCCCCGCGGCAGGCAGGCGTAACTTCAACGAGGATGGCCGTCCCGCGAATCGAGAATTAAGTCTCTGCAAGAATTTAGCCCTGTAGTACTAGGCAACTCACCCGAACTTATTGAGAAGTTGCCAGTATCCATGCATTTTCATGCTTATCCCGTTCCGATCTATAAGCTCGACCCAGGTTTCGTCAAGTTAGCCAATTCTCAACATGGCATAGAACCGGTGCTCAGGGTGTCGGTGCACCGTGAGGAATGGTCGGGTGACAGCATGGACTTCCTTTTCCGAGTGGGTATCCTGCCCCCACGGCTGTATGTCCATGCTGCCAGGTTTCAAGCCATCAGGCCTTGCGAGGATCGGCTTATGCGTTGCTCCCCTTCAAAGGCGTTCCTGTCGGGATCGAAGGAATTCCGCGGGAACTTGACATGCCTTAGCCCCACGCTAGTCTATTTGCGTGAAATTGCGCTCGAAAAGGCGAAAAACGGCGTTTTCACGCACCCTGAAGTGAACTGCTGGGTCGGCGGGAGCGCGGCGCGACAGCACAGCTTGCTCAAGCGCTCCATGGCCGCGGGTGAAGTGCTGCGTATTCACCGCGGTCTCTACTGTCTGGCGAACCGATTCCTGGCAAGCAAGCCCAATCCCTTTGTGCTGGCCCAGCGCGTGTACGGGCCGAGCTATGTCAGCCTGGAATCCGCTCTGTCCTATCACGGTTGGATTCCCGAGGCCGCCTACGCGGTCACCAGCACGTCGGTCAACCGGTCCCGCGAATTCGACACGCCCCTCGGTCTCTTCAGTTTTGCGAGCGTTCCACAGAAAACTCTGAAAGGGCTGCCTTCCGGCGAACGAACGGTCTATAATAAGCTGCTCCGGAGCGAGCATCCGCATGAACGTGTTCTCTGATTCCGATCATTCTTTCGTCCGCATCCGGGACGACCGATTGCCCGGGTGTGAGTGGCTTCTTCAGCTTCCCGAGTACGGGTATGCCGGCGTCACCCTGGGCGGAGTTTCGTGGGAAGAGGTGGAGGCCGGACGTCGCCTGCGTTACACCTGGAGGCCTTCGGACGATCTGCGGGCCACCGCTGGCGTGTTCTACGAGGGCGAGATCAGGGCATCCGAAGACGACGTTTCCTTCAGGGTGCGGCGCGCCAACCTGTCTTCCGCCGACTGGTCGAGTAGCCAGGGATCGCTCTTTTGCCTGAGGTCCGGGGCTGCTGCCCCGTTTCACGACCTCGACGGCGTTCGGACCTATGCGCTGAAGGGCGGGATGTTTCAAAGCGTGTGTCAGCTCGTCAATGCCCGGTTCGCCGGGCATCGCATGTGCCGATTTCCCGTGCGGTCGGCCCCTGGCGAGGAAGCGGCGGATGCCTGCGAGCGCCTGATGGCCAAGATATCCCGCGACGGCCGATGGGTGCTCGGGATAGCGACGGACCGATGTGGATGCCTGTCCTGCAACCATCAGCCGGCGGTCTCGTGCATCCATTCCAATCCGAACTGGGGAGTCGTTCGGCCCGGGGGCAGTGCGGAGGCTCGAGGGAAAGTCTATCTTCTGAATTCGTCCATCGAGATGCTGCGGGCCCGTTACGAGGCGGATTTTCCGGGTTAGTCAGAGATGGGGCCCCGACGGATTCGAGGCCCCATCTCTGACTGAGGAGGCTCGACATGCCCAAGCGATTTCGTGCGGCTCTGATCGGATGCGGGTCGAAGGGCAAGGACCATGCGAACACGCTGGCCCGGCACGAGCGAATCGAGTTCGTGGCTTGCGGGGACGTTCGGCCTGAGGCGGCCGAGGCGGCGGCCCGTGAGTTCGGCGTCCCGCACGCTTACGGGGACCCGCGGGCGCTTCTGCGGGCGGAGAAACCCGACCTGGTCGTCATTTCCACGCAGGTGCGGCAGCATCACGAGCTGACCCTGGCGGCCGCGGAGGCAGGGGCGCACGTCTTCTGCGAGAAGCCCATGGCCCTGACGCTGGTGCAGGCGGACGAGATGATCGAGGCTTGCCGCCGGGCAGGCGTGCGGCTGGCCATCAACCATCAGAAGCGCGCCAGCGCCTACAATGGACACGTTCGGCGGATGATCGAGGCGGGCGAGATCGGCGATTTCTACCTCATCTCGGCGGTCTCGAAGGGCGGCCGGAAGGCGGGCAACGAGCTGATGGAGATGGGCACGCATCTCTTCGATTACGTGCGCGTCTTCGGCGGCGACGTCGAATGGGCCCACGCGCACCTGACGACGGAACGGCGGGAGGCGGCATCCGGCGACATCCGTCTTAGCCAGGAGGTGAATCCGAGGGACCGGGACGCGGGCCTCGTCCTCGGGGAACGGGCGTTCTGCTCCTACCGTTTCCGCAGTGGAGTCCACGCGGAGGTCCATTTCCGGATGCAGCCCAGGACCGACGATCGGGAATACGGGATGGACCTGATCGGCTCGGCGGGCCGGATTGCTCTGCGCCGGAGCGTGAGCACGGCCGCGTTCCTTTTCCGGGGCACGCACCAGATTCTCGAGGAAGGGGTCAACTGGCAGCCCCTGCGGATGCCGGAGGAAGACGCGGTGACTGGGACCGGGCTGACGACCCTCGAAGTGAACCGGGTGCTCCAGAGCCGGATCATCGATTCCCTGGTGCAGCCGGAGAATCCGCCGTCGCCGCCGATATCGAGCGGCGAGGAGGGCCGGGCGTCCCTGGAGATGATCCACGGCGCGTGGGAGTCCCACCGCCGCCGCGCCCGCGTCCCGTTCCCGCTCGGTGACCGCGGCCATCCCCTGGAGGCCTGGCGTTAGTTTTCCGGTGCAAAGGTGCTGCCGCACTCCTGCACCGGAATACTACTCGACGGGAACGTCAGCGTCTCGCATCCGAATTCGGTGGCGGGACGCCCCAGTTTCCAGGTTGGGGATGGAGAATGCATCCCCGCCCGAACGGCCGAGCGCTTCAGCAAGGGCGCGGCGCAGGAGAATCGCCGTGAAGAGATTAGGCTGGCCCAGCATGCTCCTCGCCACACCCCTTGTCGCCCTGGCCGCCCTGGGGCCACCGTCCAGTGTCTCCGGTGAGGAAGCCGACATCCGTGCCGAGACGGTCGCCCCTGTGCCTTCCGGCGGCCAGGGCGGGGGGGCCGGCACGTTCCCGGACGAGCGCATCGAGGTGAAGGGCCGTTTCCGGAGCTTCCGGCTCGTTTCGCCTCGGGCGGTCGAGGGGGCGAAGCCGCTGCCGCTGGTTTTCGCTTTCCCCGGGCTCAAAGGGGACGGGAGGGAGCGGATGGCCCGGTATACGGGTCTGGACGAGATCGCGAGGAAGAAGGGTTTTCTCTTAGCGTATCTGGAGGCTCTGGAAGGCCGGTGGCAATTGAGGGTCGAGGAGAACGAGGACCTGGATTATTTTGATGCCCTCTACCGGCGTATCACGGGGCAGTATAATGTGGACCTGAACCGCGTGTATGCCGTGGGGATGTCGGATGGGGCTTATTTCACGAACCTTCTGGCCTCTCAGCGGAGCGACAAGATTGCGGCGATCGCGTCCCATTCCGGGGGGCTGGGCATTCTCGGCGTGAAAGGCATACATGCCCGGAAAAAATATGCCGTGATGGTGATCCACGGCTCGGATGATTCCGTGGTGTCGCTGGAGCAGGCCCGGAAGGCCAGGGACGCATACAAGGAGGAAGGACACGAGGTGGTTCAGGTGGAGATTCCGGAGCTGGGACACCGGTGGGGCGCGGTCGCCCGGATCAGCGAACGGATTTGGAATTTTTTCGAGGCGCATGCCCTCCGATGATCCTGCGAGGCTTCGGGGTTATCCCTCTCTGCGGCCAGGAATACCCGCCGGTGAACTGACGTTCCAAAGAGGAGGGGCCGATGAAAAAAATGCTTCTGATTCTTGGGGCGGCCTTGGCGGGCGTGCCAGGGGAAGAACAACCCGCCTTCGAGGGCCGGCCTTTGAGCGCATGGGTGGAACAATTGCGGGCCGGGGATGCGCCGGCCCGGGAAGCAGCGGCAAGGGCGCTCGGGCAGATGGGGCCTCGGGCGAGGCCCGCCGTGCCCCAGCTCGTTGAAGCGCTTCGGGATTCCTCCCCGCCGGTGCGCCAGGGCTCGGCATGTGCCCTGGGGCTGATCGGACCCGACGCGAAGGAGGCCGTGCCCGCGCTCCAGAAGGTGCTCGAGGACCCGGAAGCGGAGGTCCGGACGAACGCGGCCTACGCACTGTGCCAGATGGGGCCGGATGCCCGTCCAGCGGTCTCTTCGTTAATCCAGGCGCTCAAGGATGAAAACGAGCGGGTGCGCCATCATGCGATCAACGCCCTCGGGGCGATTGGCCCGGAAGCGAAAGAGGCCATGCCCGAGTTAATCCGGGCCCTCTGGGACCCGCATCGCCCGATCCGGGCGAGCGCGGCCCGCTCCATCACCCGGATCGGGGAGACGCGTGCGGCGGGCGAGGCGCTTCTGAAGGACCTCAAGGCAGGCGACCCGGCCGCGCGATCTGGCGCGGCCAGGGCGCTCGGCTCGTTCCAGGCTTCTGAAATCCGTGGAGTCTCCATTCCGGCCCTGCAAGAGGGCTTGAAGGACCCGGACAATGGCGTCCGGAGGAGTGCGGCGCTGGCCCTGGGCCAGCTCGGGGAGGCCGGGTCGGCGCTGCCAGCCCTTCTCGAGGCGCTGAAGGCCGAGCCGGCGGAGGTCCGAAAGGACGCGGCCGCCGTCCTCGGCTACGTCGGCCGCGACGGCGAGGCTGCGATGGGGGCCGCCATTGTCCCACGGCTCGTGGAAGCGCTGCTCCAGGATAAAGACCCGGAGGTGCGGTCCGCCTCCGCAGCCTCCCTGGGCCTCATCCGGTCCGTCGCGGCCGCGGCGGTGGTCCCGTCCCTCCTCAAGGCCTTCCGCGATGAGGATGCCCGGGTACGGGCAGGCGCTGCCGCCTCCCTCGGGGAGATTGGGCCCGAGGCCGAGCCGGCCGTCCCCGCCCTGCTCGAAAGAATCCAGGATGAATCGTCGGCCGTCCGGTCGGCTGCCGCGACCGCCCTGGGCAACATCGGCCCGGCGGCAAGGCCAGCGGAAGGCGTCCTGATCGACGCCCTGGTCGGGGACGAGAGCCCCGAGGTCCGCATGCAGGCCGCGGGCGCCCTCGGCCTGATCGGGCCGAAGGACGGGAAAAAGGCCGCCCAGGCCCTGATGCGGGCACTGAAAGAGCCGGACGCCCGCGTCCGGCGCGATGCGGCCTATGCGCTGGAGGATATCGGGGCCGAGGAAGAGGCCGTTCTGGCCGCCTTGATCCAGTCCCTCGGGGACTCCAGCGCCGAAGTGCGCAAGGCCGCCGCCAACGTTCTCGGATCGCTGGGCAGTGGGGAGGCCGCGCCCGCACTCACGCGTGCGCTCAAAGACGCAGACGAGGAGGTCCGGGAGGCCGCGGCCAAGGCGCTCCAGTACATCGAGGGGCGAGAGTAGCATTCCCCGCAGGAAATCTCAGGGGGATGTCGAGAATGAAACTCCACTTCTATCGGATGCCTGCACTACAAGTGGGTAGGCCCTTCGATTTCTGCCTCGACACGGCCGGAGACCTGTGGGAGTCGTACGGCAGTTCCTTGATTCGATTCTCTCCCCGGACGGCGGAGGCGGCCCGCGTGTGCCCGAAGGCGCTCGCGGGCCGGGCGGGCAACTCGCTTGCCCGCCTCGGCGACGCCTTGGTCATGTTCCACTTCGCCTCCAACGACTATACAGCTATCTGGCCGCGCACCGGTGAGTCCGAACGCTTTCCCCTCCTTCCGAAGGCGGACGGCGGCGTCCATGACGTCTGGTTCTGCCTCGAGGTTGCTGGCAAGGTCCTCGCGTTTGATCGCGGGCTCAACGGCGCCGCCCTCATCCTCGACCACGTCGGCAACGCCCCGCGCCGGGTGTCCTGCCCCTTCGGCGATCGGGAGATGATTTCCGGCGTCGTCCTGAATGATGGAAGGGTCATGATCCCCACCGCAGGAGAGGTCTCCCTCCTCTTGTTCGAGCCAGCGGAGGAGCGGTTTCTGGAGGAAATCCCGTCGGACTTCAGGGTCAGTTTCACCTGGGGCGCGTTCTTCCATGAGGGCAGGGCATATATCGCGGACACCTCCGGCGGACGCTTGCTGCTGTGTGATCTGGAAAGGAAACGATGGCTAGACCCCGTTCCGACGCCGGACTACGGGCAGTTGTACGGCTATATCGGGAAGGCGTTCCAGATCGGCAGTCGGGCGTATTTCAATCTGGACACCTGGAAGGGGCACGAGGGGATAGACCGTAGGACCCACAAGCTTTCCTTTCCCCCGGGCTACCGGACCAACACCGTCGATGGCCGAGCGATGCGCTTCCTGGACCGCCTTCTGGTGTATGACGCGGCGAGCGGCGAATTTGATTACCTGGCCTCGCCACCCCAGCCCGATGGCGTCGCCGAGCTGTGCTATACGAGATACCAGGACGGCCAGGTCTTCATCACCGGCCACGTCATCCCCGTCCGACCGGGCGAACCACTGAACTACCGGGAGGGCGACTACTGCGTCTGGCAGTCGCTCGAAGCGGAAATGAGGTAGCTTCTCAAAAAGTCTGGGGAGATGGGCCCGCCCGATTTCATCACCGATGATGATTCAGCACTTCAATGGCAAAGACCTTCTTCGGGTTCATCTGGCGGACCCTTTCAGAGGCCGAGTACATGGGGACCGTGTGGACGATGTAAGTCTCTTCCAGGAATTCCAGGAAGCCATAGAGGTCGTTCTTTGTGCATGAAATCTGCTGACTGCGAAGCGTGTTGTAGAACTTGTTCACGCTGAAGCGAGCCGCCGGGTCGCCGCTTCCGCAAGGCAAGAGCCGCTCATCTTCAAAGTTGATGTAAAGAAGCTTTGCCTTATCCTCTCCATGTGAAATGAATTGCAGCATATCCTGGTAACAAAACCAGGTCTTTCCAACCCGGCCCATGCCGACCACAACGCTCGTCTTGGCCGGGATTCGCTGAAGTGTCCGGTTGCGCCGCATGAGGTCCGGGAACGCCCGTTCGTGGAACTCGTCGATGAGTCGGTCGATGACAGTGCGCATAGCGCACGCATTGTATCTCTAAGATAGAGAAGGTTCTCAACGATTCCATAGCGAATGACGATATAAATTGTGGGCATGGCCATTTCAAACCTCCGGCGGCTGCCGAAGAAGGGACCGGATTTTCAGGGGAAGGCTACTTCACCGCTTTCGAGTCGCACATTACCTGTAGACCGGCAAGTAGCGGTAATAGACCTCGAGGCAAAGGATGTGCATGGCGGTGACGTACACCCGGCCGGCATCCTTTCCGTAGGCGCTTTGCAGGGGCTCCCAGCTTCCCTTCAGCCGTCCCTTGGACACCTGCTTGCGCACCAGGGGGATGGCAAACTGCCGATTCCACTTCTCCCACTTCGGCCCGCCAAATTGGAACAGCCCTAACGTTCCATAGTACAGGTGGTATTCGTCTGGAGTCGGACCCGCTTGGCTGATGCGCTCCGCTATCTTCCCGATCAGCTCGTTGTTCCGGCTCTGGCCGAGAAAAAGTCGGCATGCCAGTCCGACCGACGTCATCGCCGGGCTTCCCTGGCCACGGAAGTTGTAACCCGTCACCCCGGTCGCCGGGTCCACCATGTCGTCCAGGTACATCTCGAACCTGGCGAGGGTCTCGGCGGGTACGGCGAGGCCAGCGGCCGAGGCGGACTTGCAGGCGATGATCTGCCAGCCGGTGACGGAGGTGTCGCGTCCGGCCCCGTGGTAGCTGATTCCGCCGTGGGACCCCTGAATTCTGGCGATGAAATCGATGCCAGCCTGGGCCGCCACGCGGGCCTCCGACTGCGCCCCCGACAGGCCAAAAGCCTCCGACATCGCCAGCGCGCAGATTCCGTGCCCGTACATCATCCCCTTCTGCATCCACGAGCCGTCCTCGGCTTGGGCTTGAATGAGATACTGGACGCTCTTGCGAACGTTCTCCTGATACTTGCCCGTAGTCTCGGTGTGGCCCGCTCCCTGAAAAGTCAGGAGAGCCAGGCCCGTAATCGCAATGTCGTAACGGCCCTCCGAGCCCTTCTCGAATTCCCCGTCCGGAGCGGAAGACCAGTGCCCGTCCGCCAACTGGTGGCGTGCCAGGAAGGCCAGCCCGGCCTCGACCGCCGATTCCGTAGCCAGGCCGCCCCCGCCCGCATTCGCTGCTCGGGCGCGGGTCAGCGCATTCCGCCGGAGGCCGAAGGACGCCATGCCCGGCGGCCCCTCTCGCTCTTCACTCGGCCAATCCGGCGACCGGTCCGGCAGCGGCGGCGAATCCAGCCTCGAGGCCAGGTCCGCCAGGCTCATTTCTTCCATGGAGGCCCTCGCCCGTACGGTCTCACGCAGCTCCGGAGGCGAATCCTGAAGGCTCAACTCGATCTCCTCCTCCGTCTCCGGAATGTCCTCGAGACGCGGCTCATCGACCTCTATCAGCGGGACCTCCGAACTTTCCCCGGGAATCTTGGCCGCCGGATCGGGACCCTTCACCCGCTCCTCCCGTACGATCTTCGCCTGGAGCACCAGGTCCTCCGATTCGTCCCGGGACCAGTTCACCTGCACGCGGAGAAGGAGCAGGAGGAGGAGGACGTGAAGGCCGACGGAAAAAGCGTAACCCAGAGGGCTGCGAGCGAACCGGAGGAGGCGTGTGAGCAGGGGCCGATGTCGTTCGGGCGCATGGCCCCGTCCCTGCGAGCCAACCTTGTCACCGCGATCAGCCGGCGGGATTTGGCCGGCCTTTTCCCTCCCGTCGGGAACGAGATGCGCCTGATCGTCTGCCGCCCGCGCGGGCATCGGGGCAACGGCGTCGTGCGCTGGCTTCGCCTCGGCCAGTTCGAGGCGATCGGGAAGGACCGCCGCGGGTATCGCTGCATCCTCTGCCGCCCGTGCTGCAACCGGGGCAACGGCGTCGTGCGCTGGCTTCGCCTCGGCCAGTTCGAGGCGATCGGGTACAGCGACTCGGGTGTCCCGGCCCCCGGTTTCCCCCTCACGAAGGGCCGCCAGAAGCGATCCTGCGGACTGGTAACGGTTCAGCGGCTCGGCCGCGACCATCCGATCGAGGACGCGAGCCAGCGGGGGCTGGATATGCGTTCCGCATGTCTCGACGGGCCGGCTTGGGCCCCAGGATCGAGGCCCTCTCGCCCCCGGCGATTCCCCGGCCGACGCCTCCCAGGGGATGCAGCCGGTGACGAGATAATAGAAGGCCGCACCCAGCGCATAGAGATCAGAACGGATATCCGGCGTCCCTGAGGTCCATGCCTGTTCCGGGCTCAGCCCCAGGGACATCCCTTCGCCGTGCCTGCGGCCGGCGAGCACCTCGATACGGGAAGCCGTCAGGTAGTCCACCTTGAGCGTCTCGCCCTCGGTGATCCAGAGGTGGGCAGGCTCGATATTTCCATGGATGACCTGATCGTTCGATGCATGCTCCACGGCCTGCGCGGCCTGGGCCAGGAGCTTCAGCGCAAGCTCAGATGGGAGTCTGCTCGCGGGCCCGAACCGCCGGGCCAGGCATTCCGGTCCGGGCGGCTGCAGGACGGCAGCAGGCCGGCCGAGGCATTCGCCGAAATCCAGCACGCTGACGATGTGGGGATGGAAAATTTGGATGGCCGCCGTGGCCTCCCGCTGGAAGAGCTCGCAGCATGCCGGATCGCCGGCCAACTGCTCCGGGAACAGGCGGACGAGGACATGCCGGCCAGAGCCCTCCTCCGTTGCCGACAGCTCCCAGCCCGAGTGGGTGTTCTGAGTGCGCTCGAGGATTCTGTAGCGGCCCAACTGAACGGCGGCGGCCACAGCCTCATCGAGGCTGGATGGCCAATGGAGAGAGGTGGCACACCGGGGGCACTCGCGGTCCCGTCCGGACCAGCCGCTGGCGTAGCTCCAGGTCTGGGGACAGTCCGGACGGCCACAGCGAATTAGGAGGTCCATGGCGCTTCCCGTACGGGAGGGTCTCCCCGCGTCTGTCCCATCATTCTACCACATGCGAGCGAAGCGCTTGCCGTATCCTGTCTCGGTCCCGGTCGCCCGAGCCACAGGGATCGGCTTGAGGCAGCGCTTCGCTAACCGGGAGGCGGGGCTGGCGATTTTTCCACGGACAATCTTTTCTGGAAGTAGTCGCTGCTGTCGAAGAGCACATCGCGAGCCATCCGTTCCCAATGCTCCGTCTCGTTAAACTTGGCGTGCAGCAGCTCGGCAGGGACCTGCTTGTAGATTGCCAGGGCCGACTCGTAAAGAATCAGGTCCGTCAACGAAGGGTCGAAGGGCTTGAACTGCGGCTGCGGCGTCAACCCCATCGCATGCATCCGATTCGCATAGATGCGGCAGATGCCCACCAGCGCCATCACCTTCTGATGCCAGTCCGGATCGTCCTTCGCCCGATGCAGGAGAGGGTCCACTTCACGGGCAAGGTCCGGAAGCTGAATGAACAGCCGGTGCAGCCACTTGGTGTACGGCGCATAACGGCGATTCAGCAGGAATCCCAGCTCCATCGCCCGTTTCAGCGCCTGCCCGAGAAACAGGGTCGCGGAAAACCAATCCTCCCGGCGATAGCACCGGTTCACGTTATAGGCCGCGTCGCGGCCCGTGAGAAACATGCACCAGTCCGCCACCTTCTTCTTCCAGACCACGTCGGGGTAATAACCGAAGCCTTCCCGGCGCTTCCCCAGCTCGCCGGACGGGTCGTGCCACACATCCCCGTTCGTTGCATGAAAGAGGTCCGCTTCCGTGCAGCGAAACCAGCCCTCCGGCCGCCGGGGCGCGCGGGCATGGCCGGTGAACTTGCGGAAGAAATCGTCCAGGCTCTCCAGCGTCACCCCGCTGGCCGTCTGGCGGACGCGCAAGACGGGGTGGCCCCGGAATTCGGCGGGCAGCGCATGGTCCAGGTAACGTTCGAAGGACAACCGGCATTTCTGGACCATACGGTGCGGCAGCAATATCTGAGTCCGCGGGCCCCAGTGATGATCCCGAGAGATTTCGTCGTCCAGGCCGGCCGCGTCGGACCCGTTCCCGAAAATCCCCGCTCCCATGCGCTCGGCGACCTGGGGCCAGTCCCGCTGGACGAGCGGCAGCACCACGCTCATGAAGAACTCGCGGCTCAGGTCGATCCCTTTCATGGCATCACCTCCACCAGGCCGGGTTGCCCCTCGCTTCCATCGATCCGGATTTCCCGATCGACGAATCGCCGGACCACCTCCGCGTTGGTCAGGAGATGGAGCGTGACCGCAGGCACGCGGAATCGGGAGGGCCCCTGCGCCAAAGCCAGAGGCAAGAGAAGCTGGTCACCGGCGTGCTCGTCCACGGCGCCCGGGCTCGAGAGGAACGCCCGGAACGCCAAGGCGGCCTCCTCGGCCACCTTTTCCGCCTTCTTCCCGCGCTCGCCGAGCGCAAAAGCACAGGCGCGGCCACCCCCTTCGAATTCCGCACCCAGGATGAGCGCCGTGCCCGGCGAGGGCGCCCGCATTTCGACAATCTCGATGGCCTCGGGTCGGATTTCATGGCCCAAACCCAGAGCCCGGACCGCCTGCCGCCTCTGACGCTCCGCGATGGAAACCTCCAGATTCGCCACCAGGGAAACGCCTTGGAAGTTGATCATCGGCCCCCGATCAGGTATCTGAAGGCCCCGGAGCGAGGAAGGCGACACCTCCACCCGGATTTTGCCGCCCCCGACGGGATAGAAGCCCGGTCGGTCCAGCTTGAGGGAAAGTCGCAGGCCCGCGGCCCACATCAGCGGCAGCCACTCCAGTTCCAGGTAGTGGGTGCAGGGGCTGAACGGCACGTGCGTACCGCCCGTGATTCCGACCCGGGACCCTTCGCCGAGGAGGGCGAGGGGCAGGTAGACCGTGTGGAGCACCAGGCTGGTGGAGCCGGCCGTGCCGATGTCGAAGCGATAATCGCCCGCCGCCGCTTCACCGGGCTCGAACCGGAGTGTCAGCGAGCCGGTGTCCGCTCCCTGCACGTGCCCGCGGGAGACCTCGGCCGCCGCTCGCACGCATTCGAGATGCTGGGGCTGCAGGCCAGGCTTCTTCCTGCCGGCCCGGATGTTCTTCAACTCGAAGGGCCGGCGGGTGATGACGGAGAGAGCGAGCGCGCTTCGCAGGATTTGCCCGCCTCCTTCGCCGAACGAGCCGTCGATCGTCAACAGGTCGCCCATGAATGTCCCCGCCGAACGTGAAGTGGCGCTTCAAATCTACCGTCGCCTCCGGCGTCGTTTCGGGCCCCGGCACTGGTGGCCCGGCGACTCCCCGCTCGAGGTGATCGTCGGCGCCATACTGACTCAGAACACGGCGTGGCAGAATGTAACGAAGGCGATCTCCAATCTCAAGGACGCTTCAGTCCTGGGTATCCCCGAGCTGGCCTCCATCCCCGAGGCCCGGCTGGCCCAGCTCATCCGGCCCTCCGGCTACTTCAACCAGAAAGCCCGCAAACTCAAGGGATTCGTCGCCTGGCTCATGGAACGCCACCAGGGCGACCTGGGGTCCATGTTCCGCACGCCCCTGCCGCGCCTGCGAAAGGAGCTTCTGGCGCTTCACGGCATCGGGCCCGAAACCGCCGATTCCATCCTGCTTTATGCCGCCGGCATGAAAATCTTCGTCGTGGACGCCTATACCCGCCGCGTCTTCAGCCGACATGGCCTGATCCAGGAACAGGCTTCCTATGACGAAATCCAGGCCTGGTTCGAGGCACGCCTTCCCCGCAGCCTTCCCCTCTACAACGATTACCACGCCCAGATCGTCCAGGTGGGCAAGGAGTATTGCCGGAAAACACCCCTCTGCCGGGGTTGTCCCTTGGAGCTCCTTGCCGGTTTCCCGCCGAGGCCCCACGATGGTGGGCGTGGTGCAAAGAAGTGACAACCCACGGCTCTGAACCGCCGCAGTTCACCTGGCTGCCAGGGCCCGAAAGTTGCAGGCTCTGATCGGGAAGCGTTCGCTGCCGTCCCCCGTCACGCCGACCTGGAGCGCCGCCGGACCAGACGGCGCGGTTTCCCCTTGTTCCGCATACGCGTCGAAGAGCACGGCGGGAACGTTCGTTTCCAGCGACTTCCAGTCGGGAATAAGCTTTACATTCGTCTCCTGGCCCGAATTGTTCATAACGACGAAGAGTGCCCGACCGCGCCGGGTGAATACCGAAGTCACTACGGGAGTCCGGTCGGCCTTCGTCAGACAAGATGTATGCGGAGACTCTGCGCTTGGCGGACGAATTCGGGGGCGAGAGCTTCATCGTCCCGCCGCTCTGGCATCATCCCATCGAGGATTTGCCCCGGAACACCGCCTGCATCAGCGCGCTCAACAAGTTCGGGGAGGACGATCAGGTCAAGTCCATGAGGTATGAATTCCGTAGCGGAACGCGCCAGCGTTCCGTCCGAGAGATGAGATTTGAGGGCTCAGACGAAGCGCTGGCGCGCTTCGCTACGAAAACTTGTGAAGTGCTGAATCATGATCGATGATGAAATCGGGCGGGTCCATCTCCCCGAACTTATTGAGAAGTTACCTATGTTCATCAGGCGGTTATGTCAGCTTTCCCATGACGCCATGACGTTTTATGCTATGCGGCAATACATGAATTGCTTGTACACGTGTAAGGAAGTGCGGGTGCACTTCCTTACACGTGTACAAGAGCCGTCACTCCAACTTGGGTCGCAGCCTCCCGGACCTGTCCCGGTGGGAGGGAGCCCGTTCCCGCACTTCTCCCTGCGCTGGCCTTTGCCCACAACTGACACCGTGGGTTGAACAGCGGCTAAAGCCAGGCTAAAAAGAAAGCAAACCCACGGTGTGACCTGTGTCCAAGTGACAAGTTCCTGCGGGAGGACCCGTCCCACGGGGACAAGTTTGGGAGGGAGTCAGGTCGCGGCAGGAATTCCGTAGATCCTTGTTCCGATCTCGACGCGCGCAAGACCATAAGGAGCCGAAAGTCCGAGATTGCAGCCCAGGGAACAAGGTGGCGCTGCGCCGCTGATTCCTATACCATCCCGGCAGCGGCCTCACTTTCACCGGGTCTTTGGTTTCATGACTGGAACACCTCTTTCGTTCTGGTTCGGCTTCCACGTTCTTATCTTTTTCATGCTGGCGCTGGACCTGGGCATCTTCCACCGCAAGACCCACGAGGTGGGCTTGAAAGAGGCCGCCATCTGGTCCGTCGTCTGGGTCGGACTTTCCCTCTTTTTCAATCTTTTCGTCTGGCATCAATTCGGGAAACAGAGGGCCCTCGAGTTTCTTACCGGCTACATCATCGAGAAATCGCTTTCGGTCGACAACGTTTTCGTCTTCGTCGTCATCTTCAATTTCTTTGTCGTCCCTGCCTCTTACCACCACCGTGTCTTGTTCTGGGGCATTTTGGGCGCCCTGATGATGCGCGGCGCCTTCATCGCCGCGGGGACCGCTCTGATCTCCCGCTTCCACTGGATTCTCTACGTCTTCGGCGCCTTTCTCATCTATACCGCCATCAAGCTCGCCTTCTCCAAGGACGAGGGCGTGCATCCGGAGCGCAACCCCGTGGTCATCCACTTCCGGCGCTGGTTTCCCGTGACTGCGAATTACGTCGAGGCGCATCTCTTTGTCCGGCAGGATGGCCGATGGATGGCGACGCCCCTGTTCCTCGTGCTCCTGGTGGTCGAGACGACGGACTTGATTTTTGCCCTGGACTCGATCCCGGCAGTCTTTGCCATCACGCGCGAGCCGTTCATCGTCTACACGTCGAACGTGTGCGCCATTCTGGGACTGCGCGCCCTTTACTTCCTGCTCGCTGGCGTCATGGGCATGTTCCGGTATCTGAAGCCAGGCCTGGCCATCATCCTTGGTTTTGTTGGACTCAAGATGTGCCTCGAAAAATGGATCGACATTTCCATCGGACACTCCCTGGGCGTCGTGGCAGCCGTCCTGTTCGGGGCCGTGGCCCTCTCTATACTGGCCGAGCGCCGTGAGCGGGGCCGCCCATCCGCAGACCTGCCCTCGCTCGGGCCGGAGATCGAAACCTCCAAGCATCGAGAACCACTGGCGTGATGAGGAAACAGAGCCTTCCTCATGGGGTCGCCTGAAGTTGAAAACCGTGGATTCACCCGAAACAGGTCCATCGCTCCCGCGGCGGGTGCTGGCCTTCATCATCGAGCACTCGCTGATCCTGCCTGGAGATCGTGTGTTGGCTGCGGTCTCCGGAGGGCCCGACTCGGTCTGCTTGGCCAGAATCCTCGCTGATCTGTGCCGTCGGCCCGAGCTTCCCTTCACCTGGACCATGCTGCACGTCCAACACGGGCTGCGGGGTGCGGAATCCGAACGTGACGAGCAATTTTGTCGGGCGCTGGCGGACACCCTGCAAGTGCCCTGCATCGTCAAAGAGGCGGATATTCCCGCAGCACGCAGTCGGGGCCAGGGGTCCGTCGAGATGGCGGCCCGGAGGGAGCGATATCGGCTCTTCCTCGAGGCCGCTCTGGCCTTTCCGGCGCGCCGCATTTGCCTCGGCCACCACGCGGACGATAACGCCGAAACCGTCCTGTTCCGTATCCTGCGCGGAACGGGCCTGCGGGGCCTGGCTGGCATCCCCGTGCGCCGAACGCTCTCCCAGCAGCCGGAGGTCGAAATTGTCCGTCCCTTGCTCGAAGAGACACGGGCGGAGCTCCAGGCTTGCCTCGATGGGGTGGGCCAGGCTTATTGCACTGATTCCAGCAACCTCTCACTTCGGCCGGTCCGCAATCGCATCCGACTTCATCTCCTGCCGGAACTGGAAAAGGTCGGCGGTCCCGGCGTGCGAGGAAACCTGCTGTGTCTTGCCGCTCACGCTCGATCGGCGACCGACTGGCTGGACCACGAGGCGCGGGAGGCGCTCGGCGGTATGACGAAATTCATCGGCGATCGGACGGTGCGTCTGGACGCCTTGGCCCTGGCACAGCTTCCCCGGGCCATCCGTATCGCGGCGTTCAGCGGATTGGTCGAGCGACTGATGGGGGGAGGCCCGAGCCTGCTGGCCGCCCACTACGAGGCTCTCGAAGGATTGCTGAAGAGCGGCCACGGCGAGCTTCACCTCCCACGGGGCCTTCGGGCCAGCATCGAGAGCGGCAGCTTGTTCCTGGAGAAGAGAGGCTCGGCGCAACCCCCCAGTCCATTTGCGCTTGTGGAGCTTGCCGTACCGGGCCGAGTCGATCTGCCAGGCGGCGGGTCCATTCATGCTCGCCTGCTAGGGCCTCCCTTTCCACCCTTAGAGGAGATTCGGAAGCAAGCGCCCACGCTAGCCTACCTGGACTGGAATGCAGTGAGGCCACCGCTCAGGGTGCGGGGTCCCCAACCGGGCGACTCCTTCCAGCCACTCGGCATGACCGGCCCCCAGAAGCTGCAGGACCTCTTCGTGAATCTCAAGGTGCCTCGGCGGGAGCGGCCGAGAATTCCAGTTGTTCTGGACCAGCAAGGGATTGTCTGGGTAGCGGGATATCGTCTTTCCCATGCCGTAAGCATTGCATTTAAAACGAGTTGCATCCTGGAGCTGCGCCTGGATTTGACGATATAGAAAGAAAGTACTCGACAAGAAGCTGAACTCAATTTCTAGATTCATTCCCTCGTGGCGAGCATTTGGAGTGGCAGATGCCGACGCAATCGGACGTGCGGTTCTCCCCGGCCGCGGTGAATGCGAAATTCGTCGGCGTAGAGGGGGAAGAAAGGGTCGAAAGCGCCCTTGGCGGTTGCCGTGGCCGCGGTGGTCGCAGTGGACATCGTTGGGCTAATTGTGGTCTTCGACCGTGGCGGGACTCTCCAGAGTCCCGAAAAATCCGGCAGTCAGGAGACTGCCGCCACGAGAAAATCCGGCAGTCAGGAGACTGCCGCCACGAGAAAATCCGGCAGTCAGGAGACTGCCGCCACGAGAAAATCCGGCAGTCAGGAGACTGCCGCCACGGCCAGACCGTCGTCAACGGATAAGGTGGATGCGATTGCGGGTGCGTTCCGGGCGGCAGAGAAGTATGCCGCAGAGCATCCCGACGAGTTTTGAGAGATCGTCGATTGGTGAACATAGGCGCGGGAGCGCCGACCCGCCTTCGGCGGGTAAAGCGGTGGGTAAAACCCTTCTGTAGAAGGGTTATTCTCCGCGCTCTTTTCCCAAGACTTTTGAATCATTTTCTCACTTTCTCACGCATTTCTTGGTGGGTCGAAGTTATGTAGAGGAGACCTCCCAACGGGATAAATTACGGGCTTCGCCTGCGTTCGCGGGGTGTCAGCCAGCGAAGCCCGGAAGGGCTTCGCTACTTCGTTAATAACCCATGGATTTTACTCGATCGTCCTCCCCGAACTTATTGAGAAGTTACGCACTTCCGAACACGAGTGCTAATGTGCTCGGGCCAGGGTGAGAACATAGACGCGCCGGGCCCCGGCATCCTTGAGCACCCGCGCACACTCGGAAGCCGTCGTCCCAGTGGTCATCACGTCATCGACGAGGAGCACGCCTTTGCCTCGAACTGACCCGGCCGGCCGGACCCGAAACGTTGCACTCAGGTTGGCGAGGCGAGAGGACCGGGAGAGCCTGGATTGGGGCCGGGTGTAGCGGGCTTTGCGCAACGCGCTCGAGCTTGGAATTCCCGCGAGTCGGCTGACAGCCAGGGCCAGCATCTCGGCCTGGTTGTACCCTCGCCAGAACCTCTTGAGCCAGTGCATGGGGACCGGCTGGATGAGGTCGATCTCCGCCTTCCACGGCATCTGGTCGAGGCATCCGGCCATCCAAGGCGCGGCGAGCTCCGCCACCATCCACGCCCGGCAGAACTTGAGCTTCAAGACGAGGTCCCGAGCCAGCCCCACATAGACCCACGGGGCGGCGGCACCATCAAAGGCCGGCGTGTGTCGCTTGCAATCGTCGCAGCGCCTCTGCGACTGGCTGTATTTCCCCACCGGTTTGCCACATCGAGCGCATCGGGGCTCGGGCAAGATGGCCAGAGATTCCTGGCATGCCTGGCACATCAGACCCGGCGCTTCGATGGCTTGATCGCAGCCGACACACCACGAAGGCAGGACCAGGTCTCCAACACCTCCGGCCAAGTAAACCAGTGGGACTCGCAAGTTCATGATGCCGGGTCACAAACCGTATTGAAGGATTGCAACTGTAACAAATGAGGCACGTTGCGGGCTGCCGTGTGTTATCGTCCTCGTCGTCGTCCCCGTTTTCGTCGTCAAAAGGCCCGCGCGGGTTTCGAGGACGAGCACGACAACGAGGTCGAGCACGAGACAAAGAAAGATTCGTCGGTTTGAGGCCGCCAAGGAGCGGCTTCGCCTCCCTTAAATAAAGAACCGCAAATCTCGTTTTCTTGTGACATGGAAGTCTCCGTTTAGCCCGCATTTCTCACCACGATGTGTTCGAAATGCGCCCTGTGGGCTTCAACTCGAACGACTTGAGCCGTTCTCGCTCAGGGCTAACTCCGGATCGAGGTGCCAGGTAGGCCGCGTCGAAGCCTGCACTGCAACGGATGGTTGAACAGGCGGATATCGAGCGTGCCGTCGCGACTCTTGAGAAATCCGGGTTGGGCGGTTGGGGCGCCAAACGCCAAAGTTGGAAAACGTTTTAAGCTTGAGTTGCACTCTTAAAGGCTTTTTGCACCGCCAGGGTTGGGCCGGCGAAGCCGAGCCAACACTGGCTCTGAAATCCGCGAGCCCGAAAGGCGTAGCGGATTTCAGCGGAGATGTTTGAATAGGTGTCCCGCCAGACTTGTCCCAGTGGGAGGCGAGTCGGGTGTCAGTTGATCCCTGACACCGGACACCTCTCCCAGCCTTGTTGGGTTGCGGGCTTCGCTCTCCTCAAGACTCTCCTTTACAAGAAGCCGGCGAACTGCTACCACATAAGAATGAAGACATTCCGATCGTCCATGGCTCGCTGCCTCGCCGGACTCGCACGCCGGGACGTCACGCCCCCGCTGGGCATCTATAGCCGCAGTTGGGGCGCGGCGCTGCACGATATGGCCTCGGGCGTACACCGCCCCTTTACGGCCACGGCCCTGGCCCTTCAGGCGGTCGAGGACGCCGCCTCTTCACCGCAGGCGCTTCTCGCCCTCGACCTCGGCTGGCTCGAGCCGGCCGAGAACGAGGAATTCCTGAAGAGACTTCGCCACGCCACGGGTCTGACCGGCCCGAGACTTCTCGTTTGCCTGTCGCATACTCATTCCGGGCCGAATTTGACCCTGAAGCTTTCGGACCGGCCAGGAGGACATCTGCTCCGGCCCTACTTCGACCAGCTTGTCCAGTCATCCATCGATGCACTTCGGGAGGCATGCGCCTCGTTACGGCCCGCCTGGCTCACCTTGGCCGCGGGACAGTGCAACCTGGCGGTCAACCGCGACGCGTGGGATGAAGACTCCCAGCAGTACGTGTGCGGCTACAATCCTGAAGTCGCCGCGGACGACACGCTCTGGGCTGGCCTGGTGACGGCCGACTGGGCTGGCCCGATCGCCACAATTCTCAATTACGGCTGCCATCCGACCACGCTGGGGCCGGAGAACAAGGTGCTTTCGCCGGATTACATCGGGTCAGCGCGGCAGGTGCTCGAAAGCCATTTCCGGATACCTTGTCTGTTCCTGCTCGGCGCCTGCGGGGACACCGCGCCGAGGGAAGGCTACGCGGGGGACCCGCGGGTAGCGGACCGTAACGGCCGGCAGCTCGGACACGCGGCCCTGTCGGCCCTCGAGTCTCTCTTGCCTCCGGGCATGGAGCTGGCCTACACGGGCCCGATGATTTCCGGAGCGACCTTGGGGACCTGGGCCCAGCGGCGAGTCGGCGGCGAGGCGCTGGCGGAGGCCGAAATGGTCCGAAACGCATCCATCCCTCTGCGCATCCCGCTCAAGCCGAAGGAGTCCTTGGAAGCCCTTCAGACGCGCTACGATCAGTCGGAACGCGCCCTTCAGTCGGCCATGGCCTCCGGAGATGTCAAATCCATCCGAAACGCCACGGCCATGCACGAGCGGGCCCGGCGACTGCTTCACCGCGCCCCGCTGATGCCGCCCGGCGATTCCATCGCCATCGATTGCTGCGCCTGGCAGATCGGCAGCACCTTTCTCCTTACGGTGCCGGCCGAGCCCTATTCCTGGCTTCAAGTCGAGCTGCGCCGCCGTTTCCCGGGCCGGGCCATCCTGGTGTCCGCCGTGACCAATGGCACCATCGCTTATTTGATGCCTCGGGACCGCTATGGCATCGGGCTCTACCAGGACTGGATGTCGCCGGCGGGTCCCGGCGGCCTGGAGATGATCCTCGACGCCGCGGCCGCACAGATCGGTCGGTGGACCGGAGAGTCCCAGGCTTGATGAGTCACGAAGCGACGAGCCTTCCGCAAGCTCTTTGGGTGCGTGGCGGTGAGGGGGTTGAGCGAATCCGCGAATCGTGTTCACCCCAGAAAAGTGGCATTTTGAGATTTTTAAGGTCAATGGCCAGCAGAATAAACAGGTGTGCCGAAGCGTCAACTGACCAGGTCACCAGGCCAGAGAAGACGCTTCTGGGGGCTCTGCTTCTGGCTCTGTGGCTTGCCGGGTCTGTTCCCTGCTTTGCGGGGCCCGTGTCTACGCCCAATAGGCTGGCCATGGAAATCGACCGGTTCAAAATTTATGAGAATGCGGGGCCCGGGGCAGCGACTGGGACAGTCAGCCGGGACTTCAGCGCGTCGAACCGCGACCAATCGCTTGTGGTAAACCTGTCGAGCAGTGACCCCGGGGAGGCCGCGGTACAGGCGAAGGTGACCATTCCGGCCGGGGAGCTATCTGCAAACTTTCCCATCGATGCGGTGGATGACACGCTGAGGGACGGTGTGAAGGAGGTGGCGATCACGGCCTCGGCGACCGGCTTCGAGAGCGGCTCGGCCACGCTCGAAGTCACGGGCGAGTGCGACCTCGTGGTGGTGACGGAAACAAACATGAATGGCTGGGTCGCGCTGGACGTCAACTTCCCTGCCGGGCAATTGTCGAGCGAGACCACCTTTGTGGTGGGACCGGCGCCGCCGCCGCTGGGGGCCTGCAGTGTTCGGCTGGAGACGGGTCCGGGCATCGGAAAAATGGGTGACATCGGGCTAGGTGGAAAGCCAGCGCTCATCTTGCCGACGCCCTCCCTACCGCGCCTCGCGTCGCTCCAGGCGCTGAGCTACAGCACTTATGTTTCGTCTTCG
>JACPCR010000111.1 GCA_016179685.1 Planctomycetota bacterium | reverse complement strand
TCCATTCGAAGTCTCGGAAATCAGCTCTCCGCCCGAGAGCCGCGTCACCGTGATTGCAAAAGCCCTTGGGACGGTCACCATCCGGGCCACGGAGTCCGGAGGGTCGGCCTCCTCCGGTAGCGCGTCCTCGAAGGCCGCGGCCACCGACGTGTGCCTGTTGACCACGATGGATTTAAAATTTATTGACAAGTTCAACCGGGACACGGGCAATTTCTCAGGTTTTTCGGACCCCCATCCGGTGGTGACGATTGAGCAAGTGAGCGTGGTCAACGTAGAGGAGGAATTCGTGACGCTTTTATCTTATTTTGGGCCGGTGCAGAACCAATTATTTCATTCCGGCGAGGCGGCGAAGGAAAAGCCATAGCCATGGAGGGCACTGAGGGCACGGAGAGAATCCTGGGCGGTATTGATTCCCCTGAAAATACGCTTCCCGGTGGGGCGATTCGGACCGCACAGGTGGGGCCATTCACATCGGCGAGTGGGGCGCGTTTAGGCCGGCGAGAACAGATACCACGCCGTCTGGAATTCCGACAACGCGTCCGAATTGCACGGGAAGCGCCTCGCTGTCCCATGAGGTGTCAGAGTCCCGACTCGGCGACGAGGAACTCGTTGACGCAGGTCTCGTCGAGGGTGACGCCAAGCCCAGGACGGTCCGGCACGCGGATGAAACCGTCCCGATCGGCCTGGACGCGTTCTCGGGTGAGGTGGTGGCGGAGGGGCGAATCTTCGACGCAGTCTTCGAAGATGAAAGCGGTGCGGGCGGTGGAGAGCCAGTGGAGGCAGGCGGCCACGCTGATGGGCGTCTTGTAACAATGGTTGACGACGCGCCCGCCGGCGTCTTCGACTCTCCGGCGGATATAGGAGGCGTCGGTGAAGCCGCATCGCGCGAGGTCGATCTGGTAGATATCGAGGGCGCGGCGCGCAATCCAGGGCTCGAAGGCGTGTCGTCCACACTCGCCCTCGCCTGCAGCGATGGGGAGCGGCGATCGGTCACGCAGCCAGACGTAGCCGTCGAGGTCGTCCTGCCGGAGGGCTTCTTCGAGCCAGCCGGGCCGGTATTCGGCGAACTGGTGTGCGCGGCGCAGGGCGGTGCGAGCGTCCCAGACGCATCCGGCGTCGATGAGGATATCGTTATCGGGCCCCACACCCTCGCGTGCCCCGGCGACCAGCTCGAGGTCGAGTTTCTCGGATTGGCCCATGGGGTCCCAGCCGAACTTGATGGCGGTGTAGCCGGCCTCGACCCAGCGCCGGCCGATCTCGGCGGTTTCTCGTCCGTCGCGTCCGAAGAGGATGGAGGCATAGGCGCGGATGCGGTCATGGCGTTTCCCGCCGAGGAGCTTGTGGACGGGGACGCCGAAGTGCTTGCCCTTGATGTCCCAGAGGGCGAGATCGATGCCGGCTATGGCGGTGATGACGACGCCGCGGCGTCCGAAGTAGAACGAGCCGTCGTACATCTTGTCCCACAGGCGTTCCGTATCGAGCGCGTCTTCGCCGAGGATCAACTCGCGGAGACCGCAGGCGATGGTGTGGCTGAAGGGGGCGTCGATGGCGGCCTTGGCCGGCTCCGGGCTCGAGTCGACCTCTCCGATGCCTTCAAGGCCGCTGTCGGTGCGGACGCGCACGAGGAGCGTGTCCTGGGTGCCGGCGCACTTGGCTTCGACCTGGGGCAAGCGGAGAACCTGGGCGATGACGTGGGTGATCTTCATGATGGGCTTTGCGGCTCGAATGGGACGTGGATAAAATAAAAACAGGTATAGAATGCCGCCCGCTCCGGGGCTCTTCCAAGGCAGGGGAGGAAAGGTAACTCAGTTCCTGTGTCGGTGCAAAGATGGGTAGGGATGATAACGGGTAAATACCATGCCGTTAGTGGACTCGCTTCGCAAGCTGACCGTAGAAGAATTTCTGGCTTTGCCGGAGTGCCCGGAGAAGATGGAGCTGGTAGACGGGGAGGTGGTTGTGTCGCCGAGGCCGACGTTTTCACATCAAGAATTCATCGCTCACCTGGTCCACCTTTTCCGCACACGGGTTGGCCTCCGGGGCCGGGTCGTTATTAAAAAAGAAATGTTCGTGCATCTTCCCGAGGGAGAGGATCGCATTCGGGTCCCCGACCTTTGTTTCATCAGCGAAGGACGCCAGGAGATCATCACGGAGGAGGCCATCCGGGGGCCGGCGGACCTCGTGGTGGAGATTCTTTCGGAATCCAGCGAGGAGCTGGACCGGATTTCGAAGCGGGAGGAATATCGTTTGACGGGGGTATTGGAATACTGGATCGTGGATATCCGGTCGCGAGCCGTGCTGGTCCATGACTTCACCCACGGGCGTCAAGCGTTTTATCGGGGCAGCGATGAATTCATGAGCGGAGTCTTGCACGCCCTCGGGCTGCCTTGTCGATTTTCCATCCAAGAGCTTTTCGAAATTATTCGGTAGCGAAGCGCTGCCTCAAACCGACCTGTCTGCGCCTGCCTGTGCGTGCCGCACCTGTCTGCCGTGCCTGCCTGTGCGTGTCCGCACGCAGACAGGCCCGGCACAGGCATGCGCAGACAGGTCAGGCAGGCAAGTGTCGATGGCCGACGCCGAATTCAGGATGCGGTGGGCGCTTCGCTACGAGGCTTTGCTTCGCAAAGCCTTAACTTCTAAGGGGATACAGACCTTGTCCAGCGAGTGGAAAACTTGACCTGCCTGCCGCGCCGTGCGCGGCGCAGACAGGCTCATTTGTAACGGTTTCGACCTTCAGAGACATCGAGTACGTCGGAACGGGATTCCCCAAGCACCTCCCGTTTCGGCGTACTCGATAGAAACGCTTCCGGGACTTGGCCTCCCGGACCTGTCCTGGTGGAAGGAATCCCGGTGGGACGGTGGGACGCCGGGAGGGATCCCGCTGGGATTCAGGCGTGGCGCTGTTCGGACAACGGCTAAAGCCGTCACTCCAACTTCGGACAACGGCTAAAGCCGTCACTCCAACTTCGGACAACGGCTAAAGCCGTCACTCCAATTTCGGACCACGGCTAAAGCCGTCACTCCAACTTCGGACAACGGCTAAAGCCGTCACTCCAACTTCGGACAACGGCTAGCTAAAGCCGTCACTCCAACTTCGGACAACGGCTAAAGCCGTCACTCCAACTTCGGACAACGGCTAAAGCCGTCACTCCAACTTCGGACAACGGCTAAACCGGTGGGCGGGGTTTCTTCGAGTACTCGAAGAGTCAAGTCCTGCGTCCGAAGCAGACGAGGGTGATATCGTCGCTTTGGACGGCTCCGCGGCAGAAGGTCTTGAGAGCGTCGAGGATGCGTTCGAGCATCTCGCCGGGCCGGCCGCCGGAGGCCTTCATCACCTCGGAGAGGCGTTCCCAGCCAAACTGCTTCTGTTCGGGGTCCGCGGCCTCGACGACGCCGTCGGTGAAGACCGCCACGGTGTCGCCGGGGCCGAGTGGGAAGCTGGCTTGTTCGTACGGGACCTCCTCATAGAGGCCGAGCGGGAAGTTGCCGGCGCTGTCCAACTCGAGGATTTCGCCGGAGGCCTTGCGGACCCTGGGCGGTAGATGTCCGGCATTGGCCATCTTCAGGACGCCGGTACGGGTGTCGAGGGAAAGGAACAGGAGCGTGACGAACATGCCTTCCTCGACGCCGGCCATCGCACGGTTCAGCCGGGTGAGGATGTCGCCCGGCTCGGTCTGCCCGGCGGAATGGAATCGGACGTCGCTCGAGAGCTTGGCCATGTAGAGGGCGGCGGAGACGCCTTTGCCGGAGACGTCTCCGATGACGATGCCGAGATGCTGGTCCGGGAGCTGGAGGAAATCATAGTAATCGCCGCCCACCTCGAGGGCGGCCGTGTACTCGTCGCGGAACTCGTAGCCCTCGATGTGCGGCGGCTGCTGCGGCAGGAATTTCTGCTGGATGCGGTTGGCCAGCTCGAGGTCCTGCTCCATGAGCCTCTGTTTGACGACGCGGTCGTGAAGCCGCGCGTTGGCGAGGGCCAGGGCGGCCTGGCTCGAGATGCCCATGAGGAGGGCCATGTCCTCCTTGGTGAAGGCGCGCCGCGGGTCGGATCCGTCGATGTGGACGACACCGACGATCTCGTCTCGGGCCATCATGGGGACGCAGATGACGGAGCGAATCTGGAAGTTATGGATGCTCTGTCCCATGGCGAAGCGCGAATCGCCCATGGCGTCCGCGCTGAGGATGCCGCGGCGCTTCTCGATGGCGTCGCGGACCAGCGTGCGGCTCACCGTGATCTGGATGGCGTTGCCCTTGCGTGACCGGGCGACCTTGGGCAGCAGCCGGTTATTCTCGGCGTCATAGAGCATGATGAAACCGCGCTCGGCCTGAGGGAACACCTCGAACAGCTTGTCCATGATGAGGGCGAGGAGCTGCTGCTCATTGAACACGGTGCCGATGACCGCGCCCATCTCGTAGAGAAGCTGAAGACGGCGGCTCATGGCTTTGACGGCCTGCTGGGAATCGGTATCGACAACCATCGACACCGCGGCGCTGGTGGCGTCGAGGACCTGCAAGACCTCCTGCGTGTCCTCGCCGGCGTCGGAGAGGGTGACCTCGGACTCCTCTGCGGCGTCCAGCTTAGCCTGGTGGGAATCGGACTGGAATTCAATGGCCACGACGCCGAGCTGGATTTCGTCGCCATCCTGCAGGACCCGGGGCCCGGTGATGCGGACACCGTTGACCCGCGTCCCGTTCCCGCTCTGGAGGTCGGCCACCACGAAGTCGTCTCCTTTCCGCGTGACGGCCGCGTGCCTGCGGGAAATCCAAGCATCGTCGAGGACCAGGTGGGTCTGGCTGCCGCGGCCGATCACGACTTCACGAGCGATCTCCACTTCCTTGCCCTGAGAGGGACCGCTCTTTATAACTAACTTGGCCATACGAGTCATTTTACTCAGTCCAACCGCAAAGTCCCTCCGATATGAGGAGTCTCCCTCATCTTTCAGCGGGCACGAGCAGCGCTCCTTCGCTGGCGTTCCTTCTGGCGCTTCCCCTGGGGGCGTGGGGCGGCGAACTTTCCTGGCCCGAGGTGCAAAGCCGCGTGAAGGAGCGCCGGGTGATCGCTCTGGCTCAGACCTCGCTGGGCTTGTGGCTGGGCACCGACCGCGGCGTACTCCGGGTCGGGCCAGGCGGTGAGATCACGGAGAAAAGGGACCTCGGCGACTGGCGGCAGGTGCAGCGTCCGTCCGCCCTGGCCGAGCTTCAGGGCGCGCTCTACGTCGCCACGGAACATGGCTTGCTGCGATTCCGGCCGCCCGGCGAGTGGGAGGTCCGGTCGCCGCCCGCGCCGCCCGTCAGCCTGGCCGTGGATGGGGACCGTCTGCTGGTGGGCACGGAGAACGGTTTTTACTCCCTGGCCGACTGGTCTTCGGGCCGGTTCGGCAGTCCCGGCCAGATCGACGGGGACCTGCTTCTGGAGCCGCGGTATTTCATCCTTGCCATTCTCCCGGACGTGGACGGCTGGCTGGTGGGCACGAACCACGGGCTCGGGTGGATCGATCGGAAGACCAGCAAGGGCAGCTTTCTGTTCCGAAAGCACAGCGGCGCGCTTCAGACGGCATGTGTCAACGGGGTTTTGCCTTCGGCCCAGGGGCCGGGCAATCCCGCCGGGTCAGGGCAGGAGATTTTCCTTTGCACCTCGATGGGGCTTGCGAGAGCGGCCGCGCGGGTCGGGCCCTGGCGGCTCATGGGCTTCGCTGAGCTTCGCACGGAGCGGAAATCCATCGAGGACTCGGAGCTGGAGGCCGAGATGAACGAGGGCGCGGGGCCTGAGGGAAAGGATGATGGCGGGATGATGGGCGTCCGGGCGGGTGGCTCGGCCCGAGGGAAGGGCGAAAAACCGGCGGCGATCCAGCCGTCCCTCAGCAACTGGGTCTGGTGCGGCGCGACGATCTCCGGCTACCGTGTGTTCGGTACCCGGACCGGAGTTTGGGTCAGACATCCCAAGGAGGAACTTTGGCGGATCGTCACTCCGGGACGCCCGAAGCTGGCCGGGAACTGGGTGACCGCTCTGCTGCCCGTGGGGGAGCGACTTCTCTTGGGCACGGACCGGGGTCTGGAGGTGTGGGAGCTTGGAGACCTGGATGGATTGTTCAGAAATTGAAGATTGAAGTTTGTAAATTGGGTACGAGGGATGAGGGGCGTAGACGAAGCCCTTCCGGGCATCGTCCGTGCGCGGAAGCGCCCGGCAATGGGACGAGGAATTGAAACGTGCGAAGCCGAATTGAGGTGCTGGTCTTGCTGGTTGCGCTTGTTTCGCTGTCTCTGGCCATCGGCGGCACGGAGGTTCGTGTCCGCTTCGAGAAGGCGGACCGGCCCGGGGAATTGGTGACGGACGGCTTGAAGGAGATGCCGGGTCCCCTGGGCCGGGTGGTGGAGGCCTACCCGGTGCTGCGGCTGGGCGAGGCCGGCCCGGACAAGAAAGAGGTGATGAATGAGGAGGGTGTGCCGGAACTGAGGGAGATGGGCGTCATCACCGCGGAACTGGCCGAAGGCGAGCACGTCGTGTGGCCGGGTGGACAGAAGTTCCTGATTCGGAACGGCGAAATGCAGGAGACGCCCCCGGCGGCGGCGGGCGAAGAAGGCCTTTACGTCATCCGCTGCCATCCCGTTCAAGTGGCCTCCGCGGCCGATGGCGGGGGCTGGCTGCCTTTCAACCTCGAGCTGCTGGACGCGGGGGGAGTGAGATATCAGGGTCATGGCTTGTTCGCCTTGACCATCCATCTGCCCCCCGGTCGCTATCGGGCGAACCAGGCGGTGTTCGAGGTGGATGGTGCGGGGCGGATTCTCATCGACGGGCGGCCCCAGGAACGGGTTGTCCTCGTTCAGCCGGCCACCCCTGCTGCTGTTCCAGAGGCTGTGCGGGCAGGACTTTCGGCGGTTCACCGTTCGACGGGCCGGACGCTGGCGGAGCTGGCGGCGGCGGCGGGGGAAGCGGCGGGTTCGGTGAGCCTTGTCACGGACCGGGACCGCGGGGTATTTCTCGAAGGCGAGGAAATCGAGCTTTCCTGCGTGCTGCGATGCCGTGAGACCGTGGAGAGGGATCTCGGGATCGAACTGGCTGAGATGGAACGAGGGGATGGAGGCGAGCCCGGCCGTCCCCTGCGGCTGGGTGGGCTCGCCCTTTCGGTCGGGCCGGTCGGAGACCGTGCCGCGGTGGCGCACCTCCGGCTGCCGACTGGCGTGCTCCGGCCCGGGGCCTATGAAGTCCGGATCGTGGCCGGGGATGGCCCGGGGACGGCGTTCGAGGCGGCCGCGTCGGGGCCCCGGAGGCTGTCGGGCGCTCCGGCGCTTCTCAGTTATCCCTTCCGGTTCACCCTGATCGGCCGCCACCGGCAGAGCCACATGAACTACCACATCTGGTCCTGGGCGTCGGACCATCTGAAGGACGGGGGCACGCGGGCACGGGACTCGATCCGCAGGCTGGAGCGAGCGGGCTTCGACCTCTACATTGGGCAGAACCACCACCTTCCACCCGCGGGCGGCTATCCGGCCCGCGGGCACGTCGAGGACCGGCCGGCTCTGCCGCCCGCGGAGGCATTCTATGCGAAGCATTCGGATGAGGCGCTGATGGAGTCCCTGCTCGAGCACCGGGTGAGCTACATGGTCCAGCCCGGGGGCGGCGAGGAGCGTTGCATCAAGCACTCGCTCGAATGGGACGTGGAGCGCGATATCCGGTTGATGATGCTGTACGCACAAGTGTATGCGCGGTTTCCGAACTTCCTGGGGCTGGACTACCACGACGATGCCGACATTCTCGGGGACGGGGAGGTGCTGGGCTTGAAGGGCGGAGTGCGGTTCGGCTCGTACATGGGCAAGATGACGGAGAACTACGAGGCGCTGTGGCGCAGGCCATGGGACGAGCCGCACCCGCCGCTGGACCGGACGGAGCACGTCGCCTCGCTGCTGCCGGGGATTTACCGGAGCTGGGGCCGGGCGTTGAAGCGGCTGGACCCTCAGCTCTGGGGCGCGGCTGCCCAGCAGTCCGGCGGCGGCGGGTGGCGCATACCGACGGCGCACCGCGAGCTGGACGTGAGTGCGACGCAGGCCTATTCGGACGGCGGCTGCTTCCCCTACCAGAACGAACTGACGGCGGAACTGTTCCGCGCGGGTCTGCCGGAGACCGAGCCCGTGTGGGTGCACGCGCACGGGGGCGAGTGGGGCTTGAGGGGGCAGCACATCCAGGTCGCGCTGAGCACGCTCAGCCGGAAGATCGAGGGCCTGGGGTTCTGGCCCGGCGGCTTCGATGCGCTGATCTGGGAGCGGAACGACGGCATCGAGAGCTGGTTCAACCAGTTCCAGAAGTATGGGCGGGCCGAGCGCACGGCCTTGATCGGGGAGATCGTACGGCGCTTCGGAGACACGATCCTGGCTCTGGACCGGGATTTCTCCGTGGCGCTTTACAACGACCGTTTCGGGCCCACGGGTCCCTACTGGGGCGGGAAGGAGCAGGCGTGGATCGAACTGCTCAAGGCGCATTACCCCGCGGTCTGGGTGGCCGACGAAGACATCCTGGCCGGCAGGCTCGAACGCACGCGTGTGCTGGTCCTGGAGGGGACGAGCTGGGTGATCCCGCCGGTCAGGGATGCGCTGGAGAAGTTCATCGGGTCCGGCGGGATCGTCGCGGGCGACACGACGGTGAAGCTCGACCTGCCGGGCCTGCGCCGGCTCGATTTCACTTTTGGTGGGGCGATGCCTCCGATGCCCGCCCCAGGCGCGGTCGACCATCACTTCCTCCGATCGCAGGCGAAAAGGGCCTTCGAGCCGGTCCGGAAGTTCATGAAGGAGACCTGCGGGCTCGAGCCTTGGGCGGACGCGGAGACGCCGGACGTCACGTTCGGCCGGTTATCCCTGGGCCCCGTGGAGATGCTGTTCGTGCTGAACGACAAGACGCCCTGGGAGTTCTCCGAGCAATGGGCGCAGCGCTACTTCGTCCCGGAGAAGTTTCAGGTGTCTGTGCCTGCGGGCAAGACGGTCTACGACCTGTTTGACCAGCGAGCGGTGCAGGCCGAACGCCGAGGCGGTCGTGACGCGTGGACGGCGGACCTTCGGGGCATATTCGGGCGGATGTACCTGCTGCTGCCGGAGCCGGTGGGCCAGCTCGAGGTCGAGGTCTCCTCGAGCACCGGCCAGGGCGAAAGGCTTGCCTACGCCGCCACCCTCCTCGGCGTGTCCGGAAAGCCGATCCGGGGCCCCGTGCCTGTCGAGGTCGTCCTCCGATTGCCCGATGGCCGGGAGCGCTATCGCCTTTACCGCAGCACCGGCTCGGGCACGCTCCGGGAGTTTCTGAAGGTCGCGGCGAATGATCCACAGGGCACGTGGGAGATGTCGGTCCGGGAACTGCTGACGGGGGGTGGCCGCCGGCTGAAGTTCGAGGTGGCGGAACGGCCGGCGGCTCTGCATGCGGCTGAGATGGGCCGCCATCTCACGGTCGAGCCGGCCGCGGTGCGCGAGTTCCTGCGGGAAGCCCAGGGCGTCCGCATCCTGCTGGACCGCGCCCAGGAGGGGCTGACTCCGGCCGCGGAGCGGCTGGCGGAGGCTCTTCGGGCCGCGGGCTCGGACGCCCGCGTGGACCGCATCGTGCCGGAGATGCTGCAGAAGCATCCGACGGTCTGGTATTACGACGGGGACTTTCTCGAACAGGTCGAGAAGCTTGCGGGTGGCCGCGTCATCGCGCAGACTTGGAAGCCGGGCGGACTTGACGTCCGCAAGGAGACGGGCATCCGCGTGGAGGACAACCGGGGGTACGATCGGTGGGGACCGTGGCCGATGGTGCGGGGCAACCTGGTCCTGTTGACGGCGCATGGGAATCTGCTGGCGCAGGTCCTCGAGCGTTCTCCGTATCTCCAGAGGGACGGCACGGCGGTGCTTCCGGGCCCCGGCGGCAGCCTGGCGCAGCTCGTCACCTCACCGTTTTGGGGGGGATCGGACGTGCTGCTCGTGCGCGCGGATGAAGGCGCGCTCGGGGAAGCGCTCGATGGCCTGGCGCGACTCGCCGCCGGACCGCCACCGGCCCGGCCAGCCCCAGGCGCGCGCTGGACGATGTTCCGGCCGCCCGCCGCCTGCCTCGATCGGACCGGTTCGGCCACGGCCTGGGACGACTGGGAAGGCTGGGGACTGCCGGCCAGCTCGGCCCCGGCGAAATCCGAGGGAATCCCGTTCGAGGAGCACGACCTCATCCTCGAGGGCAAGGCCGGCGAGCCCGTGCACGCCCTCGGGGTCTCGCCGGACGGCGATCTCGTGGCCGCAGGCGTCGATAGCTTCCACCGGAACGTGTTCCTCCTGGACCGGGAAGGCCGGGTGCGCCTGGCCGCCCTCGCGGGCACGACCTATGGACGCCGCGTGGTCTGGGACATCCGAGTCGCCGCGGCCGCCAGGGAGATGCTGGTCACCACCGGCGAGGCACGATATCGGCTCGACCAGGACGGCCGCATCACCGGACGGCTGCCTGCACATTTCTTCTACGCCCTGCCGGACGGGCGCATGCGCTACCTGGTCAGCATGAGCGGCGGGCTGGCCTGCCACGCCGAGGACGGTTCCCTGCTTTGGTACTATGACGACCGGCAGGATGCCCAAACCTTCAGAGACGTTCGCTACATCCGCAAGCCGGTGGCGATGGTGGTCAGCCGGGACGGGTCGAGGGTGGCCGCCGTCTTCCAGGGGAACACGTCCCATTGGTTTCGGGACTGGCACTATCGCACGGGCACGGTGGTCCTGGACGGCGAGACGGGCCGGCGTCTCTGGCAGAAGGAGGGTCTGGCGAGCGCCGGGATGCGCTTTGCCGAGGATGGCAGCCTTCTGGCCACGATGTCCGGCGACCACCTTCAGATTTATGGTGAGGCCGGGCAGGTTCTCATCGAGCAACCCGTGGGAGGCGAATTGCGAGAGGTGCAGATTGCGCCGGGCGGGCGATGCGCGCTCGTCCGCGAGCACCTGATGGAGCGTGTTCAAGTCTTCAGAATCCCTGGAGGCGAGCGACTTGTGGTTCCTCTGGCCATGGATACCGCCAGCATGGATATATCTGCTAACGGCAAGCTGGCCGCGGTCGGATGCTGGGACCACCAGATTGTCGTCATCGATCTCGAAACGGGGGAGGTGGTCCGGAAATTGCCCGTGAAGGGCGGCAGCCAGGTCAAGTTCCTGCCCGGGGGCGGATTGGCCGCAGGCAGCAACGCTGGCTGGGTGCACCGCTTCGCGCCGGACGGGCGCGAGGAATGGGCGCATTCCCTCGCGGACGACATCTACATCCCGGATTATTTTCAGTTCATCCAGGCGCAGAAGGAGCCGGAGGTGGAGACACTTCGGTTGGCGTCCATCCCCGTGCCGGTGGATGGCCTGATCGAGCGGCTTCCCGCCTGGGTGCGGCGTTCCGCCAATCTGCTCGAGGGCGGCGCGGCCGGCCGCGAATTCCGGTCCCGGGCGCTGCCTTCAACCGGACTCTACGCCTTTCGATTCCACTTCCCAGCCTTGCCATCGGGCGGGACCCTCGAGGTGCGGGTGAGCCAGGGAGAGGCCGTCTTGGTGCACGCCCGGGGCATCTCGGAAGGTTACGGCTTCATCGACGGCTGGCACATCTACGACCTGCTGTTCAAAGCCAGGAGGGGCGAGGCCGTAGCCATTGAGTTGACTTCTAGGTGCATCAGCGGCGGGGTCGAGGTGCGGGACGCGGCCCTGCACCACCTGTCGTTTCCCAGGCCGAATCTGGCCTATGCGCCGGGCGCAGGCACAGGCTCGAGCACGGAGTCGCTGGTCGGAAAGAAGGCCGACCCCGTGGTGCCGAAGCTGGTGATCGAGAGTCTTTCCTGGGGCCACACGAGCGGCAGCATCGGCACGGCGGCGTTCCTCAAGCCCTCCTTCGAGGCCACGATGCTGACGAACGGGGTGCCTTACGACGTCACGGGCGCGTGGGCGAGCGAAAAGGAGGTGCAGGCGAACCGCGACGTCTATGTGGGCGCCGTCCTGCCCAAGGGCTACTTGGAGATCACGCTGCCCAAGCCGGAGAAACTGGGGTGTCTGGTGGTGTATTTCAATCCGGCGACGCCGGAGGAAACGGCGCGAGAGTATCTCCTTGAAGGGTGGGATGGGGTGAACAAGACCTGGAAGTGCCTGGTGCGGCGGCTGGACCCAGCGGCGCGGGACTGGCATCTAGGGCCCGCGTGGCATCAGGGAGAGGGCTTTCTGAGACACCCGAGCGACCGTTACGCGCAGATGGACGTGCTGTCCGAGGGCTTTGTGACGGATAAGGTGCGGTTCTGGCCGATCTGGACCGGCAACGAGCGTCAATGTTGCTCTGAGGTTGAGATTTACGGCTGGCCGCTGTCGGAGACCGAGCAGGAGCAGGAGATGTTCGACGAACCCGGCGAGGAGAAAGAAGGGGAAGGCGAGGGTCTGTGATAGGCTAGTGAAGCGCTGCCTCAAACCGACCGGTGTGGCCGAGCGACCGGAATCGAAATGGACACGGCAAGCGCTTCGCCATGCATCATACGCTTCGCTTAAGTGCAGGGCTTCACTCAGTTCGGGTAGATCGTTCGAGCATTTTTCTAACCGTTTGTATTACGGGAAGTTATTGACGCAATTGTCTCCATTTGCCCGAGTTTCCTGAGAAGTCAACGGTTTTTCTAAGGAGGGGAAAAGATGCCATCAAGAACCGACTGGTTTGCCCGATGCGGGTGGGGAGTGTTTTGCCATTATCTGGGGCCGAACCCGAGGAACGAAGGCGGGACGGAAATGTCGGCTCAGGACTGGGACGCGCAGGTCGATGCCTTCGAAGTTGCGGGTCTGGCGGCGCAGCTCGAAGCCATCGGGACACCTTACTTTTTCATCACGATCGGGCAAAATTCGGGGCACTATCTGGCCCCCAATGCGGCGTACGATCGTTACGTCGGTCTCCAGCCCAGCAAGTGCTCGCGGCGAGACCTGGTCTCGGACCTTTACGAGGCGTTGAATCCCCTTGGCATCGAGCTGCTGGTCTATGCTACGAGCGGCGCCCCAGCGGCGGATGCGGCCGCCGTCGAACAACTCGGCTGGGAATGGGGGTTCGAGGGGGGCTGGCCGCATGGATGGGGCAAGAAGCGGACCGGCAGGCGTCTGACCGAATTCCAGCGGAAATGGGAGGAGATCATCCGGGAATGGTCGCTCCGATGGGGGCAGAAGGTACGGGGCTGGTGGATTGACGGCTGCTACTTTGCCGACGAGATGTACCGGCACGAGGATGAGCCCAATTTTTGCAGCTTCGCGGCGGCTCTGAAGGCGGGCAACCCAGACGCGATCGTGGCCTTCAATCCGGGGGTGGTGATGCCGGTCATCTGTCATACCAAGCATGAAGACTACACCGCGGGCGAGATTTCAACGGCTCTGCCCGAGTGCCCGGGGCCCTGGGTGGAACGAAAGGGACACCCGGCGCGCTCTCACATCCTGAGTTACCTCGGCGAGTCCTGGTGTCGGGGCCAGCCTCGATTCCCGGATGAACTGGTCCTGGGCTACACGAAACACGTGATCTCGAAGGGCGGGGTGATCACCTGGGACGTGCCTATCGAGAAGAGCGGTTTGATCTCGCAGCGGTTCGTGGAACAACTGAAGGTTCTCGGCAGGGGCGTGAAGGGGGAGGGGAGTCGCACATGAGCCGGGCTAAGACGCACGCGGAAGGCTTCGCCGGGATGAACCAGGGCTGGAAGCCAGGGGATCGGATCGGCTACATCCGGCGGGACATTCCGAGGGTCACGCTTCCGCCTTACGAGGGACGGCGCTACGAGACCACTGTGCCCGACACTCTGGACCTGGCCGAGCGCGCCCGGCTGGCGGTGAACGCCCTGACGGAATGCACGGATTCCCTGGCGGACTACGAGATTTATCCGATTGTGGTCTTCCAGTCGAAGCCGCCGCAGATGATCCACCAGTGCTGGCAGACCTCGCTATTCGGGAAGTTCATCATGGCGTTGAATCTTGCCCGCCTGATGAGCGGGAGCGAGCAGAATCTCCACGTCGAGCAGGGGTGGCTGGAAACGGCGCTGAAGATGCAGGGGCCCGACGGGCTGGTCTACACGCCGCTGAATGGCCGGCCCTGGGCCTACGATTGGTATCCGCCCGCGGCGCTGGAGGATTCGCTTTCTCGTGCACTGGCCCAGGGTGGACAGGAACTCTCGCCTTTTGGCACGGCCACGCTGCTGGGCGGCCTCTCGGTGGTGGCCCGGCGAAGCCACGAGCCGTTCTGGACGGACGCCGTCCGCCGCCTCGCGGACGCGTTGGTCTCGCTCATGGTGCAGAAGGAGGACATAGCTTACGTTTGGCCGTCGGTGATGATTGCTGACCGGCACGCGCCCGAGGGCGCGACTGCTCCGACGATACCCTTCGAGTGCGAGGGGTCCATCATCCCTCACGCCTTAGTGCAGGCTTACAAGATGACAGGTTACGAGGCGGCCCTGAGCGCTGCGGGCAGGTACCTGAATTACTTGCGCCGGCATTTCTTCGGCCAGGAGGGGGCCTTCCATTCATCCGCGGGGCGACTGGAGATGGCCCATTTCCATGCCCATGCCCGTACGCTGCTGGCGATGATCGAATACGCGGAGGCCACGGGCGATGCCCGGGACATCCCTTTCGTCCTGGCTTCATACGAATGGGCCAAGGGGCTACTGGCCGACCAGGGGATCGACGCCTCTTACCGGGTCAGCCGGGCTCCCGGCGCCGCGCTGCTTGGCTTCTTCCCGGAGTGGACCCAGGTCTACGCCTCCGAGATGCACGGCGAGACGTGCCAGGCCACGGACATGATCGCGATGGCTCTACGGCTGGGCGAGGCCGGTTGGGCCGACACGTGGGATGATGCCGACCGATGGATTCGCAACCACCTGGCCGAATCCCAATTCGTCCGAACGGATTGGATTCACAGCATCCAGGGCGTCCCCGGGGCCAAGCTCGGCCCCTACGGCAGCACCGACCGAGTGGCCGAGCGCATTGTCGGCGCTTTTGCCGGGTCCCAGAATCCCAACGACCTCTACTCCGGCGACCATGCCCATGGCATTGGCCATTGCTGCACTGCCAATGGCGCTAAGGTTCTGTACTGGGCATGGGAGCGCATCCTGCGTTTCCGCGATGGCAAGCTGCGCGTCAACTTGCTGATGAACCGCGCGTCGCCCTGGGCCGACGTGGACAGCTACATTCCTTTCGAGGGCCGGGTCGACATCAGGGTCAAGCACGCCAGTGACCTGTCGATTCGGATTCCCGAGTGGGTTTCGCCCGCCGAGACGCGCTGCAAGGTCAATGGAGGGGACCGTTCGTTGTCCTGGCAGGGGCGTTATGCAGAGGTCGGAGCAGTCCAGTCAGGCGACCTGGCCACCCTGACTTTTCCCATTTCCGAGCGCGTGAGCCGTGTCAGCATCGAGAAGCGCCGCTATACTCTCGTGCGCAAGGGCAATGACGTCGTCTCGATACAGCCGGGCGGCCGACATTGCCCGCTCTATCAACGGCAGCATTACCGCGCCAACGAACCGCAGTATAGCAAGGTCACGCGCTTTGTGAGCGACCATCTCATCGAGACCTGATGAGGAGTGGGCGGGCCAGGGGTCTCGGGGCGCGAAGGGGCTTCCATCCTGACGCACAATTTCTCCCCTTGCCAGCCCATGTTTGGACCTTTACGGCGTAAGTCTTTGCTGGACAAAGGGTGGTTTTTGAATTTGGCATTACATCGACTTCATGAGTCGTTTTTGTGCGCTGAAGAGTTCGTGAGTGGGACCATGCGTCTCCTTCCGTATTGCTTCTTGTGGGCCATCTTGCTGGGAGGAGCGAATGACGCCGCCAAGCCAGCCTGGGCTGAGCCCGAAGCGGTCCATGTCCCCCTCCTCCTGAACCGGCCTAAGGGGCTTGAAACCAAGGCCTGGCCGATCACGGTGGGGATACCCTTTCGCCGGGGGCTCGTGCACGACCTTTCCGGCCTCACCGTGATGAACAAGGCAGGGCAAGGCGTGGCCTGCCAGTTGACGGCCACGAGCCCGTGGGAGGATGGATCGGTCCGATGGGCGCTAGTGGACTTTATGGCGGACCTTTCGGAATCTTACTCGGTACGGCCAGGGCGATCCCCGTCGCCGGAGGGGCCGGTGCAGGTGGAGTCGTCTCCGCAGGGGATCATGGTGCGCTGCGGCGGTGCGGAATACCGTTTCCAGCGCGGGCGCGGCTGTTTTGACAGCCTGCGCCTCGGAGATCAAGTGCTGATCGACGAGGCGGGCGGCGCGTTTTACGTGGTGGATTCGCTGGGCCGCCGGGGCATCCTCCAATCTGACGGTCTTCGAGTGGAGCTGGCCGGCCCCCTCCACAGCGTGATTCGCGTCCAGGGGGAATACCGTACCCCGGAAGGCGAGCGCGACGCCGCGGGGGTGGTCTATTACCATTTCTACAGCGGCCTTCCCTGGGTTCGCATCAGCCACAAATTGATCGTGACCGAGGAGACCCTCGACCTCTGGTTTCGGGACATCGGTGTGGCCCTGCCGTTGAACTTGAAAGGAAAGCTGGCTGCGGCGTTCAACACGCAGCACCAGGACGTGACCGCGCACACCGCGATCCTACTCGGCCGAAGCGAGGCGGCGGTCATGGTCCAGGCGGATTATCCGCATTTCGCCTCGACGGCCTCCGAGTTCCGATTGAGCGTGGAATCGGGCCGCGCCTCGCGTCTCGTGGCCGCAGGCCGAGCCGCGGGCGATTGGGCGGACATATCCTCCGAGTCCGTCGGGCTGGCCGTGCAGCTTGCGGGCTTCGCCGAGCAGTTCCCCAAGGCCTTCCGGCTGTCCTCCCGCAGCCTGGCGGTCAAGTTTTGGGCCTCCGAATGCGGGCGTGAACTGGATTTCCGCACGCCCCAGATCATCCGCTCCTACTTCGGGCACGACTGGATTCCGGAAGGCCACGCGTTGGTGAAGACCTCGAACACGGCGCGAGGGTCGGCGCGGACGCACGACCTCTGGCTTATGCCCCGCAGGGGCGGCTTCCGCCGCGAGGCGCTCGAGTCCCTCGGCGGCACGGCCAGCGAGATTTACGCCACACCGGACCCGGCCTGGACCAGCGCATCAGGCGTCATGGATGCGTTTCTGGCGAAGGACCCCGCCAAGTTCCCGGCCGCAGAGGCGGCCATCGAGGATTACTACCTCCGGAACGTGGCTGTCCCCGAAAGGATATTCCCGAATACCGGCTACCTCTGCTGGGGCCGCAACCCGTATACCTCAGCCGGGTGGCATCTCCGCGACGGGCGGTGGTATCCGCCGTTGCACCGTCTGGGCCGGGGCCTCGAGTACAACCTGAGGCGGGGCGTCTGGGTGCTTTATGCGCGAAGCGGCGAGCGGCTCTATCGCGAGTACGCGCGCCGGTACACGCGATTTCTCGGAGATTTCGGTATTTCCAACTGGGAGACCCCGCTGAAGCCGAGGGGCTGGTTGATCCAGGGCCTGGTCTGGGACTCGCCCTGCTTTTGGGGCGCGTTTGAAGAAGCGGACATCCGCAAGGGGGAACGAGCGCCCACCATCAGCAACGTATCCTGCCTGGGCTACGGGACGAGTGAGGACGTCATCCAGTTCGTCTACGACTACTTCATGGCAGGGGACTTCCATTCCCGCGACGCGGCCATGGCCTACAAGGAGGCCCTGGTCAAGGAGATGAACTTCGACGTGCAGAAGGCGCTGGACGTGATTCCGAGCTACGTCATCCTGCGGCCCATGGGTTCGGCCTATGAGATCGACCGTGACCCGAAGCTCTACGCATATGGACACCAATTTCTCGAGCGGATAGTGGCAGACAGCCCGGACGGTCTGAATCCGCAGCAAGCGCAAAATTTCGTGAAAAGCGGAGAAATCTGGGCAGGATTCTACCATTATTACGTTTCCACTGGGGACGAGCTGGCGCTCAAGCCTCTGCTTCGCGGCGCCCATCACTATTACCGGACGAACCAGACGGGACTGATTTACCGCGGCAGCGGAATGCTCCAGGCCTTCGCCATCGCTTTGGAGAAGACGAAGGAGCCCGGATTCCTGGCTTGGCTGCGGCAGGCCGTCGAGGGATTTGATGACAAGTCGTTGCGGGAAGCGGGCATCGATCCGCACGAGGTCGGGCAGGACTTCGACCGGCCCTGGGGTCACGACGGAGCGATCACCGCGGCGAGTCCGGTGACCATCGGCATTCCGGTTTCCCTTCGAGTGATGGAGCAACATGCGAAGCATCTGACGCCACGGGTCCCCCTGGCGGCAAAGTCCTATCCAGCGCAGAAGACCTTTCTCTATTTCCAGAAGGATAAGGAAGGTGTGGCCCTCATGGACCTTTACGTGAACAATTTCGGGGAGACGCGGGTGCAGCCTCGGGTATTCCGCCTCTCTGGCGAAGCTGTGCCCTTTGAGATGGTGGAGCAGGAGGAGCACCGGGTGGGCAAGCCGCATGGCGACGCGAACTGGCAGCACGAGTTCAACCATTTTTATGGAACTTATGAGAGCCACTGTTTTTTCCGGATGAAGCTCGGTCTGCCGCCGGGTACTTACCGGATCGACGCAGGGGAGGAGGTGGCTCACAGCGTTCTTTACTCGGACGTCGAGAAATTCTTGCAGGCGGCGCCCGACGGGATGGTGATTGCCGAGAGGACATTTTTCCCCGTGCCGGCGGGCAGCGGCGACATCGAATTCTTCTCCCATTTCCCGATGCGCGTGTCCGATCCCATCGGACAGGAGACGCCGGTCGAACCAGTTGGGAAAGCCGTCTATCGATTCTCCACCCGGGGCCAGGGAGGCGTCTGGCGGCTCGAGCCTTCCAAGGCCGCGTTCGTCCGATTCTTGAATTTTCCGATGGTTGTGGCCACGGGAGACCGGGCCCGGATTTTCCCACTGGAGTTGTCGGCTGGCGTCCCGGGCAAGGCCGAGGAGGCTGTCCCTCCACCCGCTGGCGATTTTGCAGCGGGCCGCTTCGGACAGGGAGTTTTCCTGCCGCCCGGCCGATTCGTGGATTTCCCGCTCGACGGCGAGGCCGCGCTCCTGGAACAGGGCACCGTCGAATGCTGGCTGCAGCCCTTTTGGTCAAGCACCGACGTCTTTCCCGATCCGGGCTATGCCAAGCTGGTCCTGCAACTTCTCCGGCTGGACCCCATCCTGCTCCAACTGGTGGTGGACCATCAATTCGGGGAATATCGGTATTTCAGCCGCTTGAACCTCCTGCTTCCCGGCCTCCAGCCCTATCCGGTCCATTTTTTCTCCCGCGCGGGGAAGTGGTATCACCTGGCGGTGTGCTGGAAAGCGGACGGCAGGGACTCGGATGTGGAGGTGTATGTCAACGGCAGACGCAGGAGCTACTACGACTATCACGGCGGAATACCCCGGGCCCTTGCCGCATCGCAACTGGGTCCGCCCGGCAGGAACCTCCGGTTCGGCACGGCCGTGACTCTGGCGAAGGTTTCTCTTCGAGGCCAGGTCTTCGATGAGGTCCGCATCTCCCGGTCGGTCCGATACCGTGACGATTTTCAGCCGCGGGAGCAGGCGTTTGTTTCCGACGGCGACACGGTGCTCCTTCTGCACCTGGACGGCGCACTCGAGGGGATGCAGGGCGACAAGCCGGTCCGTGGGACGATCCTGGCGGGGAAGGGGTTGAAGGAGTAGACGAGCTCGCAAGTCCACCCGCACTTGCGAACTCGTCTAATAGAGGGTTTTGAGCAGTTCCATAGACTTCTCGATGATCATCTCCAGCGCTTCCGGCGCCAACTTTGAACCGCAGGAAGGGGTCGTCTCGTAGCCGCCCCGGCGGATGGCCTCGCGAGTGGGGACGTAACCGACGTAGCGGTTGGACATGTGGGCCACGAAGGTGCGCTTCGCTGGGCTGCGCTGCTTGATCTCCAGTTGGGCTTCGACAAACGGCTCGCCCGGGAGCACCAGGAGTGCGAGGTCCCCGAGGCGAAGCGCTTGAACCTCGTACTCGAAGCTCTTCTCCGTGGCCAGCACGTGCTCCAAATCCACCAGGGATGCGGCGAAGTGCCAGCGCCACTCGAAGCGAGTTTTCTCCGGGTTCATCCAGATGGGCTCCGGGTGCTCCTCGAGCAGCCTGTGGGCGTTGGCAAAGACTTCCGCCGGGAACTGCCGGAAAGGGATGCCGAAACGGATGGTCTTGTAGGCCATGACGGGATGGTCATCCCCGAAGCACGGATGGGTCAGTGCGCGTCTCACCGCCTCGGTGAGCAGCACCGCCATGCTTTGCGGCGTATCCTCGCGATGAGGGTTGAGGGCGTCGTGATGGTGCACGTTGCCACAACAGCCATTCAGGACCATGGGGATGGCAGTGGGCAGAAGCTGCCGGCGAACTTCTTCGGCCCATGCGCCCGGCCAATCGCTGTGGATGGCGTTGTGCGGATTCCAGTGCACGGGATGGCACGTATGGTGAAGGAGGACGGCGAGAGTCGTCAGGTCCGGCGTTGAAAAGAGAGCGACTCCGACTTCCGGGTCGCTGGGACCTTCCCGATAAAGCGCGTTGTGAGGTTTCGGGCCGAGGCCCATCTCCGAGGTGCCGTCCCGCATGGCGATCCGGCGGTTGAAGGAGACCCGCGATTCCAAGGCGCTGCCAAACAGCAAGCGTACCGGTTGGACCGACTCCGCGGCTTTGCGGATCATGGGTTTGATTCTCTTCATGACCAGGTCGCCGTAGGCCGGGTCTGATCCTCGAATCCACGCATGGGCCTTGGCCGCAGGCTGACGATCGCTCAGCATGATTTGCCCCATGGATGGAGAGGAGTGGTTTTGCACCACATGCACCGCCACGGCGTCGCGATCAAAGCCCAACTTCCTGGCGGCGAACTCACGAATGGCATCACACCACTCGGTGCAGATGGCCAGCAGGTCCATGGAGAGGAGGAGGAAGCGTTTGTCGCCCTGCTGAAACACGGCGGCCCGGGCATGGAGGTCATTGAGGATAACTTCCGCCGGCCGATAGGCCCCAATGTTGCCGTCGATTTGCATGCCCAGCCGCGGGTTGATGGTGGTCTCGGCAACGCCCACCTTCAGCGGTGCAATCGGTTCAGTCTTCTTCTTCATCGTGGAGTTGTTCCTTTCGGGTGGATTCCTCAGCGCTCCGTGCTACTATCGGCCAGCTTGGATTTCTCAGTGCGCCGGGACGAGCAATGGCCGCTAGATTCTAGTATCCCTGTTCCTCAATGCACAGCACTTGCGAACTCGTCTACTCGGGAAATCGAAATGAGATGCACGGTGGTATCATGCGTATCGGATGACGCCTGAGTTGAGTAGTGGTGTCATGTTCACGCCAGAAGACGAAAGGCCGTGAATGGCCGAAGGCGATAGTCTTTGAATCCTCCAGCACCCCTCCTTTCGCTGATCCCATTTCTTCATGCCTGTTGCTTCGCAGAGGTCCTGCGATTCGATCCGGGTGACAGGGACACTCCCCTCCTGGATGGTGCAGGCAAGCCGGTGGCTTCGGAATCGGCAGCGGTGCGCCAAGCCTATGGCGCTGGCTTCACTATCCTCGCCGATGGCATCGACGTCTGCAGCGTGTCCTACACCTGGAAGATGGGCCGCTCCGGCGACCACCCGATCCTCCAGCCCGTCTACCAGGACCTCGCCAATTACGAGCAGGCCGTGGTCGAGCCCGGCTTCGTGGCCATCGATGCTCAACTCGGTCGATTCAAGTTTTCCCAGGGCAACCGCCTGGCCCCCGATATCAACGCTCGATTCATCCAGCGCATCGAGATGGGCAATCTCGACCCCTGGTGCGTCGAGGTCCGGAACGGCCTGGTTTTCACCGCGCAGGAGGAGGAGACCCGCGGCCTCCAGGTGGTGGATGCCAGGGACCCGGCTTCACTCCGATACGCGGCCAGCGTCCCGATGTCCGGCTACCCCTTCTTCCTCCTGCTCGGGGAAACGCATGCGTACCTGATCGCCGGCGACCTCCTTGGCGTCGCGGACGTGACCGATCCCTTACGGCCGCTCTACGTCAAATCGATGCCAGTCCACGGCTCTTTGAAGGCGCGCCTGGCGGACCGGCGCATCTTCTTCGCCGGGGGCGACCGCGGGGTCATCGTCTATGACGTGAGGGACCCGGACGACCCGGAGCTGGAGGAGGTTGTTTCGCTGGCGAAGCCTTTCGACCTGGACACGGCGGACGGCCGGACCTTCTATCTACTGGAAGACGGCGCTCAGCCCTCGAAGGAAGGGAGCGGGGAGGGCTCTTTTCTGAAGATTTTGGCTCGCGATGAGGGCGGCGGATGGAGGGAGCTGGGCCGCCTGGGCGGCTTCGGCCGGTTTGGCCCCACGGGCGGGAACTCCCTGGCCGGCTGCCACCGCATCCGGGTTGCCAACGGCCACGTTTTTTTTGCGGACACGCGGGGCTTGCACAGCGTGGATGTGCGTGACCCGGCGCGGCCTCGGCTGGCGCATACGGTGGAGGCCTTGAAAATCCAGGACGAGTATTACGGGCTCGGGTTGGGCGCCCTGGACCTGTGCGTGCGGGACAACCTCCTGTTCATCGCGGCGGGCCGCAGCGATCCTGCCATCCGGGCGAACCGTGATTTTCCTCACTTCCAGCAGCGCAAGAAGGAGGACTGGCCCGAGAGGCGCTTCGTAGGCGGGGTGTACGTCTTCGACATTTCTCAAGCCGGTGCGCCTCGCCTTTCGGCCTGCCTCGATGAGGCGGAGATGGGGATGCACACGGTCACCAACGTGGCGGTGGAAGGGAACATCCTTTACGCCTGCTCGCGCATCATGGGGCTCGCCACGTGGGACATTTCGGACCTCGCGCACATCCGATTCCTGGGCCGCATCTCACTGGCGGGCGAGGTCGAATACGCCCACCTCGTGGGCGACCTCCTCTTGGCGGAGGGGAACGGTCTCTACGTGTGCCGCGCCTTCCCGGCGGATAAAGCAGAAATCCTGGGGTACTGCTGGACGGACACCTGGCTCATGGGCCAGATGTCCTTCGCGCGGCCCGGCTCGCCTTACCTCTGGTTTCAGAGCCTTCACGGGGACGGGATGCGCCTGCTCAACATTTCCAATCCGCGGCGTCCCTACATCGAGGAGTATTTTGTCCCGCCCTTCACATGGGCCGCGTGGTTGGGGGACCATCTCTATGCGGCCAAGGCTGGACACCATTCGTGGGAGGAGCAGGCCCGCCAGCAGAAGATGCCCATCGCCGCGGCGGCGAGGAGAACCGGCGAGATTGTGAACGGCCTGGTCATTTACGACGTCCGGGACCCGCGCAATCCCAACCCGGTCTCACAGGTCTCGACGGAGGGTCCCCTGTCCCGGCTCGAGCTGCGGGGTTCGTCGGTCTTCGCCTTGGGAACGGGGGACGGCGGGAAAAAGCAGGTCGTGCACGTTTTCGACGTGTCGAATCCGCTCGAGCCGCGTGCGCTTGGGAAGTGGGTTGGCGACTATTCGGACCAGGGTTTGATGGGCTCCTGGCGGATGCTGCTGTACCAGGATCGGCTCTTTTTGCCGATGTCGGAAGGCCGAGGCGTGCGGGTGCTCGATATTTCTGACCTCACGAAGCCGCGGCTCAAGTATGTTCTGAGTCACCACGACCGCACCTTCGGTGTCCACAGCCTGATGAGTGCGAACACGTTCCATGTGGCCGGGGATCGCCTGTTCATCAGTGACTACTGGCATGGCGTCCACGTGTTCGACGTGTCGGCCCTGGACCGGCCGGTCTACCTGGAGACGTTGAAGAGTCCGGACAGGACTTTTTCAGCGTGGAGTTACGGAACGTCTGTAAGTGGCTATGGTCGCTATATTTACAAGACCGCTTTTGGCGGCGTCGACCTCTATGAGGTGAGCGCGCCGCCCGAGCGTCCGCAAGGCAGAATTTCGTCCTGGGTACGTCCCGTGAAGGCCGGTGCACAGTGACCTGGACACTCCGGACTCTGAAGTCCAGAAAGGGAGAAGGAATCCAAGAGCCCTTCCGATTTGACTACTGGTAAACCAACCACTTATATGCGACCGAGTTTCCGTATTTCGACCCCGCAGGCTCCCTCCCAACGGGGCGGGTCCCGAGGGTACAGGTCCCGAAGGGATGGGTCCCAAGGGGACAGGTCCCAAAGGGACAGGCCCCAAAGGGATGGGTCCGGGAGGAGTTTCTTAAGGCGGCCCAAGGGCCGCAACCAGAGTTGGAGTGACGGCTTTAGCCGTTGTCCGAGCCGCGCCACGCCTAAAGGCGTGACTCCAACTTCTCCGCGCCCGCTGCGCGGGCAACCGGCGGAGAAGCTATGCCCTGAGGCGCTAAAGTCCTTGATCTCGGAAGTTCGGGTGCATTTTCTAACCCGTGTAATAGGCTCCCTCCTCTTCAGCCTTGTGGCGATACCGTCGATGAACGCGGGACTTGGTGAAGAGGCTCCCGCGGTCCGGCGGCACTTCAACGTACTTTCGCCGCGCACCCCGCTGCTCCTCAAGGGTCCCCGCCTGTATGCCGCATTCCATGACGGGCTATGGGTCTTCGACGTGTCGGACGAGAAGCATCCGCGCCGCGTCGCTGAATTGAAGCTTTCAGGCTTCATCAACGATTTGGCGGAGGTGGATAACCGGACGTTGGCCCTGGTGAACGGCGCCCAGCTTCTGACGGTGGATGTCTCGGCCCCTGAGGGACTGCGCCGGGTTGCCGAAATTTCCGTCGGGACGCCGGAGGAATATGGACCCGAGAGCCTGGTCGTGCGCGGGGCGCGCGCCTACGTCGCATGCCGGAAGGCAGGGCTGAAGGTCTACGACCTGGCGGATGCCGCAGCGCCCCGATTCCTGAATGCTTTGCCCTTGCGCGGCATGGCCAAGAACCTGGCTTTTCAGGGGCAGACCTGTTTCATTGCCACGCAGACCGGGGTCGCCGTGGTGGATGTCTCCAAGGAGAAGCCGGAGATGCTGAGCTTCTACGACTCCTTGAGGTCCGCCGAGGAAATCGTGCTGCGTTTCCCCCATGTCCTCATCATGAGCAAGGAATACTTTGCGGCGGTGGACTTTTCGGATCGGACATGCCCTCGAGCCCTAGGCGAGTGTACCACCCTGGACCTGTTTTACTTCCGCTATCCTCAGGATGCCTTGATGTTCAAAGACTGGGTCATCACGGCGCAAACGGAGGGCGGGGTCTACGTGCTGGACTGGAGTGACCGCGCTCGCCCGAGGGTGGTCGCTCAGTTCAGCACGTGGGAGCCCGAAGGGAGCGACTTTCGCTATGTGATTGCCACGGGTCTCGCCTTCGACGGCCGAAACACCCTCTACGTGTTGGCCTATGACGGGCGGTTGCATGTGCTGGACCTGCGTCGCCGGCGTAACAAGCTGAAGGTCTATCCGGTCGGGCGTACGGAACTGCCGAAACCCTAGTTATCCAGTTCACCAGATGCGATTTGAAGAGACACCGCAGGCAACCGGCTCAGTGGGGTGTTATAACCCATGAATTGGAAGGTCCCGACCGCGTGAAATCGGATGAGGGAGAGACCCATGGGACGCATTCGGCTTCATATCCGAGTCAGCGGCAAGAAATGCTGGACGCTGTTCGACACGGGGGCCCGAAGTACCTACATCGTGCCTGAAGTTGCATCACTTCTTGGTACGAGCATGAAACTGACCAAGCCCATCCTCGCCTCCTTTGGAGGTTCGGTGCAACAGGTCAAGGAGACCGCGCTTCTGGAAGCGACTGTCGAGAAGCGATGGATTTCCACTCATGCGCGGGTTGTGAAGGAGATAGGAAAGGACGAGGAAGGGAAGCGCATCGAGGTTCTCATTGGCGCCTTGGCCATGCAGGAATGGGGTATTCGACCCATTCCGGATGCTGAGAAGCTCGACCTGAGCCACTATACGAAAGACTTCGTTGAATACTAGCCTCGAGGGCCAGCCAGAACATGTATAAGCGAGCCTCTCGGTTGTTGTGGGTCTGCGTCTTACCGTGCCTTTTGAATTCTGCGGCCGCAGAGAGGGTGACCGAGGGTCTCGAGACCGAAAACTGGGGAGTGGGCGGATGGGGCAATCCCGTCACCTTCTCACACCCGGAGATGGAGGGACGGGGCCAGGTGCTTCAGGCGTCGTGTCAGCATGGCGACAAGGCGATGGCGATCTTTTCCTTGGGAAGGCCGTGGAACATCCTCGAACGGCCCTTTGTGACCTTCGACGTCCGCACAGAATTCGGTCACGGGGTCTCCGTGGCCATCGGGGTGAACACGGGGCCTGAAAACACGTACTACGAAAGCTCGGTGCGCCGCCCGGAGGAGGGGCAGGCCTTCACGCGGGTCGTCTTTGACCTGAGCCAGGCCAACTTCAAGGAAGCCAGGTTTAACTGGATTCAGGGTATTCGGATCCTGAACCCGGAGCAGGCCAAAATGCTCCACATCCTCTGCTTCCCGCAGGTTCCGGAAGACCGCAGCGGCGTGGCGTATATCGATGGCATGCACGTCGTCAAGGGCATTTTTCAACTGACGGAGGGGATCGAGCCTTCCTTTGGGGAAATCCCCCGGGACCCGTTGCCCGGCGACTTCAACCGAGACGGCAACCTCGACCCTCTCGTCGTGCGGCCCGCTCTGGCCATCATGCAGGGAAAGCAGGAAGGAGAGCCCGTGGCGGTGAGTCTTGCGCCCGAACTGACAGAGGGCGTCCGGGCCGCGGCGTGGGCCGATCTCAACCAAGATGGCTATTCCGATCTCGTGACGGTGACGGGCGACGGGAGCGTGGTTCGATTTCTCCTGAGCGATGGCCGCGGCCAGTTCAAGGACGGGAGTGCGGATTGGGATATGCCGCCGGATACGTTCCCGTCACCGGTGCGGCAGGTGTTCGCGTTCGATGACGAGCCAGACGGGGACGAGGACATTCATTTTCTGCTCGAAGACGGCACCTGGAGGCATTGGAGTCATCTTTCTCCTCATGGGCTGGAGACGACGGCTTACGTTGAAGCGGCCTGGGAGGGCGAGGGGGGCGAGGGGGTGACGGTCCAGCTTTCGGATATCGAGGGAAAGCTCTTTGGGGCGCGGCATCTGCGCCTCGCCAACGAGAAGGGACTGAATGCGGCTTCGAGGGCGCTGTTCTTCGTTCCCCCTGGCGAGTATGGGGTAGTCGCCGTGCTGCCCTCGGGGAAAGCGATTTCGGCCCGGTGTGTCGTGGAGCGACCGGGCCAGCGCATTCGGATTACTCCGGATGCAGTCTTTCCCCTCTTCCCGAAGCGAGCCGTGACCGTAGACGGCCGGATGCTACCCGGCGAATGGGCGGAGAAGCCGCAGGTGACCCATTCGCTGGCTTACGTGGACATCAAGACCGGGGCGCGTGAGACGCATCCCATGAAACTCTGGTATCAGGCGGACGCCTATGCCCTCTACCTGGCCATCCAGATCGAGGGGGATGATTTTGGGGACAGCCTGAACGCGGACATGCTGACGATCTACTTCGACAGTGACGGGGACGGCGAAGTGGAGGAGGGAGAGGACGTCCGCGCCTTCTGGTCGCACATCTACAACGACTACCACATGCTGCCGCGGCGTTATGGATTCTGGCCCGAGCGGGACCCCATCCTCGATGGCCTGGGCGTGGTCTCTCATTCCCATCCCGAGGGCGTGGGCGACTACACCTATGAGCTGATGGTGCCATGGAACTCGCGGGATCCGCTCGATCTTTCCATCGAGAAGGACGCCACCCTCGGACTCATGGTCACCTTCGTCGAAACCCAGAGGAAAGGATGGCAATGGGTGTGGGGTAAAGAAAGTATGTCGGTTTTTCCAAGTCAAGCGTCTCATCCCGAACACCAGCTTGCGCGACTCAAGGTCTTGGGCCTTTCGAGAACGGCCGGCTCGCCGCCCGGCAAGGTCGCGGTTGATATGATTTCACCGTAGGCGGACAAGTGCCAAAGCGACTGAAAGCAGCACATATCGGCCTGCAGCACGGGCACGCCAAGGGGCTCATGGGGACCTTCAAGCAGCTTTGCGACCTCGATCTGGTCGCCTTTTGCGAGGAGAACGACCCGAGGGCTCTCGAGGCGCTGAGAGTGTCCGAGCCCCAGGCGTGTCTCTATTCCAGCCTGGATGACCTGCTGGCGAAGGAAGAATTTGACGTCGCCTGCGTGACCCTCCCGTGCAACGAATTGCCCCAGGCCGGCGTGCGTCTCGCCCGGGCGGGGCGGCACTTCCTGATGAATAAGCAGTTTGCCCGGACCGCGGAGGACCTGCGGCCCCTGGTTCAGGCGGTCAGCGAAAATCGTGTGAAGGTGCTGGCTTATTACCCCTGGCGCAGGCATCCGGCGGTGATGGCCCTGAAGGGGCTATTGGATTCAGGGAAACTGGGCCGGCCGCTTGCTGCGCTTGCCCAGTTGGTGACCACGCAGGTGGGCCCGGGAATGCGCAACCCACGGGACATGGCTTACCGAGCCGATACGGAGGGCGGAGGAATCCTTCACATGGAGGGCGGGCACTGGCTCGAGGCGCTCCGCTTTCTCCTGGGATGCGAGGTCCGAGCGGTTTCGGCCCTGTGCCGCCCGGTAGTAGGCAACATGCGGGGCGAGAACATGGAGGATGTCTCCGTGGTCGGGCTGGAATTCGAATCGGGAGCGGTGGTCAACCTCCACATGGGCTACCTCCAGGCTTTGGGCGGAGCCAAGGAATCCGGGCTTTCCCTTTGGGGAAGTGAAGGGAGCGCCCAATGGGCCCCGATGGGAGACGCGGCCATGCAGGTGAGATATCGAGCGGACGGGCGGAACGTGGAGCAGACCTTGACATTCGAGCTTCCCCCGCGGGCCGGTGTCTATGGGGGCCAGCAGTGGCTCTTTGACGTGGTCGAGGAGTTCATGCAGGCCATCCGGGAAGATCGAGAGCCTGCGGTGACCGCGGTGGACGCTTGCCGCGTCCTGAAGGTGATCGATGCGGCCTATGAATCTTCCCGGACGGGCCGCCGGGTCGAGATAGCGTACTCACACGGAACGGGAGTGCACCCGCACTCCCGTTCCGTGTGAGTAATGGAAACCCCTCCTGAGAAGCAAATGGATAACACGTTTGTATACAACCACTTAAGAAGAAACAACCACTTAAGAAGAAGGCCTCAACCCAAGTTGGAGTGACGGCTTTAGCCGTTGTCCGAGCAGCGCCACGCCTCAAGGCCTGTCTGCGCCGCCGCGCAGGCAGACCGAAGACGGATCGGTGCGGAACTCTTATGTTTCTGCACCTGTGGCGTCTGTCGCGTCGAGAAAACCGTGAAGGACTCTGAATCCTTCACGCTGGGCCGCGAGTGCCAAACGGTCGTCGTTGCAGACAAACGGCATTTGGGAAGGCCGGTGATCGACGGCAAGGATCGCTGCCGCAAGCTGGAGGGAATCGGCGGCTCGCAACGGATGGACTCGTAAAAGTCTCAGGGCAGTCTCGCGAACCAGCAGAGTGGGCTGAATTTCGTGCCATGACTCCTGGAGCTGCCGAAGGCGGTCACAGGCCGTGTTCATCGCCGCGGCGTCCAACTGGCCATCCCGCTCGATCCGTGAGAGCGCGGAAATGCACTCAACGGGCGTTCCCCACCATGCGACGATGACGGAGTCCTCTCGAACCAGCGAAACCAGCCGCGGCGTGAAAACATCTTCAACAAGTAGCGGAACGATGGCCGAACTGTCCCAAAATTTCATCGGCCACTCGCCCTTTCGTCCAACAAGGCCTTCACGATGCTCGCCTTGCCAGAGAGTGCAGGCAGCTTCTCCTTCAGAAACGAATCAGACAGGGATGCCTTGCCGCGGCGGAGAAGACCCTGGCGTTCCAACTGGGCTAGGTGGTCAGCCCCTTCCAATCCGGACCCAGCGAGAACCGGCTCCAGCCGAGCCACCGGCACGGAGCGGTCCAGGATCAAGACCGTTTCACCATGCTTGACGGTTTCAATAAGGGCACTGAGTTGGTTTTTTGTATCCGAGATAGTAGACGTTTTCATAAAGGCTATTTTAGCCTGATAATCATAGCCTTTCAAGCACTGGAAGGTGCTAAGATTAAGAAATCGCTTCCTGCTTCGTTATGGTAGTGAGCAGGGAACGAGACCGGCTCTTGATGGGGATGTGAGATGGACCCCATGTCTAACGGCACGAACCGCCAGTGGTCTGCGGTCAGCGAGTACGAGAGACCACTGACCCTTTACGCGACCCGCATCCTGGGTGACGTTGGACGAGCCCAGGACGTGGTGCAGGAGACCTTTCTCCGCCTCTTCTCACAGAATCCGTTTCCGGCTCAACCCTTTGTCGCACAATGGCTTTATACGGTCTGTCGGAACAAAGCCCTTGATATCCGGAGAAAGGAAAAACGGATGAACCCTCTCAGCGATTCCCATATAGAGACCTTGAGGAGCGCCGATCCGCCGCCGCCTGAGATTCTCGAGAGTCGAGAGAAGACTTCGCAGGTCATGAAGGCGCTGGATGGCCTGCCGGAGAACCAGCAGGAGGTCATTCGGCTGAAGTTCCAGCACGGGCGCTCGTACAAGGAAATCAGCGAGATCACGAACCTGAGCGTGAGCAACGTTGGCGTCCTGATTCATAAGGGTTTGAAGTCCATCCGTGCACAGGTCGCCAATGCGTGATCCGAAGTGATTCCCCCCGAAGGCACCAAGACATGAAGGAGAATGCCATGAAATTCAGTCCTGACGATCCGAAACTGACGGCTTATGCGTTGGGCGAGCTGGGCGATACCGAGCGAGCCGAGATGGAGAAGCAGCTTGCCGAGGACGAAGATGGCCGTAAGCACGTTGAAGAGATTCGGGCCGTGGCGTCCATGCTGGCGGAGGAGTTGAAGAAGGAGGCGTCGCCGGGCCTGACGGAGGGGCAACGAGCGACGCTCGAGGCCCGATTGAGCTCGCGAGTGAAGAAGGCGAAGGGACTTCGGCGCTTAATGTCGCTCGGGTGGTTCCGCGTTGCCGCGTGTGTCGTCCTAGCGATCGGGGTCGGACTTTTGGTAGATGCCCTGCAATTTCATCAGGTGATTAGAGGCGCGTTTCGGGCGAGTTCTGAGCAACTGGCTGGTGTCCCGATGACTAAAGGATCACCCTCCATGGGGGGTGAGGGCGGCGGAGGGGGCGGCCCCGGATGTGGAGGTGACTCCACCACGACATCGGTCCCGATCGTCTATTACGGAATGGCCGGCGAGGGTGGCGGGGGTGGTGGGGGTGGCCCAGTAGCCGTAGGTGGAGGCCTCTATAGATCCGAGACGCGCCGCGAAGCGGGAGAGGCTGGTTTCAACACGGAGGCCTACTCGGGCATTACGGACAACGCGTTCCTCCGCGTAGTGGATAACCCGCTGTCCACCTTTTCCATCGACGTGGATACGGCTTCCTACGCCAATGTGCGGCGCTTTTTGTCGGAGGACATGGCCCCGCCCAAGGACTCGGTCCGAATCGAGGAGCTGGTGAATTACTTCACGTACCGCTACGAGCCGCCAAGAGGCGAAAACCCGTTTTCGGTCCACGTCGAGCTGTCGGGGTGTCCCTGGAATCGTGAGCATCGGCTGGCCCGGGTCGGACTGAAGGGCCGGGAGATAGCGGAGAACAAGCGCCCGCCGAGCAACCTCGTGTTCCTCCTGGACGTTTCGGGATCGATGCAGCCCGAAAACAAGCTGCCGCTGGTCCAGTCGGCCATGCGGATGCTGGTCTCCCGCCTGACGGAGAACGACCGTGTCGCGATAGCCGTGTATGCGGGTGCGTCGGGCCTGGTCCTCCCGTCCACGCCGGGCCAGGCCAAAGAGACGATTCTGTCCAGCCTCGAGAGGCTTCAGGCGGGCGGGTCCACGAACGGCGGGGCGGGCATCCAGCTTGCCTACGACGCCGCGGTTTCGAGCTTTATCCAGGGTGGGGTGAATCGCGTGATCCTCTGCACGGACGGTGATTTCAACGTCGGCGTGAGCAGCGAGGGCGAGCTGGTCCGTCTCATCGAGGAGAAGGCGAAGAGCGGCGTTTTTCTGAGCGTGTTGGGCTTCGGCATGGGGAACTACAAGGACTCGATGCTGGAGGGGCTAGCGGACAAGGGCAACGGCAACTATGCGTACATCGACACGCTGCAGGAGGCCCGGAAGGTCCTCGTCGAGCAGATGAGCGGCACGCTGGTCACCATCGCCAAGGACGTGAAAATCCAGGTCGAGTTCAACCCGGCGCAGGCGGAGGCCTACCGGCTCATCGGGTATGAGAACCGCATTCTGAAGAAGGAAGACTTCAACGACGACAAGAAGGATGCGGGCGAGATCGGCGCGGGTCACACGGTGACGGCGCTCTACGAGATCGTGCCTGCCGGGAAAAGGGTCGAATCGTCCGGGGTGGACCCTTTGAAGTATCAGAAGCCCATGCAGGCCGCCCCTGCCTCGGACAGCAAGGAGATGATGACGGTGAAGCTGCGGTACAAGCAGCCGGACGGGGATACGAGCAAGCTGCTGGAGTTTCCCGTGACGGATGGGGGCTTGAGCTATTTGCAGGCGTCGGGGGACTTCAAGTTCGCGGCGTCGGTGGCTGCGTTCGGGATGATCCTGCGGGACTCTCCGCACAAGGGGACTTCGACGCTGGACGCGGTGCTGGAGCTGGCGGACGAGGGGAAGGGGAGCGACCGCGAGGGCTATCGGGCGGAATTCATTGAGCTGGTGAAGAAGGCGAAGGCGATTTCCGAGCGGTAGTCTTCAGGAGCCAAGACCGGTCCCTACGGTCTACCGCCTCGAAATCGAGGTAAGCTTCTACGGTTGTTCGTAAAGCGGGTGATACCCGAAACCCAACAAGGCTCGGAAAGGTGTCAGGTGTCAGGTGTCAGAATCAACTGACACCTGACACCTATTCAACATCTCCGCCGGGTGCCCGCACTAGCGGGCGCGGAAATGTTACAGGCTGAGACTCTACTTGGGTCCGGACTCGGCCGGGGCAGTCCCGGCGGGTCCTTTCGGCGTCGCGGGGAATTCGAAGGTCTGAAGGAATTCTGCGATCATGGCCTGGTATTTGGAAAGCGCTTCGGCCTTCCAGGTGGATAAATAAAAACTGACGACGAACAGGTCCTCTCCTCGCAAGAACAGTGCATAGTGGTATTCCCGGAAGGGCGCGTAGCCCGTGCCCGGCTTGAGAACGACGGGCGCCATCCGAGCCGCCTGAGCGACGCCGTTCTTGAGGTCGGACCATTCGAAGGATGAGAGGCCGGGCAGTGTTTCGCTGATGGTCTGGACGAACGCGACCTTGGCGGAAGCGATGTCCGCCGGGGATTTGACCTCATGTTTCTGCATCTGGAACTGGAATTCCGGGTTGTTGCGTTCCAGATCGTGGATGCCGAAGCGAACGGTGGTCGCCGGATTCTCGGCGGGCATGGGACGTGCGATCTCGGGCAGCCGGACCTTGCACGGTCCGACGGCGAGGGCCGTGGAGGAGGGGGAGAGGGCCAGGTGTTCCGAGGGGGAGGCGAAGGGTATCCAGGAGACGGAGTCGGCCATGGAGGTGATGGTATGCATGGCGAAGGAACCCTTTCCTTCGGCCCAGAACGAGAGAATCCAGAGGTAGCCGCGGGAGGCGGTGACTCGGACTTGTCTGGGCGTGAGGTTATCGCTGGGGCGCTGGGCGCGGACCTCGACGGCGGGCAACCCGCCGAGCTTGACCTCCTGATTAATCTCGCCCTGGATTTCCTTGGCGAGGGACTTGGCATAGGCGACGGTGGAAAGCTGCTCGGTGAGCGGGACGAATTCGAGGGCGACGACGTTTTCTGCCCGTCTGCCGCCGTCCTTGAGGCGCGCCCATTGCGCCACGTGACCCGAACGCGTCGGGGCAACGCGGGTCCAGCCCCGAGGCACGTCAACCTGAATGCCGAAAGCGGGGAAGACTTCAGGATCACCCGCCTGCACGCGGGAGAGGGCTACCGGAATGAGCAGCAGGCAGGAGATGGCCGGCAAGGATCGGAGACGCATAAACCTCCTAATAAAATCCGCTGCGCCCTTCGGGCTCGCGAATTTCAGAGCTTACTGAATCGCGAGGGCGCTGTTAACGCGCGACCGGACGGGCTTCCCGGGCCGCTTGAATGGCCTGTGAGAGCTCGATCCGGCCCTCGTAGAGCGCCCGACCGATGATCATTCCGCCGAGGGGCAGGCGGGCCAGGCGTCGCACATCTTCGAGGGTGGCAATGCCCCCGGAGGCAATGACGGGCACGGCGGCCTTTTCGGCGACGGCCCGTGTGGCTTCCAGGTTCGGCCCGGCCATCATGCCATCTCTTCGGATATCCGTATAGACCACGGCGGCGAGGGGAAGACTCGAGACCCTGGTGAGGAGGTCCAGCGCCGGGATATCGGAAACCTCGGCCCAGCCCTTGACGGCTACTCGTCCGTCTCTGGCATCAAGGCCGAGGGCGATGCGGCCCGGGAATCGGCCGGCGAGAACAGAAAATCCAGCGGTGTCCTCGAGCGCGGCCGTGCCCAGAATCACGCGGGCAACACCTAACCGGAGCATCTCCTCAACCGCCTCAGCCGTGCGGATGCCGCCGCCGACCTGCACGGGAACTCGCACGGCCTGAAGGATGCGTTCGATGCTGGACCGGTTCTTGGGCTGGCCTTCAAACGCGCCATCGAGGTCGACCACGTGCAGGAACTCCGCCCCGGCTTGAGCCCACCGCGTTGCCGCTTCCGCAGGGTCCTCTGAGAAGACCGTGGAGGCTTCCGGTCGTCCCTGGCGCAGTCGGACGCATCGGCCCTGCTGGAGATCGATAGCGGGATAGATGAGCATGGGAATTTGCGGAAGCCGCGCCCGGAAACCCGGGGAGATACGGCGTGTAGCGGGTACCCGAGTCTCAGGGGGTCACTTCTCCACGCCCCGCGCCGCGCCCACCCGGCGGGCATCCGGCGGGCATCCGGCGGAGATGTGGATAAGGTGTCCCGCCAGACTTGTTCCAGTGGGAGGCGGTTCGGGTGTCAGAGGATTCCTGACACCTGAGACCTGACACCGTTCCGAGCCTTGTGGGGTTGCGGGTATCATCCATCTTGAGATTGTATCGACCTCGCGCTTTGCGAGCACGTGGGCATTCCCGAGAGCATGGACGCGACGCCGGGGCAATGTTCGCTAGCCCAGCGACTGATCCGCTCCACTCGGCCGCTCTCCACGACCATCTCGGGAAAGCGCGAGCATCGTTCCGGCTTGGACTCGTGGATGGCACAGGCGTGAAGGCCTGGTCGTACGGTCCGCAGGAAAGGACATCCAGGCGGCTTGGGATGAGGGTCGTACCAGAGACGTTCGCAGCGATCACGGAAATTGAGGATGTCCATGCGACCTTCGGACGTCCATCGCGCCAGGTCGGCCTCAGACACCAGGCTGGCGGTATCGACCTGCTCGCAGCAATGTCCGCATCGGGTGCAATGGAAATCGGGCGGCATAGGGTGAGGCGTTGACTGGTAGACGAGTTCGCAAGTGCACCTGCACCTGAGAACTGGTCTACTAGTTGAGCCAGGTGAAGCCGGAGCGCAGGGCGCTTTGGATCAAGTCTTCGGGAGAGGCAAAATGGGCGTTCCCTTGTTTTTCATCCCCATCGAGGAAGAGCACGAATTCGAGTTGGGATTCGGGCGACGAGTATTCTCGGGCGAATTTTTTCACGATTTCGATGGCGGGAAGGGTGCGGCGGCCGAGAACGTCCACGAGGCCAAACTGCACGCCGCCGTCGTAGCAGCGGTAGACCAACTCAGTGCAGACGAGCTTATCCGTGGTGAAGAAATCGAATTCGAAATCGTAGGGCTTGCCAAGGTGGGAGAAGGCGCTGGCGATGGCCTGCCGGACGCGCTCTTGAGCGACACGGGGTCGCAACACGGCGATGTAATCGGCCAAGGTGGCTTCTTCGAGGGAGGAGAAGACGACGCCTTCACTGAGCGCCTCGATCACCCGATGTTCGTGTCCGTCGGGGGCCAATTTTCGGAAGTCTTCGAGCTTATTCTGAACGAAGGTGTTGGAATCGAGCCCGAGACGTTGGATGTCTTCAGCGTTTCCAACGTACAGGGCGGCATGAGGCCAGAACCCTGGCAGGAAGGCGTTGGAAAGGAACCAGTTGCGGCGTTCGATGATGATATCGCCAGGCTGAAGCCGTTCCTTCATCTGCTGCACCTGGTCGAGGGTGATGAGGGAGCGGCGACCCCTGCGGACGGGGAGCTTGGTATCGCCGATGAGGGTGGAAATCCAGGACTGGACGCGATAAACGGGGCGGTCGGCGCCGGACTTGGCACGGTCGAGCAGATTCTGGAAGCGATAATCCCAAGGGTGGAAGGGCCGGCGGGCAAGGGCCTCATGGAGGTTTCCGATGTGCTGGCGCAATCGCTCGATCCGGGCCTGAGAGGGTCCGGGCGGCAATGCGGCCTGACCGGCCAAACTTTCATATGTGACGCGCGCATCACGCAAGATTTTGATGTGACGAGACTTGCTCAGGTTCGCCCGAACCGTGGAATAAACTTTGGCGGGGACACCCCAGGTGAGATCACCTTCGTTCAACTTGCGAATGGCTCGGTCGTTTCCTTCGAACCACTGGATGAAAGAGAGGCCTTTTTCGAACAGTGAAAGGCCGGCAGCATATCCGATGATGAAGGCTTCGAGCCTGAGGTCGGGATCGGGAATGGCCGCGTAATTCTGGTATCGATCGACGATACGGAACAAGACGGTGCGATAGTTGAGATAGGCCAGCAAGAGGGAACGGATCAGGTCGTTTTCCGATTGCGAATAGACCTTGGAGTCCGACTCGCCCAGCTTCCCAACCTGGCTGCTTGCCCGGCCCGCGAGGTCGTCGAGTCCGTCGAGCACGTCCAGGAGAGTCTTCACATCTCGGTCGAGTTGGTTCTGTAAAGCAACGGGATCGGACGGCAGGAGGTCATTCGGCGGCGGACTCGGAGTCACGTCGCCGGGGCCCGGGATGGCCTTGGAGACTGAAATGACCGTGGCCAGCAAGGCGAGGAGGACACCGGTAAGGACGAGCCGGCGATAGCGCATAGTTGGTGACGACCGGACAGGAAGGTACGCTTCTCTCAAGAAGTCTTTGCCGCCGGCCCGATAGGGCAGGCGCGATGATATCACAGCGGAAGAATCTACCAGAAGCGGGGGTGGAAGTCTTTACGAAGTTGCGAAATATTTTCATTGCGAAAGATAGAGAAATCGGTAATATTATGCAGCCTTCTCTCCCCCTTCGCCCCCCTTGTATTGAGAGAGGGAGAACGTCGCTAATGGCGGAGACTTTAGGTAGCCTGGCGGCGCTGTTGAACGCTGATCTGGTCGGTGATTCTCAAACCCGTATCACGGGGGTTGCCGGATTAGACACGGCCCGTGAAGGCGATATTGTCTTTGCGGAGAGCGCGCGGGCGCTGGCCCAGGCCATCGCCTCTCCGGCGTCGGCAATCATCGTGGGGCCTGGAATCAACGGCTCGAGTAAACCTCTGCTGCGGACTGCGCATCCCAAATACGCATTTTCGCGGGTGGTGAATTTATTTTACCCGCCGAAGCCTGTAAAGCCTTGCATCGATCCGACGGCCTGGATCAGCGAGTCGGCTCGGATTGGGAAGGATGTTTTCATCGGTCCCCGTGCCGTGATCGAGGAGGACGTTCAGATCGCTGATCGTTCGGTCATCCAGGCTGGATGTTATCTGGCGAAGGGAGTGTTGTTGGGGGCGGATTGCCGGATATATCCGAACGTAACGATTTACCATGATTGTGTGCTGGGGGATCGGGTCGTGATTCATAGCGGCACCGTGATTGGTGGGGATGGATTCGGTTACGTGTGCCACGATGGCAAGCACGAAAAGCTGCTCCAGCTCGGGAACGTCGTCATCGAGGATGACGTCGAGGTCGGCTGCAACACCTGTATCGACCGTGCGAGTTTTGGCTCGACACGGGTGGGGCGTGGGACGAAGATCGACAATCTGGTACAGATCGGTCACAATGCGGAGATTGGTGAGAGCTGCATCATTGTGTCACAGGTCGGAATTTCGGGCAGCTCGAAGATTGGCCGTGAATGCATCCTCGCGGGTCAGGTCGGGGTGGCCGACCACGTGGTACTCGAGGACCGAGTGACCGTGGCGGCTCAATCCGGCATCCCCAGTCGCAAACGGATACCGAGCGGCCTGACGGTTTTCGGATCGCCGGCCCGGAACATCGAGGAGTTCAAGAAGCAGTGGGCGGCATACACTCAGCTTCCCGAGCAGATGGCGCGCCAGCAGGCTCTGGTCAAGGAAGTGGAGCAACTCAAGGCCCAGGTGGCCGAGTTGATGGCCGCGTTGAAGCGTGTGCCGATTTCGGCTGGTCAGGTGTGAAAGGATTTGCCTTTCGCGGCTTGAACGGTTAGCTTCAGGTTTCCCGCGGGTTTCGGAAGTGGGTTTTCTGCGGAGCACTCTGTTCTACGGGCTGGGAGCCGGAATCCTGAGTGGGGATCACGCCCCGGGTGAGAAGCGATTTTCACCTGCGTCCTCGCGGGTTGCTACGAATAGGATTCTGAAGGAGAGGTGTTCGTGAGAAGGGATTCGTCGGGAACGGTCTCTGTCTGGTCCGGACGCCCGCGTTCCACTCATGCCTCCTTCTGCGTCGAGTTGGCGGCCATGTGTCATCCTTCCTACCGATTGGTTTTCTAGGGTCTCCTTATGCGTTTCCCCCTGGCGCTCTCGGCAAAGATCGGCGCTCATATCGTCAAGCATAAGCTCCTTGGCACTCCGAAGTTTGCCTTGGTCCTGCAGCTTGAACCGCTGCACACCTGCAATCTGACCTGTACCGGCTGCGGGCGAATCCGGGAGTACTCCACTCATCTGAAGGATATGATGGGCCTGGAGGAGTGCCTGGCTTCAGCGGAGGAATGTGATGCACCCATGGTATCCATTTGCGGCGGCGAGCCGCTGATTTATCCGCAAATCGAGGAACTGGTTCACGGTCTTCTTGCGCAGCGTCGGATTGTTTATATTTGCACGAATGGGATGATCATGCGCAAGAAGATGCGGGACTATCTGACGGCCATTTACAAGCCATCTCGAGAGGGGCTGCTCCGGCGTCTGGTTTCCGAGGGCCTGGTCAGTTCGAGGGATGCGGCAGAAATCCGGAAGGGACCGCAGAAGGCCCGGCCGGTGATCCGTCCAACGAAGTGGCTTTACTGGAACGTGCACGTCGATGGTCTGGAGCGCACTCATGACCTCATCGTGGAGAGGGAGGGGGTGTTCCGCGAGTGCGTTCAGGCGATCCGCATGGCCAAGATTTTGGGTTACCAGGTGGCCACGAACACGACGGTCTACAAGCAGACGGACATGGTGGAGATCGAGGAGATGTTCAAGTATTTTTCGGCCATGGAGGTCGATGGGCACACGATCTCGCCGGGGTATGAGTATGACGCGGCCAAGAAAGACATGGTGTCACGGCTGAATCTCAAGCCGGAGGATTTTTTCCTTACCCGTGGCATGGTGCGTGAAAAATTCGCCCGCATCGAGGAATGGGGCGAGAAGTTCCGCATCCTGGGCACTCCGGTTTATCAGGAGTTTCTTTCTGGCAAGAGGGATTTGACCTGCACGGCCTGGGCGATCCCGACGCGGAACGTGAAAGGATGGAAGGGGCCCTGCTACCTCATGACGGACGGCCACTATGCAAGCTACCGGGAGTTGCTGGGGCAGGTGACGTGGGACCGGTACGGAGTTGTGGACGGGGTGGCGAGGGATGTTCGGTGCGAGAACTGCATGGTTCATTGCGGCTACGATCCCAGTGGGGCTTTGGGCAAGAATTACCGGAGCGGGGACCTTTGGAAGAATGTGAAGTACAACTTTGGGCCGAGGCCAAAGCCGGCGGCGCAGGGGTCTTCTGTCGACCCTTTCACAGGGGTCACCTGCGGCAACGGCCATCTGACCGGCGGGAAATCGAAAAGCGTCCCGGCCGAGCCGGCTCGTCCGGGCCTGGTTTTCGAGGCTTCGGTCGCCAGTGGGAATGGGTGTAACGGCAGCCACGGCAGCCATGCCACGGGCGGGACGAACGGCACGAACGGCCGTGGTTCGGCTGCCCATGCTCAGCCGGTGCTGGTGCAGATTTCCAAGAAGTAGGCGGATGATTGGCTTCGTGGCCGCCTTCAGAGCCGAGGTTCGGGACGTCTTAGTGGAAATCTCGGGCGAGCGCGGCGAGAGGATTGAGGAGGCGGTCTTTCATCGAGGGTATCTGGGGCCTGCCCATTTTCCGGCCGTTCTGGCGATCGCCGGCATGGGGCCTGTCCGGGCCCGGGCGAGTGCGGCCACCCTGGTGGAACGATATCGCGCTTCTCTGTTGATTGCGCTGGGCACCTGCGGCGGCCTGTCCTCAGCGCTTCCATCAGGGACCCTGATTATTCCGTCGGCCGTCAGGAGCGTGACGTCTGGCGCTTGCGCCGGGCCCGTGACACCGGACGCTCGGCTTCAAGAGAAGTTGATGCAGGCGGCGGCCTCCGCGTCTGCAAGACCGGTAACCGGGTTGTTGCTTTCCACGGAAAGGGTGGTCCGGACAGCCCAGGAGAAAAGGGGACTGGCGGATCGATTCGGCGGGGTGGCGGTGGACATGGAGTCGGGGGCGGTGGCGGCGGTGGCGGGCGAGGCCGGGATACCGTTCGCTGCGGTCCGTGTGGTGCTGGACACCGCAGAGGAGGACGCGGTCGTGGATTATGAAGAACTGCTGCAAGGACGATCCGTCCCCACGGCTGCAGGCGCAGTGGCCTATCTTTTCCGACATCCAGGGCATGTCTGCGCCCTGCTCGGGGATGCTCGGCGGTGTCGGAACGCTTCCAGAAAGCTGCGCCGCTGTTTTCGAGCTTTACGATTAACCATCATTGAGCCGCCATGAACCCGAATTTCTGAAGATGACTGGAGGGGACCTAACGCCTATAATAGGCCTGTTCATCCAGTCGGTGATGGGTTTTGGGTGTACTTTGAACTTTCTTGGAGCGAATCGCATGGGACTTTTCGACAAGCTACTGGGCAAAGACGAGGCCATCTCGGGCGATGCGGATGCTTTTACTGCCATCGTCCTGGCGGTGGTCGCTTCGGACGGCCAAATCACGGAGACCGAGGCCGTGGGCCTCTTCCAGGTCTTCTCAAGGATGAAGCTTTATGAGGGGTTTTCGAATGACCGCATGGGGTCGATCTTGAGGAAGAATATCAACCTTCTGAAGCGGAAGGGGTTGGACGCTCTGGTGGACGAGGCGGCGAAGGTATTGAAGCCGGAGCTGCGGGCGACGGCCTTTGCCGTGGCCAGCGACCTGATCTTCGCGGATGGGCACGTGGAGAAGGAGGAAAAGGACTTGATGGAGAAGCTTCAGAAGGTGTTGAGCATTGAGCCGGTTCTGGCCGAGAAGATTGTAGAAGTCATGGTGGTCAAGAATCGCGGGTGAAGGGCGAACTCCTGCAAGGGACGCCAAGCGGTTAGCCCGGGTTTGTCAGAAGGGGTACCAGCACGATCGATATTCCCCTTCATCAGTGCGGGTGCACTTACGAAGCCGTTTGCTCGTCCTCGTCAGCGAGGCCAGGGAAGGCTTCTTTTTCGAGTGCAGCGAGGACGCGCAGCTCTGCTTCCAGTTCGCGTCTGATCCGCTCGAGGTCCCCTCGGGAGCTTTCGCGTGGCACTTCGAGCGGTCGTCCGATCCAGAACTTGCAGCGGCCAAACGGGAGGGGGACACGGAGGCGGTCCCAGGACCCGAGGCGCAGGATGCGGTTACCGGCCCAGGTCCATGGTATGATGGGGGCGCCCGTGAGACAGGCGAGCTGGACAGCCCCGAGTTGAGCTTGTTCCCTCGGTCCCCGGGGTCCGTCCGGTGCGACCATGACGTCCTGTCCCGACTTCAGTGTCCGGGCAAGTTGTTTGAGGGAACTCAGGCCCCCGCGGGAACTCGACCCTCGGGTCGTCTGGAAGCCGAACCGGTCGAGTGCCCGGGCGAGGATTTCCCCATCCCGGCTCTGGCTGACGAGTACACAGATGCCGTGTCCGCGGTAGGCGTACATGCCGAGGAGAAGGCGAGAGTGCCAAGCGACGTAGATAACACCCCGCTGCTTTTTGTTCTGGGGATAGAGGTCCCGTCGCCCGTCCTCCTCGATGTGCAGGGTCCAGCCGATCCAGCGGAGGGCTGTGGAGGCTACGGGGGGGACGGCCCAGAGCATCCATTGTTCCTTCCAAGTCATGGGGACAACCTTCATGAAATGGCACGTCGGAGAAGGGGTATTTGCTGAGAGCCGGCCATGAGGAAATTATCCCTGCTTCTCGTCTTTCTCACCACCACGGCGTTCCCGGATTTTCGGGCTGATGAAGCGAAGGTCGAGTCGCCTTCGGACACGGTCCGGCATCTCTTGGCGGCAATCCGTGTGGTGAGGTTGCCCGGGCAGGCAACGGAGGCAGCGGCCCGTGCGAATGCGGCGCTGGATATCGAGGGTCTGTGCCGGAAAAGCTTGGGCAAGCATTGGGCAGAGATGGACGAGTCAGGCCAAAAGGAATTCGTGAGCCTTCTCGCCCGGGCGTTCGAGGTTCGGGCCTATCCCCGGTCGGCGGACTTCTTCAAGGATCTGGTGATCGACTTCCGGGGCGAAGCGATCGATGGGGACCAAGCCCGGGTACAGACCTGCGTCCAGCATCCGGACGAGGGGCGGGTGGACATCGATTACGAGTTGCACAGGACCCCGGCCGGCTGGGTCATCCATGAGGTCCTGATGGACGAAGTGCCGATGGGGGCGAACTTGCGCAACCAAATCCGAAAGGTGCTGGAGAAGGAAGGGTATCCGGAGTTGTTGAATCGCTTGCGCAAGAAGCTCGAGGAAAGTTCTGTCCCCCGGGATGGCGATGAGTAGACGGGTTCGCTAGTGCACCCGCACTGGCGAACTCGTCTACTCGCATGCGGCCGCGGTGTCACGGGCTGACGCCGGGGCTTGGAGCAGGTTTCGAGGCCTTCTCCTGGAGGCTTTCGGCGGTGATCAACCGGATGGGTACATAGATATCTTTGCGGGCGTCAGGAGCGAGAGTATCGGCGAGGACGCTGTAAGCGTTCACCACCGCCATTCGGCCCATGAGCTCCGGGTCCTGGGCCACGGTCGCGGAGAGTTGTCCCTTGCGGATCGCTTCGAGTGCGTCCGGGTTGCCATCGAAGCCGACGACGAGGACTTGACCGAGTTTCTGGCTGGCTCGGATGGCCTGAAGGGCGCCGAGGGCCATCTCGTCGTTCTCGCAAAAGACAGCCTGGAGGTCCGGCGACCTCACGAGGAGGTCTTCCATGACGCGGACGGCGATATCCTTGCGGTGGGACGCCTCCTGTTTACCGACGATTTCGAATCCGAATTCCTGGACGGCCTGGGCGAAGCCTTCGGATCGGAGTCGCCCTGCGTAAACCGCCTGGGGAATCTGCAGCCAGGCGACTCGGATGGGCCCCGGCGGGGTCATTTTGTCTCGGATATGTTTGCCAGCCAGGTAGCCTCCGAGGCGGTTGTCCGAGATGGTGAGACAGGCATAGCGTCCTTGGCCCGCGCCGACATCGACGATGACGACGGGCACGCGTTTGAGCTCGCAGAGGGAAAGGGCTTTGGTGCAGGTCTCATCATTGATGGGGGAGAGGAGGAGGGCGTCGATGCCGCCCTGGAGGAGGTCCTCCACCTCGCGAATCTGCCGGACGCTGTCGAGCTGGGGATCGCGGATAGAGAGGCGGCTGCCGAACCGGTTGGAAACCTCCTTCATGCCGGTTTCGACGCGGCGCCAGTACGGGTTGTTCATATCCATGCTGACGTAGCCGATGTGGAGGCGGTGGGCAGCGACCTGCCCGGCACGGCTCAGGTCGGCCATGGGGGCGTTCGGCGCGGAGGGGTGCTGTCCGCGGCGCAAGGCGAGGGCGGCGAAGACGGTGGTGAGGAGAGCGAGGCCTGCGATGAGGGCGTTTTTCATAAGGAGACACCTTTCCGGTCGCGGCCCCAGCGGTCCAGGACCACTGCGGCGATGACGATGGACCCGACGACGACGCCCTGCCAGTCCGTATTGACGTCCAGCAGGTTGAGTCCATTGCCGAGGACGCCCATGAGGAGGGCGCCGCAGAGGGTGCCCAGGACGCCGCCGCGGCCGCCGGCCAGCGACGTTCCACCGACGACGACGGCCGCGATGACCTCGAGCTCGATGCCGAGGCCAGCGCGGGGCTCGGCCGAGCCGACGCGGCTCGTCACGATGATGCCGCCCAAGGCGGCGAGCAGGCCGGCAAGGGCGTAGACACCGACCTCGCACCGGCGGACCGGGACGCCGGTCAGGCGGCAGGCCTCGCGGTTGCTTCCCAGAGCATAGACCAGGCGGCCGAATCTTGTCCAACGCAAGGTGGCGTAGGCGCCGCCGTAGACTGCAGCCATGAGCAGGACGGGCACCGGCAGCGGGCCCCAGTAGCCCTCGGCGAAGACGGCCAATCGGTCAGGCAGGTGACCGATCTCCCGTCCGCCGTGGAGGACGCGAGCGACGCTCCTGCCGATGGCCATGGTTCCGAGGGTGGCGACGAAGGAATGGATGCCGCCGAGGGTGACGATGAGGCCGTTAGCGAGGCCGAATAGGAGTCCGACTCCGAGTCCCGCGGCGAGTCCGAGCCAGTATCCGTGGCTGCTTTCGGGGAAGCCGTGAAAGACTTTGGCCATGACCATGGCAGAAACGGCGAGGACGGACCCCACGGAGAGATCGATGCCTGCGGTGAGGATGACGAAGGTGGCGCCGACGGCGAGCACGGAGAGGATCGAAATTTGGCGAAGAATATTGAGGAAGTTCTCGCGGCCCCAGAAGCGGTCTGTGGCCAGAGTGAAGAAGAGGCAGAGGAGAACGAGGCCGAGCCAGATGCCGTTTCGCCTCCAGGAGGAGAGGGTGAGTCCTGAAGAATTCATGGACTATTCATACGTGCTGACGTAGAGCAGGAGGTCTCCGGCCTTGAGCTTTCTCGGGCCCAACACGGTGGGGGATTTCTCGGGCACGATCGTGATGGGGCCGAAAACCTTCTTGGTTTCCAGGTAGATCGTCAGCCGCAGCTTGGTCTCGTTCTCATCCCGGAACGGTTCGAGGAGGAGGGCGTGGCCTTCGGAGAGTTGGAAGTAACGCGACTCGCCAGGCGTGAGCCGCGCGTGGTGGTCCCAGATCAGCTTGTAGCCCGTGTACGTCAGGGTTTTCTGCAAGCGAGAGATGAGTTTCTCGTTGAGGGCAGGATCGATCTCGCGGCTTTCTTTGTGCGCGAGGATTTCCCGCACGGAGATTCGGATCTCTTCAGCCGAGGCAGTCGAGGGAACAAAAGCGGCGATCGCGAGCGCGACGACGGCGGGAGGAAGGGGTCTCCAGGCCGACCCCTTCACGGACTGGAAAGGGAACATCAAAAGTCTTCAGACGCGAGCAGGACGAGCGTCAAATCCGCCTCTTCAGAATAATAGCAGATCGCCGGGGTGTCTTTCTCATCGGTTTCGATGGCCTCCACCGAACACCCTTTGGGAGCGCTCCGTGAGGCCTGGGAGGCGGAAGGGGAGGAAGAGAGGGAATCCACCCACCGGCCGGAGGAGACCACGAGGAGGAGTCCTGCAGCGGCCACGCCACTCCAGAGCCACCGGGAGGGCCAAGCGGCGGTTTTTTCAGCGCGGGCCGTAGCGGGCAGAGCGGCTTCGATCCGGGTCCAGCGGTCCGCCCATTGCTGGTCAGTGACGGGCTCAGGCTGTTGATCATCGCCGGGAAGATCGAGGGCGTGAAACTGTTCGACCAGGCTTCGGCATGCGGGGCATCGGTCGAGATGCTCCAAGAGGCGCCTTGCGGAGACGTCGTCCAGATCTCCGTCGAGGTAGGCATTCAATTGGGATTCCAGCTTCCTGCATTCACGTTTCATGGTTGAGTCGTCGCCAGGTAGCCTTCGAGGAGCGATCGCAGCCGTCGCCGGGCGTAATAGAGGCGAGACATGACTGTTCCGAGGGAGCAGTTCAGCACCCGTGCGATTTCTTTGTATTCGAGTTCCTCCAGAGCGTGAAGCACGAAGACGGAACGCTGATATTCAGGGAGGCGCAACAGAGCCTCTTGGACCTTCTCCCGCAGTTCTCTTTCTTCGGCGCGGGAGGAAGGATGCGGCTCCCTGCCGACGTAAACCTGGCCCCATGCGGCCTCGTCCAGTTGTTCGACGGAAATTTCGGCCGAGGCCACGGCCGCTTCGAGCCGGTGGGCGTCCATGCAGGTGTTATAAGCGATACGGAAAAGCCAGGTATAAAATGTGGAATTGAACCGGAAACGCGGAAGCGCCAGGAACGCTTTGATGAAACTCTCCTGACACAGGTCCAGGGCTTTTTCCTTATCCCCGGTGTGCCGCCAACTCAATCGATAAATCTTCTCCCTGTATTTTTCATAGAGCTGGGCGAAAGCGGCCTGGTCACCCGACTGCGCGGCCTCCACCATGGCGGAGTCTGGATCGGGAGGTCTGGCCGAAGATTGCCTTCTATTTTCTCTAGACGAGAAAACCGGCCCGCGTATTCGATGGCTCATAAGGGATTTCAACCCGCCATTATAAGATGGTAGGATTCTAGCGGTTCCTCACAGACTTTCAACCTTGCGGCGCCTCATTTCATGGCCCATGCTCATCCCGACCCGGAATGGTCCCTTTACCCGCCCTGGCCCTGGGGTGCTTTTCTGGCCCTGGCGGCGGCCATCCTGGCTCTTGCGGCCTGGCTCTACCAGTCGCGAAGACTCGACCTGCCCCGTGGGACGCGCTGGGGGCTTTCCGGGCTGCGGTTGGGTTGTCTTGTCCTGATATTGGCGTGTGTGAGCAGGCCGACCGTTCGCAGGCCGATCGCTTCGAATGTGGACCCCAACCTGGTCGTTGCCGTGGACGTTTCGGCGAGCATGTCCATCGAAGATCAGGACGGGCCCGCCAGCCGGCTGGATCGTTTCCGGCGTCTCGCGGGGGACCTGGGTCTTTTCGAAGCCTTGGCGCAGAGATATCGACTCAGGCTCTTCGAGTTCGACGGCGGGGCTCGGGAGGTCGCCACGCTGGCGGGGCTGAGACCGCGTGGCGGCGTCACGGACCTGGCCCAGTCGCTGTCGGACCTGGCCCAAGGGGCAGTGGATGCCAACACCGTGGGGGTCGTCCTGATCACAGATGGTGCGGACACCACGGGCGGGGACATCGGGGCCGCGAGCGAGCCGATGGAACGCCGGGGTGTCCCGTTGCTGATCGCCGGCACGGGCTCGGAGGAGGTCAGGGACATCGAAGTAGCATCGATTTCGACGCGTCGGATCGTACGCCTGAATACGACGGTCGAGGCCCGTGTCAAACTGCGACAACATGGATTCGGCCGTCACCTTGCCCCTGTTCGCGTCCGAAGGGCAGGGGAGACGGCGGCCGAGAAAGAGGTGGCCTTCCTGGAGGAAACGGCTACCGCCGTCTTCGAGTTCACCCCGGCCGAGGAAGGCCTCCTCCGCTACACGGTGGAAGTGCCGGTCCAGGCGGGCGAGGTCATCCGGGAGAACAACCGCAGGGACTTCAGCATCTTTTCGTCGCGTCGCAAGATTCGCGTCTTGTATCTGGAGGGCAGCCAGTACCGCCGGGCGGACCGGCCGCTCTGGGAATTCCAGTACCTGGTCCAGGCGCTGTTGGAGGACAAGGACGTTGAGGTGATCCCTCTGTTCAGGGACAACGTCGAGGCGGCCGAGAGGGCCGGCATCAGCTATCTTCTTCACCCCGACAAGGGTTTCCCGCGGACACGGAAGGACTTATTCAAGCATGACATCGTGATCAGCAGTGACATTGGCATGGACCAGTTCACGGACGGGCAGCTTCGAAACCTGGTGGATTTTGTTGGCGAGTTCGGTGGCGGGTATGTCATGGTGGGTGGTTGGACGTCTTTTGGGGCCGGCGACTACGACGACTCCGTGGTGGACCAGATGTTGCCGGTCGATATGCTCGGCCGGGCTGACCGCTATACGGAAGGCGTCCAGGTCCGATGGGAATTGTCCCCCGAGGCCTACGAGCATCCCATCATGAGGTTAAGCATGGACCCGGTGAAGAACCGCAGTATTTGGAAGTCGATGCCATCTTTTTATGGATACAACAACGTGCTCAGGGCGAAGCCGGCGGCAACGGTCCTTGCGGTACACCCGTACGAGTCGACTCCCTATGGGCGGAAGGTTCTCTTGGCCGTGCAACACTATGGCAAGGGCCGGTCCATGGCCTTCATGCCGGACACGACGGCGGGCTGGGGCAAAGATTTCGAGGACTTTTTCGGTGAAAGCGGTGACAACCGATACTTCCGGCACTTCTGGAAGAACGCCATTCGCTGGCTGGCGGCTTACCGCATCAACGTTCCGAACCAGCTCGTGACGGTGCACACGGAGCGCAATCTCTATGAAACGGGGGACAAGGCGCTGGCGGAGGTTTCGGTCTTGAATCAGGACTACCAGCCTTCCCGGGACGCGGAGGTGGAAATCGATGTCCGCGGTCCAGAGGGTGACACGCTTCGACGCCGGCTGGCTGCGGACCTCCACCGCGACGGCATCTATGCGGGCGAGTTCGCGATCGCCCTTCCAGGCCTTTATCATTTTCATGCTCGGGCGAGAGACGCGCAGGGCCTGGTGGGCGACGACGAGGCCGAAGTGGAAGCGCAGACCTCTTCACGCGAGTACCGGCACTATGCTCTGAACCGGCAATTGCTGAAGGCACTCGCTACGGCGACTCAGGGGCGGTACTACGGGTTGGACCAGCTCGCCGAATTGCTGGGGGACCTTGCTGAGGCGAACCGCAGGACGGTGCAAGTGGAGACGAGGGACCTTTGGGACCACGTCTTGATTTACCTGGCGATCCTGGGCCTCCTGGCGTGCGAATGGGTGGTGCGGAAGAAGAACGGCCTCCTTTAGTAGACGCGTACGGAAGTGCGGGTGCACTTCCGTACGCGTCTACTCGTTTCGGCTCTCCTCAACGGGTAACCGCAGGCCGACTCTTCCTGTTGAAAGCGACCCGGAAGATTACATAAGATATTGAAGACTTGCTTTTTGAACTCTTTCGATCCCGACCCCGATGTGCGCTCCATCGAGATGATCCAAGATGAGCTGAGATGCTGGAAACTGGAGTTGGAGACTTCTGCTCACCCGCCCGGGTTGGGCCGGCGAAGCCGGGCCAACCCGGGCTCTGAAATCCGCGAGCCCGAAGGGTGCAGCGGATTTCAATAGGAGACCCTATGCTGGGCAAGACCGTACGCTTGAATCGGATTTTTCACCAACCGGACGGCCGGATCGTTTCCATTGCCGTGGATCACGGCATCAGCCTGTCGTACGACCTGCCCGCAGGCCTGAGGCGCCTGCGGCAGGCGCTGGCGGCGATCATGGAAGGGAAGCCGGACGCCCTGACGATGACGAAAGGCACGGCCAAGCATTGTTTCAGCCCTTATGCAGGCCGCGTGCCCCTGATCGTGCAGACGATGTTTCGCGTGCCTCATCTGGGACAGCGCGAGTACCAGATGGGCTTTGTGGAAGAGGCCCTGCGCCTCGGTGCGGACGCCATCTCCATGTCGATTACGGTGGGCGACGACAACCAGGGACATCTGGTCCAGGCCCTCGCACAACTCGTTCGCGAGGCGGACCCGGTCGGCCTACCCGTCATTGCGCACCTCTATCCGAGCGCCGATCGGCTCGGAAGCGAGGTCACCTCGCTGAAATGGGTACGCTACGCGGCCCGGACCGGCATGGAGGTCGGCGTGGACGTGATGAAGCTGCTCTACACGGGCGATCCGGGGAGTTTCAGCGAGATTGTGGAGATGAGCCCGATTCCGATCGTTTGCGCCGGGGGACCGAGAACCGCCACGTTTCGGGAGTTCCTGACCATGGTACAGGGGGTCATCCAGGCCGGGGGACGGGGGATGACGGCTGGCCGGAACGTCTGGGAGGAGCCGGACGTTCCCTGTGCGCTGCGGGCGCTGCATGCCGTGGTGCATGAGCATTGCACCGCGGACGAGGCGCTCGCACGGGCGACCCGATGAAGAGCGCAGCTCACTCTCCCGGACTTACGATGAAAAGAAGATTTGCTGCCCTGCTGATCCTGGTCGCCGCCTGCGGCAGCGTCGTGTCGTGCGCGCGGGAGGAGAACTTGTTGGGCCGGAAGGCGACTCGGCTTATTCCGGAGAAGTATCTGAATGGCCAGGCCGCGACGGCATATGAGCAGGAGAAGAAGAGCCATCCGCAGAGTCCGAACGCAGGGCATCAGCAGATCGTGAAGCGTGTTGGCGACAGACTGATTGACGTTGCAGAAAGAGATTATCCGCAGGCCTGTTTGGGTTTCGAATGGGAGGTGAACCTTTTCGATAAGGCGGACATCGTTAATGCTTATTGCATGCCGGGCGGGAAGATCGCCTTTTACACGGGCATCCTGCCCGTGTGCAAGAACGAGGCGGGGGTCGCTGCGGTCATGGGACACGAGATATCCCATGCCTTGCTGAAGCACGGCAACGAGCGGATCACTCGCCAGCTCGGCGTTCAGGCCATCCTGATCGGAGCCGCCATCGGGGTCGGCTCCTCCGACATGGATCGGGATAGGCAACGGATCATCCTGGCCGGGCTGGGCCTGGGCAGCACCGTTGGGCTCATTCTTCCGTTCTCACGAAGTCACGAGGGAGAGGCAGACCGGCTGGGTCTGTTCCTGATGGCCAAGGGGGGCTACGATCCGTCAGAGGCGCCGGATCTGTGGATTCGCATGACGCAGATTTCCAAGGGGAAACAGCCACCCGAGTTTTTTTCCACCCACCCGAGTCACGAAAAGAGGATTGCCCGTCTGACGGAATTGCAGCCGGAAGCGTTAGAGTTGTACAAGAAGGCCGCCGTGAAGCACGGGAAGGGAGAGGATTTCAGGTAACCGGGCACCCTCTTCCTGTGGTCACGGGTCGGTTTGAGGGAGCGCTTTGCTAAGGGCTGGCCGGGTCCAGTCCCTGCGCCTGGAGCAGGATTCTGGCCCGTCGTGAGGCGTCTTCGGTCGGGTGCGAATTCAGCAGGGCCTTCAGGCGGGAGCGTGCTGCGTTGGGATGTCCGAGGCGGGCCTCGATTTCTGCGGCGGACAGGGCCAGTTTCTCCCACGCGGGAGCGGCGGGGCGTGTCCTCTCGAGGGCCTCTTCATAGGCCGTAAGCGCCTCAGCGTATTCCTTCCTCGCCGTGTGCACATCGGCCAGAGTCTCCCAGTAGTGATAGCGATTCGAACTTGGAGACTTCACGGCCTTCTGCGCGTGCAATAGGGCTTCGTCCAGCCTCCCGAGGCCCATGAGAACGCAGGCCAGGTTGTTGTGGGCATCGGGATAGTCCGGGTTCAGCTCGAGGGCCTTGCGGTAGTTCCAAAGGGCCTCCTCGGCTTCCGTTCCCGATAATAGTCGGTACAGCAGGTTGGCACGATTGAAAAAATAGAGCGCCCGGCCGGGCTCCATCTCGATCGCCCTGTCATAGTGCTGCCGAGCCTCCGTCAGACGATCCCGTTTCTCATAAAAGACGGCGAGGTCATTGTGCTCTGCGGCGGCGAGCGGCCAGGTCGCTCGTTCGGGCGGGAGGAGCACCAGACTCCAGCGGGCCGCCCCGGCCCAGCGTTTTTCCAGAGAACCAGAGGGAATCTCGCGGTCCGGCCGAATTCCGTCATGGGCCAGAAACATCTTCCGCGTCGCGTCGTAGCCGGTCAGCACAATGAAATGAAAGCGCTTGAAACCGGGCGGGCCCACACGGACGAGGACCACCGGCGGAATATCGCGGTCGATCCACTGCGTCAAGCCGGCCATGTTGCCCCCAGCGGTCCGGGTCCAGAATCCCCGTTTCTGTGCAAGAAGTTCCAAATCCAAGGTGAGGGTGGCCTGGAGGGAGCTAGAAAAGACCTCTTGAGCCACCTGGTCCTGGTCGAGGGGTTGGCCGAAATAGCCCGAGACGGCGGCGATGGCTGCGGGCCCGCAATAGTAGGCCTGCTGCCGTATGAAAGGGACGCCCTCGATGCAATGCCCCTGATGCTGGCCGGAGCGGACAGCCTCGGGAAGGAGGGACGGCCGTGAGGACTGGCAGCCGGCGGCAAGGGCAACAAGGCCCAGGAATCCAGCGTGCACTCGACTGCCGAAGTGCTCCGGAATCGCCGTAGAAGGTGGTCTAGAGGTCATTTTCGCGGGTGTCGGTAGCCCTTACAGCTTCGCCGCCAAGACGCGGCCGACACGGGCGAAGCTGGGTAAGCACTGCAACGCAGCGGGCTTCAGCCTGCCGAGAATTTCAAATGACCGCGTGCCCTTCGCGCAGGCATTCGAACAATCGCGGGTGGCATGGCCCAGGTCGTCCTGCACGTCCTCCTGGCGCCGCTGGTCCAAATCTACCAACGACGGCAGAGCTGATTCTTGCAGTTCGCTGCCATAATACCCCTTGAGGGTCGCACGGTCGGCGACGGTCCAGGTTTCCATCCAAGCATGTCCGCCTTCTGCGGCTCACGAAACACCGTGTTCGGGCCCAAAGCCCACTCCCGATAGATGCGGAACTTCTCGTCAACGTGCGCCAAATAGGCGATTTCCGGGGAGTTTATCGGCTCGCGGCATTGCGCAAGGATCGAAAGGCTGGCATTGAAGATGTGTGCCGGCAACTCCTGCGACTGTCCCCTGACTAAGACTCTCGCCGAGCACCCAGGCTGAAACTCGTAGTAGGGAGGATTCCAGGCAGGCCCGCTGCGGGAATCGCATCCTCGATGCGTTCAGAAGAAGGCGAGCCCGGTACTTGCAGATCACCAGGAGCCAAGCCGGGGCCGCCGTATTCCCCCGGGCGCCAAAATCCTTCGATGGGGCGGTCTCGGTTTCCCTGTGCGTATTCGCGGAGTCGGCTCTCTTGCTGCTCATTTCCAATCTCAATCGCGTCAAAAAATGTCCTTCCCTTCGTTGCTCGAAGGGCCTGATCCCCTGAACTCCCCTTTCTAGGCAAGTCGGTTGTCAGAAGGACAAGACGCGCGTAACGCCGATCATCGTCTGCGGCCATGACGCTGGCACGTCCCAAACACTTGAAAACGGTGTCGGTCCGCTTAAGCCCGGCTCGCTGGCTTGTGAACGCTCCGGTGACATCGAAGTACCATGACCGGCCTGTCTTGTCTTCTGCAACGAAGCTGACCTGAATGCCAAGGCCTTTGAGCTTACGGTCTCGAGCAGTAATCTTGAAACCGCATTTCTCCAGGAGGGATTCGGCGAACTTCTGAGCGCCTTTGCCTTCAATTGTTGCCCTTCGTTGGAACTCCGCAAAACCAGGGGGCGGTGTACTCAGCCTTTCCTTGGCCATGTCGACGTATTCTTGCTTAATGTCGTAGCCTACGTAATTGCGGTTGAGCTTCTTAGCCGCCACACACGTCGTTCCCACCCCACAGAAAGGGTCCAGTACGAGGTCATCCTGGTAGGTGTAGAATTCGATCAAACGCTTGGGCAGCTCCTCAGGGAATGGAGCAGGATGCCCTACTCTGGAAGCGCTCTCCGGTTCCATTTCCCAGACAGAAAGGCTGTTGTTCAGGAATTCATCGGCGCCTATTGAACTCTTGCCAGTTCTTGCACGGCCAAACTGGCCCTTTGAGTAGACCAATATGTACTCGTGGGTGTCTCTAAGGACAGGATTCCCGGCAGAACGCCAAGACCCCCAGGCACAGGACCCATTGGCGCTTTTTCCCTTCACCCAAAGAATCTCGCCTCTCATCAGATAACCCAGTTCTTCGAGCATGATGCGGTTAACGTACGATGCGAGAGGGATGTAGGGCTTTCTTCCGACGTTGGCTATGTTGATGCACACTCGTCCACCTGGTTCCAGGACCTTTTTGGTAGCATCAAAGACCTTTCTCAGGAGTTTCAGGTATTCATCGAGGGACAGGTCATTGTCGTACTCCTTGCCAACGTTATACGGCGGGGATGTCACAACCAAGGCCACGCTGTTCTCGGGAAGATCCTCCGTCATCCTCTCAGAAGATTTGCAGTAGATTCGGTTAATCTTCGTGGCGTCCAAGGGGGGGATGGGCAAGCCTGTGGCGCTTCCTCCATTCACCTTGGGCCTGAGGCCATCAAGAATTCTTCGACCGTTAAAGACGGAGGAATCATGACTTTCCCTCTTGGAGCTTCCGAATGACTTGGTGCTGGTACCCATTTTTCACGCCCTTGTCAGTAGATTCCCAAGGTGAGCGGTGTGAAGAGAAACTGTGTCCGATGTTGACTCGATGGCAGGCATGGTGGCCCAACTCGATGAGGCGCGCCGCATGTCCGCCACAATATATTGGGCATATACCCGGATCGTGCTTTTGAAAATTTTACAGACTTGGGACGGTCATGCAATGGGAAAATCCTATCTTCCTTGCGAGGCCGGGATCGGGCCGGCATTGCCCACGAGGAAGTCCAAGGCCTCTTGCAGCATTTCAATTTCGGAAAGAATTCCGGACTTACGTTGCTCGCACCGTGACGTTCCGCACGTGCTCGTTGATGCGGAAGAGGTGGTCCCCCAAGGTGACGAGCGGGCGGCCATTCAACCGGACGTTCTCGAAGAGAATGTCCTCGATGCGGTGGTCTTCGTTGTGTCCGGCGAGGAGGATCGGGGGCAGGTCCACGCCGTTGATTTCGATGTCACGAAGCGTAATGTCTCGGATATGACCGCGCTGGCCGTCTTTACCCCAGACGTCTTCGACAATGTCGAGCTTGACGGATTGGCGGCTCATGTGAGGTGCGATGGCCGTGCGGGGATAGTACACGCCAATCCGCTCGAAGAGGATGGGGCCGACGACGCCGGAGTCGCTGACGTGAACCCCGAGCGGCCAGTTCCGGGCGAAGACCACATCGCAATCGCGGAAGACCACGTCCCGGATGTCCGCACGGGTCTCGTAGGACACGCCGAAGGCGTACCCCCAGTCATCCCAGGCGATGCAACCATCGTAAAGGATGTCGGTCGCGGGGCGGCCAGGGTCCGTGGTCTTCACCACGAAGCAGTCGTCGTGGCCGCGCACGAACGTCCGGCGCACCGTGACCCGGGAACTGCTGACACAGTTGACGCCGTCGCTGTTCAGGCGGCCGCTGATGCAGGCCAGGTCTTCGACCGTCACGTCTTCGCTGGCGCAGATGGGCAAGTGCCAGTTGGGGGAGTTGCGCAAGGTGAGGCCCTCGATCCGCACTCCGCGGGAGTTGCTCACCCTGATCAAATTCCTCGCAGGATGCGGTAGACAGCCGCCGTCGAGAATTCCTCGGCCGCAGATGCGGACATCCTCAACTCCCTCCACATCGATGACCGGGGAATCGTAGGAGGTGAGATTCAAGACCCCGCCCCGCCGGCCCTGAGCCCCCTCCGGGAGTACGCCGCGCAGGATCGCTCCGCCGTCAACATAGACCGTCTGCCCGCTCCTTACCCGGACCGAATTGACCCAATGTTCGCCCGGACCGAAGGTGATGACGTTCGGATCATTCGGGTCAGGGCGGTTGCTCTCGACCTCGCGGCAGAAAAGGTGAAGTGGGTGTTCATCCGTGCCGTCCAGGCAGACCGTGAGCAGGCGCGGCCGATCGACATGCAGCGCCACCAGGCTTCCCTCGACTTTCGGAAGCACACCGGCCGAGCGGGGAAGCACCTCGATACTGCGGAAAGGCTTGAGGACGCGCACATCGATCCGGGCAGGGTAGTCGGCATCAAGACGGGCGAACGAACACCATTCGGTGGGGCCGTTGAGCATGCTCGTCCAACCGGCGCCCTCGGGCCGGTTGATGGCTTCACGCACGCGTGAAAGCCAAACGGGCACTGCCGTGCCCCCGACGGAGACGAGGTACACATCCGAAACCATCTCGGTGTGCGGGATGGGCCAGGTAGTTGTTCGTGAATTCATATTGCGACTTCGTGGTTTGGAATCAGTCTTCTTTTCCACCCGTGAGGATCATCGCCCTGGCCATTCTTGCGAGAATCCCGCTCTTGGCCGCGGAGAGCGACTGCCAGTCCGCTTTGGCCGGGCTGCCGACGGATTTTTCCATCGCGAGCGCCAGGAACTCGATGACGACCGGATCATCAGCGGCCGCTGCGTATTTCACAAACGCTTCTCCTTGCGAGGCCGGGATCGGTCCGGCGCCGCCCACAAGAAAATCCCAGGCCTCCTGCAGCATCTCGGCGCGGTCGATGATCCCCTTCAGAATCGCCTGGCCCTGAGGGTCCCTCGGCCACCGCTTGGCCGCGTTCCAAAGAATTCGGCGATAGAGGCTCAAGTTCGCGGCAAACTCACACAGCCTCGTCACGCCTTCCGGGTCGCCAAGCCGGTAAAGCGCGATGGCCGCGTGAGCCGCGGGGCGGGACGCTTCGGCATATTCTGCGGGCTTCCAGCGGTCCGGACCCTCCGGCAGCCTGGCGGGCGTCAAGACCTCCTCAAAGCGCCGCCGCAGAAGCGGGATACCGTCTTTGTTTCCCAACAGGCCCAGCCCGTCCATGGCCGCCAGGTCAACCCGATCGTCCTTCAATGCCTTGGTCAAGGCAGGATAGGCCAGCGGACTACGGCTCGCGCCCATCAGAACGAGAGCCGCCTGTCTTGTCTTGATGTTCGGGTTCACATCGTCGGCCAGAGCCTTGAGCTTCTCGCCCCACGCGGGCCGGGAATAAGGCAGGAGCGCGGTCAGCGTGGTGTCGAGTGTGTACTTTGCCTCTTCGCCTTCCGCGGGCGCCGCCAGGTCGAACAATACGTTCGCTGCCCTCTCATCGGGAGTGGCCATGGCCCGCGCCACGAAGTCCACCGGCATGTCCGTCAAGTCCATCTCCAGCGAGTCGAGTTCCTCCTCGGTCAACGGCTTGGGGCCGCTCTCCCGGTCTTGGGCCGCAGCATTTCCTGCGGGCCTTGCGCCTCCGGCCCAATCGAGCGCCTGGCCGAGCAGGGCGGGCCAGTCCTTCCAGTCCCAGAACGGCAGCACGCCGGCCTCCGGATTGCCGTTGGCCGTAAGGGCGCAGGCCACGACGCGGCCATTGCCGAACGACCCGCTGACCAGCGCCGGCAGGTCGCCGACCTTCACCTGGACCCGGGCGCCGTCCTTGGGAATCAGCGTATGAAAGTAATAGGCAGTCGGCCCGGCCCGGAAGTCAAAGTTCAGAGGCCAGTCTGCCGATTCCGCCGGCCCGAGTTTCGCGCCCTTCTCCGCGGAGGGGAAATGATCGATGTAGCTCTCCTTGAGCGAAACCGGCAGTATTTCGTCCAGAGGCGTGCCTGGATACCCGCCATTGGCGTAGGAGGACAGCCCGCCCAGCACCACCAGCCCGCCGCCCTGGCTCACGAATTCGCGGAGGTCGTTGATCGAGCCTTCAGGAAATCGGACGACCGGGACATTGACGAGCACGATGACCGTGTATCTTGCGAGATCCTTGAGGTCCCCCCTCTGGCGGTATCCCACCTTGTCCAGCGCCTTGTCGATTTGAAAGGTTTCCCCCCAAAGACCAGGCATGACGAGCGCCAACGGCACGATGGTTTTCTCCCACTGCCACTCGGAGGCGGGCGGCACAGCCTGCTGGGCGAGTGAAAGCGAAGGCCAACCGATGGCTAGCGCAGCCAGCAGGCATGGGGCAGGACAGACCGTTTCCTGTGTTTTCATACGTGTTCCGGAATGTCTTCCGCGCTCCCGCAGAGCCATCGGTCCTTCATCTCGGCGATTTTCCGGGCGCGATAACGGAGTTCCCCGGGTTGAGGATGTCTTCGAGCTTGGCGTTCAGCGGATCGGTTCTGCGATTGCTCATTTCTCCTTCAGTTTCCTCCCGAGGCTCGACTTGAATGCCCAGTGTCTGGCAACAGCTCATGAAATTCATCGGGTCTGAGCCGCCTTTGATGAGCAGGTAGCCGGAGAAACAGGCAAAAAATAGGTGGGGTGTCGAGTCCATCCTTTCTCAGCGTCCCTCCGCGTCCTCCGCGGTAAATCTTTGCCTTGAGCGGCTACTTTGAATGACCCAGCTTCGATCCATTCTTACGGCCTTTCGCTCCATACCAGGAGGGTCCAGAAACGCACACTGGGGACGGTCACGGAATATCCGTTTTCTCGATGCTCCGGCTGAACTTGTCTCGTTGGGAGGCGGACCGCGGTCAATTCCGGCTCGGCGGTCAGAAGCCACACGCTGGGTTCTGTGTCGCACTGCTTTCTGACCGTGACGTTGTGAGTCCATTCAACCTGGGACAACAACGCGGCCTTCTCGAGCGAGTTCTCCGGCGGACGGATCAGGTGGACGACCGTCTGCAAGACGCCGCCGGCCTGCCGCTGCCGGAGATAGCGCTCCCAGAGGAGCGGCGACTTCGATTCCACCGAGACGCCAGCTTGACCTGCGCTAACGGGGGCCAGGGCGAGGTCCCAGCAGTACTCGCCGTAACGGGTCATGAACTTCGAATACTCGCCGGGCATGGGACCCAGCCAGCCGTAGTCCAAGTAAGGATGAGAGCCGGAGGCAAACGTGAACACCGCGGAGTACGTGGCGGCCAGCGGTGACGTGCTCTTCTCTGCCATGAACAGGCAACTGTAGCCGCCGGCCTGTCTGGCCGCCTCGGCATGCCACCAAGCACCGTCCATGTAGGTCGGGATCGAAGCCATGTTGCGGATCGCCTCGTTCATGATCTGCCCGCCGTCCTTGCACATCTCGCGCAGCCACCAGGCCTTCTCCATATCCACGGGCTCGAGTCCGCCAGCGTTGTAGGACAGAGCGAAATGCTCGTTGATCTCCGTCCTGAACACGTGCCGGAAATACCGCACGTTCCGCTTGCTGATCGCCTCCCCGGACCATTCCGGGTCTTTGCTGTCGTAGTATTCAGGCACAAGCTGCTTCATCAGGTCCTGCACCCCGAGTATCTCGAACTCCTTGTGCACGTCCGCGGTCCCCATCGGACTCCATCCGGGAGGACAATCGAATCGTAGTCCGTCCCAGCCAAAATTCCGGGATGACCGGATGACCTCCCTGGCATGGTGGTCGATGGCCCGCAGGAGGCCGAGGTTGATGAAGTTGCTCAGCCAGAGCCCACTTTGATACCTCCACAATTCAGGACGACTGTGGGTGTAAGCCTGCAAGCCCAGGTCCTCGAGGTCGATTTGGGCGAGCCCGCCTTTGTCTCGGCACAGAATCTCCGGAAAGCGCCGGCCGAAGTCGAATCCCGACTTGCCGCTCGCGGATGGCCAGGAATAGGTGATCATCTTGATGCCGTGGCCGTGACTGCGGCCGATCCAATCCCGCAGCCCCGATAGGCTGTTGTGGAAGCTGTTCTGTCCGGAGAACCACGTCTCGGTCGCCGGGTTCAGGTCGGTCCAACTACTCGGCTGCCAACTGAAGGCCTCCTCCACGTTGACGTAGGCGCGGCGGTTGTCTCCCACGTGCTGGGCGAATTGTTGCTCCCTGCCGTACCAGGTGAGGAATCCGCTCCCCTGGAGCGCCGTCTTCCAGACAGGCGTGCTGACGCTGAAATACTCCTCGGCCGAATGCACTGGCTTGCCGTCCACGCTGACCGTGGCGGCCGCCTCGTGCCCGTATTCGCGTGTGTTGGACTTCCACGGGAATTTCACTTGCGCTGAATCCCGAGCAGGAATTCGCACTCGCTCCTCGCCGACCGGGGCCGCTTCGTCCAGCCCGGTCCTCATTTCCAGACGCACCACCGCCTCGGACTCCTGGTCGGTGAAGTTGCGGACCATGACCTCGATCGGGTTGGCCTCGCCAGGATAGACGTGGACCTTTTCCGGCCAGACCTTTTCCACCGCGAGCGTCGTGGCGACGGGTTCGAAAACGGGATCGCCGACGAGGATGGCCGGGTAGTCGATATCCGAAAGAGGCCGGGGTGTTCCTGCTGCGACCTCGTCGAGGAAGTCCGGCTCGTTCGCATCCGTTTCCGCAACGTCTATCGAGGTTCCCATTTCAGGGACATCCGGGGTTTTGATCGCGAACGCGGTTTCGCCCTTCCGGGCGGTCAGGGGTATGACAAAGTCCCACGAGACGGTCAGGCTGTTCTCCTGCGACGCGGTGGCCAGCAGGACAGGCCGCGTCAACGGCGTCCAGGCACCAGGCGTTGCATCGAGTTGGGCCGGCGCGACCGGATACGCCAGCCACGGCTTACGGCTCGCGCCGAACGCGACGTTCATCTTGAGCAGCGCGGCGTTGAAGCCGGGTCGAACGTGCAGATGAAGCGGGAGGGACACCCGATAGATGCCGGGCCTGGCATCCGCCCATTGAAGCCCCATGGCGACCGCACCCGGCTTTTCCTGGATGCGCACGGCCACGCACCGCCCGCCTGGTGCACCGGGTTCCCTCACGAGCACCGTCCCCTTTTCGGGTCGCTCGATCTTCACGGGACCGGCATGGAGGGTCGCCGCAATCGTGACGGACATGACCGCGGACAGCACGCCGGCCACTCTGGGTTTCTGAGGCAGGAGCCCACCTTGTCCAGCGAACAATTTCATTTGATGTGCGATTCTCAAGCAATCTCGGTGGGCTCCTTATACTCTTGCCCTGTGCGACTGGCAAGGCCATCCACTCGAGGCAAAGCCTTTCGGCGCGTAAGGGCGAGTTCATGCGCTGAAAATCTCAAGAAGTTCCTGAGGCTTCTGAGGGGTGCCTGGTGGCGGCGATGGTGCGTTGGGGTGTCCTTGTCCGGTATGTCGATTCACAATTCAAGGGCCAAGCTCACATCCCATAAATACCAGTCCGGACATCTGGCCAGGCTTCCGCTCCAAGCGGGCAAGAGAAACAGGTTGAATCGTCGGGTCCTTGGGATCACAAATACCGGGCGGAACACACAACAAGGTTCGTGCCCCGCTCTGCCGAAGCTGTTTGACCATCTCCTCGACATCGCGCCGGTAATCTTCCACCGGTTCACGGTCGTTGGTGCCGATGTTGAGGATGACCAGGTCCGGTTTGAGGTCCAGGACGTCATGCTGGAAACGGGCATTCAGCCTCAGGATGTTGTCCCCGGCCACGCCAGCATCCTGCTTGATCAGGTTGGGATAGCCGTTGGCCCGCAACGTCTCGATGACCCAATCGCACCACGCGGAGCCGTCGGTCAGACTGTCGTCAGCAAAGATGATTCGTCGAACACCTTTCATGTGGCCCTGTGCGGATGTGCCCTTCGTCGTCATTTCCGCTCCTGCCTTGCCCGTAGGGGGAAGCGCCGGCGTCTCGGCTGAGATCGGCATGCCGATTCTCGTTAAAGTGAAGGCCATTCCGATAAGCGAGAAACCTTTCATCGGTTCAATTCTCCTTCAGAGCGGCAGGCGCATCGACATGACGTGCGGGCCGCAGGAGAAGTAAAGGCGACCGCCAAGGATCACCGCTCCGCGGTGGAAAAGCGAGCCGCCAGGATAACGTTTCGACTCTCGGGGCGAGCAACGATAAAGGACTTCGATCTTTCCCGTCTCCGGAATCCAACGGAAAATCGTGATCCACGTGATGCCGTAGATGTTGCCGTCGGGCCCGATGCACAGGGACTGTTCCCGAACCCCCGAAATCTCCGACGGCATCACGTAGTCCATCGTGCGCCTCCTCGGGTCGAACCGGAAGAAATGGAACACGCCGCGAGCCGCGCCCCCCGTCGTTCCGTAAAGCTTGCCATCGAGATAAAGCAGGTTGAGGACTCCAATGACGCCAGGTATGGGCACGACCCTCCATAGAAGCCTTCGCCGACGCGCATCCAAGGCGAACAGGTGCGCCTCCTTCGTTACCGGGTCCGTTCCGCTGCCGCGGCCGATGCTGGTTCCGCCGTAGAGGATATCGCCGGGCGCATCTGCAGTGAGCGCGATGATGCTCTGGTTGCGGATGACCACGGGGTTGTTCTCGTATTTCCGGCGCACGGTGTCGTAGCAGCCCAGGCCCCCGTCGTTCATTCCGTATTCGGGGAAACTACCGATCCAGACGCGCTTCTTGCTGTCCACACACATCGCGCGAGGACGGTTGTGTCCCATTCCCAACTGGGTGATGAGCTTTGGATTGTCATTCCATTTCATCGCTCCCGGTGGGTCCTTGTGAAGGGGCTTGGTCGGGTCGTAGCGCATCAAGTTGCCGTAGCTGTAGCAGGCGTAGTAGAGCTTGCCGTCGCAGTGTCCGAACGAGTAGGCTTCGCCGTTGTCGGGTCCGCCGCGGCCGAGGTTTTCCAGCTTTCGTGTGGCCGGCGTGTACCGGAGGATGTAAAGCGGCATGATGGTGCTGGCATAGACCGTCTCTGCCGGTCCCTCCGCCAGATGAAAAATGTTCGCCCCGTCGCTTTTGTATTTGAGCGGGATTATCGTGGCCTTCGGGCCTTCGCCGATGCGGATGGCGTCGGGATCGACATGGGTGACGGGCCGACCATCCGGCAACGACTCCGGAAGTCCCCAGGGATACTCCTTGGTCATTTGTCGGGCCTCGGCATCCCGGAGGGGGAAGGCCTGGCCGTGCGAGAGGTGGTACCATTTGCCGCGGAGAGTGTGGACGGTGAGCCTCCCGTCCGGGCCGCGGACGATTCTCTGAAAGCCGGGGCATTCCTCGAATTTCGGCAGGAGCTTTGTGACGCGTCCGTTGGCGATAGGGTAGGCTACGACCTGCGCCGCGGTGCAACCGATGGAACCGTAAATATAGCCATCGTCGCCGCCAGCGACGCCACGCAGATACTTCTGCACCCCATCGAGTTGGCCGAGGTCTTCGAGGCCTTCCGTCGCCGCGTCGTAACGGAAAAGTCGGCACTCCGACGATGAGCCGAGGTAGAATTTGCCGTCCGCGCCACGGTTAATGACCCAGAGCCAATGTCCCGTATTGGCGGTGACCCATACCTTGCCCTTCCGCGGGTCGATGCGGCAGAGGCGTCCGCAGCAACTGGTGACAAGGAGGTGGCCGTCCAGGGTGAAATCGATACCCCAGGGGCCGCTGCAAGGCTTTGGCAACCGGAAGGAGCGGCAACGGCCCGTGGCGACATCCACCTGTACGACAAGGGACGAAGTGCTGGTGATGCCGCAGTACACGTAATCGCGGTCAGTCTTCGCGTCACGCCACGCCCTGACGCTGAGGCACGACCCGCTGTACACGGCGATGCCATGGTCACGGAGATCGGTGGCGCGGCTGCCGGAAGCCGATTTCGATGTTCCCATGTTCAGTTTCCTTATCTGGGCTTTTGCAGTAGCGGCCGGTAAGTCTGCGGACGACGCAGGGATCGGCGGACGGCTTCCCAGTCCGGCGCTTCCGGCCCGTCGGAAGGCCATGACCGCTTGGCGCCGACCGTGACCTCGCCGACCGCCAAGCCGGTCTTTTTCCCTTGAATCCAAGCCCTCACCGCGCCGTTGGGTGCGATGACGCAGGACTCTCCTGGCTCCCAACTCTCCGGTGCAAAACTGGCGTACACCAGGGCGCAGAAATGATCACTGGCGCGGACGCGGAGGCGATTCTGGCCCATTTCCGGCGACTCGTCGGGCAGCATGTAGCCGCCCGACGGATGGAGAATGATCTGTGCCCCACGCGCGGCCAGACATGCCTGGTGTTCGGGGAACTGGATGTCGTAGCAGATCGAAAATCCGATCCGCCCCAGGCGTGTGTCGGCTACGGTGTAGTCGCGGCCTGCGGCCACGTGGACCTTCTCGTCGTAAGGGAGATGAATCTTCTCGTAGCGCAGCAAAAGCTGCCCGCGCTCATCCGCCAGGAGGCCTGCGTTGTAAATTCGGCCACCGCGGACCGTATAACTGGCGGCCGCGAGCAGCATTCCCGTGTCTTTTGCCTGGCGGCAAAGCCAGTCCATAAACAGACGCCCGGACCACGTGTAGAGCCGTACGGCGTCGGCTTTGGCGTGCGGATTGGGCTTCACTCCTCTCATCGGCGTAGCGAGCACGCCGGGGGTGAAGCAGAACTCGGGCAGCAGCAATAGGTCCACCTTGCGGTCGGCTGCCTTGCGGACCCACGCTTCCAGGTAGCCCAGATACTCCTCACCGTAGGCGCGGGAGTATGCCTCGTCGTAGGTGGCAGCGCTGATGTTGTATTTCAGGAAGTGCGCGTTGCGCCGGATGGGATTGCGCCGCAGGCGCCGAGCGATGCGCGCCTTGGCGCTCCAGATTTGGGCTGCTGCCAGTTTCGTCTGGGTCTTCATCATCATGCACTCCATCCCAGAGCACCGGCGATGACTGATGCGACCTGCTTGGCCGAGATACCGGCAACCATCATTCGTGAAATTGAAATGGATAGCAACCCAGAGATCTTCGCCCGGTCAGCTATTCACAGGATGTGGTTCTCGCCTTTGCGGAGCGTAACGGCAAGACGGTCCGCTCTCAAAGGAATACAGGAGGATACGACGGGGCCGCCCGTCCCCTCCTCATCCCGGAAACTTCAAAACCAGCGCATCCTCCCTCAGGAGCGCGCCGGAAGCGGTGGCTCGCTCTCTGAAACTTCCCCCCATCGGTTGGACAGATTTCCAGTAAGGATAAGCTGTAGGAATTCCCTGTCAAGGGTCTTTCCGCAGGGCTCCTCCCGCCCCCCTGGAGGGAGAGGGGGGCGGGACGCGCGGCGCTCAATTTTGCGCAAAGTACACCTCCGCAGGCGTCCTCCTCCCCAGAGCCTGATGCCGGCGCCGGTCGTTGTAGAACGGAAAGTACAGACCCAGCCCGCGCCGGGCCTCGGTCCCATCCGCGTAGTCGCCGGGATAGATCTCCTCGTACTTCACCGTCCTCCACAGCCGTTCGACGAAAATGTTGTCCAGCGCCCGTCCCTTCCCGTCCATGCTGATCCGGATCCCCGCCGACCGAAGCCTCTGCGTAAACGCCTCGCTCGTGAACTGGGCTCCCTGGTCCGTGTTGAAAATCCCCGGAGATCCCCTCCGCAGCGCCTTCTCCAAGGCCGTCACACAGAATCCCGCCTCCAGCGAATTGGATAGCTCCCACGACAGGACGTAGCGGCTGTACCAGTCCATCACCACGACGAGGTACTGGAATCCCCGGTTCATCGGGATATACGTCACGTCCGAGCACCACACCTGGTCGACCTCCGCCACCTCCAGGTCCCGTAGCAGGTACGGGTAGACCCGATCCTCCGGATGCGGACGGCTCGTATGGGGCCCCGGAACGATGGCCTGCAGGCCCATTCGCCGCATCAGCCGCGCCACCCGTTTCTCGTTCACGGTCCAGCCCCTCTCGTGCAGTTCGTCCGTCACCCGTGGCGATCCGTAGAACGGCCACCTCGTGTAGATCCGGTCGATCTGCCTCATCACCAGGAGATTCTCCGCATTCTCCTCGTCCAGAGAGGGGCGGTAGTAGAAACTCGATCTCGGAAGACCCAGCAACTGGCACTCCCGCGCCACCGAGATCTCCGCATGCTTCGATTCGATCCACGCTCGTTTCTCCTCCCGATTCCGGCTCAGGACTTTTTTTTCAACCAGTCCATCTCCACCTTCAACCGCCCGATTTCCTCGTAGAGCGGCGCCGTCAGTTCTTCCTCGGTCCTCCCGTTCCGGCCCGCGGCCCGGCTGAACACCACCGGGGCCCCGCTGACCAGTTGCCGCTTCCAGTGCCCGATCACCGTCGGGTGCACACGGTATTCGGAGCTCAACTCGCTCAGCGTCCGCACCCCTTTGACCGCCTCCAGTGCCACACGCGCCTTGAACTCGTCCGAATGCCTCTTGCGCTTTTGACTCATCTCATCTCCTCCCGTCTCTTGGACTCTGATCCTTTCCAAAATCGAGCTTAACTACCTGTCCAAAAAACGGGGGGAACTTCA
>JACPCR010000110.1 GCA_016179685.1 Planctomycetota bacterium | reverse complement strand
TGTACTTCTGTCGGATGACATTCAGGGTAACCATAAATGTCATTGTACAGTATCATCTGTTTGCGTTCAATTCCGATGAGTTATTTTGTTACAGTGCCTTAGAGCGCGTGCGGCAGCCTCCAATTATCAATAACAATCAAGGAAGTGCTTGAGGACTTCCTGGTACTGGCTCGCGTCATCGAGTAGCTTGGATTGTCTCGGTCCCCTCGTGGACGAGGACCACGAGGAGGTCGAACACGAGGAAAAAGTGGCCGGTTTGAGGTCGCCGTCCAGCGACCTTGCTGCCTATTCCTTAGCCGATGGCGGTCTCCACTGAGAGCGAACAAACTCGAGCGCTTGTTCGCGAGACTTCAAGATTTCCTCGAGCTGGGCTTCTTCCACGGCCTCAAGGATTTTACGGAACAGGGGGCCCGGTTGCAGCCCGAGGCCGATCAGGTCGTCACCCGTGACCAGACGCGGCGGATCGAGGACTTCCCGCGGCCACTCGATGAGGCGCTGCTGGCAAAATTCCCAATTGGCGAGGTTTCCGTGGCTGCCCAGGCAATCCAGCCGGTGGAGCTCGAGGAGCTGGCTCGCATGGCCCTGGCGCAGGATGCGTTTCAGGCGGCTTGGCCTCATGCCTCGGGCCTGGTCCAGCTCATGATGCTGGGCGACGAGGCTGACAATCCGATTCACCAGGGGATTCGCGAGTCGGTAGCGGCGGCAAACGGTCCTGGCGACCTCGGCGCCGATTTCCGCATGGCGGGGAAAGTGCTGGCCGGCGTCCCGCGGGGCGACCAAGGCCTTGCCGGAGTCGTGAAGGAGAATACTGAAGGCCAGGGCAGTATCCGAGCATTGGGCGAGTCCGAGCATCTTGAGAGTATGCTGGAACACGTCTCCTTCGGGGTGCACCTCCGGCGGTTGGGCGACGCCTTTCATGCGCTGGATTTCGGGAAGGGTGCAGGCCAGCAGGCCCGACTGGTCGAGGAGGCGCAGCCCGAAGTCTGGGGCAGGGCCGGTGAAAATGCCGTCGAGCTCGTCCCGTACGCGTTCGGAGCTGACCCTGAGAATCCGTGAGGCCGATTGCTGGATGGCCTGGAAGGTATCCGGATCGATGGCGAAACCGAAGCGAGCCGCAAAACGCACCGCCCGGAGCATGCGGAGGTGATCCTCGGCGAAGCGCTCGGTGGGACTGCCGATGGCCCGGATTGTCCGCCGTGCAAGGTCTTCCTGACCGCCGACGAAATCGATGACCGCTTCCCGGACGGGATCGAAAAGCAATCCGTTGATGGTGAAGTCACGGCGGAGCACATCGTGTCGGGCATCGGTAAACTGGACCTGGCCGGGATGCCGACCGTCCGAGTAGCCGGACTCGGCTCGAAAGGTGGCGATCTCGAAGGGCCGGCCGTTCTCGATGACCAGAGTGACGCCGAACTTCTGACCAACGGGGAGCGAATGGGTGAAAAGCGAACGGACGACGTCCGGGGTGGCCGCCGTGGTGATATCGATATCGTGAGGCGGGCTATCCATGAGCCAGTCGCGCACGCATCCGCCGGCAAAGAAGGCTTCGTATCCGGCCTGTCTCAGCCGCCGGACGATCTGGACGGCCGTGCTCCAATTGGGGTCACGGAGAAAAGTCATGGTGGCGGCTGTCGAGCGGGGGCCGTCTCTCGCTTTTCCACAGGCAGGATGGACCGCCCGATGGCGAGGAGGACGGGCAGGCCAGGCGCCAGGGTTCGGGCTTGGACGGCCACGGTCTGCAGGATGCGGTCCAGCGGGTAACGCGAGGAGACGTGGTGGAGGAGGAGGAGGCCGACCTGAGCGTCGTGAGCCACCCGGATGGCTTCCTCGCTCGTGGCATGAGTGGGCTCTTCGCGGTCTTTTTCGGAGAGGAAGGTGGCGTCATGCACGAGCACCTCGGCGCGGGCGACGCGTGCGGGGGAGAGGGCCAGGGAATCGCCGCCATAGGCCAGGAGGATTTTTTCGTAGGTCTCCATGACTTCGTCACGGCCTGAGGTGAGCACTTTCTGCCGAATCTCTTCCTGCCCGAGGGCAGCGAACCGCGGCTGAAGCCGCGTTCGTTTCTCCACCAGGAGGTAGCCGAGCGTGCGGGCGGACCGGGTGTGTTGGGTGCGGAAGGAGCGGATGAAGGCGTCCTTACCGCCGACCCGGAGCGGGATTTCCTTTTCCTCGCTGCACTCATGCCACTGAATTTCGTAACTCAGGTGCGGGCTCATACGCTCAATGTATGCCCGGAGGGCACGAACGAGGGCGTCGCCTTCGGGGTAGATCACCTTCATTCCTTTCTCCTTGTCGCCGCGGGCGGAGTTGCGGGCGTGTACGAGGCCGGGCAGGCCGCCGATGTGGTCATAGTGCCCGTGGCTGAGGAAGACCTGCTCGACTCCGAAGGAGTAGTTATCCATGGAAGTGCTGACGCCCTCGCCGGAATCCAGCAAGATACGAGCGGGCCGGTAGTAGAACCACGTGGAGTACATGGCCTTGCTGAAACCGGTAAGGTTGTCGATGATATCCGCAGAGAGGCCCATGGGTGACCGGGGGAAAGAGGGGAGAGGTTGAAACGAAAAAGGGTTGCGTGACGTCGCAACCCTTGGCACGGTGACCGTCAGAGTCCGAGGCTGTAATTTCTCCGCGCCGCACCCGCCTCTCGGACTTGTCCTCCCGTAAGGATCCTCCCGCACGTGTCCCCATGGGAAGGATCTCGTTGGGACCTTGGGACGTGGGGGGCGCCGTTTTCGCACCTGTCGCCCATAGGAATCCCGTTTCCCGTAGGGGTCCCGTGGAGGGAGGTTGGGACTAGGGAAGAGATCGTCCTGGACATGTCCCGACGGGACATGTCCAGGTGGGAGGGATTCAGGGAGCACCCGGCGGAGTTTTTTTGGAGGTGCATTTCTCCCTTCTGATTGCGCCGTTCATGAATGAGCGGCGCCTAAGAATGAATTATAGACAGGCGAGGGAACGGCGTCAATTCTTGACGCCTTCCTTTCAAGGACTTATAATCTCGGGTCGTGGAATCAGCGCTGGTGTTGCCAGGCGGTGCGATCCGGGCCAGGCTGACCGATTCTTACCGGGAGAGCTCCCATGCCGTTCCGGTCTGATAAGGGTGTGAAGATAGAATTTCTTGGCGATTCGGGTCCGTTTTCGCGCCTCGGCACAAGTATTTGCTATAAAATCACTTACAATAGTGGCGCGTACCTGATCGACTGTGGCGCTGCCGTGTTCAGCGCTATCGGCGGCGACGCCATCAACCAACTCCACGGCATCATCGCCACGCATTCCCACGAAGACCACCGTCGGTGGTTCGTGGACATGGCGCTCTACAAGTTTTACTTTTCGAAGCCGAAGTCGCCCCTGCGACTCGTCGCATCGGAAACCGTACTCGAAGAATTCTGGAAAAACTCACGCGGTGGCCTCGAGCGAACCCTCTCCTCCGATTCTCGGCAGGTGCTCGAGGTGCCTTTCACCCTCTACATCGAGCCGATTGTTTTTGGTCCCACCGCACGTTACCGGACCCTTCGCTGCCGATTGCCTGGTGAGGAAGGTTCCGTTTGGCGCGTCATGGACGAGCAGGGTCAAATCGTCTCCCCACATCGAGCCAAGGTGGTGGTGCACCCAGAGGCAAATCGACCACGGCTCATCTTTCGGGACTTTGACACGAAGCGGTGGGTTGAGCCGGAGTCCTACTACCCCTTCACCGAGAATCGGTTCTATAGCGACGACCAGCATCCGTTCTTCGAGCCCGAGATCGGGATCACGTTCGAGGCCCACAAGTGTACGGCGTGGCACGGTCCCTCGACGGTCTCGCTGCGGTTGACCACACCGGACGAGAAGATTTATTTCAGCTCCGATACGGTGTATGACCCGGTCTTGTGGAAGGAGATGGCCACCACGGTGCGGAAGCAGAAGCTGGACCGGTCGCAGAAGGAATTTGACGAGGCCTATATCCTTTATGGGGAGATCAACGATTACATTGAGCAGACGTGGAGTCCGGCCCGGTACGAGAGGGCCATGAAGCTCTACGACGGCCACGTGCTCGTCCACGATGTGGCGGGCAGGGGATCCGTGGTCCATACGAACTATGCCGTCCTGGCGCATAGGGGTCACAAGAAGCTGCTCCTGACCCACAGTCCGGACCACTTTGTTTCAGAGTACCCGCTGACGCTCACGGGCAAGACGATCCGCATCATCGGGGGCGAATTTTTCGAGGAGGTCGATGGCGAATTATGGCCGTTCAATGCGGATGTCTATTTCAAGGACGTCGAGCAGTCGTATGTGGGATACCGCGCGAGAGACGGGGCCTATCGGGTGGTGAAGGATGGGGGCATCCTGGATGTGGTCCCGGCGGGCACGAAGACCCGGGGCGAATCGGTGATGCGGGTGCACCTTTTCAGGGACCTCAAGGGCCGGTATTTCCCGAAGTTAGAGAATGCGAACGAACGTTATCAGGAGGGCCCGGACGGCCGTGTTTACCGGATGACCTATACGCGAGGCGGAGGCAAGATGAAGGCCGTGGGAAGCATTCGCGGTGATCTGCCGCTCCAGGCGAGGAGGCGAAAGGTCTTCGCCTAGTTTCCCGGTTCTGGAGTGCTCCCGCACTTCTGAAGCGGGAAACGAGCCTCTGACCGATCCCCCCACGACGAGAGGGCCGGGAGGTTCTTGTTCTGCGTTTTATCCTTTACCGTTTGTCCTCTTTCGAAATCTCGTCGTTTAGTACCGCGATTGAAATTCCTGGACTACACGTCATGGGTGATCTGTTCATTGAATTACGATAACGTATTTGTGCACGAGGCCGTGTCGCTGAAGTTTGGCGAGGGCGTCACCGCCGAGGTGGGCGAGGACCTCCGCCGAATGGGCGTGCGCCGCGCCATGCTGGTCACAGACCCTCATCTGGCTTCGCTGGGGTATGCGGAGCGCGTCGAAAAACGCCTGGAAGAGGCCGGGGTCGGGTTTCAGACCTTTGACCGTGTAAACTCCGAGCCCACGGACGAGTCGTGGAACGAAGCCATCGATTTTGCTCAGGCGGGCCATTTTGACTCCTTTGTCGCTGTCGGCGGCGGTTCTTCCATCGATACGGCGAAAGCGGCCAACCTTTACTCGACGTATCCGGCCGACCTGCTGGAGTACATGAACCGGCCGGTGGGCCGGGGGTCAGACGTGCCGGGCCCTCTCAAGCCCCTGGTGGGCATTCCGACGACCGCGGGCACAGCGAGCGAGTGCACCGGAATTGCGATTGTGGACGTCAAGAGTCTCCGGCTGAAGACGGGCATTTCGCATCGACTGCTGCGTCCTGCTCTGGCCATCCTGGACCCCGAGAACACGCTGACGTGTCCACCGATGGTCACGGCCTGCTGCGGCATCGACGTTCTGTGCCACGCGGTCGAGTCTTTCACCGCGCTGCCCTATGGCCGGCGGAGCCGGCCGAAGCCGGGGGCATCGAGGCCCGTCTTCGTCGGGTCGAATCCCATCAGCGATCTCTGGAGCGCCAGGGCGATCGAACTGGTCGCTCGTTACCTCGTCCGCGCCGTACGGCATCCAACGGACCGGGAGGCTCGAACGCAAATGATGCTGGCGTGCACCTACGCCGGCATGGGTTTCGGCAACGCGGGCGTTCACGTGCCGCACGCCATGGCCTACCCGATCGCTGGAGGGGTCCGGGCTTATATTCCGCCGGACTATCCCCATCCGCACCCGATGGTGCCGCACGGCATGAGCGTGATTGTCGGCGCTCCGGCGGCGTTCCGCTTCACGAGCCGGGCGCTGCCCGAGAAACACTTGGAGGCTGCCCGCCTGATGGGCGCTGATACCGCTGGCGTCGCTGCCGGGGAGTCTGGCGAGGTCCTCGCACAGGCGGTCCTCCGGCTGATGGACGCCGTGGGGATACCCCGGGGGACCGCCGCCCTGGGCTACACAGCCGCAGACACCCCCGAGCTGGTCGAAGGCACGTGGAAACAGCAACGGCTGCTGGCACAGTCGCCGTGCCCCGTGACGCGGCCGGACCTGGAGGCAATCTTCGAGGACGCTCTGAAATAGCGAACGGGGGCGTCCCGATGGGACGCCCCCGTTCGCTATTTCAGAGCATTCATGTAGGTCAACCAGGCCTTCTGGAGTTGCCCGAGGTCTTCACCCATGGCCTCGACAAACTGGGCCAATCGGAGTTCTGGAGGAAGAGGCTGGCTGACATGCTGGCTGCCGAGCCCCTGCAGGTATTTCAGAAAGGCGCCGGTTCGACGGTTCATCAGAAAATGGACAAGGCCCCAGGCCTCGGCGTAGGCCAGCCCCGCCGTCTCGCTGTTGACCACGAAGACCTCGTCTTGGCCGATCAACGTGGTAAGGGACAGGACCCTGCCCGCGTCCCGATGCGCATGAAATAGCTTCAGCCGGTCCGCATTCACCTTCCCAATCTGGGCCAGCGACCCGTCGGTGGCGGTCTCAAAAAAGGTCGCCAGGCCTTCGGCCACCCATTTCGGGTTGTCGCCCTGGATGCTCTGCACACCAAGGTTGAAGGCGAGCTGGTGAAGACACTCGTGCACCGTCGTCGTCAGGTTCTCGTTCCGGTAGATGGCCGCCAGCTTGCGGCGTTCGTCGGCGATCCGGCGCTCCTCCCGTGCGAGGACGTTCATGGCCCCGCTTTTCGAATAGGTCTTGGACTTCCCGTCGGAAAAGGTCAAGGTCACCTGGGTGGCCCGGGTCTGGGCAAGCTGCCGTCGCTGGGCCTCCACCTCGTCCTCTGCCTGGAGAATCAAGGCCTTCAAGCGCTGGTAATGGGCATCATTGAGTGCATTGAAGAAGGTCACCCTGTCCTCGAGCGGCGAATAGAATCCGGCCGAGCTTTCGAGGACCGGGTTGCGGGTGCGGGCGTATCGGTTGAACTGATCCCGGGTATCGAAGAGCACGACCTCAAGGTGATCGTCCAGGGTGGTCAAGGGAAAACCTTTGAGCTCGAAAAAGCCGTAGAAGCTTCGATAGACGGACTCGAAGAGATCGGCGCGGAAGCGGGCGAATTCGGGGTCCGAGTTATAGCAGATGCGGAAGTGCTGATTGTGCAGGACTTTGAAGCTTGGGCCGAACTCCTGCCGCAACTTCTCGACGGCCTGCTCATGGATCGGCAGCTTCCTGTAGGTCTTCGTGTAAGTGTATTCCGTCTTCGTCGCTTCCGGATGATTCGGCTCGAGCCGCAGCGTCTCTTTCATGTAGCGCTCGAATTCATCCCTGAAACCGTTTTGACGACACCAGAGAGCCAGTTCAAAGGTCGCATTCGCATCACCGGTCTTCAGGTTGCGTTGGCGATCCTTGAGCTCGTCCTGCGGCAATTTCTTCCGCCGGATTTCCTTGACATCGGAGCGCGGAACGGAAAGCGTGGCCCCAGTCGGGGTCGTGATCTCGATCTGGTCGTCTTGCTCCCGCACCTCACCTTCGACTTCGCCCCCATGCTGCAAAATGACCACGTCCGCGCGGGGGCTCGCCGACAAAAGGACACCGAGGAGCAGGGCGGGGAGGAAGGATAGCCGAGGGGGCACAGGGGGCATGGGGGTAAGCGCAATTCCCGTGGGCGTGACGGTCCATAGCATACGACATGACGTTGACGATTTCACGGCGGGCGTCAGAAGAATTCGATCGCCGGCGACTGACCAGGAGGGAAACGGCATTGAACGCGATATAATATCAGTTTCGTCTTACCCCGGTAACTGAGAGATTGAAGAGTGGGGCATTATCGGAACGCCTAACCTGTTGTATTTCCATTCCGCTCTGGGCCGTTCGAGTCGGTGAAACGCTGGCCGTATCCCATCTCGGTTCTGGTCGCTCGAGTGACAAGCGTGGTTCTGAGGCAGCGCTTCGCTAAGGAGGTATTCGCATGTCGATGAAAGGTGGGAAGTCTCCCCTGAATCCTGAGGACCTCCAGAAGGAGCTTCAGAAGCTGCTCCAAGGCAAGTTTGGAGCAGACGCGAAGGTCGAAGTCTACGCCCAGCCTGCGGCGGCCGAGGATGGCGCGGACGAGACACCGCCGGACCCCTCGGAAGACAAGATTTTCGAGTTCCAGCACAAGCCGAAGGACGTCAAGGAGTATCTCGACCGATTCGTGGTCAAGCAGGACGAGGCGAAGATTGTCCTTTCTACGGTGATCTGTGATCACTACAACCACGTGCGGGAGTGCCGGAAGCGCGGGGGCCAGTGCACGGACTACTCGAAGCAGAACGTGATCCTGATGGGGCCGACGGGGATCGGGAAGACCTATCTCATCCGGAACATCGCCCGGCTCGTCGGGGTGCCCTTCGTCAAAGCGGACGCCACGAAATTCAGCGAAACAGGATATGTCGGCGCGGACGTCGAGGACCTCGTCCGCGAGTTGATCCACAAGGCGGACGGGAATGTCGACATTGCGCAGTACGGGCTCGTGTACCTGGACGAGATCGACAAGATTGCTTCGGACCCGCATATGCTGGGGCGGGACGTGAGCGGACGCGGCGTCCAGTTCGGCATGCTCAAGCTCCTCGAGGAAACGGAGGTGCCCGTGCGGTCCCCCATGGACATCCAGGCGCAGATTCAGGCCATGATGGACTGGCAGCAGGGGAAGAAGCGGACCCAGAGGACCATCAACACGCGGCACATCCTCTTCATTGTCAGCGGCGCCTTCACGGGCATGCCCGACATCGTGCGGCGGCGCGTGGGCGACCAGCGCGTCGGGTTCACCACGGAGGTTCACGGCGAGGAGGCCGAGGACTACCTCCGACTCGCCCAGTCCATCGACTTCGTCGAGTACGGGTACGAGCCCGAGTTCATCGGACGCCTGCCGGTCTCGGTCGTTTGCCATGACCTGTCGGTCCAGGACCTTTACGATGTGCTCAAGTATTCGGAGGGGTCGATCATCCGGCAGGTCGAGGAGGCGTTCCGGGCCTACGGCATCGAGATCGTCTTCACGGAGGAAGCGCTCCGCCGCGTGGCGGAGAGAGCGCACCAGGAGAAGACGGGGGCGCGGGGCCTCGTCAGCGTGCTCGAACGGACCCTGCGGCACTACAAGTACGAGTTGCCTTCGAGCGCGGTGAAGAAGCTGGTGGTGACGCCGGAAACGGTGGACAGCCCGCTCGAACGGCTGCCGCTGGTACTCAAGGATCAGGAGTCGAACGAGCACCTCGTGTTGCGGGAGCTGATCCGCCGTTTCGAGCGCGACTTCCAGCGCGAGCACGGGATTGCCATCCGGTTCGACGAAGCGGCGCTGGACCTGGCTGCGGAGCGTTGCCGGTCGGCTGGAAAGCATCCGCAGGCCTTTTGCCGGGAGCTTCTGCGGGACTACGAGTATGGGCTGATCCTGATTCGGAAGAACACGGGCCAGCAGGAATTCGTCCTGACGCGTGACGTGATCGAGAATCCCACGGAGGCCCTCAATGTCTGGATTCGGAAATCCGTCGAAGTGCAACCGCCGAAGGCCTAGCGGCCTCGGGCGGGCAGCAGGCGAGGAGTTGATGCTCAACGCTGGTGGGCTATCCAACGCGCATCATGGCCCAACAGGAGGCGGGGCTTCTGCATGTTCTTCAGGCCACCCGTACGAGCATCAATCTTCCTCGATTTCAAAGTTGAAGAATCGCATGGAAAGAGCCAGCTTGCCATCCACATCATGCCGGAGGAGCTTGGGAAGCAAGAGTCCGCGCTCGTGCCAGAAATATTGGGCATGAACACGCCTCGAAGGTATGGGAACGGCCTCCGAAATGTCGATCTCCTTTCGAGGGGATTCCTCTCGGACCACTTTGCCTTCGTCCGAGACGTAAATTTGTGTCCTCGGCCCGACCTCCATTTTCATGTGGCCCATGACTTGGCCCGCTTCATACTCCGTCTCGCACCTCAGAGCAACCCACAGGCCATCGGCCACCTCCATGGGGTCCGTATACGTTGCCTTCCACGCGACCGTCCCATTCACACCTACTGCAACTTCGCTGAGCGGAAATCGAGGCGTACCGTTGAAGACCTGCTCCAGCCGGACCACTTCCAACGCCTGAGCACGAATCGGGTTCTCCGATTCCCAAAACCTCTTGATCTGACCTTCCTTCTCAGCTGGTGTTTCCTTCCACTGAATCCCTCGCCATAGTGCCCTCCATTGCGCCATCAGGTCCGCTATGTGCGGCAGTGCCCCGGTTCCCACCGGATATGGCGGATCTTCCACCGTGTCGGAGCGTACGGGATAAGACCGCCAAAGCTGGTGATCGGGGACGTACCAGCCGCATCTGTCCCCTGAGATTTCAAATACAGAACCTACTCGATCTCGAAAGAAGCTCTGATCTGCCGATGGCCAAAACTGTGTCACCATCTCCATTCGGAAGTACCCATCCCTTTTGACCTTAACCCTTTGTATTCCGATTCCTGGCTGCAGGTTCGGTACAAGAAGGACAACCTCCTGGTCCCAACCAACGGAGTGGATTCGTGGAGGATATAACCGGTCAAGAGGATAGGCCTCTTCGGCCAAGAGATACCGGTGCGCGCTAGATGCCCCGAGGGCAACACATAGGAGCAGCGAAAGGCCTCTTATCATGAATTATGAACCTGCGATCATCCGTTGGCGTAAGACCGCGGTTACCTACCGTGTCCGTGATACAAGCCCGAAGCCCCCGTCCGATTCTCATCTTCGCATCTGTCCACAATTCCTTATATGACAAATGCTTATGGCTGAACCGGACCATGCCCGATGACGTTAATGACTGTAATCTTGGACCTCGCAAAAACCTCAGAAAAATGCTTCTTGCCCATCTCATCCCTCGCAAACTCCGCTGTAGTGTTTGCGGTGGCGATGATTTTCTTCCCGGCAGTGCCAGTATCCGGGTTCACCGCACCACCGCTTGGATTGGCCTGCGTGCCCGCATTCTGGATCTCCACGGTAGCCTTGTCGCTGCCCGTTGCCGTTAACGTAGCTCCCGGGTCAACCGTTATCTTATCCCTGGCGACCTGCTTTCCGTCGGCCTCGATCACGAAGCCCGCCAAGGCCGATGGCGACACACCATCGACAATGAGGATGTCAATGTCTCTCTCCCATATCCAATTGACTTCAATTGCATACATTTGTGGAGCGGCGACTCCGTCCGCTCCTTGAGGTCTCTCGTAGTTAAAGTGTATTGTGCCGACTTGCGTTCCGGTCAAAAAAAGCCATGACTTCAGTTTACCACCTGGACCGGGGAAAGGAACACTGAGCGAATCCTCTTTACTCCTGGAAATCGCTTCAATGAAATTCGCACCTTCAGGGTGTGGAGGGAACACGCCGGCTTGCGGCGTTCCTGGCGTTTCAATAGCCGTCTTGTGATTCTCGGTTTCACGCATGGGGCTGTCCTGGAACCATGTGCACGCAGGTGTTGCCAGTTTCCATGTTCCGCCTTGAGGCGCGTTCGCGCTCGGTTCCGGATATAGCCGGTCTATGGCGGCATATGCCCACATGCACATGACGAGAATCGTATCGGTACGCATGTCGACCTCCAATCAAGAATGGAAGAACAAAAGTGAGAACTCCCATGGAAGTTTACCGAACGGCAATCCGGAACGTCAGCGCTGCAACGCCCCTTGCTGCGAGGATAGTTCCGCCTCGCCGAGATAAGAGATTCCCGGCAGGACGAGCTGCCAGAGCCAGAACCTGATCTCCTCGCGGTTGCGACTCTCGGGGCCGAGGCTGTAAACAGTCTCCTCCTTGGCGTTGGATGGCCGGCGCGTCGGATCGAGGTCCTTCACAGACTGAGGCCGATCGTCCGGTAGGACGTCTCTCCCCCTCCTGATCAACTGAGCCCTGGCCAGCATGACGAGCTGGTAATTTTGAAGGGGTTTCCCGCTCAGACGGGTGAAATCCGCCTGGATATCGTTCTTCCAGCTTTTCAAATCGCGGGCGATTTCGAGCACTTTCTTCATTTCTTCTGCCGATATCGGCCGCCTCATCCGGGACCAGAAAATGAAGCCATAAGCAAAGCTGTTCAACTGATTTCGATAGCCCTGGAGCGAATCCGCGATGATCTGCTTGTCCTCCGCGGTCATGGGGTCGAAGAAGTCGGACCACTCCTGCGCGATCCCATCATGGAGGCGGTCGATGCTCGCGATAACGTCATCCCCCAGATCCGCTTTTTCAGGATTCTTCAGGTATTCGGCCACTCCCCATTCAAGAAGCGCCGCCCAGTATTTCAGATGGTCATCCGGAGTCGGATGTTCATCGCGTTCAGAACTTCGGACATGCGTCCAGAGGACTTTGATATTGGCGACAAACCTCGAGTTCTGGGCATCCGTCAGCCGACTGGACAGGCCCGCGGTGATTCCCCGCTTCAGTCCCGGGAGATAAAGCTCCCGTTGATGAAGGCTGCTCTCCTCCCAAAACTTTTCCGGTCCGAAAATCTCATCAATGATTCGCTCCAGGCGAGCTGCCTCCTGTTCCTTTTCCTCAGGGCTCAGGGTCTGAGCGGGCAGCACGCCCATCGAAATCGTGCCCAACAAAAAGATGAGGCGGCGCCAGTGGCTGGAGTAGCTGGATCGAAGCTTTCCTGCGTGCGGCATCACCTCGCTGATCCCCTGGCCCGATGATGCATCCCGTACTGACCCTTCCACGTCATATCCCATGAGAGCCTCAACAGTTCAACACACGCCTCTTGAACTCGTGCCGGTCAACGGTTGAGCCTAAGCGACTCCAACAAGGATTTTGCGACTTCTGCAAAATTTTCGGGCTCTTGGCCAGCGTCTTGCTTCTCCCACAGTTTTTCCAGGGCCGTCTTGGCCGAATCGCGATCTCCCCTCGAAAGGTAAACCAATGCCTGTCGCCACAGCGCTTCGCCACAGAACTTGCCCTGGTCGAGGCCTTGATAGAATTGGAGAGCGACGTCATCTTGAAAATGATCGAGCGCCTGGTCGGCCAGCCTCTTCGAAAGCATTTCAGCGTCAAGGTGATGAAGAGTCGAAGCTGCCTGGCGGAGAAGTTCCAAACGCTCCTTCACGGTGAGATCGCCTTGGACCTGGCTGAACCACGGATTGAACTTCAATTGCCGTTCTTCTGAGTCCCCGGCGAAGAAAACCGTCACGATCCGTCCTGCGTCGTAATCCCCGTGATTTCCGGCCAACCGAAGCCAGTTCCAAGCGTCGCAAACGGCATCAGGCTCATCAGAGATGCGGTAAATCTCCGACTTCCTTCCTCCTTCGTCAGGTCGCGTTTCAGAGCTGAACCAGGTTACGTATTCTTGCCAGTCGAGCCACCGTGTGCCTTCGTTGTCCGATTGCCCGGCGGGCGAAGGAATCCTTCGTGGGAGAGGGTCGAGGAAGAAGCCCGATAGGTTGGCGTCAGGGCTCAAGTGTTTGAAGATTCTGTAGATGACCTTTTGGCCGCCTCGGATGGCGAAGCGGAAATAGACGCCATCCTCGAGATGGGAGGCGCGGGCCGCGGCCAGAAGGTCCTTGTTTTCGCTAAAAACGGCTATGCTCAGGTCCCTTGGATGTTCCGTCGCAGCCCAGTCCGGGTCAACAACATAAAGTGAGGAAACCCAATCCCCATCGGGCAAATCCACGGAAAGGACAAGGTCGGGCCCCTTGTTTTCAAAAGGCTTGCTTTCACCGTAATCGTCGCGCCAGGCATAGGCCATCGACCGCGTCCTGGGATTCACCAGTGCTCCATCGAGTTGGTCCTTCTGTTGGGACACGTAACCCATCACGGGGAAATGAGCGTCCGCTGTTGAGAAGACGTATGTCAGGGGCCAACGGGGGCCGCCGCCAAAATCCACATTGTAGTTCATGCCGCATAAGAGGTAGGCCGACTTTCCGTAGGCCAGGGGCCAGTTTCCGCGGGTCGACCGGTCCTCCCCGAGGTAGATACATCCTGGCGAAAAGCTACCCGATCCCTTCTGAGCCTCCACGAGGCTCTCCATCAATTCTCGAGTGAGCGTCGATCCCCAGTTCTTTTTCAGGAAATTTTCAACGGCGTTTACCATCTCCTCCTTTGACCCGGATCGGGCGTGAACGAGTGCAGCAACTTCCTCAATGATGGGCAGATCGGCTTCCCCCATCTCCAAGCGAATCTGCTCGAGTCTCTCTACAGCTTCCGGCCCCTTGTTGATCTGGAGCAATGCTCGAATGATGTGGGCCTCCTGCTCGGGGAGCCTGCCTCCATACCAGCGCGGGTCGGTTCTCATTCCTTCCAGGTCCAGCAGCAGGTAGAGACTCTCTGAACAGGCCTGGTCCAGCTGGGAACGGTTGACGACACCGGCCATTCCGCCCCGGATAATGATTTCGTTGGCCGTGGCACTCGCTTTCGCGGCCTCTTCGATGGGCACTGTGAATTCGATATCCTCCTTAAGAGCTGAAATCAGTGCCGGTTGAACAGCGCCTCCCAATGCCACTCTCTTGCCGTTCAGGCTGATCTCGAAAACATCAAAGAAGCATTTCCAGCGAAATACCAAAAAGCCTTTATCAAGAGCGGAAGGAGGGACCGAAGGCAGCCGAACCCTGGTCTTGACGTACTGTATTTGGTCAGGGACCGAGACGAGTGCCTGGCTCGCTTCGGGCGCCTGCATGGCGGGATCAATCTTCGCATCCTCTGCCTCGATTTTTTCAGGTAAACAGGAGACACCAATCTGGGGCCGGTCCATCATTCCCGCGGCGCTGATGAGGCGCTGTATCCCAACCAGTAATTCCGCCTCTCCGTCCTGAACCAGGTTCCCTGGGACATCATAGACGCGTCGATAACGCCAACCCGTCTCAGGGGTCGTATGACTGCCAATCGGTTGATGGTTCCAGTACGTCCAGTCAAGGTCCACCACTCGGCCCAGCCACAGCCGCACAGTCCGTCCATCGGCAAACGGCGGCAGTTCGCCTTTCCATCGGTACCAACCGAAGCTATTGGTACACGTCATTAAATAATTATTGATTCCAGGGACGCGGATATTGACCCAATCCGCCGCGTCTGTCTGGAGAGTGTCAAGCGGCTGCAGCTTGTCGCCCGAAAAACGAAAGAGCCATTCCGCCGAGGCCGCGGAGGCAGAAAGGGCGACCGCCAGAACAAAAGAACCAAACGGTTTCACGGGGAAGGCTGCGGACACATGGAAGGAATTTGGGAAACCGAATGTGACATTGCTGACGTGTCCCACCCATTATTCCTACACGGTGATTATCCAACCATAGCTAATTTTTTTCCTTGCAACAAAATGGGTTGCGGGACTCCGCTGGGGACCCATAGCCGCACAACCTAGTCGGGCACTCGATCTGCGCAGCGTTTTTCAAGCTCACAAAACCTCCCGGACGAAGGTATACAGCGGCCGCAGCCGTGAGGAGTAGAAGATTTCGTTGAGGTAGAGCAGGTAGAGTGCCTTGGTGACGAGGAGGAGAAGGGTGGCCAGGGTTGCGCTGAGGCCTACGGCCCAGTCCACGCGTCGCAGCCGCAGTTCCTGCAGGCTGGTACGCGGGCGCGCGGGGTCGTAAGCGCGGCTCTGCACGGACGCGGCAAGGACCGTGGCGCGGCGGACGCAGTTGGCGAAGACTGGACGCAGCATGCGGACGGCGGAGAAGAGAAGCGAGATGGGGCCGTAACGGAAGGGCTGGACGCCGCGCAGGCGCTGGCTCGCCCACACGGACGCGGCCTCGCTGAGCACGAGAGGAAGAAACCGGACCGCCGTGATGGTCATGAAGCACAGGCCTTCAGGGATTCGAAGCCGGTGCAGGGCCGACAGCAGATCACGGGGGTCGGTGGTCCAGCACACGGCGAGCCCCGCGGCCAGCATGGCGGAGAGCCGGAGTGATTGGACGGCCCCGTAGGCGAGGCCTTCGCGGTAGAGGGCGATGCCACCCGTGGCGCGGCCGAGCCAGCTTTTCGCGGGGTCGGCGAGGATGACCCACGCGGTGCGGGGATAGGCGTTGTAGAAGAGGGCCTGGGAAACCATCGTGCCGAACGTGCCGAGGGCCAGGAGGAGCATGAGGCCGCTGAGTCGCCGCCACGGTGGGCGAATCCACAACAGGCTGGAGGCGGCCAGGGAGAAAAGTCCGAGGAGCGCTCGGCCTTGGTCGAGGGCCACGGCGACCAGAGAGACGGCGGCCAGGAGAAGAATCTTTGTGCGCGGGTCGAGCCCCAGGCCCCGCCGGGGAAGGGGAAGCAGGAAATCTTGTGCAGCGAACATGTTCAAGCCCGGAAGTCTTTGAATACGAGCGCCAGGTGCTGGAAACAGGGAATGGCCAGGCGTCCACGGGGCTAAGGCGGAGCAGGAATTTCCCGGGCTTCCGTTGATACGGGCGGCTTCCTGAGCCGATCGGCCAGGTCGCGGGCGCGGAAACAAGGCGACAGGCCTGCGGCCAGCGCAATCTGGAAAGTCCTGGGCGCCCGGATGCAGGCCTCCTGGAGCGTCACAGAATCGGCAAAGACCTCGCCGGGCGGACCTTCGATCCGGATACATCCTTCTATCATGAGCGCTACACGGTCCGCGTAAGCCGCGGCGGTGACGGCATCGTGGGTCGAGAAAACGAGCGCACGGTCATGAGCCCCGCGAATCTCCTGGCACAGGGCGTTCATCATCTCGTCGATGTAAGCCCGGTTCTGGCCTGTGGTGGGCTCATCGAGGAGGAGGAGCGGCGGTGTAAAAGAGAGGACGGATGCCGTGGCCGTGCGTTGCCGCTGCCCGCGGCTCAGGGCCAGGGGCGAGCGGTCAGCGAGGTCGGAGAGGCCCATGACGGACAGAGCTGCTGCGGCGCGCTGCAAGGGATTGGACAGTCCGAGATGAAGCGGGCCGAAAGCAACTTCATCCCGAACGGTCTCGGCCTGGAGCATGAGGTCCGGATTCTGAAGCACGAGGCCGACGTGTCCCCGTGGCAGGCTCCCGCGGCGCGTGACGCCGGGCTGACCCGGTCTCGTGACGCTGCCGGCGCTGGGTACGAGCAGCCCAGCGAGGAGCAGCAGCAGGGTGGACTTCCCGCAGCCGTTGGCGCCCATGAGCGCGAGGACCTCGCCGGGGTAAATTTCGATCTGGACTCTGGAGAGGGCGTCCCGCTCCTGGCCCGCGTAGCGGAAAAAAACATTTGTGAGGGTGGTGATGGGCGGAAGAGGGTCCCTCGGTTTTGCTTCACATCCGTAACGAGCCCCGGGCCTGCCCGGGTCCAGGCCGAGGTCTTCCAGCACGAGATTCACGTCCCTGGAGAGGGGCCGCTCCGGACGGCCACAGAGGGCGTAAAGCTCGGCGAGGTCGGGAATGCGCAGGCCCAGACGCTCGTAAGGCGCGAGGTCGGAAAACGCCCGATCGCAGGGCTCATCCAGCACGATGCGGCCCTGCTCGATGAGGACGACACGGTCACAGAATTCCACCACGTCGTCGAGACGATGCTCCGCCAGGAGAATGGTCATGCCGCGTTCCGCCCGAAGGCGGCGAAGGGTCTGCAAAACCTCTTGGGCGCCCCGGGGATCGAGCTGACTCAGGGGTTCGTCGAGCAGGAGAATGCGGTTGCCCATGGCCAGCACGGCAGCGATGGCGAGACGCTGTTTCATCCCTCCTGAAAGCTCGGCGACGCGGGCTAGGCGCATTCGCCCAAGGCCCACTTGGTCAAGAGCTTCCTGCACACGCCGATCCATCTCGGCTCGCGGCGTGCCCAGATTCTCCAATCCGAAGGCGACCTCGTCCTCGACGGACGTGGAGAAGACCTGGTCCTCTGGACTCTGAAAGATGAGGCCGACGTGCCGGGCGCACTCAGCGAGGGCGATCGAGCCCACTTCCCGCCCGTGCACTCGCACGAAGCCTTCCCGTACGCCATCGGAAGCATGGGGTATGAGGCCGTTGAGGCACTTGAGGAGGGTGCTCTTGCCGCACCCTGTGGGGCCCGTGATCAGGAGAATCTGGCCCTCGGGCACCTCGAGCGAGATGTCCCGCACGGCGGGCTCGCTGGTCGCAGGGTATCGGTAGGTGAGCGACTCGATGGAGACTGTGGTAGCGCTCATGAGGTGGAGATTTTGCGGAGCTGCCAGCCGAAGCGGAGGCCCCAGACGGCGCCGAGGAACGAGTAGAGGAAGCCGTGGACGGCGACGCTTAGGCCGATGTACCAATCGGCGAGGTAAAAGCGGTAGAGGGCGATCTGGAGCTGGTAGTGGACAAGGGCGGCGAGCGCGTGTCCGATGCCGAGGGCCAGGCCGACCGCCAAGGCGGTCCGGACCGGCGCGGCAGGATAGCGGTCGATCCGGCGTGGGGAACGTGTGGCCCCCGAGAGCCAGAGCGCGGCCTCGAGGAAGCCGATGGTGGTGCCGGTGAAGAGTAAGGTCGGGAGGTAGAAATTCCCGAAAACGACGGCGGCAAGGAGTTGGCGAAGAGCGAGGGCGAGGCCGACCGTGCCCGGGCGAGGCACCAAGATGACGAGGGTTACGAGGAGGAGTGAGAAGACGAGCTGGTCGAGCAGTCCCGTGACGAGGAAGGCGAACGGGCCCAAGACGGCATAGACGAGGCTGAAGAGGAGGGTGGAAGGAAGGTTAATCACGGCAAAAGCTGTGCTGCCGAACAGGGCGATCAGGACGAGGGCCCGCACGGAAAACTGCCGGAAGAGCTGCCGGTGCAGGACGAGCGCGGCGAGGGACACGACGGCCGTAACGACAGCGGCGACGAGGCTGACCAGAAAGGCCCGGAAATCGGGCGTGCGTACCTCGAGAGGCAGTTCCTTCAAGGCCATCACGGAATCCATGCCGAGGGGCCGGACCTCCAGACGCCGGACGTAGCAGCCGGGCAGGGCGAGGACGGGATTCACGTGAACGGGCAGGATGACTGAGGCCGTCTCGCCCGGGCGCAGGTCGGCCAGAACCGCCGCGGCGCGGCCCGAGGCGCTGCGATCCTCCGGGGGGGAGAGCGCAGCTATCGGGCGGCTTCCTCCCGGGGCCCTGACTTCGCTGCTGACCAGCACGCTTAGTGTGTCGCTGCTGCGGTTGGTTACCGGGATGGCCTGGTAAGCGGCGGGTGAATAGTAATCGATCACCGGATCGGGAATCTGGAGCAGCCGGCGCAGTGCGCGGCTCACCGGGTCCGGCAAAGTCAGAGTATCCGGACGTCGCCTCGGGTCGGGCCTGCCGCGCTCGTCCGCGGGAAGAAGAACGTCACCCAGCGCCACGCCCTCCCGCAGCCGGGAAAGCGGGACGGGCAGAATGCGGGCCTCGCGCCTAACCTCGATCGGCGTCTGGCCGGAGGAACAGATTCGGCCAATGACCCTCAGGGCCTGCAAGGCCGCCGCTCCCTCAGGAATCCTGAACTTGATTTGCCGATGCCACCGCTCAAGATTGACCTCAAGCGAGCCTTCGAAGCGGGTGACGACCGGACTCGGCTCTTGGGGTCGGGTCGGAGACTCCGGCCGCGACGGAGGTTCTGCCGCCGGAGCATCAAGCGTCCGGCGCTCGATGCCCGGCGAGCATTCGAGTTGAAGGCTGAAGACCGTCAAGTGTCGGGAGAGATTCTCGACCAGGATCGTGGCGTCAAAGTCAGCTCCGAAAGGAATCTGGATGGGCGAATCGTCCCCCTCCGTAATCTCTCGGCCCGTAGGGACCTGGAAGCTGAGAAGAAATCGCTCGCGGCGATGGGGCGCGCGGGCCATGGTCGAGGTGGACCGTCCCCGGGCATCCGTGGCCCAAACCTCGTACTCTTCATCTTCCTGCCAGTTGAGCACCACCTGCTGGCTACGAAGTGAGACGCCTCCGACGGGCCAGCGTACCAGGAGATGGCCCCGGCTGTCACGGATTCCCAGCTCCGCCAGGGCGAACTCCCTGGCCCATTCGAGCCGCAGGCCGCCGGGGAGGAATCGGATGTCATGGAGGGGCGGCAGAGATGATTCGTCGGTCCCGGAGCATCCGGCGAGCACCGATACCGAGAGTACAAGGCAGAAGTATTTCAACACCGAACCATCTCCCCGAACTTGTTGAGAAGTTATGAAACAACCCGACAAAACCCTTCTACACAATCACTTGCGTTTTCTCCCTTTCCCCAGGTTATGGGCGAGGAGTGCCCCAAACGGAGAGTATTCATCGGCCAGCAAGGCGGAGAGACTTTTATCATCATAGCGAGGGCGCTAACCCAGGGTGAACCACGGAGGACTCGGAGGACACGGAGGGATTCTGATGAATACCTTTGCTGATTTTCTCCGTGCTCTCCGTGGTTCATGCCGATTTTGTTTCTCTGCGTCGCTGCGAAGCGAATCCGCGAGCTTCGCACCCCTGCTCCCAGCGGGGCAGGTCCTGCCGGGACACGTTCGGGATTCAGCCTACAGCTTTCGGTCAACGCTTCGCTAATGAACGACATGCAATCGGTATCGGCCGAGGGTGGTGACGCCATCGGCCAGCGGGATAGGTATCTCCACCACCGCCACCCAGCGGCCATCCGCCGAAAGATCGAATTGGTCGTAGGCCACGGGCCCCTCGAGACGGTACTCGTAGAGGAAACGCTCCTCGGGCGTCTGCTGGTACATATCAAAAACCTGGAAGCCGTTGACGTCTTCACGGCGGTAACGGTATGGGTGGGAAAGGGTGATCACGAGGGTCTGCTCGCCGGCGGATAGCTTCAGGCCGGAGGGCACATTGGGCGTTGGCCAGCGCCAGATCAACCGGTGACCCTGCCACTGGAAAATGTTCAGGCTGTTCTCCGCGGGGTGCACCGAGGGCGGTTCAACCGACTCGTCCGAGGATTGGGCGGGGACGAAAGAGTTTCCGACGAGGAAGAGCGGCCCGGTGGCAGCGGTCGCCAGCAGCCCCGTCGTGGCCACGACGGGCTCCCCGGCCATATCGACCGGCGTGGCAAGGTCGCCGATCCAGACTTCGGGCTTGCGGCCACTGGTTGCCAGCATGGCGGCCTCTTCGAATATGTAGGCGCGTCCGTCGCTCGTCGCTGCGCACACGAACTTGCCGTCGGGCGAGACCCCGATACTGCGCCAGATTTGCACTTTCGTGAAATAGGGCGTCAGCGGCTGAAAATTGTAGAACCAAAGGATGTCACCCGTTTCGCCGTCCAGAACGTGCAGTCGGCCGGGTCGGAACTTGCCGGTGTCCTCGCCCGGGTCCGCGTGGTAGGGGGAGACGGCGACGAAGGCCAGCCGGTGGGCCTTGAAAGAGGCGTCCATCCACGGAATGCTCAACGGCATGGGGCCCTCGGCCGGGTAGGCCCAGCGCGGCTTGCCCGTAGCGGGATCGAGCCGGTAGATTCGGGACCTGCCGACGGCCTTGCCGTCCTTTTCCCAGCTATGCAGTCCAAGAACGAGGAGGTCGCCCGAAGGCGTCGTGATCAGGCGATAAGCGCCCGGGAGCTGTGCCCAGGCCAGATCGCTTCTCGGGTCATTCGGGACGGAAGATTCGAGATCGTCGGCGAGCCGGAAACGCCAAAGCTCCTGCCCATCCCGGACCCGGATGGCGGTGACGAAGCCGTCGGGGGTCTGCTCGCCCACGTAAACCGTTCCGGAGTCAACGCTGAAACAGGCGGAGCGGACGTGGCCTTCCGTGATACGCTTCTCGAGGAGGCTGCGTCCGGTGGTGGTCTCCATCACTCGAAAAAAACCGCGCTGGGTACCGATGACCAGCAACGCGCCGTCCGAGGAGAAGCGGACGACGGAGGCCTGATTCGATTCGGCCTCATTCGCCCGCAGGGGGAGAATGTCTTCCAGGTCGATGAGGTTGACCAGGCAGGGCGCTGGCTTGAGGGGGGCTTGCAGAAGCAGGCTCTGCTCACCCTGGGCGGACCGAGCGCGAAGCTCATAGGTCTCGCCCTTCTGCCAGGCCAGGCCGATGAGGAGGCCTCGGGCGCATGGTAGCGGTGGCGACTCGCGCAGCGTCTGCCCCTGGGATGCCACGGAGAACGAGACGTCAACGGCGTGAAAATCTTTAATCCAGAGCCCGTTCCGGCAGAAATAGACCTGACGAGGCTCGAGCAGGGGAGCGGACGAGTCGGATTGAAGGAAGAGCAAGTAGAAGACGACTGCGGCGGCAGCCAGCGGCAATGCCATCCACTTGAAGGGAAAGCCCGGCCTCGGTTTGGGATCGGACATGGAAGGGAGTCGCCATTCAATGGACGCCTTAAAACATCAATTATATCGCACTCAACGATCGCTGCACAGAACGGGTTCGAGCCTGGAGAAGCCCGGAATCGCGGGAGTCGGCACGAAAAAGACGATGCCGCCATGGAGCGGGTCGAATGCCTTCATGCGGGAACGCACTTGAGGAGCCGGGACGGACGCGTCGTATTTCGCCAGCTCTTCCGCCACCTGGGTCGCAAATTCCTGGGCCTCGTCCTGGGTAAAAAACTCCTCCTCCTTTTCTGGACGGTATCTCGGGATGCCCTTCATCTCGATGGTCAAGACCAGCTTCTTCTCCGGGCACTGCACAGAGGCCTTCCCCTTCGCCAGCGCGGCGGCGCGGCTGAAGCCCTGGAAGTCGTCGAGCACCGCGGCAAGCTCCTGTTCCAGTTTCCATTCGAGAAGATCACACGCCGAGCCGGTCCACATTTTCTTGAAAAAGGTCACGGACCACTCTCGGCCTCCGCCAGTGACGTCCAGGACCGGCTTCTCCGTCTCAAAAACTCCCTCCGTTTCGCCCCTGCTATCTTTCCACGCGGTGAGCAGCCTGAGCCGGTATCGTCCGGCTAGCTCGTTCTTGAGCCGCTGATTGGCCGCATCGAAAAGCTCATCGTAAATCTTCTGTTTTGCGGGCAGGGAGGTTCTCTGGGCGAGTTGACCGACGCCTTTTTCATCCAGCTCGTGATAGGGGAAACTGTGTCGGAGTGCCGTGGCACAGAGGAGCCGGCCACCAGCGCTGGAACGGCAGGATTTTTCAAGCAGCCAGGCTGTCGAAACACGCGGTATCAGCCATCCCGTTGCAGCTCGGAAGGCCAGGTCGCGCTCCTTGGGTATCTCGAGAAGACACCCGGGGTCCACGTCGTCCGGCAGCCGCTCGATGATTTTTTCCAGGGCGATCTCCTTGGTGCGCGCCGTTTTCTGCGGCTGGTCCGCGAGGCGGCTGCAGTACCGGCTGAAGAAATGGGGCACGTCTCCCAGGCGGGACGCGATCTTCTTTGCCGCTTCAGAGGCCGCTTGATCTTCATCCAGCTCGAATTCCCGCACCTTGACCACTGGCGCGACGTACCCTTCCATCGGGGTGTAGAGGTATCCGCTGCGCAACGCTAGGCCAGCCCAGGCGAGCACGAGCACCGCCAGGACGGCTGCCACAATTTTCGGCCATAGCGGAATGACCACCTCGTCTTCATCGGTCTCTGCCGCCGTCGCGGCTTCTGCTTTGGACGAAGGAGCGGACCCTCCGCCCACCTTCTGACCGCGAAGGATGTGGTAGCCGCACTGAACGCAGAGCACCGCGCCGGGGGCAATGGCCGCGCCGCAGCTCGGACAAGCGCCTGGGGCAGCGGCAGGGCGGGCTTGTGGTGAGGCCACTGCGCCGGCAGGGGTGGGAGGAGCTTCCCGGACTGGCCGTTCCCGGCCGCAGTAAGGGCACTTGACCTTCGGGCCTCGAGAGACGGAATCCTGAGAATATTCCTTCCCGCATTCGCATCGGATGGGGTCAGCCATGGCGCACGCTTCCGGATTCAGAATCGACGGCAAGCTCCCGAAGGGCAAAAGAACGGGAGGGTCGGGTCAGAGGGAGGACTTGCGTTTATCCGATCGGTCCGCGGGAGCTTGCAGCACGAAGGGCACCTTGGACGGATTCGCCATCGTGCCTCCGATGAAGACCCGTTTGCTGGGCACACGCTTGCCATCCGCAAAGATATCGAAATACAGCTTCGTGCCGTCGGTAACCAGCACCAGGCCGTCGGCCTTCCCCGCAGACAGGCTGGCGAACCGAAGCTCATTCTCGCGTTTTTGGGCTCGGTCTGGGAGCGCGGCGTCGGCAGCCTCTTTCCCTTCCCCGTTCGTCTCCTTCTCTTTTTTTTTGCCTGGCTTGTTCTCTTCGAAGGAGCGCGTATCGAACTTGACCCAGGTGCCGTCCTCGGCCACCACGCGGCCTTGCCACTCGATCTTCTCATCCATTCGAGATGACCAATGGACCAACCATTTTCCCTTTTCGTAATGGATGTGAATCCAGCCATAATCGTCGCCGACGACGGAGCGTTTGCCCCGCGGATCGATGTCTTCGGCCTTGGACTTTTCGGAATCGCCGGCCCAGACGCGGAAAATCGCCAGAAAGCAGAGACCAGCGAGGAGGAAAGCAAGTCCGGCTGATTTCGGTTTCATACGGTGTCAACCTCCATCCAGGATGCGGGAGCAGACCATGAGGGTGAAAGCGTTGCAATCGGCCGCGGTCCAGCCTCCGTTCACCGGCGCTTGGTTTGGTAGGCCTCGATTTCACTGAGGCCGTATTCCTTACGGACCTCTCCCAGGTAGCACCGCAGCTCGCGGCAGCGGGAGTGGGGAACCTCGGCCAAGCGAAAGAATTGGTCATTATCCGTGATCAGAGCCAGGGGCCGATCGTGGTGGAGCTCCCCCCCTGGCCCCTTCTTGCCGTCAAAGGCCATGAAGCCGAGGCTTCGGATCAACTCGGACTGACGCGTCGTGTGGCTGTAGACCGCCAGAACGTCGAACTGCGCCTCCTGCCCGAAGTCCAGCTCGAACCACAGGCCGAACGGGTCATTCTGCCCGACTTTGTTATACCACGGAAGCGTCTGGTCCGCCCGGTAGAGCCGGCCGTCGAGAACCTTGAGGGGGTTGTCCCCGGCGGGGAGGAACGGTCCGGCGATCTGGTCAGGGTCCGTGTTGCGCACCCGGACCTGTGCGTCCTTCATCTTTCCGTGAAGGCCCTGGCCGGAGAAGTCTTCTTCGGCGTCAAGCTCGGCCCCCTCCTCAGCCTCCTCTTCTCCCTCACGGGTCTCTTCCCCGAGATTCAGTTCGCCGGCCTCGGATTCAGCACCCGCAGGCCTGACGTAGGCGAGGTTCTTGGAAGGCCAGGCGAACTCCCAGACCTGAAACTCGGAGATTTCGACTCCGGGCCCGGCCTTGCATTCGACTCGGAGGGGACGCTTGCGGCCCGGCCAGGCGATGTCCTGGGTGCGGCCGTGAGCGGCGGGAAGGTCGAGATGGAACTCCTCGCGCTGCCGGCCATCCGAAAGGACCACGGAAAACGGAGGATTGTCCTCGGACTTGCGATAGGCCAGGTGGATATTGAACGTGTGGGGAGAAGCTGGTACGGCAAGCGGCAGGGCAGGGTCTCCTTTGGCTTTGAGTGTGGCGGAGGCGTGCTTCTTGAGAATTTCGAGAGTCGGAACGGGCCAGGTGGGCAGAGCCGTCACGATCCGGAAGTCGGGGCCCGGCAGGAGCGGACCGGCCCGAGGTGCGGCGACCTGTTCGGCCGGAATCTCGAAAACCGGCTGGGCGTCCCAGTTCCAGCGAGCCACGCTGCCGTCTCCGTACGCGAGGGCGAAGCCGTGGGGTCCAAGCGAGTGCAGGGCCGCCTCGCCCCGAGGCAGTTTTTTCTTTCCGACAAGCTCTCCCGAGTCGGAGAAAAACTCCAGGTCGCCTGACCGCGTGGAAAAAATCAGTCGGCCGTCCGGGGCGAGCCCGGCACCGGTCGGGAGGGGCCGGACGACTCTGGTCTCAGAGCCCTCGCGGGCCACCACGGCCATGTCGAGATCGGGGTAAAGAGCGAGAACCGTCCGTCCATCATCGCTCATTTCGATCCGCTGAGGCGGGTATCGCAGATTGCTGTCCGGCTTGCCCGTCTGCCATGAGGCTGTCCATATCGTCTTGCCGGACCGGTCGACGACCCCAAGCTGATGCCGGGCATCGACGTAGGCCACTCTCGATGCGTCCGGATTGACCGAGATGCAGCCGTGGAAAGGCGCCTGCTCCCACGCCGTCACGTTTTTGGGGACGATGGTCCAGACGGGATGAAGGGCCTGAGTATCGAGGGCGAGGATTTCGGTGGATACGGCACACATGAAGAGGGGGCCGCCCATGCTGTTAGCCGTGGGGTGCGCCCAGCAGCTCATGGCGAGGGTCTTGCCGTCGGCGCTGAGCGCCATGCCGTTCGGCCAGTCCGGAGAATGCGTCTCGTGAAAGTCGCGGAAATGCGGACTGTGGTTGTAGAGGCGATAGGGCCCCCCGAGCGGCCCGACGGTCAGGCCGCCCTCGCGGGTCGTGAACAACGTCTGGCTGTCGGGCGCAACGACGAAGAAATCGGTCTTGTCGGAAATCTGGCCGAAGGCATAGTCGTTGCCCGGATTGGGGCAGAGGATGGAAACGGCTCGAAGGATGCCGTTCGGAGAGCATTGGGCGACCACCGGCTTGCCGTCGAGCGACTTCATCCAGTCGGACCTGGCGTCGCCCTGGAGGCCGAGGTAGAGCCACTGGGCATCATCGGAAAGGCTAATGCGGAAGATGCCCTTGGGGGAATCGATGGCGCCGAGGACCTTGCCCCCGCGGCCAATGAGGACCCGGCGCTGGCCGTGCCCGGGCTGGACGAGGAAATCGCCGCTGCGATTCACCGCGGTGACCGAGGCGAAAAATCCTTTGAAAAGATCGGAGATCGGATGGCGGATGGAGACCCGTGTTTCGGAAGGCTGTCGCCACGACCCTGGGGCGGTCGGCGGAACAGCCACATCAATGGCGGCCGGCATGCCGGTATAACCGTTTGCGACTGGAGAAAGCCGATAAGGGAGGGGTGCGGTATCGGACCGGGACTCGGGCCCGGGCGACTGTTCCCTCGACGAGCGATCCGAGGCCAGGAGGGCAAGCGCCTCCTCGATGCCGGCCTCGAAGCCGGTCACATCGGAAGCCACGATGGCCAGGGCATGTTTCCGGGCCTCGAAGGCGCTGAAGACAAGGTTGAGCACGGCGTTGCCGGGGCCAGGATCGTGAGGAGAAAGCCGATAAGGGCTGACGCCATCGAGGGATTGTGCGAGCCGACCGCCGCCGAACAGGATGGCGGGTCGAGCGAGCAGAAAATCGGGCGGGATGCTGGCGTAACCGCTGAGGGCGACCACATGCCGCCGGGTCTTGGGCTCCACGTAGGTGGACATCTCGCGCCGTGCGCCCACGAGACGGTATTCTTCGACTTCGCGCATCTGCCGTTTCTCGCGCTCCGTGGGATACCACCGCAAAAGAATTTCGTCGAAACAGGTGGGGTCGACCTCGAGCACCCGCGCGGGACGGCCTGACTGGTTCAGCGCGTCGGCGAGCCGATGTGCGAGGGGCCGAAGCCGCTGCTGGTTCTCTTCGAGGACAACCAATTTTTCCTCCGAGTCCTGGAGAAAGCGGCGGGTGGCTTCCTCCCGTGGGACCAGGACGCGTCCGGCAGGTCGAGCGAGAGTTGGGGCGGCTGAGGGGCTCGACACCCGGACCACTGCACGGATTTGACGCCCGCCGACTCGATCCGTGACTTCGAGGGTCCATTCGCCCCGCTCGTCATTGAGCCCGAGGCGAAAGACCGCGGGGTCATCGACGCCGGCGGCCCGGTAAAGGCTCTCCCGCTCCAGGCCGCTCGGGCTGCGCAAGCGATAGTGCACGGGTGTGGGACCGGCGATGGGCTGGCCGGACCGGCCGATGAGGCGGCTGCGGGCAAAGAAACGGTCGCCCAGGGAAACCTCCTGAGGCGCGTCGGTGGTGATCGCCGCGATGGGCTCGGGCAGAACGGCCAGGATCAGCCCCGGATGGTCGAAGAGGTCGAGTTTGATGCGCAAACCGCGGTCGGTCACTTCGCCTCCAACGGGCTGAAGCGTCTCGAGATCGTAGACGGCGGCGCGCCCGTCGCGAAAGACGAGCGGCACGTCCCTCTTGCGGTGGAAGACGTGGAGCTGCTGCTCCGGCTTGTCGGGATCGAAACTGTCATTGACGGCGAAAACGAAGCGGACGCTGCCACCCGTGAGGGTGCTGGTGATGACGCGTTCGTCTTCAGACTGGGCGAAGGGGCGGACGCGGTCCCGGAGCATGCTGATGATCTCTTCGCGGTGGCCGAGGTATTGTTTCCAGAGGGCCAGGCGGTGGGCCTGCTCGAAGCCGCCCATGTCGGGCTCCCAGATGTGGCGGACCGTGAAGGAGAGCCTTCTTGCGCCGGGGATCGGAGTTTTCGTGGCCGCATCGACCACGACGAGGCCGCCAGCCTGCTGGAAGGCGAGAATCTCTTCGAGGACCTTCGGGGGGAGCGGCGCGGCCTGTCGCACGATGAAGAGGACCCGGATGCCGGAGCCTCGGAGTCCGCCGCGCTCGATGGTTTCCTCGTAGATGCACTGGGGCACAAACTGGGCGCGGGCCAGCTCGGTGTAAGCCGCATGACAAGCGAACAAGGTACGCCCGTCGAAGGCCATCTGACTGAAGGAGCAGAGCAGCGCGACGTCGGGCTCGACCTCGACGAACGGTTGAACGCCGCCGTAGGCCTTGAGAAACGAGACAATCGTGCCGACGGTGCGGTCCATGGAATCCGGGTAGGAAGCGGAGAAGGGGTAGGAGGTGCCCTCGACGCGCCGGCCGATGGCCTGAAGCATGTAGCCGTACCGGATGGCCGGCGGGGCGTTGGGCTCTGCGGCGAGCCAGAAGGGACGCTGCCGGTCGGGCCTGGCCTTCATGGCGGCCCGGACCCAATCGGTGGTGAAGGCCGCCTCGAACGCCCAGTCGCCGAAGTCCGTGTAGGCCTCCATCGTTGCGGCGGAGAGCGCGCCGTAGAACAGGGGCAGATAGTTGCCCGCGGCCGCGCAGTCGTGTCCCGCATTTTCGAAGGCCACCGCGATGCCGTCGGGCCGGACCTCCCGGACCCCTTCGGCGTAGAGTTTGAAGTGTTCGTAAAAGGCCTCACCGTAGCCGCGGACGCGACCGATGTGACGCTGCGCCAGGGCCTCAGCCCTCCGCCGTTTCTCCCCGTCCTCCGAGGCGGCGTGCGCCTCGACAAATCTGCCCTCCTCGTCGCTTAACTGCGGGAATCCCTTCCGGTCCAGCTCCTCGCTCAACATCCGGTTGCGGTCGTTCTTGTGGATGTCCGTGTCCACCCCGTTCTCCACGTAACCGAAGAGGCGTGGAAACCAGGTATAACTGACGCCCCAGTAGGAGGGGAAAGAGGCGGCAGCGCCAAAGAGGAGCTGCTCGCGGCGAATCCATCGGTCCACGTCCGGCGGATACGTGTGGTGGAAGGTCAGGCCCTCGTTGTACCAGGGCTTGTACCAGGAAACATAATCGATGAACCCGATGCGCTGGCGCACACACTCCTCGAGGAATTTTTCCTCGTTCCCCGGCACGTACGCCAGATCGGCCGGGAGGCCACTCTCCACCAGGGCCGAGGTCAAGCCCGGGTCCATCGTGCCCAGAGTTTCGTATCGGAGCGACCCGCCGGTGCCTGCCCAGGTCAGCATGTCGAAACCGATGGCAGCCTGCCGCCGGGCCACCGCGACCAGGTCGGGCTGTTCCCATCCTTCCATGCAGATGGTCATGTTGCTGATGAGCAGATTGGACTTGCGTGCCGAGGAGCGGATGGAAAGGGGAATCGGCAGGCTCTCGTGGCTGGCGGCCCGTGCCACGAGCCGGTAGTCGCCGGGATGGATGCCGGCAGGCTGGATGTGGATGAACCGGGTCTGGGAGGGCCCCGCCCCCAGGGTGATGCGGGCAAGAATCCATTCGGGTCGGCCGTCTTCAAGGAGGACGAGATGGGCCTCAGCGCCCGCCAGTCCCAGGGCGACGAGCCGGCACTCGATGGTCTCCGTGTCCAGGTAAGCGGAGCGCTGCTGGCGGGTCCAGAGATGGAGCTTGGACTCGCGGGGGGTCACCACGACGGAGCGGGAGTTCCCGGAGTCCTGGAAATGAAAGGCGAGCTCCGCACTGCCGGACCAGGGGACATCGATCCGCGTCTTAAAAGCGGAGATGGGCCTGCCCGAAGAAGCGAAATGGGCAGCCAGGTCGGCGGGCGGCGGGCAGGCCTCGAAGCGCAACGGGACGGCTGCGCCGAGGGCCGCGTGCGGTTTCAAGGTGGCGGCCGGGATTTCATCTCCAGCCTCCGCCGAGAAGGCGAGCACCGCCTCGCTGCCGGACGGCCAGAGGACGGGGCCGAGGACCCGGACCTTCCCACAATCGATCTCGAATCGTGCGGGCCGGCCTTCGGCAATCTCCTGAACCTCTTGAATCCTGTGGAAGGTTCGATCTTTGTAGCGGACCTGCGGGGGCACGTTGCCCGGCTCGATCGTCCCGGCCGCGGTGACGTGGAACTTGCACCAGGAGGAGACGTATTCCTGTCCCGCAGGCAGGTAAAGCGTGAGGCGGTAAAAGCTCGATCCGGCGATGGGCGGCCCGGCCTTCTTGAACCGTTCGAGCAGGTTCACATTGTCCGCATGGAGGGACATGCCGAAGGGAAACCAGCGGGTGCGGTCCACGTCCGTCGATTCGAAGGTCACGGGCACCAGCCGCAGCTTGACCGTTTCCCCGTTTACCACCACGGCCTCTGTCCGCGGAACGATCCGGTCGCCCTTGACTTCGAACGAAGCGTTCCCGGGCTTGAACTCGTACACGCCGTCGTCCAGGTCCGTCTTCCGGCGGCAACGCAGCGACAGGAGGAGCCCGACATCCTCGAGAAACTCGGAATCGGGCGGCGTCACCAGGAGACCGTTGAGCCGGATATCGGGTATCCAGTAGGCCACGGTGCGGGCGCGCCCGAACTGCCGGTCCACGGCGACGGCGTCGAGAGGTATCTTGGGATCGTCCCAGGTGACGAGTTCGACCGTATAGGGACCCCGGTCCGGGAGCGCGGGCTCAGCCGTCTCATCCGGCAGGCCCGAGGGGGTCTCCAGACCCTTCGAATCCGCTCCGGTGCCTTCAATCCCGAGCCTTTCGTCGAGTTCGTCCGGCGCAGGTTCGGCGGCCAAGTCTAGCGGAAGCCCGGCCGCCAAGACGAGCAGGGAAAGATAGGTCCGTGCTCTCAACAATATTCCACCTCCGGTCAGCATTCGTCGGAAGACTCACGATCGTCCCATTTTCAATGTTCCTTCATTGATTTTCAATTCATCAAGGCATCGAAAGTCACCGTGAGCATTACCACGGATGGGAAATGGGGATGCAATCATGGCGCAGGAGGATCCCCGGTCCCAGGGATTCCGCGTCAAGTGGAAGGGACACGCTTGACGATAGTCACGTCATGCGTTACTATTCGGTCCGTGATCAAGAATTTCAAGTGCGCCGACACGCGAGTTCTTTCAAAAGGCGTGCAAGTCAAGCGGTTCGTCAGCGTCGCGACCGTCGCGCGACGCAAGCTGCGGCAACTGGAGATCGCGAACCGGTTGGACGATCTTCGTGTGCCGCCCGGTAACCGGCTGGAAGCGTTGAAAGGTGATCGCGCAGGACAGCACAGCATTCGCGTCAACGACCAGTTCCGCTTAAGTTTCGGTTGGACGGTCGGCGGGGTGGAGGACGTTGAAATCGTGGACTATCACTGAGGGATGCCCCTATGCGCAAGCTCAAGCCCATTACGCCCGGCGAACTGTTGTTGGAGGAATTTCTGAGGCCGATGGGGATCAGCCAGTACCGGCTGGCGAAGGAAATCGGTGTTCCGGCCCAGCGCATCAGTGACATCGTGGCGGGCAAACGTGCGATCACGGCTGACACCGACCTGCGCCTGTGTCGTTTCTTCGCTCTTTCCAGCGGCTATTGGTTGCGGGCCCAGGCAGCCTATGACACGGAAGTCGCGGAACGGGCTTTGGGCTCGGAGCTTGCAAAGATCAAACCGTGGACGCGAGGGCCGGCGCCTGCGGAAGTCCTGCGCTGATTTGAATTGCTTCCCGACAGAATCGTAACGAATGGCAGAAAGGCTAAAGGATTTTCATCTCGCGGGCAACCCGGAGCACGCCGGGCCGGGAGAGCATCCAAATCCAGGAGGGGCGGACCCAGAATCCCGGCAGCACGGTGGAGTGAAGCTTCCCCGCTCTTAAGGGTGTCGGACGATACCGGCCCAAGAGGAACTGCCTGTTGAGCCATGAGGTCTTTTCTCGAAAGCTCGTCAACAAATTCGAGAGGAAAAGGAACTCAACTCCCTCTCAAATTCTAAGTCAGTCCATGCGATTTTCAATCGGGGGCCGGCTTAACGCTCCCGGAATTTCAATCGCGTGCCAAAAACGGCGCGTCCAAGGTTCGTGAGTCGGTGCGGACGAATTCGAGCAGCCTGGGGACCAGTTTGCCGCCGCGCCAACCGCCGTGCTTCGCCTCCGCGGCGTCCTTGAATCTGCCGAAGTCGTCCACGCTCCGGGCCCATTCGAGGAATCGCTTCGCGTGCAGCCAGCCGTGCCAGTGGATGCCGTTGAGAATCTTCAATGCTTCTCGGGCGCTCTCCGGGGTGACGACCGGCTGTCGGCCCGATCGGATGGCGTCGAAAAAGTCCGCGGCTTGCCAGTGCTGGTAACGGCCGATGTAGGAGGGATCGACCGCACGGGCGAAGTCTCGTCGAAGAGCGGCCTCGGCCTTCTGGTCCTGAAGCGAGAAGTCGAGCTGGTAGAGCCAGGCGCTGTCCGTGGCAATCTCCCCCTGCTCGCCCAGGATGCGAATTCCCTGGCCGTTCTCGATGGGCTCGCAGGCGCTGGTGGCGAAGGCCTTGCCATGGCTTCCGTTGTGGAAGAAGACGAGCCCGTAGCCGATGTCCTCGACCTCGATTTCCGGGTGCAGGATGTTCGTCCAGTAGCCGTAAGCCAGGTCGACGCCGCCGAGGAGGTCCTGCCACTGGTCCCAGGTGTAGATGGCCTGGTTAGCGAAGATGCCGCCGCCCTCTTTGGCCCATTTGCCGCGCCATGGCCCTCGGGAGTAGTAGGCCGAGTCGCGGTAGTAGAAATCGGTCAGCCAACTGAACCGGACGCGGCCGATCTCCGGAAGAACGCGGTTACGGATGAATCGATACCGCGGGTTGATGCGCTCCGACCCGACGGTCAGCATCACGCCGGAGGCGCGAGCGGCTTCGATCATCTCGGTGGCCTCGCCCGTGGTGAGCGCCATGGGCTTCTCGACGATGACGTGCTTGCCAGCCCGGGCGGCGTCCACCGTGATGGGGGCGTGCAGGAAATGGGGCACGCACACGCTGACCAGGTGGACACGATCGTCTGCGAGCAGCCGGCGGTGGTCCGTGTAGCGCACGGAGATGCCGTAACGCTCCGCGGCGCGGGCTGCGCTGGCTTCGACTGGATCGCAGGCGGCAACGACGGTGCATTGCTCGTGGAGCTGCTGGTAGGCCTCGATATGGGACGAGGATATCCCACCGCAGCCGACGATGCCGATTCCGAACTTTTGAGGCATGGGAAGGGTTCAAGGGGTCAGGGGACAACCATCAACCATCAGCCATTGCTCATCGCCCATTAGCCATTGCCCGTTAACCATCAACCATCAGCCATTAACCATCAACCATCAGATCAACCGCGGCTCCTCCTTGAGGCCGTAAATGCCTTTGCCGTCATCGAAGGGGATGACGATGGCGCCGACCGTTTTCCTATAGAAATCGACGGGGCCCGCGCCGCCGATGATGGCATAGGTGTATCCAAGGTCTTGGAGGCCCCGCAGGCAGGCGAGGCAGAGCGCCTTTCCAATCCCTTTCTTGCGATGAGCCTCGGCGACGCCCGTGGGGCCGAAATAGTTGCGCCGGGTGCATTCGTAGGCGCCGAAGCCGAGAATCTGGTCTGCTTGCCATGCCGTGAAGCAAGTGACGGGTTTCTGGGTGAACGCCACGGAAGTTTCCTCCGCCCAGTTGCGTGAGAAATGCGCCTCGATGAACTGGCGGAGGATCGATTGCTCCCAGGGATTCGGCCGGCGAATCGTGATTCCCTGGCCATTCAGCGCCGCCAGCAGGGGCGCGAGCGGCGGAAGACGCACGAGCGAGCAGAGCATGTCGGGCATGACGGATTCTCCGCAGAACGAATGTCACCCCAACCTCGATTATAGCCTCTCCTGTCCGCAGGGATAGCCGTTACGCGTCATTCTTGCCCTCCGCGGTCAAACGTTTTCAAGTGAAAGAACAAGATAAACCGTGGATGACACGGATCACACGGATGTTTTCTTCATATCCGCGTTATCCGCGTTATCCGTGGTCAAAGGTTTGGCTCAGATGGTGGGAGTGTCAAAGAGGGAATGAGCTTAACCGCGGATGACGCGGATGACACGGAGGTTTTTTTCCTCTGATCCGTGGTATCCGCGTTATCCGCGGTCAAAAGGCCCCTTGCTGCTTGCGCCTCATGCTCCTCTTGCGGTATAAACAGATCATGAGCGGGGATCCTGATTCCGGTGTACAGGCAACTCAGAATATGGCACGGCCTCGGCTTTCATTTTCGTTTCCTTGCCTTCTGGCCCTGTTTGGCCTCTTACCCGGCCTGACGGCGGCCGAGGTGGCGCAAGATGCCAACGACCTGAACGGCGACGGTCTGGTTGTGGGCCTGGCGCTGTCCGGGGGCGGGTTGCGGGCGACGGGCGTGGCCTACGGCGCCTTGATGGAGCTGAGCGACCTGGGATTCCTGGAACGCGTCGATTGGATTTCAGCGGTATCGGGCGGGTCGATCATTGCCGCCTATTACGGATTGGGCCTTCCCCTGGACTCTTTCGGAGGGAAACTCCAGACCAACCTGGCCACGGAGTCGCTGGGGAACGTTTTCACGCCCAAGAATCTTTTCGACGGACGGGATACGACGCGGACGGACGGTTTTGCCCAGACCCTGGATGACTTGTTTTTTGGTGGGCAGAGGATGACGGCCTTGAGAGAGCGGCCGCGCCTGCTGATCAACGCGACGAACCTGGAAACGGCCAACCTCTTTGTTTTTTCACGGGCTGCCTCCGGGGACGAGAGCCAGGACGCCTCGGGCCATCTGCCGCTGTATGAGCTGCCGGCGGCGGAGCAGAGCCGCATCCGGGTGTCCGCCTGCGTCGCGGCATCGAGCGCCATCCCGACCGTTCTCGTGCCCTTCGAGTTGAAGGTCGTTCCTCGTGGCAGCAATGGTGACTCGACAAGCAAGGCCAGGGTCATCCGGCTGATCGACGGCGGTGTAGTGGACAACCAGGGGATCGAGGCGCTTCTGACGCGCCGCTGCGACGCGATCCTTTCGGTGGATGCATCGGCCTCGGTCATCACGGAGAAAGGCTATCGGTATTTCACTCCGGGCAGCACGAAGGTCATTCCCATCATCCGCAAGCGCTATCGGGACCTCCTGCAGGCGCGGGTCAGAGACCGGCTCGGTGAGCGTTATGTGCACCTGCAGGTGACGGACGAGACCGTGGTGGAGATGAGCCCGCTGCAGACGAGTCTGGAGAAAGAGGAGCTGGCCCGGCTGGTGGCGCACGGGCGTGATTTGGTGCGCGGGCAGCGCGAGGCGATCGTCGGGGCCCTGGCGAGCCCGGAGTCGCAACGATAGTTCTTCACTGTGATTCAGACGTAAGCTGGGAACTGGCCGCTCCCCAAGGTGGTTAGGCGGGCCCGCCATAATATGCTCCAGCGCATCGAAATCCGCCAGCAAGAGCGCCAGGTCTGGACACACCCAGAGGAGAAACCATCATCCGCCACCGATACCCCATAGGCGAATCCCTCGCCACATCCCGAGCCCGGACCTGACGCTGGGAAAGAGCCGCAACGGGACCTCCCGGGCTCCGCACCGGTCACCCGGACCAGCCGAGAACCTCTTCACGCTCAACTGTGCCGAACTGGCTTGTGCGTTCGAGATTCTAGCCCTTGGACGCGCACGACACCGCCCGACGCCACGCGCTCGGCAGCCAGTTCCCTGCTTACGTCTGAACTGCAGAGTGACAGGGAGGCTGCTTGACAGGCCATACGCAAGTATTACAATGAGGTCCCATAGTTTTTGGGATAATTGCCTCGGGCCCTCAAGGATAACGAAAGAGTGGAGGGACACTTCAGTGCGCACATACCAGACTAGATCAAGGAATCCGACCAGGAAGCCTTTTGCTCTCTCTCTCTGTGTGTGTGTGTGTGTGTGTGTGTGACACCTCTCTGCCATGCTGAGTTTGGCGGCGCCCTCCCCGTATCCATCTCGGCCTCCGGTCCCAGCTTGAGCCCCAGCCCGGCGTGCGTCGGTGAAACGATCACGGCCACGCTGCTCAACGTCAATGCAGTCCCCCCGGCGATGGTCGGCAATCAGACGCTCGCCGGCACGAGCCCGATCAGACGGCGACCTACTCCGGGGTGGACAAATTCGGCAACCCGATCAGCGTCACGAAGAACGTCACCGGCAGCCAGTCGTTCGAGTCCGACGTGGACGTGGTGGGCGTGGATTCGATCACGGCCTCGGTGCCCGACGGCCAGTATCTCTGCAAGAACCAAGGGGAGCTGATCACGCTTACGGCCGACCCGAAGCCGTCGGGCAGCGCCTTCCCCTCCGGCCAGCCGGTATGGACGACCACGGCGGGTGGCAGCTTTGCAGGCTCGACCACCGGGACGACGGTGCAATGGCAGCAAGCGGACGGCTTCGTCTCGGCCGAGGCGGACGACGTGGTCATCCGTGCGACGTGCGGGACTTCCGTGGTGGAGTTCAAGCTCACCGTGTTTCACGTCAAGAGTACGTCGGGAGTGCTAGGAACCAACGAAACGAAGGAGTTCCCTTCGGAATGGCAGCCTGCAGATGCCGATCTAGACTTTATGATTGACCTGATGAACAGTACAGCGTTCGAGGTAAGACAGTTCGACGTCGCTCCACCGTTGATGACATTACAGCCTAAGTTAACGGACGTGATCAGGGAGGTCGAGTTCTTCAAGAACAACGTGAAAGGCGCGAAGCAGCCCTCGAGCACATGATGGTGCTGTTTGGAAAACTGGAGCAGCAAATTCTTCCTACTGGGTTCTATACGGTACCAGCCTTGAGCGCTACACCGCAATTTTTTAACACGATGATTGATGACTTTGAACTCCTAAATCTCGCTGGCGAGGTCGTCGGATGTATCGAGGGTCTACGCTACACAGCCTTTCACTGCGACGGCACTCTCCTGTCTAACAAGCCAGTGACTGAGGATGTTAGGGTCGTGTCTGCTACTCCTAATTTGGCCGGTTTGGTTTCGCCACCAATCGTTGGGGTAACGCAGACCCAAGCAGATGGCACATTTCTTGATTTTCTTACGAAAGTCTATTCAACCGCAGGCTTGGCTGATAAAGAGTGGGAAATCGTCGAGAGACAACGATTAAGAGTGGATGGCAGGCTCATTCGAATCAATCGCATCAGAACTCATCATTCATTCCTCGGGCTATGTACAATCGAGGTTATTACTGAGGCGTTGCTATGTCCCTGAAGTCGCTCTCCTTTTTTGCAACCCTTGGCTGGGTTGCTCGGATTGGACTAGGGCAAGCCGAGGATGGCCAGGGCAAACAACTTGTTTATCTAGGTTCTGATAAGCCGGAATACGCAATTGGCGAGGAGATCAGGCTGTTTGTTATGATCGAAAACCAGTCAAATGAGACTGTCCATTTATCTTCTCTTGAGAATAATGACCGGGATGGCATAGCCAATGCATTTTTCTTGGTGAGGGCTTCTCGTGGGCAAAGTGTACTTAATACAAATGTGAGACGCTTTCATGTTTACCCTAACATTAATTATATTGGACCCGGCTCCATACCAGACTTCAGATTTCGCCCTGGCGAGAAAAGAATATGCGAGTATACGTTGAACGAATGGTATTTCTTGAGAGAGACTGACGTGTACGAAGTTCAAGGAACCTTCGAGAGTTATACGACTTTGAATTCTTGGGGCGAGAGTTATTATCCTCCTATTACTTTCCGCCAGCACGGCAAGATAGTGGGTGGTACTCAGCGCACCCCGCCACATCTGAAAGGCACCTCGAATTGTATCACGATTACCGTATCCGCCCCGCCTCCCTCTTGGAGCGAAACCATCGACACGTGGGTCAAGGATTGTTTGGGTCAGGACGTTTCGGTCAAGCAAAAGATGTGGTCGCTGAGGCGCCTTGCTTACACGTACGACGCGAGGGCGCTGGATGTCTTGAAGACCATAGCGTCGTCAGGCGGGACCGACAGGGCGCCCCAGGAGTTGAAGGTAGAGGCCGAGCGCTGGCTTCCCCGCTACGAAAAGCTGAGGAAGGAGCTTGAAGCTGAAAAGGAAGCGCAGAAGCCGTGACGCGGCAACCCGCAGCCGATTCCTGCTCCTCGCCTCGGGATTCTGCTCCTGCGAATCGTTGGCCTTGAGGCGGAATCCGTAGATGCCTGGATTCAGAGGCTGGAAGCTTTCAGTCGGTCGAACGACGAGGAGGCCAGGTGTTGGGTAGTCACCGACGACTGGGAGACGGGCGGGGACTGGCCGGGTCGTTACGGCCGCTTCGCCTGGGTCCTCTGCGGCATGTCGGGCCGGTGGGAATACCTGGGCGGGCCCGGCATCGAGAAGTTGAAGTATCGGCCCTAACTGGGCGAAAATCACGCCCAGGGAGATGCCGTCCGCTGCTGGCTGCACTGGCCATTCCTCCCGGCCGCCGTGCCCGAAGGGCTGTCACCCGAGGAGCGCGACAAGTTGCGTGGCCCCCTGGGCGCCCTCTTCCCAACCAGCATGAGCGCATGGGAGTGGTCCGACTTGCGCCGCGTGCTCGTCAACCCGGTGAACGGCGGCCGGCGTCAGGCCAACTGGGATGATCACGCGGAAGGGTACAGCCCGTGGTTCAACCGCGACGGGCCCCATCTTTACCTCGAACTAGAGTTGCCCGAGGGGCAGTTCCTCCTGTCCCTCTACTTCGTCAACGCCGACGCCCACTGGGGCGGGGTCAACCGATTCCGGGACTACCTCATCCAGGTTAAGAACTCGAGCCCGAAATACGGAGACGCGCCCGGGTGGGAACGGGATTTCGAAGGAGCAGCGACTTTGGCGGAGTCGCGGGTTCATGACTTCTACAGCGGCGTCTACAAGCGATTCCTGGTCCAGGGTCCGGCGTCGCTGGCCTTGCGCATCCACAAGGGTTACAGCCTCAATACGGTGCTGTCCGGCGACGCGGCGGCTTTCAATCCTCGACCCGAATGAAATGGCAAGCCGGGAAAGGAAATCAAACACGCCCTCTTGACTCGCTGGTCTTTCCGTGACATTCGACGGCCGAGGGTCACTACGCTTGAATTATCGAAATCTGCTATGGCTGGTGGTGCTCACGGAAACGACAATCGCGGAGGGGCCGTATTCGTGTGTCGTGCATCCAGAGGCCGGCAAGTTCATCACGGCCATGGCCCTGGGGCCGGAAGGCCATCTCTTCGTCGGGTCCGAGGATAAGGGCCTCTACCGCTTCGATTCCGAGAAATGGTCTGTCGTCCCTCTCCCTGTCCGTGATGAGCATCCCTTGAGTTTGGCAGCCCAGTCTGAAACCCTTTGGGTCGGGCTCTCGCGGTCAGGGGTGGCCGCCTGGGAAGCCTTCGAGCTGTGGAACGAACACAACCTCTGGACCGGCTTTGCTGGCGGCCGAGCCCAGGCGATGCGGGTCACCGAGGACGGGGGCGCGTGGGTAGGAACGCCGAACGGGCTTTGGATGTGGGACCAGAAGTGGCAGTGTATGGCGACCCGCCTGAATGGCGGAAACTCGCAACCGTTTTCGGTCACGGCCATCGAGCCGTGGCGAGGCAGGCTGCTCGTGGGAACGTCTCTGCAAGGGCTATGGGAGCTTACCGAGAAGGGCTGCGTGCCGTTTGGTTCGAAGGGGCCGCCGGACCGGAGGATATCCGCATTGAAGGTCGGGCCGGACTCCTTGCTGTGGGTCGGAAGCGAGTCGGGTCTGGCTCAGTTGGCCGAAGGGGAATGGCATGTGATTCCGCTACCCATCGGGCCTCGGACGGAAGAGGAGCGGAAGGCCGCGGTGACGCCGGAGTCCCAGGCAGTGACGTGCATGCCTGCCTGACGCTTACGTGCGAGCGATGGAAATCGGTCCGGACCATCGTGTCTGGGTGGGGACTTACGGCGGCGGTGTCGCGGAGCTGTTCACACCGTGATGAGCCGCCACCCTCGGGAAAGGCAGTGCGCCAAGCCGGTCCGAAGCTGAGTGCAAGGTGTAGTGGCGGTGACACGGACCTGACGGCAGTCGTGGCGCATCTTGCGAAACCCGCTGGCGTCAGTCCCATCTGTTCTCCTGGCAAGGTCGAGGAGTCTGTCGATACGACAGCGATGAGGCGGCCCTTTTCTCAAAACACGATTTCAATTTTCTTGATAATTCGAGCCATTCCAGTTAACGGGTTAACTGACTCGGCATTGCGGCCTCATGAAATGGGACATAAGATTCTACAGGAATTGCATTATGGGTGGGCAAAGACAGCAATACGCCGTTTTGACATGCTTATTTGGCAGCAAGCCGGTAATCAACAGTGGGAAAGATGACAAGTTTTGCTACTTTTTATGTTTAATTACGAGGTTACAGGCATGATTACAATAGGTGGCAAGTTTCTTGCTGGTTGAAAAAAATACAGGTAGTCTGGCGAACATATTTGGAGCATGGCGAAATGGCCTTGAAGTTTCGGGATTATTACGAAGTCCTTGGTGTGTCGAGGTCTGCTTCCCAGGAGCAGGTCCAGAAGGCTTACCGCAAGATGGCCCGGAAGTATCATCCGGACGTCAACAAGTCCACTGATGCTGAGGAAAAGTTCAAGCAAGTCAGCGAGGCCTATGAGGTCCTGAACGATCCCGAAGCTCGCAAGAAATACGACGCCCTGGGCAGTCACTGGAAGACCGGCCAGGACTTCACTCCTCCTCCGGGCTGGGAAAACGTCCACTTCGAGTTTCGCTCTCGACCTGGGATGAAGGATTCATTCGAATTCGGGAATCTCGGGGGATTCAGTGATTTCTTTGAAGCCCTTTTTGGCGGCCGTGAGCCCGGAAAAGGTTTTCGTTCCGAGTCTCACTCGCGCTCTCCTGGCGGGCCATTCTGGGGCCAGGACGGCGAGGATTTCGAGTCCACTATCACCATCACCCTGGAGGAGGCCTACCATGGCGTTCAAAAGAATATCGCCCTGGAAACTCCTGCGCTCGACGGCTCGGCCCGAATTCGAACCTACCGGGTGAAAATTCCACAGGGAACGACGGACGGCACCGTGATTCGTCTTGCGGGCCAGGGCGGTCCCGCCATGGGGGGCGGCAGAAAAGGCGACCTCCTTTTGCGGGTCCAGATAGCTCCTCATCCGAGATTCCTCATTTCAGGGCATGACCTCCGCCTTTCGATTCCCTTGAGCCCTTGGGAGGCAGCTCTGGGAGGAAAGATTGCCGTAGAAACGCTGGATGGGCTCGTGACCTTGAACGTGCCCCAGGGCACCCAGACTGGCCAGAAGCTCCGGCTTCGGGGCAAGGGTTTCCCGAAGGCCAGCGGAGACCGCGGAGACCTCTACGTAGAAATCAAGATAGTCGTTCCTCCGAAGCTCACTTCGGAGGAGAGAAGATTGTTCGAGCAGCTTTCACAAACCTCCTCGTTCAGACCGAGGGACGGACTTGACGACAGATAGAGCGGAGGTGCGAAAATGGATCCGAATCGTTTAACGCAGAAGTGTCAGGAGGTGATCCACGATGCCCAGTCCCGCGCCTTGCGGTACGGGCACGTGGAAATTGACGGCGAACATCTCCTCCTGGGCTTGTGCCGGCAGGAGGAGGGGCTGATACCCCGTCTGTTCCTCAAAATGGACGTGCCGCTCGATCCTTTTTGCGGGGAGATCGAGCGCGACCTCGAGCGCAGGCCGAAGGTCAGCGGGCCGGGGGCCGAGCCGGGCAAGGTTTATGTGACCCAGCGGATGAGCCGCATCTTGGTCCTGGCAGAGGACGAGGCCAAGCGCCTGAAAGACGACTACGTCTCCGTGGAGCACGTCTTCCTCGCCCTGCTCGAGGAAGGCCCTTCCACGGTCGCCGGGCAGGCCTTTCGGCGATTCAACCTGACGCGGGACCGTTTCCTGAAGGCCCTGGTGGATGTGCGGGGCCGGCAGAGGGTCCAGAGCGCCAATCCGGAAAGCACCTACGAGGCCCTCGAACGATACGGCAGGGACCTCGTCCAGGAGGCTCACCGGGGTAAGCTCGACCCCGTGATCGGACGAGACGCGGAGATTCGGAGGGTGATTCGGATTCTCTCGAGAAAAACCAAGAACAACCCGGTTCTCATCGGAGAGCCTGGGGTCGGCAAGACGGCCATTGTGGAGGGTCTGGCCCAGCGGGTGGTTCGCGGTGACGTGCCCGAGGGGTTGAAGCAGAAAACGATTTTTGCCCTGGACCTGGGCGCGCTGCTCGCTGGCTCGAAGTATCGGGGTGACTTCGAGGAGCGGCTGAAGGCCGTCCTTCATGAAATCAAGGAATCGGAGGGGCGCGTCATCCTGTTCATCGACGAGCTGCATACGATCGTGGGCGCCGGCAAGGCGGAGGGCGCCCTGGACGCAGGAAACATGCTCAAACCCATGCTCGCACGCGGCGAGCTGCACTGCATCGGCGCAACCACGCTCGATGAATACCGCAAGCACGTCGAGAAGGATGCAGCCCTCGAGAGGCGTTTCCAGCCTGTTCTCGTCGATCCCCCTACGGTGGAAGATACGATCTCCATCCTCCGGGGCCTCAAGGAGCGGTTCGAAGTGCATCACGGTGTGAAAATCCAGGATAACGCCTTGGTCGCCGCTTCCGTGCTCTCCAATCGGTACATCTCGGACCGCTTCCTGCCCGACAAGGCCATTGACCTTGTGGATGAAGCCTGCGCCATGATTCGCACCGAGATCGATTCGATGCCAGCCGAGCTGGATGAGGCCACCCGGCGGGTCATGCAACTCGAAATCGAAGAGGCCGCCCTGAAGAAGGAAAAGGACAAGGCCAGTCATGACCGGCTGGATTCCCTGCGCAAGGAGCTGGCGGACCTCAAGGGCAGGGCGGACAGCATGCGAGCGCAGTGGGAGGCCGAAAAACAGGCTATCCATCGTGTTCAATCCCTCCGCGAGGAAATCGAACAGGTCCGCCGGCAGGTCGAGCGCGCCGAGCGCGCTTACGACCTCAATAAAGCCGCCGAGCTCAAGCATGGAAGGCTTCCCGACCTGGACCGCCGCCTGAAGGCCGAGGAGGAACGCCTGGCGAAAAATCAGGCGCAAGGCCGATTGCTACGCGAAGAAGTGACCGAAGAGGAAATCGCTGAGATCGTCGCCCGATGGACCGGTATTCCCGTCACTCGTTTGGTCGAAGGCGAAAAGGAAAAGCTCCTCAGGCTCGATGAGATTCTGCATCGGCGGATCGTGGGGCAGGATGAGGCCGTCCAGCTCGTCGCCGACTCGGTGATCCGGGCTCGGTCCGGCATCAAGGACCCCCGCCGTCCCATCGGAAGCTTCATCTTTTTGGGCCCCACGGGCGTGGGGAAAACCGAGCTGGCCCGCAGCCTGGCCGAGGCGCTTTTTGACAGCGAGGAAAACATCGTCCGAATCGACATGAGCGAGTACATGGAGAAACACGCGGTGTCCCGGTTGATCGGCGCCCCGCCCGGCTACGTGGGCTACGAGGAAGGCGGCCAGCTTACCGAGGCCGTGCGCAGAAAGCCTTACTCGGTCGTCCTGTTCGACGAGATCGAGAAGGCCCATCCGGAAGTTTTTCACGTGCTCCTCCAGATTCTGGATGACGGGCGCGTGACCGATGCCCAGGGCCGGACCGTGAATTTCAAGAATACCGTGATCATCATGACCTCCAATATCGGTTCTGAAATCCTGGTGGAGGGAGTGACCCGGAAGGGCGAGGTCACGGAATCTGCCCGCGATGCCGTGATGCGAGAACTGCGGCGTCACTTCCGCCCCGAATTCCTGAATCGGGTGGATGATGTCATCCTGTTCAAGCCCTTGACGCTGGAGGAAATCACCCTCATCGTGGACCTCCAGGTCGAGCAAATCCGGAGAAGGCTCACCGATCGCGGCATCCGGCTGGAAATGACGGCCGCTGCCAAGGAGCTGGCCGCCAAGGCCGGATACGACGTGGTCTACGGCGTCCGGCCACTCCGGCGTTACCTCCAGCGGGAACTCGAAACTCGACTCGGAAGGGCGATCGTCGCCGGCGAGGTGGCGGACGGTTCCTGCGTCTCGGTCTCCACGAGGAACGGCAGCTTGTCACTGTCCGTGGCCAGTCCCAACGGGACCCCTCCGGGAAGATAAATTCGGGAGAATCCACGGGGTGTGATGTTCGGCTCGCTCAATGGTTCGAGGCCATCCATGACGCCAAGGACGGCAATGGGTTGGTTTGAGGCCGCCGTACGGCAGCCTCGCTGTTTGGCCCTTCGATGCGTGCAGCACTATCCCCGCACGGGTTGCGATGGACTTGATGGGACTGAATAGCTTGCTATATTGCGCCGCACCAGAAATGGGGCCGTTTCGACTGCCGAGTGGCAGCCTTGACAATAGAGGTTTTTCGCTTCTCTGAAATCGCGTCCGCTGGCCCATGCCAGCGGACATATCTGAGGAGGCGCTTCGCTCCCACATAGGAGACAACCATGAAGATCGGCGTGACCCAGATCGTGCTCGGCAAGCTGTCACTCGATGACACGCTGAACCTGTGCCAGGAGGCAGGATATGAGTGTGTGGAGCTGGTCTTTCAGCCAGGGAAGGACCTCGACCCAGCAATGAACGAAGGCGAGCTGCGTGAGGTGGCTCAGAGATGCCGAAAGGCCGGAGTCTCCATCGCCAGCGTGATCGCAGGCCTCGGCGAGCGTGGTAACCTGCTGAGCCTCAAGCCAGCCGAACGCGAGGCGCACAAGCGAAGCCTCATCCGCTCCCTGGAGATCGGAAATCGGCTGGGGGTCAACGGTACACTCTTGCACCCCGGTCAGCTCACCGTGGAGGGAACGTACGAGGCCGCCTGGGACGGTCTCTCGGGCATCCTCCAAGAGGTCGTCCCCATCGCCCAGAAGAACGGGGTGGTCATCTGTCTCGAAAACGTGTGGAATAAGTTTCTCCTGAGCCCCAGAGAAATGAAAGAATTCGTGGATGCCATCCGGAGCCCCTGGTTGGGCGTGTATCTGGATACCGCCAACATGATGGCCTATGGGTTTCCCGAACATTGGATCCGGGGGCTCGGAGTCAGGATCAAGAAGGTGCACCTGAAAGACTTCAAGAGAGCGGAACACCGATTCGTGAACCTGATGGACGGTGATACCGACTGGGCAACGGTCATAAGGGAGCTCCGGAACGCCGGTTACACCGATAGCCTGGTACACGAGATTGGTGGAGACCGGCAGGTTCAGATCGAGATGGCCAAGCGGATGAGGAAGATTGTTGCCCTTTGAGAGGCAGCTTTGTAGCCTGCGAAGCTGCTGGCCCGTACCCATCAAATTCTGATTGAAGTTTGCCCATTTGTGTGGTATGCTTATACCATACAAACGTGTGGTATATTTTATTGACCTTATAAAGTAACAGTTTGTAGCAAAGTCATACCAAAATGATTGAAATGCTGTGTCTGAGAGTGCTGCGACAAGTCCGGTTTTCTAGTTGTAAGTCATTTATAATAAGTATGTTAACTACTATTTCCACCCATCCAACCTAAAATTAATTAGAAATTATTAACGAATTGGATTTAAAATTGCTTTCGATTGTGGGTCAGAAGAATACCGAATCTTTCAGACAGTTGGATTTGGAGGTTTGGGCAGGATTTAGATTAGACGGGTGGTGTGGGAATGCTGGAGGGGCCATGCCGTATGAATATCCCTAACGTTCAGGAGGGCATGGGTCATGAATCCAAGAATCTCACCGCCGCTAGGATTTTTCGACGCCTCCCGGGAAAGTGACGCCTTCCCGGCCTTACCAACCCCGACGCCAAGCGCGCACGCGGCCCCGACCGAGCAACCCGGATGCCCACCGGGTGCTCGGTCGGGCAGGCTGATTTCACCTGCCACATCCCAAGTCAAGTCTTTTCCCCTCAGTTGCCAGTTCTGCGGCATGAAGGCACAAGGCATCGCTTACTTCAGCCGCTACATCGAGCCGGGACGCCCGACGCTCGAAATGCCCGTTCTTGTCTGCCAATCTTGTCACGAGGCGCAGAGCCGCGTCCCATCGCCGGAATGCTGGAATCCCTACTCGGCCAAGCCTCTCGATGCCCGCAACTGCCTCCTTTGTTTCACGCGGATTCAGGCCTGCAAGAAAGAAGACCTTCCCGGGTTCTGGAATCTCCGCCGGCTTGAAGTGAACCAGCTCCGCCATCCCCGGTGGAAGAAGACCCTGTGGCGAATCTGGTTTCTGGGACGGTCTCGGTCGCCCGTCTGGTGGTGAGCGAGTGTCATTTCATGCGTGAGAATACAGGCCACTATAGTCACGCTGCACTCACGATGACGGTCTATTAGGCGCTTGGGGCGCCAAATTTGAAAAAACGTTTTAAGTTTGAGTTGCACTTCTTAAAGACTTCCGTTTTCCCGCTAGGGTTGGGCCGGCGAAGCCGGGTCAACCCTGGCTCTGAAATCCGTGAGCCCGAAGGGCGCAGCGGATTTCAGCGGAGATGTTGAAAGGTGTCCCGCCAGTCTTGTCCCAGTGGGAGGTGGGTCGGGTGTCAGTTGATTCCTGATTCCTGAACCCTGACACCCTGTGCAACCTTGTTAGGTTGCGGGCTTGGCCCGCCTTAAGAGACTTTGTACCCTCGTTCCCCATTATGTATTGGTCCCATCGCTCATGGCGACGCGATTCGACTGCTTCCACCGCCCTCGGTGCCGGCGCCGACAGAGGCCGACGGAGCAGCCAGGTAAATTCTATGAGTGGCGCTCATCAGATTACATGCGGGCGACAAGGAGAAGCCGGCACGGGAAACAGCTCGCAACCCTGGGGGACGGGTATCCCGCTTCTCGTGCTATGGCCTCCAGTTCTTCAGGCAAGAAGCCCCGCCGGATCGAAACGAGCGAATCGTGGTGAACGATGGGACTGCGGGTGAAAAGGCGGGTGCCCAGGTAGGTCAATGTCAAAGAAAAGCGATTCCGCTGAAGGTCGCTGATGATGACCGCTCGTCTGGCCAGCTCGCCAAAGCACCGAAGGATGCCGCTGGCTTCGGGAATGGCGAAATGGTGGAGAAACTGGGAGGCGAGGACGATGTCAAATTGGCCAGAGCGAAAGGGCAGCGCCTTGACGTCCGCCTGCACGAACTGGATGGAGAGATGAGCTTCATGCGCTCTGCCCTTCCCGATGGCCAGGGACCTCGGATTCCGGTCCACCGCAGTGATGCGCATGGAACGGCCAGTCTCCTGCGCCCACAAGGCAATGTGGACCGGTATATCTCCGGAGCCCGTGCCTACATCCAGAATCTTGACGGGAATCGGGCTGCCGGCCGGGATGAGCGCGTTCAACGACCTTTGGACGACCCGCCACCCGCCGAAGAGTCGATTGAGTCGGGCCAGGTCGGCGAGAGCCGCGTTCAGTTCCCGCGGGTCGAGACTCGGCTGGTCCATCTTTTCAGAAGCCTCGCTTCGAGGTATCTGTACGAGGCGGAACACGGGGTGGCGTTCTGTAGGGCTTGCCAAGAAATTCCTAAGGACTGCTGACGCGGGCATCGTGACGCGTGTAGGCGTGTGGGGGGTATGGGAGTATGAAGAGGTGGGCGTGTGACGTGGACTGAGTCCGTAGTCCGCTGTCTGTTGTCCGTGCTCCTCTTGTCCCCTTGTCCCCTGGCCCCCTGTCTCTGCGTTTCCGCGTCCGCGTATTGGCGTTCCGCAGACCGTTCTCCATAATCAGAGAACTGGCGGGAGCCTACTGCCTTCAGCCTAAGAAGGAAGCAATTCGATCGTCGAGCTGCTTCTGGTCCGCCGCGAAGGAAAGGAGTCCGGCAGCATTGAACAGCGCATCGAGGCCAACCGATCGATCCTTCAGCGCACCTTTCCACCGCTCAAAGCTTGGAATCTTGCCGTCCTGAGCGATAGCCGCGAGCTCGGCGGAGGTCCAGTTCGGAAACAGGTCGCCCAGTCCACGCCGCGCCAGGAATCCCGACAAGTCGTTCCCGGTGAAATGCTCCAGACGCTCCCGGAGGAGGTCCCGTGCCGCCTCGACCAGGCCCGAGGGCACGTCCCAGAGCGCATTGAGGCCGATGTCGCCCTCATTCAATCCTGGTTTGAGGCTGATCGGGAGAGGCCGGTCGAGCTGGCGGGTGATGTCCCGGGGCTTGAGGCCGAGGCGCGGGAATCCTTCGGCCACGTTGGTGGGCATCGTATGCACGTCCAGGCCGGCCAGGGTGACGACCTGCTGGGCTTCGCGCAGGCTCGCGGCGATCTGCCGAGTGGGAACGCCCTCCGAGGATCGCAGCCGGAGCAATTCCCGCTGGCTCGAGAGCGTCGCCTTCTCGCCGACATTCTTGCCGTCCCCGAGCTGGTGGTCGATGACGAACGCATTGAGCCGGCCGAGGAACACGTTGACGAACTGGGGTCCGGCCAAGCGTGCGGCTAGCACGTTTTGACGGGCTGAGAACTCGAGAGTGAAGTTGATCGGCAGCCCTTCCAGGACGAGGCGTCGCACTGCGAGCAGGCCCGTCGGCGTATAAGGAACCTTGATGATGAAATATTGGGGGCAGATCGAATAGAGGCGGTGCGCGGTCTCCAGGGCTCCGTCGAAGTCGTGGGCCAGGTCCGTGTGAAGCTCGACGCTGACTCGGCATCCAAACTTCTCGACCAATCTGAGCCCGTGCCGGGCGTTGAGGAGAAGGCCAATCTCCCGCACCACGTCGGACCGGCCCATCTCGGGCGCGAGCTTTCGGAGAGCCTCGATTGCTTCTCGTATGAGCGAATCGTAGATGCCTTTCTTCACTTCCTTGCTGAGAAGGGTGTTATTCGTCGTCAAAGCCGTGAAATGGGCCGTCCACAGCTCCTGCGCCTTCTCCATGTCACCGGTGTCCAGCCACAGCTCGGTGCCCAATTCCCGCAGAGCACCCCAGAGGGGGTCCACACGAAAGCTCGCGGCCTTGCCCGGACCGGCCAGTGAAATGCCTCGCAGAGCAAGCTGGGCCACGGTTGCCTTGACCGCGTCCGGAATTTTTGGAATCTTTTGGGCTTTGACAGTGGAACTCATAGGTTGTCTCCTGTCGATGGAAACATCGGTGACCGACTAGTAGACGACGGTGAACCCCCCCCTGGGCCGGGCAAAGACGGCCACGAGGCTCCAGGCGGGCACTCCATCCGCCCGGCCCTTCTCGCCCGTTGGCTTGCCCTGCGCATCAAAGACCTGCCAAGCGACCGCGCCACCCTTCTGCCAACCCATGCCCTCTGTCCACGCCAGGCAAGTCTCACCGGCTGCATTTCGTGCGACTACCGGATGCTTACGACGGGCTGCCAGCCCAGGTGCGGGTACAGGTGACGAGACCTGGAAGCCCGCTGAATCGATTTCAGCAAAGTAGACCTGCTCCCGGCTCTCCCAGGCCGCCAGGGCCCCTTTGGCATTTTCCGTGAAATGGCTCAGGCTCATCACGCATTGATTGACCTGCCACGAGCCGACCTTTTTTCCCTGAAACTTCGCGCCCTGGTTCGTGGAAACCAAAAGATACATGTCCCGGTTGTCGATGGCGCCGGATTCGGAGGCCTGAGCGGATCGATACAGGATGGAAACATTTCCGCTCGGGTCGGCAAAAGCGCTCAGGCCGCAGCAGCCGCACGCGCCGGTCGCGGCGTCCCAGGCAGGCTTTTCCCGATCGAAGGTCTTTCCTTCGTCCCGGGAACGGGCGATGAAGACCCGGCGTTTATTTTCACCTTTTGCTCCCACGCCCGCGTGCCAGACCACATAGACGTTGCCGGCCGCATCGGCGGCCACCGAGCCTCCGCCATCCAACCCATGAGCGAACTGCATGACATTTTTCTCGGGCTCGAAGGCCTTTCCGGCGTCGTTCAGGCGGGCGTACAGCATGGGCGTCTGGCCCGAGGGACCTCGCGGCTCCGCCTCGCCGGAACCGTTCCAGGCCACATGGACCCGCCCGCCCTTTCCCAAGGCCATCTGAGCGCCCCGGATATTCCCAACGGCTATCGCGCTACCCGGATGACTATTCACGCGAAGCGGCTTGGAAAATGAGTCCCCGCCGTCGCTCGAACGAAAATAGTCGATGTCGCCGTTCATCGGCTCGCCGTGGAAGGCGATCAGATGAACCTGGCCCTGCGCATCCACGCGGACCTGGGGCTGGATGCCACCACCGGGAATCCTCTTCAACCTCACCTTATCCGATTCAGCGCTCCCGACGGCCGGCAGTACGGCCCCATAGAAACAAAGGAAAACATGAACTTGCCATGGAAACCTGAGCGAGCTTGCTGTGTACCACCGTGTTTTCATGTGTGTTTCGCTCCGCGTCGACCTCTCTCTAAGCAGAATCCCAAATTTCAGTTCGGCACAAAATGGTGACAACCGGAGCCCAATTATAGCGGGGTGTCGCCAGGAGAAACAAGTCCGGGTGCCACCTTATAAGAAATGTCAGGAAAAATAACCGCGAAGAAATTCTTCCCACCGTTCGGCAGGCCAGACGAAACGCGACTCTTAAGTCTCCCGCCGCCGCCCCCTTGCGCCGCCGGCACCGTGCGACAAAATCTCATTCCTCAGAGCTGGCCACCGCCGTTCTGATTGACTTTAGACCAAAGTTACGTTAGTATAAAACTTATGAATTTTCAAGCCGGAATAGCTTTATTGGTGGTGTTCACGTATGGCTTGGCGGGAGGCCTCTGGCCCGGTTTTCCGTTTCATTGCCCCAGCGATTGCGCTTGCCTGGATTCGCTCCTGCCAATCGGGACGTATGCTCATGAGAATCACGCGGACGGGCATGGTCATTCCCATCCCCAAGCCGCAGTGCCGGAGCGGGTCGATGAAAACCACGGGAGCGACAGTCACCACAACCCTCCCAATGCTCCGTGTGAGTGTTCGCCAGTGGAATCGCTTCCTTGGCGTCCCGATGTGGTTTGCGCCCCGAATCCAAGTTTGTTCGTCCCTTTGGCAACCTGGACGGACCAAGGCAACAGACTTTTTGCGAAGCAATTGGCTCCCCCAAGCATCCTCGGGCTGCCTGGCCGACGCTCACTCCAAGCCCTCTTCTGCACCTATCAAATCTGAATCCGCGCCCCTGGCACAAACCCATCCGGCCACCGCGTACGGGTAATTCGCGGATGGAGCGTGGCGCGATTTGGCCAAACCACCCTCAGTGGACTGTTTGGGCCAACCCACCTAAGTTCAGATTCTCACTTGCTCCTACTTCCCAATCGTGGGAATGCGGTAATCGGCATCAGCCGAGCCTTCTGCTCAGGCCATGAGCAGCAAGGCCCGTCATCAAGCTGTTAACAGCAGAGTTTATGAAGCTCGTGAGGTCGCTTCGTTGTGCCAGAGAGAAACAACGGCGGTGACGATGGGCTAAAGTGGAAGCGAGTCTCGAAAGAGGAGGAGCGTTACCTGGAAGCTATGACCGTTGTGACAGTGGTGTTTTCGAACCCGCCCTCGAAAAGCTGAAAGCGCCGAAAATCGTAACCCATGACCTCTCAGGCAGTTAGCGGAGTTGTTTCTCAGGAGGAGGAGGAGGAGAGGATTATGCGAAAAAAAGTATGGTTGAGGGGACCGTGTCTTATCACTCTACTAGGCGGGATTCTGATCCGATTGCCAGTGAATGCGGAACAGACTGGGGTCAGTTCCCTAACTCTGCAAAGGGTTCTGGCCCGAGTCCGCGAGAATAATCCCCGGCTTGCCGCGGCACGCAAAGACATTGAAGCCGCGGCAGGAAACGTCCGACAGGCTCGGCTGCCGAACAATCCGCGTCTGGTATTTGAAGGTGAAAAGATGGAAGCTGGCAGATTCGGCGATCTGTCGCAGACTGAAAACAAGATGGGCATCAGCCAGGAATTTCAGCTTGGTGGAAAGCGTAAGCTCCGAACTCAAGTGGCTCAAAGTGTTCAGCAGGTCCGCGAACTGGAGTACCAAGCCGTGGAGCGCGAACTGCTTTCGGAAGCGCGCCAGACCCGTCTTGCATTGTCCCGGCAACTGACCCAGACCCTTGCTTCAATGAACGCCTCTCTGGAACAGATTCGGTCCTACGATGAGGCGCTGCTTCCCGGCGCACGCCAAGCGCTGGAACTGGCGACGCGCGGCTACCAGGCGGGCGAGACCAGCCAACTCGAAGTTCTCCAGGCCCAACAGACGCTGGCCGAAACAAGTCTCAATTACCTTGAGGCCCTGGCCGAAGCTCACTCGAGCTTGGCCGAGCTGGAACGTCTGGTGGGTCAACTGACCCCGTCTAAGGAATAAACTCATGAGAATTTTTCCATCGCTTGTGAACCTAATCTTCTTAGCTCCGTCCACGTTTCTCCAGGCTGAAGACACGCCCTTGACCGATGTCAGGTCCGAGAAACTGCGTCTCCCGGCCTCCATGGTCGCCGACCAGGATCGTCTTGCACACGGGACCACCCAGGTCGGCGGAGTGGTGGCCCGAGTGTCTAAATCCTTGGGTAACGTCGTGAAGAAGGGCGAGGTTTTGGCTGAGATTGAGAGCATCGAGATGGGGCAGGCCATCAACGAATACCTCATTGCGCGCGCCAGTTACCCGGTCGCTCAACGCCGCCACGAGCAGCAACTGGCCACGTCGGGCGCCATGCAAAAACTCGTGGAGCGGCAGGAACGGCTCTTTAAGAATGCCCAAGAGTTCCTGGCCCTCCTGAAGGCCAATCCTTCCGCATCCGAAGCTAGGAAACAGTCCGCGGGACTTCAACTTGGCAAGGTCAAATCCGAAATCCTCAATGCCCTGGCGGACGTTGAGCTCTCCCAATCGACGTTCAAGAGAGAAGAAGACCTCTTGAAGGAGCAAGTGGGCACGCAGAAGAACTTCCTGGAAGCAAAGGCCCGATTGGAGACCGTTCAGGCATCTTATGCGTCGCTTCTTCAGCAACTTGAGCTGGAGTCGGAGACTGAGTTGCTTGAGCGGCAGATGAACTTTCTCGAAGTTCAGAAAGAAGTTCTGGAAACCGAGAAAGATTCTGCCGAGGCCGCTGCGGAACTGGCGGCCGCGGAGCGGCGGCTCTCGCTTCTGGGCTTTTCCGGCGCTGAGACCGCCGCCCTGACCCCCGAAATGGCCAAGTCCGCTTTTCTGATGGTCCGCGCCCCCATCAACGGCGTTATCGTTGAGCGCAATCTGGTCGTAGGAGAATTCACCGAGGCGGGCCGGAAACTCTTCACCCTCCTGGATCATTCCGTTTTATGGGCCAGCGCGACTCTCTTTGACCGCGACCTCCCGAGGGTCAAGGAAGGACAAACCGCAAAGATTTCCTGGGAGGGACTGCCCAACCCTTCTTTTGAAGGGAAAGTCACTTACGTTGATAGGCTCGTGGACCCGGCCCAACGAACCGCACGGGTTCTCATTTCCGTGCCCAATCCTGAAGGTGCACTTCGGCCCGGTCTGTTTGTCACCGTGGAGCTGGAAACAGGGGATTAGGACTGGGGACTCGAGATTTTGGATTTTCTTGCGCCGTGGTCGGGTGTCCCGACCGCGCCAGGTTGTATGAATTGCCACGCTATGCAACCTGTTGATTCCTGGACAGTGGCTGCTCCGGGCATATCCCGGAAGGAGAAGTCTATGTTCACGTTTCGTCATGATTCGTTTCTGCTGGTGGGAATGACAGCCGCGCTTGGTCTGTGTTTGGCCTCACCCGTTCGGGCGGAGGAACATGAGGAGCATGGGGAACACGGCGAAGGCGAGAAGGCAGCCAAGCCACCGGCATCGTATGCAGAAGGGGTCAAGCGCATCGACCACCACTTGCACGAGATTGCCGAGCTCATTGAAGGCAACAAGCTCGCGGACGTGCACCGCGAAGCGGCAGTAGTCCGGGATACGGCCAAGGCGCTTCCGGGGCTTGCGGCGAAAAAGGACTCCGGAGTGGCCCAAAAGGCTTTGCCGGAAATCACCAAAGCGGCAAAGGCCCTCGCCGACACCTTCTCGAAAATCGATGAAGTCGCAGATGCCGGGAAGATGGAGGAAACCAAGAAAGTGCACGCGCAGATGAACGAGTTGTTCGCCACCCTGCAGAAGCACGCCAAGGAAGGGACCGGTCATAAGATGGAGGAACATCACAAAGATTAGACGCACGATGTCTGGACGGGACCGCTCCTTGGAACGTTGGACCTGTTTGAGGGCGTGGATATTCATGCCGCGGTGAATACGTCCACGTTCCAGGAGCGGTCGCCGCATGACGTTAACGAACCGAACAATCTCATGAGTCTGGCCGTTCAGGGAAGAAGGTCTCCACAAAGTCATCGAGGAAGTCCCACCATGAAATTCCATTTGAGGCTGCTATCCCGAATGTTGTTTTCGCTGTTGGCCGTTTGGATAGCCTCCACCCCGTCCGTCTACGCCCAAGGCGGGCAACAAGACGGCAGCGGAGACAAGCCAGCCACGAGGGCTGCGGGGCCGGTCACGCGCATGGCCGAAGGTCAACTGTTTGACCTCGTGCTCAGGTGCCTGAACCCGAGTCCGGGCCAGCCCGCTGATTTCCGCCTCACCTTGGCCGATTATGCCACCAACCTGCCCGCGGCTGACGTCCAGATTGAGGCCGAAGTGGTTAATGCGGATATCAAGGTCACCGACTGGAAGATGACGCAGCCAGGAGTTTACGAAGCTCGGTTCAATATCCCCAAGGCCGAAAAGTTCAACGTGTTCTTCATCCTGAGGAAGGGCGAGGAGTCGGACCTGGTGGAAGTCGAGAACATCCCGGTGGCTCCAGAGGAAGACGCGGCCCGTAACGTCTCCGTAGCCGAACGGGAGGATTGGAAGAAAGCCATTCCCATATTCGGTCTCGGTCTCGCGGCTGGTCTCATCATCAGCACGCTCATAGCGATGTTTCTCGTGAGTTCCAGGCGAGGTTCGCCCCCGCCACATGAAATCCCGAATCCGGCCGCCGTAGGGGAACCGGCGTCGCCTTCTCCATCAGAAAAACCCAAGGACGGGGAGGAGGAAACGGCGCGCAAACCGCAAACGCAGGAGACGAAATCATGAAGTCCCAATCAGCGCTTCCCAACACAAGCTCCCCATTCGGGGTTCCCAATTCCAAATGGCCAGTTCCTCGTCTATTGCTCTGTGTCGGACTCGTCGCCGTGTTTACCGCGCCACGTGCCTTCCCTCACGCGGGCGAATCTCATGGCGGTGACGCCTTCAGCTCCGGTGGAGCCTTGGCCCTGGTCCAAATGGACAAGGAGTCGCAGTTCCTGCTGGGCATCGAGACCCGAGTTGCTGAGAAACACCGCCTGCCGAAGACCCTCAACGTCCTTGGCAAGGTCCGTCCACGGACCCAGTCGCACGCCGAGGTCATGGCGCCCATCGAGGGCCGGTTGGTCCTCGCCGGCAGTGCTCAGGCAGCGAACTTGGGAAGCCGTGTGAGCGCCGGACAGGTGCTCGGGTTCATCGAGGGGACCGAATTGGACGGCAGCCACGGGGTCGTGACCGATAGCGCCCGGCGATTCCCGCTTTTGGCTCCCATTTCAGGTCTCATCACCGCAATACACTTCCACGTCGGCGAGCATATCGAAAAGGACCTCACGCTCTTCGAGATCATGGACCTTTCCCGCGTGTGGATTGAGGGCCAGGTTTACGAGTCTGACCTGGCGACCGTCGAGAAAGCGAAACGCGCTTTCGTAAAGAGCCTGGCGTATCCTGACCTGATGTTTGAAGGAAAGTTGGCTTCGCTCGGCCAGGAGGTGGATGAGAAAACCCGCACCATCAAGGCGCTGTTCGAGGTGGACAACCCGGAGTGGAAGTTGCGCGCCAACATGTTCGCGGAAATCGCCATTGACATCGGCACGACCGAGGAAGTGGTCACGATCCCCAAGGCAGCGTTGCTTGAAGTTCAGGGTCGGAAAATCGTTTACGTCAAGACAAACCCGGAGCACTTCCTGGCCCGTGATGTCGTCCTGGGCATCGCTCACAAGGGTTTAGTCGAGGTGAAAAGCGGAATCCGTGACCAGGACCGCGTCGTGGTCGTTGGCTCGTACGTATTGTGGTCCAAAGGACTCACGGGGAAGTAGCAATGTTCAACGCCATCATTGCCTTCTCACTTCGAAACCGGCTGCTGGTTGTCAGCGTTGCGGCCATCCTGTGCATTTATGGCGCGCTCGTCATCCTCGATCTGCCTGTGGACGTCTTCCCCGATCTCAACCGGCCGACCGTCACCGTCTTCATTGAGGCCGAAGGGCTTGCCCCGGAGGAAGTGGAAGCCCTCGTGACGCTGCCCATCGAGAGCCAGATGAACGGCGCGCCAGGCGTCGAACGCGTCCGTTCCGTGGCGGGCATCGGGCTCGGCCTGGTCTTCATCGAGTTCGGGTGGGACACGAATATTTACATTGACCGGCAGCTCATCGCCGAACGACTCCAGCAAGTCACGTTACCCGAAGGGGTCACGCCCGTCATGGGTCCCATCAGCTCCATTATGGGCAACATCTTCCTCATCGGTGTCAGCAGTGAGAAGCATGACCCGATGGAGGTGCGCACCCTCTCGGATTGGGTTATTCGGCGGCAGCTCCTCACCATCCCCGGCATTGCCCAGGCCACCATCATGGGCGGCGAGGTGAAGCAGTACCAGGTCATGGTAGACCCCGCGCGTCTCAAGACCTACGACCTCACACTGGACGATGTTGAAGAAGCCGTAAAAGGAACGAACCGCAATTCCAGCGGCGGTTTCCTTATCAAGTCCAGCCAGGAAGCGCTGATTCGCAACACGGGTCGAACGGTTTCCGTTGACGACATTGCCAATACAGTCGTCGCCCTGAGCGACGGCGTGCCCATCCTGGTGAAGCACGTTGCGGATGTGAAACTGGGCGGGATTCCCTTCAAGCGCGGCGACGGCTCCGTCAACGCCAAGCCCGCGGTCATGCTCAGCATCCAGAAGCAGCCCGGTGCGGACACGCTCGCCCTGACGGTAAAGATTGACGAGGCTCTCGACAGCCTGGAGAAGTCCCTGCCGGAAGGCATCCGGATTCACCGCCACCTTTTCCGGCAGTCCAACTTCATCGAGGCCGCCATCCACAACGTCGAAGAAGCGCTCCGGGACGGCTTTATTCTCGTCCTCATCGTACTGTTCTTGTTCCTTCTCAATTTCCGCACCAGCTTCATCACCATCACGGCCATTCCCCTGTCCATCATCATTACCGCGCTGGTGTTCAAGCTGTTCGGTCTCTCCATTAACACCATGACGCTCGGCGGCCTGGCCGTGGCGATTGGCGAACTGGTGGACGATGCTATCGTCGACGTTGAGAACGTCTTCCGCCGGCTACGAGAGAATCGGCACAGCCCCAACCCCCGCCCGGTCGTCAGCGTCATCTTTCACGCATCCAGCGAAGTCCGAAATTCCATTGTCTTCGCGACCATCATCGTCGTCCTCGTTTTCGTCCCTCTCTTTGCCCTGAGCGGCATTGAAGGCCGCATCTTCCGTCCCCTCGGCATCGCCTACATCGTCTCTATCAGCGCCTCGCTGCTGGTCAGTCTCACCCTCACCCCGGCGCTCTGCTATTTCCTCCTGGGAAAGGCAAAGCTCCTGGAGCGTGAAGAAGACGGTTTTCTCGTGCGTTTTCTTAAACGCCTGGACCGCTGGCAGCTCCAACGAACCCTGCGCCATCCCAACCTGGTCATGATGTTTACCATTGGCCTGGTCATTGCCGCCATCAGCGTCATTCCGCTGATGGGTCGCGAGTTTCTCCCGCCCTTCAACGAAGGCAGCGTGACGATCAACATTCTGGCCGCGCCAGGCACTTCACTCGAGGAATCCAACCGATTGGGCGCCCTGGCCGAAAAGCTCATCCTGAAAGTCCCGGAAGTCAGCTCGACCGGTCGGCGCACCGGCCGCGCGGAACAGGATGACCATGCCGAGGGAGTCCACTCCACGGAAATCGAGGTGGAACTGAAGGAATCCGAACGCCCCCGCGAGATCATTCTGAACGACGTTCGGAATCAATTGGGCCTGATTCCCGGCGTGGTTTTCAACGTCGGCCAGCCCATCTCTCATCGCATCGACCACCTGCTTTCAGGCATCCAGGCACAGGTTGCCGTGAAATTGTTCGGTACCGATCTGGATGTCCTCCGTGCCAAGGCCGAAGAAATCCGGCAGGTGATGGATTCCATCGCAGGTGTGGTGGACCTTCAGGTCGAAAAGCAGGTCCTTATCCCTCAAGTTCGTATCCGGCCAAAGCGGGATGAAGCGCTCAAGTACGGCATCCGCGCCGGTGACTTGACCGAGCTTCTCGAAACCGCCTTCAACGGTGAAATCGTCTCCCAGATTCTCGACGGCCAGCGCACGTTCGACTTGGTCGTCCGCTTCAAGGAGGAAGCCCGTAATGATGTCGAGTCCCTCCGTTCGGCGCTTATCGACACCCCCCTGGGCGTGAAAGTCCCCGTCAGTGAAGTGGCCGAAGTGATCGAAGACTCCGGTCCCAATGCCATCTACCACGAGAACGCCCAGCGCCGCATCGTCATTCAGTGCAACACCACTGGCCGCGACCTTAACAGCATCATCCACGATATGCAGCAGCGCATCGCTGCGGAAGTCAAGTTACCCGAAGGCTACTTCATCACATACGGCGGGCAGTTCCAGAGCGAACAGGCCGCCAGCCGCTTGCTCGCCTTCCTGAGTATCTTCTCTATCGCTGGAATGTTCCTGGTGCTCTACGCCCACTTCCGATCCGTACGCCTCGTCCTTCAAATCATGCTGAACATTCCTTTCGCTCTCATCGGCAGCGTGTTGGCCGTTTACTTGACCGGAGGGGTCTTGTCCGTCGCCACGCTCATCGGATTCATCACTCTTTGTGGCATCGCCAGCCGCAATGGTATCATGATGCTCTCCCACTACATTCACCTCATGAAGCACGAAGGGGAAGGGTTCACTGAGGAGATGGTGATTCGCGGCTCCCTGGAGCGTCTCGTACCGGTCCTCATGACCGCGTCCACCGCGGCCCTCGGCCTGATTCCCCTGATGCTCTCCGCCGGCCAGCCAGGGAAGGAAATCCTCTACCCAGTCGCCTTCGTGATCTTCGGTGGTTTGGTCAGTTCCACGCTGCTGGACATGTTTGTCACTCCCACGGTCTTCTTCAGATTCGGCCGTCCGGTGGCCGAGAAAATCTTCAGCGGCGAGGAGGAAGAAAAGCTGGAGAAGATTGAAGAAGAACCCGAAGCCGTTTTCCGTCCGCAACTGATGGAAAACAAGAGATAGGTAGTTTGCATCAGTGAACTGGGAATCCCATATTGGTCTTGGACTCCGCTGAGTCCCCGTCGGCAAGCACGCTTTGTCTGTGAAGGTTCGACCTCACAGGTTCTTTTCTGACCCTTTTCTTTTTACGGAGGTTTGCCATGGTAGGAAGCCGAATGCCTAGTCGCCTGGGTTTGGTGTTCGCTTTAGGAACGCTTTTTTGGGTTTTATTCCACAGTTACGGCAGAAGAAGCCAAAGGGGAGAAAGTCACCTTAAAGGGAGAAATCCTTGACCTGCATTGTTACCTGACTATGGATGGGAAGGGTCCCGACCATGCCAACTGCGCAAAAAGCTGCATTAACAAGGGTATGCCGGCTGGTCTTCTGGCAGACGGCAAGGTGTACCTTCTGCTGGGAGCCGGACATGCCTCGGCAAAGGGCGCGGTCGCCGAGCACGCGGGCAGACAAATCACTCACCGCAGGCGGTCGGATAAAACGTTTCTCAATTCACACCTCTGAGGGAAACCGGAAGTTGGCGAACCGATTGAAAAAGCACCGGCCTCATCTTTTTGCCTTTTCTATCACGAGCGCGTCCAAGCGACCAAGAATCTTTGCTAGCAGCAGCTTCGCTTCGCCATCGGGGCTCGCAAGCTCTCCGCGGGCAACAACCGAAGCCCCTTGGGAGCTTTCGCCTATTGCGTCGTGACATCCATCATCCAGGCCCTGCGACGCCACGGTGTTGACTTCATTGAAGTGTGAAGTGGCAAAGAGGCGCTTCGCTCTCCACTGCTGCCTCGTATCCACATGGCGTTTTCTTCCAATCGTTCCCCATGATTTGCTCGCCTCGGGACGAGCGAGCCCCTCGCGCCGCGTCATCCCGCCTGACGGACGAAGGAAGGGACCTCGTCGACTGCCACCGCACACTTTCCGGGACCCCACAAGCCATTTCTCACTGCCAGAACGAACATCGTTTGTCTGATCGACGAGAAAACGAGGTTCTCCGCAACTGGGGAACGCAGTCAACAGGCTGGATTTTTGGTTTTCTCTGGCATAGGGCATGGGAACTTTGTTAATCTTGGTCGAAAAATTACCTGCGTCTAGTTGTAAAGCTTTATTTTGTCATGGTTTACCGAGATATTGAACGGCCGATTGCCCAAAACGACCGATGATTCATGGTCAGTTGAAAACGAATCTATGGCCCGAATGCGCTAAACTGGTACGAATGATTATTCCAGTTTGAAACCAAACCACTCCTCTGTTATCGTAACTGCCATGCGGACGTTAACCCGGAATATCGAGGCAGTTTCTCTGGTCTTCCTGCTCGCCATGGGGCAGGTCTGTCCATGCCAACTGGATGGGTTTGCTCCGCATGCCGTGGCGGCCAAGAACACCTCGGAATCGGCTGCCCATGGATGCTGCCACCAGGGCCGGCCTCCGAGCGACCGAGAGGCCATGGCTTCCCAAGCTCCTGCCACATCCCCCTGTTGCTGCGGCGGCGACGAAACCCTCATCCCTGGCCTGTGCCGGACGCCGAGCGCGTTCGTGGATGACCCTCTCACCCCGTTGCATGCAGACATTGCAGCAGGCCAGTTCGCCGTCGCTGTAGACTTTGCATTTCCGGAGGCTTCCCGACCTACCCTCCAGCCTCCCAATACGCGGGTCCCTCACACTCCGTTTTTCATCCTCAACTCTTGCTTGAGGATTTGAGCCCGCCGTCCTCCCGCCTGGCTGGCGCTTCCTGCGCGTCATTTCAAGTATCGCCGCTAGCCCTGCGATCCCACTGCATGTGAGGTCTTTGCAACTGCGGCGAACCTGGAAATACCGAGAGCGTTAACTCCGTGGCCCCTGAATTTGACCTGATCGGATCGGGGCCTGCAATGCAAGGAAAAACCCACGATGATCGTTTTCCTGAGATTCTTGTTGTCCTGGACACTCTGGGCCGAGGATTCCGGTACGCCCCTTGGTCCGAACCTGCCGGTCGAGCCGCCGGTCACTCAGAAGGCCGTGGGCGCTCGGGCCGAGCCGACGCAGCCGGTCGAGCCGTCGCTCACTCGGAAGGCCGTGGGCGCCCCGGCGGCCGAGGCGCTCGGGGCGACTCCATCCTCGACTGTGGCATCCGTGTCGTCTTTGTCCGACCTCATTCAGCAGGTTCTGGAGCGCAATCCTGAGATTCATGCCGCGCGGGCGCGATGGAAGGCCGTGATCGAGCGCTATCCACAAGCTGTCGCGCTCCCCGATCCCATGGTTTCCTATGAATACTCGCTCGAGGAACCGGTGGAAATCCGGTTTGGCCAGGAGTTCCCCTATCCGGGCCGGCGGCGACTCGAGGGGGACCTAGTTAGCAAAGAGGTGGAGATGGCCCGTCTCGAGCATGAGATGGCCGTGCGGGATGCGATCGCCCGGCTCAAGTCCTCGTGGTACGGGAGGATGCATCTCGCTTCGGCCATCGAGGTCAATCGGCAGAGCCAGGATTTTCTGACCCGAATGGTCGGTCTGGCTAGCGCGAGGTATGCCCTCGACAAGACGATGCCGGCGGATGTTCTCATGCTGCAAGCACGCCTCGCTGAACTGAGTTACGACCTGACAGCCATGCTGGAAATGGATGCCGCAGAGCGGGCCAAGATGAACACGCTCATGAACCGTTCGCCGGAAGCCGACCTCCCCGGCCCGCCCTTTATGACCTCGCCAGAGGTCAGTCTCGACCTCGACCGCCTGTACCAGGCCGCGGTCGAGGGTCGGCAGGAAATCCGTCTCGCCAGGATAGGGGTGGAGAAGGCAGAAACGAACATCCAGAGGGCCCGAATCCTGAACAAGCCTACTTTCACGGGCGAGCTGGCTTACATGAGGGCGGAAATGGACGACCCGGGCTTCATGGTTGGAGTCAGTGTGCCTTTGTGGGGCACCCGCAACCGTGCCAGGCTTTCTGAAGCCCAGCATGAGCGAGATGCCGCGGCCCTCGGCGTGAGGGCTCTCGAGAATGAGACGATGTCAGAATTGAAGGATGTCTACGTCCGGTGGATGAACGCTAATCGCCGGCGCAGGACTTTTGAGCAACAGGTCATCCCCAAGGCCGAGGCCGCCATGGAAATGGCCCGGACCTGGTATCGAGAGGGGCAGGGCAATTTGACGGAGTTCACGACGGCGCTGGAGATGTGGTTGAAGGCGAGCTTGGAACTGCATCGCGCCGTCGAGGAGATTCACAAGTCCCTCGTGCTTCTCGAGCAGATCATCGGAGGCCGCTTGCCGGTTTCCGAGCCTCCTCCAGCGGGGTCCGACCCAGCCGCGCCCAAGCCACAGGGGCCCGGCCCCTCCCAGGAATCCGCCAGCCCCAATCCTTGATGATGCCGCCCGCAACCTTTAGATTCCCGTCCGGAGGTCAGGAAATATGAAAGCCTGCACGATCCCCTTGGCGCTTCTTGTTGGGACGTTCATTTTCCCGCCTGCCGCGGCGGAGAAGTTCCTGGAGACCTATCGGGACCTCCGTCTTGTCGAAGAGGGCGCGTCCGTCTCCGCGGACGCCCTCGCGGGCCGCGAATGGGGAACGCCTGCCGTGGATGCAGCGATGGGGGCGTCGCAGAAGCTAAGACCCTCGGCCTCAGCCAGCGCGGGGGTCCTGGCCTCCGTTCGAGCCTCCTGGGCGCAGGAGCTGCAGGCCATGCCCGAACCGCTCTTCTTCGAAAAGTTCACGAGCGAGGAGTTTCGCGATGCCCGGAGGCTGGCACGCTCGGCTGACCTGGACCCTGCGCTCGCCAAATCGACGACCCTGCGTCTCATCCTGGCCGCCGCTTTCGAACGCAACCCGGGCCTACAGGCCCGGCGGGAGTCCTGGCGGCTCGCCGTGGAACGCCTTGGCCGAGCCATCTATCTCGATCATTTCATCGAGGTGTCCGAACCTTTCGCGGGTGTTCCCGAAGTGGCGGGCCCCTTGCCGCCGCGGCCTCAAGGCACTCCCGGGTTGCTCTCGCTCAAGCGCGCTGTCGCTCGGAACGACGTCCTCATCGAGGCCAAGAAACTCGAGATCGCCGTGCGGGACCTGGTCACGGGCATCCGGGAAGCCTATGCCGAGTACGCCTATACGGGCCAGGCCCTCCGGATCACCCGGGAAAACGAAGAGCTTCTGGCGGATTTCGAGCGAACGGCTCGGAAAAAGTACGAGAATAATCAGGCCGCCTTCAATGACGTCGTCAAGGCTCAGGTTAGGCTTTCCAAATTGTCCCAGGAGCGGATTACCCTTCAGAAGAATCAGGCCACCCTGGCTGCCCAACTGAATACCTTGATGAACCGGCCGCCGGACGTTCCCCTGGGCGGGCCCGAGGAGACCGCGGACGCTGAGATTCCGCTCAACCACGAGGAGCTTTATGCAAGCGCCCTGGCCGAGCAGCAGGACATTCAGCTCGCTGAGCTGCAAGTCGTTCGGCTTCGGATCATGACAGAAATCGCTGGCCGGTTCGCCGTTCCTCAGCAAGGCGTGACCGATGGTGGGGTCCCGACGCCCGCGGCGGTGGGTGACGTGGAAGTCGAGCTGAAGAAGCTGGAGACGCTTGGCCTTCAACCCTCCCTCCGACCCGACCTCTGGTTCGGCAGCCCGGACGCGCCCCTGCGGGAAATGCTGCGGGACCTGGCCGTCCTCGAGGCAGAGCGCTCCGCAGTCCAGAATGAGGTCCGCTTTGCCATTCGAAGTGCTCACTTCCTTGTAGACGCCGCCCGACGGCAGCGCGAGCTTTTCCGTGCCTCGCTTCTCCCACAGGCCAGGCAGTCGCTCGAAAGCACACGCGTTGCCTATCTCAGCGGAAAAGCCGGTTTTCTCGAGCTTCTCGATGCTCAGCGCCTCTGGCTCGATTTCAACCTCAGCTTCCACGGGTTCTTAAGAGATTACCGGCTGAATCTCGCCAGGCTCGAAAAAGCCATGGGCAGGCACTTGCCTTCCCAGGTCCCTACCGAACCCCGACCCGGCGGGGAGGGGGCCGGACCCACTCCTCCGTCCAAGTGAAGGAAGAGTGCCGGAAAGTTTCAAGTCCTTTAGCCGTAAGACGTTATTTCGAGGAAGTCATGAGTAGCCTCTGGACAGTCATCAGAATCCTGTTCGTCCGTCTGCGATTCATCTTCATCTTCGCCATCCTCGGCCTCATCGTGGGCAATTGGAGTTACATCATGAACTTGGTGGACCGCTACACCCGTCCGTCTCACGCCGAGCATGCGGTGTCCAGCGAATTTGAATTCTACTGCCCGATGCATCCCAGCGTCGTGCGCAAGGAGCCCGGAAACTGCCCCATCTGCGGCATGCCGCTCTCCAAGCGCAAGGTGGGAGAAAAAACAAGCCTCCCGCCGGGAGTCGTCTCCCGGGTCCAGCTCTCGCCTTTCCGCATTCAGCAGGCTGGACTGGCCACCACCGAGGTCGTCCATCGCACCATGGTCCAGGAGGTCCGAACGGTGGGCTTCATCGAGTGGGATGAGCGCCGGATCGCGCACCTGAGCGCCCGCATCGCCGGCCGCGTAGATGAGCTATTCGTGAACTTCACGGGACTGCGGATTGAGCGGGGCGACCCTGTCTACAAGATTTACAGCCCCGACCTGGTGACGACTCAGGAAGAGTATTTGCTGGCGCTCAAGACGCTGGAAAGCATCGAGGCGCAGCCGGGCGTGAAGGAAGAAGACCAGCTTCATGCGAAGAATCTGCTGGAATCGGCGAGGGAGCGCCTGCGTCTCTGGGGAATCTCACAGGCCCAGGTCGAGGAACTGGAAAAGTCACGCAAGGCCAGCACTCACTTGATCATCGACTCTCCGATCTCTGGTTTTGTCTACGAAAAGGACATCCACCAGGGACAGTATCTTCAGGTCGGAGAAGACTCCTACACCATCGTCGATGATTCCGTAGTCTGGATGCAGGCGGAGGTGTTTGAACGCGACATCGGACTGGTCAAGATAGGTCAGCTCGTGGAGGCCAAGACCGTGGCCTATCCTGGCGAATCCTTCCGCGGGACGGTTTCCTTCATCCAGCCCACCCTTCAGACGGAAACGCGGACAGTCCGGGTACGTATCGAGATTCCCAATGATGACCACCGGCTGAAGGCGGGGATGTACGTCACGGCGATCTTTCGGGTGACCGTGGGAAGAAGCTCGGAAGTCGCTTACGGGTGCGGCCCCGGTTGCTCCGCCGGAAGCTCGGATAAGCCTGGGTCCTGCACCCTCTGCGGCCACGAGCGCGTCAAGGAAGGCGGGCTGGATGGCGAGGCGACTGCTGGATCGCCCCCCGAATTCATCTATCAGTGTCCCATGCACCCGGAGGTGGTGAGTGACAAACCTGGCCGATGTCCAAAATGCAACATGGAATTGGAGAAGCGGGAGAAGCCGCCCGTCCAAAGCGACCAGGTCACTCGGGTCGTCGAAGGATGGCGCTGTTCACTCCACTTGGGGGAAACTTCTTCTGGGGACTCCCAGTGCCCCGACTGCGGCAGCGCCATGCAGCACGTGGAATACGAGCAGGTGCTTTCGGTCCCCTTCGATTCGGTCATTGATACCGGGGTGCGCAAGACGGCCTTCGTCGACCGCGGCGGCGGTGTCTTCGAGGCCGTGGAAATCACCGTGGGACCCCGCACGGGCGAGTACTACCCGGTGCTCGGGGGACTGAAGGCCGGCGACCGCGTCGTCACGGCGGGCGCGTTCCTGCTCGACGCGGAGGCGAGGCTGAATCCGGCAGCGGCCGCAGCCTACTTCGGGGCCAGCGGAAGCCCGTCGGGGCAAGCTGGGCACAAACATTAGTAGTCGGGCTCGTGAGTGCATCCGCACTTGCGAACCCGTCTACTTTGGAAACTCCGGCGAGATATGAAGAACCGATTCTGCATAAGTGGTCTATTTAAAACAAGTTAAATTGAAACGGCACTTGAATTTCACCGGGGTTTCTAGACGAAAATGAACTCTGGGAATCGGCATGTTGCTGATCTTCGTCCGATTCGTCCGCCCCGTCCGATTCGTCCGCCCCGTCCGCCCTCAGCCATTCACCTATGATCTCCAAAATCATCGAATATTCAGTCAGAAACCGGTTTGTCGTCCTTCTCGCGGTGCTCGCGGGGGCGCTGTGGGGCATCTATTGCCTCTACCGGACGCCCGTCGATGCCATTCCCGACCTCTCGGAAAACCAGGTCATCGTCTGGGCGGATTGGCCGGGCCGCAGCCCCAAGGAAATCGAGGACCAAATCACTTACCCGCTCTCGGTCAACCTGCAAGGACTGGCCGGGGTCAAGTCGATCCGCGCCACGAGCGAGTTCGGCTTCTCCATGATCAACATCATTTTCGACGAAAAAATCGAGTTTTACTTCGCTCGAGTCCGTGTCCTCGAACGCCTTTCCATAGCTACCAGTTTTCTGCCGCCCGGAGTGGTTCCCTATCTGGCGCCGGACGCGACGGCCCTCGGCCAGATATTCTGGTACACCGTGGAAGGCGAAGGGAAAAACCTCGAAGAGCTGCGGACCATTCAGGACTGGTACGTCCGTTACCAGTTGAACTCCGTCCCGGGCGTCGCTCAGGTCTCCAGCGTGGGCGGGTTCGTCCGCGAGTATCAGGTCGATATCGATCCGGAAAAGCTCCGGGCCTATGACCTCAGCCTCGGGCAGGTCTTCCAGGCCGTCATGAGCTCGAATTCCAGCGTCGGCGGCAAGGTCATCCACAAGGGCGGTTCGGAATACCTCGTCCGCGGCTTCGGCTGGATTCAGGGAATAGACGACCTGCGAAACGTCGTCATCACCGAGCGCAACGGCGTGCCCATCACGGTGGACCGCCTCGGCCACGTCCAGCTCGGACCCGCCTTCCGGCGGAGCATCTTGGAAAAGGACGGGCGTGAGGCCGTCGGCGGCGTCGTCATGATGCGTTACGGCGAAAATCCCCTCGAGGTGACGCAGCGCGTCAAGGACAAAATCCAGCAGCTTCAGGCCGGCCTGCCACCCGGGGTGCGCATCGTCCCCTTCTACGACCGGACCGGGTTGATCCGGGCCTCCATCGACACGCTCAAGCATACGCTGACTGAGGAAATCCTGATCGCCAGCCTGGTGGTCTTCCTGGTCCTCTGGCACTTCCGGAGCGCCGTGGTCATCTGCGTGACCTTGCCCCTGGCGGTGCTCGGCGCCTTCATTTTCATGTACTATTTCCACATCCCTTCCAACATCATGTCGCTCTCCGGCATCGCCATCTCCATCGGCGTGTTGGTGGACGCCGGGATCGTGATGACCGAGAACGCCTACAACCGGCTTTATGAGCATTTCCACGGACAGGAGGTCAAAGGCGACACCCGCGCAGTCGTCATCCAGGCCTGCAAAGTCGTGGGCGGCCCCCTCTTTTTCTCCATCATCATCATGCTCCTCTCGTTCGGACCCATCTTCGTCCTCGGCGGCATCGAAGGCAAGATGTTCAATCCCCTCGCCTATACCAAGTCCTTCGCGCTCCTGGGCGTCGCCCTCCTGGCCATCACCCTCGTTCCCGCCATCATCCCCACCTTCGTCCGGGGCCGGCTTCTTTCCCAGGAAGACGTCTGGCTCGTCCGGTCCTTCGTCCAGATTTATAAGCCCATGCTCGAGTTCTTCCTGCGATACCCCGACGCCATCGTGATCATCACCGGCGTCTTTCTCCTCTTCGGCCTTCCCATCTTCCCTCAAAAAGTGCCCTGGATTTTCTTCGTCGTCGGCGTCCCCTTCATGGTCACCCTGTCCATCCTGCTCGTCGCCCGGCATAAACTGATCTGCATGGCCGTCCTCTTCCTCGCCGCCCTGGCCAGCTTCCGGGTGCTCCGGCCCCTCGGCGAGGAATTCATGCCGCCCCTCGACGAGCTGGCCGTCATGGACATGCCCGTCACCACTCCCAATGCCAACATCACGCAGGTCGGGGACGACCTCAAGGCCCGCAACCGCGTCACCCGCTCCTTCCCCGAGGTCCACCAGGTCGTCGGCAAGGCCGGGCGCGCGGACACCCCGACGGACCCCTCGCCCATCGACATGGTGGAGACCGTGGTCAGCTTGAGGCCCAGACCCTGGTGGCCCAAACGCAAACTGCTCTACGACGACATCCTGGCCGAGGCTCTGCAAGTGTCCCGGCTTCTCCAGAAGGAGGGAATCCTCAAGCCCATCTCCGAGGATGAGGTCAAGGATTTTGCCAACGCCGTGGCCATGGAGGCCGGGACGCGGTTCGACCGCACGATGCGGGAGCTTTGCATGCAGAGGCTCACGGAATACGTTCCTGAGAAGGGCAGGATGTGGGCAGTCCTTCTCCGAGATGAGATTCTCAAGCACTGGCAGGCCCAGGGAGCCCTCAAGGCCCGGCCAGCGGACGAAAAGTGGAAGAAACTCGAGGATGCCCTGGTCCAGGAATTCGCTCCCCGCTTCAACGAGTGGATGCTGCTGGAGGATGTGACACGCGCGGTCCAGCGGATAGCCGATTCCTTCGTGCAGGAAGGGATCGTGGAGAGCGTCCCCGACCTCTTTTCCGAGCCGCCGGGCCGCTTTTCCAGGTTCGTCGAGCCATTGCGAGCCGTCACGGGGCAGCCGAGGCCAACGCTGTTCCAGAGGCTGCAAGGCCTCCTGGAGCAGCAACAAGAGAAGCTGATGAAGGCCCGCATCCAGCACTTGAACTGGGAGCTTCAAGACCAGGGGCCTGGCACCATGGTCTGGTATCTCCTCGAGGAAGCGGTGAGCCAAGGACGCCGCCAGGGACGCCTCGCCCGTGACCCGTCCCCCGAGGACCTCCAGGCCCTTCGAACCCGAAGAGAAGGCGATTTCTCCAGAAAAGTCTTCCTCTGGCAGAAGGAGCCGGGCGACCTCGTGAAGGAGATCGATTCCGAATTGCAGTTTCCGGGTTGGGGCAACATCTGGACCAAGCCGATCATCAATCGGGTGGACATGCTTTCCACGGGGGTGCGCACCATGATCGGCGTCAAGGTCTTCGGGACGGACCTGGAGACGATCCAGAAGGTGTCCCAGGAGATCGCGGCCGTGCTCCGGCAGGTGCGCGGGGCGGTCGATGTCTTCCCCGACCAGATCGTGGGCGAGAATTACCTCGAGATTCACATCGATCGGGAGCAGGCGGCCCGGTACGGCGTCAGCGTCCAGGACATCCAGAACGTCATCGAAGTCGCGCTCGGGGGCAAGGAGATCACCATGACCGTCGAGGGCCGGCAGCGATTCCCCGTGCGCGTGCGCTATCCCCGCGACTGGCGCGACGATGAGGAGCAGGTGAAGAACATCCTCGTGCCCGCGGCGCAGGGCATGACGCCCGCAGGGATGGATGGAGGCGCGGCCGGCATGCAGGGCCGGCCCTCGGAGGACGCCGCTGCCTCAACCGCCGGCCCCGCCTCACGGCTTCGCCAGGTCCCGCTCTCCCTCGTCGCAGAGGTCCGCATCCTCCCGGGCCCCAGCATGATCAAGAGCGAGAACGGGCTGCTCCGCGCCTACGTCCAGCTCAACGTGCGTGACCGCGATATCGTCGGCTTCGTGGAGGAGGCTCAACGGACCGTCGAAGCCGGCGTCCAGCTCCCGCCGGGTTATTACCTGGAGTGGAGCGGCCAATTCGAACATCAGGTCCGGGCGCAGAAAACGCTGACCATCGTGTTTCCCATGGTCATCGTGATTATCTTCGTCATCCTGTACATGACCTATAAAGACCTCCCGGACACCCTCATGATGTTCCTCTCCGTCCCTGGCGCCGTGGCCGGAGGCGCCCTGTTCCAGTACCTCTTCGGATACAACTTCAGCGTCGCCGTCTGGGTCGGCTACATCGCTTGTTTCGGCTTGGCGACGGAGACCGGCATCGTGATGCTGGTTTACTTGCGAGAGGCCATCGACAAGCGCGGCGGCCTCGAAAACATTCAGTCCGAAGAAGAAATCAAGGAAGCGGTCATCGAAGGCGCGGTCCACCGCCTGCGGCCGAAGCTCCTCACCGAAGGCACGACGATCCTGGCGCTCATCCCCATGCTGTGGGCCACTGGCGTCGGGTCTGAATTCATGCGGCCCATGGCCGCCCCCATCCTCGGCGGCATCCTCGTCGCCGATGAGGTCATCGATATCTTCATCCCCGTGCTCTTTTACTGGGAACGATGCCGCCGCCTGCGGAATAGGAAGGAACAGGAAAAGACCGCCGCCGAGCCCCCGACCGCTTCGTAGCGGCGTTGCTTCTGCGATGCGGGGATTGGGAGTTGTACTTCCGCGCTCGGTGGTCGTCGTAGCCGCATCGCTCCAGCGATCCGGGGATCGGGGATAGTTCATCGGTGCTTCGCCTGAGAAACAAACTGATAACACGTTTATATACAACCACTTAAGAAGAAGGCCTCAACCCAAGTTGGAGTGACGGCTTTAGCCGTTGTCCGAGCAGCGCCACGCCTCAAGGCCTGT
>JACPCR010000109.1 GCA_016179685.1 Planctomycetota bacterium | reverse complement strand
AAATTGGAGGCGTCCCTGAAGCTTGTTATCCGTTTCAAGGAGCCTGCACGCATGTAATGCCGAGGAGAAGGACGACCTGAGAATGGCTGGAAAATCGGATTCAATCGGTTGTTTGCGGTAGTAAAGGAGGCCGAGCCGGTTTTCACCGAGGTCCATGGCGTAATTGGCCTCATGGGCTATCAAGACGACACCTGGGCCCGTTTCGACGTGGGCGTAATCAGCGACATCAATCATAAGGTCTTTTAACGTGCTGTTTTGAATCCAGGAATGAAAGATAGGAACGAACTCGCGCACGTCGATGGAGCACGGCTTTTCCACGAAGAACTTGAGACCAATCTTTTGCAGATTCTTAAGCATCGCATCTCCACTCAACGAGGAATGGGATGTATCTCATTATGAAACAATACGTTGAGAATTAAAGGCGTAACTTCTCAATAAGTTCGGGTAAATCGCTTACCCGTTTTCTATAACAATTTGCCATACAGCAACTTATATATACGACTGTGTGAACTTATCCGAACTTATTGAGAAGTTACTTAAAGGCCCCGTTTCAGAGCCAGGGTTGGGCCGGTGAAGCCGGGCCAACCCTGGCTCTGAAATCCGAGTAGACTGAAGGGCGCAGCGGATTTCGCTAGTACCCGTGTGAGGAAGTGCGGGTGCACTTGCTAACTCGTCTACTAGACCATCTTCGGCAGGCCAGCGAGTGGACCGGGAAGAGCTGCTGCAGAAACCTTCTCAGCGGCGATCCGGCCGTAACACGCGTATGCCGCCTCGATGAAAAGTTGGGCCTCCTCCACAAGCTGATGCGCCCCTTCCTTGGAGTAGACAGAGGTAGGACTTTCGTGCCTGCGGAAGAGGTATTGCGCGAACTTCCCGCCTACAAATTTATTATGAAAAAGCTGCGTGTCGTAAAATCGCTTTCGGAACTCGGTTACGATGGTAGCCGGGTCGTTCGCCACGTCCAGGAACTCGGTGAACACAAGGGCTTTGGCGGCCTGAATCATGGCAGCATAGGCAGTCTCATCCGCCATTCGGTAATCACCCGAGTCCATATGAAGCTGGGCTTCGAAGGCCTCGCGTTCTGCGGCGGACAACTCGAACTGAACGCGCGGGACCACTTCGCCAGCGCATTCGCCGGTCCCCATGTCGCCCAAGGTGAATTCCCGCGAATCACCCCAGTCCGAGTAATAGGACGCGTCCACGTTGTGTGCAGGGACCTTGGTCAGCTCGTCGAGCAGGTCCTTCATGGCCTTCTTTCCGACCCTTTGGATGAAATTCTGGAAACTCTCACCTTTTTGACGCTGCTGAACATAGAAATCCGTGATTTTGACGACAGCGTCGGGAATCCTCTTGGATGGAATGGAAGCGATGGCCAAACCATAAGCGCCCGCGTTGTCCGTCCATTTTCCGCCCAGAACGACCTGGAAGTGAGGGACCTTGTAAGAGCCGATAGTACGGCTATTTCCATAGAATCCGATATCAGCGATATGATGCTGACCGCACGAATTGAAGCAGCCGCTTATCTTGATTCGCAGGCCACGAACCGCCTCATCCAATTGTAAGTTGTTTGCCATCAATCTGTTGCGAAGCTCGGAGGCTAGCCCACGCGAAGAGGCTATCCCGAGCTTGCACGTGTCCGTGCCCGGGCAGGCCGTAACGTCCACAATCGTGCCCCCACCCGGCTGCGCAAGCCCGAGTTTCCTTAGTTCTTGATATAGAGCGGGTAGATCAGCCTCGCTGACCCACCGAAGAAGGATATTCTGCTCGACGGTTGTGCGGATATTGTCGCCCGAATACTCACGCGCGAGGCCGGCGAGTTTCCTGAGCTGCTGCGAAGTCAAATCTCCCAGGGGCAAGGTGACTGTGGCCACCACATAGCCCCCCTGCTTCTGCTGATAAACGTTCGTACGATACCAACTTTCGAATCCTTCCGGACGTTTAAGTCCGTTCAAAGGCACGGCCTGGCGGATGGGCTTTTCCGCGTAACGCGGCACATCCTTTAGATAGGCTGTCCAACGCGGGTCCTCAGGCATCGTCCGGCGCTCCTCCTGCACAAGCCGGCGAAACTCATCGATTCCGAGACTCGCCACGAGAAACTTGATGCGGGCTCTCTGCCGGTTCTTCTTCTCGCCGAGTCGGGCAAATACACGTGATACGGCCTGGGACATAGGCAGGAGCTCTTCTTCCGGAAGGAAGGGATCGATGAGCTTGGCCTGGTGAGGAACGGCGCCGAGGCCGCCGCCGACGTAGAATTCGAAGCCACGTTTTTCCTTGCCATCCACGATGCGTCGGGCCGCGATAAAGCCTATATCGTGCATCGAGACGAGTCCGCACGCATGTTCCTTGCAGCCGGAGAAGGCAGGTTTGAATTTTCGACCGAAGTCCTGGGTGTCGCGATGGCCGAGAAGAAATCTTGAACAGGCTTTCGCATAAGGAGTTACGTCAAAAGCCTCATCGCGGCAAACCCCGGAAATCGGACATGCGGTGACATTACGCACGGAATTGCCGCAGGCCTCTCGCGTGGTGATGCCGACCGCCGCAAGCCGCCGCATAAGGGAAGGAGTGTCCTCGATGTGAACGAAATGAAGCTGAAAGTCCTGGCGCGTGGTGACGTGAAGGATTCCGTCGGAGTACTCTTCCGCCAGGTCGGCGAGAACATCCATCTGCTCCGGACTGAGCCCACCGAATGGAATCTTGATTCTCTGCATTCCGGGAGCGTCCCAGAGCGTCTCGGGCCCCTTGGTCAGACCTCTCTCGGGGTATTCGAGCTGCCGGGTGCGCATGCCGTCGTGTCGGTGTCCGTTGTCATAACGCTGGCCGTACACGCCTCGGCGAAGGCGGCTCTCAGCGAAAATCTTTTCGTCGAGCTTGCCCTGCTTGCGCAGTTCCATCTGAATCTCGTACGCATCGATCTCGGCGGCCAGCTCCGGTGCAATCATGCCGGCCAGCTTTTCTTTCCAGGTGGTCGCGTTCAAGGTAACCTCAACGTCTCATGAAGGATTTCCGGCGCGGGGAAGAATTCCATGTCAAAAACTCATCATTGAAATCCGCTGCACCCTTCTGGCTCGCGGATTTCAGAGCCAGGATTGGCCCGGCTTCTCGGGCCCAACCCTGGCGGGAAAACGAAGGCCCCCAAGGGGCAACTCAAGCTTAAGAAGTTTTTTTAAGCTTGGTGTCCCAAATGCCTATTTTAGCCAGACTGCGCGTAAGTGTCAAAACACCCTGCGGAAATGGATGCTGAACCGGAATATCATGAATCACGCGACTAAAATTCCGAGGCCGTCTGGCTCGTACGGCGGACGATGAGGCGAACTGATATAATAGCCCGGCGATGGGGTGATAAGATGAGGAAACGTCATGATGATGCGGCAACGGAAGCGCGTCCGCGCTTCCGTTGCCGCATCATCGAGAGGGAATCTTTCTTGAGGTGACGCGATGAACGCGACGGAAATCCGGAAAGGGATGGTCATCATCCACGAGAACGAACTCTACCTGGTGCATGATTTCCAGCACGTGGCGCCAGGAAATTGGAGGGCCATGGTCCAGACCAAGTTGCGCCATCTCAAGCGCGGGAACATGATCCAGCACCGATTCAGGTCCACCGACAAGATCGAGGTGGCCTACCTGGAGAAGAAAAAGTGCCAGTACCTGTACCGAGAGGGGGACCGGTTCTGCTTGATGGATTTGGAGACTTATGACCAGATTTTTTTGAACGAGGAGCAAGCGGGTGACGCGAAGAATTTTCTGATCTCGGAACTGGAGGTGGAGTTGACCTTTTACGAGGGCCAGGTGATAGGCATCGAGTTGCCGACCACGGTGAATCTGAAGGTGACGGAGACGGAGCCTGGGGCGAAGGGCGACACGGTGACCAACGTCACGAAGGCGGCGACGCTGGAGACGGGGCTGGTGGTGAAGGTCCCGTTATTCATCAACAAGGGGGAGCTGTTGAAGGTGGACACGAGGACCGGAGAATTTCTGGGCCGGGCGAACTAGCCCGCATTTCTCACACGGCGTGTTCGAAATGCGCCCTGCAGGCTTCGACTCGAAGGACTTGCGTCGTTCTCGCTCGGGGCTAACCCGGATCGAGGTGCCAGGAAAACGGCCTTGAAGCTTGCATTGCAACGGATTGCTGCACAGGAAGATATCGAGCGTGCCGTTGCGATTTGTGAGAAATCCGGGCTAGATGTCTCCGAGGGTCGAAACCGTTACAAATGAGCCTGCCTGTGCCGGGCACGGCAGTCAGGTCAAGTTTTCTACCCGCTTGACATGCTCCGTAACTCCTCAGAAGTCAAGGCTTTGCGAAGCAAAGCCTCGTAACGAAGCGCCCGCCGCATCCTGAATTCGGCGTCGGCCATCGACACTTGCCTGCCTGCCGCGACGGCGCAGACAGGTCGGTTTGAGGCAGCGCTTCGCTACTCCAGGGAACATGAGGTCATGCCTACGGTAAGCACCTCCTCAATCTTGCTTTCTCACACGACTCTTCCTGTTTCCTGGACGCTGGCAGACCTTCAGGAATATTTAGGGGGTATCCCGCTGGAACGCATCCGGCTTTACCCACCGCCAGGTCTGGCGACCGAGGAGGACGCACTCGACATTCAGGACAAGGGGGACCGATTATGCGAGCTGGTAGACGGTGTTCTGGTGGTGAAAACCATGGGGGCTTATGAATCCTTGCTGGCTTTGTACTTGGGTCACTTGCTACATGACTTTCTTGAAGATCGCGGTCTAGGTATCGTCTTGGGCGCGGATGGCCCATACCGGTTGAAACCGGGCAAGATGCGCATGCCAGATGTTTCTTTTATCCGTTGGCAGCGACTGCCGAGAAGAAAGCTGCCTCGCCAGCGGGTCCTCGATCTGGCGCCTGATCTCGCGATTGAGATTTTGTCCGAAGGCAACACGGAAGCGGAGATGCGCAAGAAGCTTCAGGAATATTTTGAGGCCGGCGTAGAGGTGGTCTGGATCATCGACCCAGAGGCCCGAACCGCGAAGGTGTGGACTACGCCTGAGCAATTCATTTCTATTCCTCCAAGAGGCGCTCTGGATGGCGGGTCGGTGCTGCCCGGCTTCAGACTCCCGCTGCGCGACCTTTTCAGGCGTGTAGAGAAGGAAAGCTGACCTTCGCAGATGCTTGGTGGGTCAGAGCGTTCGCACCGCGTCCCGCGTCTTTTCCAGCGTCTCGTCGATGTCGCGGTCCGTATGGGCGAAGGAGATGCTGCCCTGCTTGGTGGCCAAGGGGAAGTGGTAGATGCCGCGCTCGATGAGCGCCCGGCGGTATCGCACGTCGAGCTCCATGTCGTGCGCGGCCGCGACGTCGTGCCAGTCCCGGGGCGGCGCGTCCATGAAGTAAACGCAAAAGGCGCTTCCCTGGCGGGCGATGGCGGCGCGCCGGCCGGCCTCGCGGAAGATCGAAGAGAGGCCGGCCTCGGTGCGCTCGCCGAGCCGCCCGATGTGCCGGTAGACGGCGCCGCCGTCGGCGGACAGCTTCTCGATGGTCGCGATGGCGGCCGCGGTCGGAATCGGATGCGCGTTGTACGTGCCCGCGATGAGCACCCGCTTCTTCGGGTCCGGGTGAATGAAATACTCCATCAAGTCCTTCCGGCCGCCGATGGCCCCGATCGGATATCCATTGGCAATGGCCTTGCCGAAGACGGACAGGTCGGGCCGGACGCCGCAAAGGGACTGGTAACCGCCAAGGGCGTGGCGGAATCCGGTCTTCACCTCGTCGAAAACCAGGAGCATGCCGAACTCGTCGCACAGCTTTCTCAAGCCGGGAAGATATCCCTCCGCGGGCTTGACGATGCCGATGTTCTGAAGGATGGGCTCGAGGATCACGCAGGAGACAGGATGCCGCTGCGCCACCCACCGCGCCGATTCGAGGTCGTTGAAGTTCACCACGTGGATGTCGGCCCGGGTGCTTTCCGGGATTCCGGCGCTGATGGGGAGGACGGGGTACTCGCCGGGCGAGACGCGAGGCCCCAGCACGGAAAGCGGCGTCATGACGTTCGCGGCGACGGCGTCATGCCAGCCGTTGTAGCCGCCCTGCATGATGATGAGCGCGGAGCGGCCCGTGTGGGCCCGGGCGATTCGGAGGGCATGGTAGGTGGCCTCGGACCCGCTCGTGGTGAGCTGGACGCGTTCGACGGAAGGGACGTGCCGGCAGATCAACTCGGCGAGGCGGCCCTCCAGAAGGGTCGTGCCCGAACCCATCAGCGTGGCGTCGTCGTCCAGGACCCGGCGGACGGCCGCCTGGACGTCGGGATCGTTGTGCCCGAGGATGAACGGCGCGAAGGCGCCGTGGTAATCGATGTATTCCTGGCCGTCGGCGTCCCAGACCCGTGAGCCTCGTCCCCGCACGAAAACGAGGCCCGGCTCGACGGCGCGGTTGACCGACACGACGCCGCCGGGGATGAAGCCGCGGTTTCGTTCGAGGATTCTTGTGCTTTCGGCCAGTCGGAGATTCAAAGAAGTTTCGTTCCGGGGCTTAGAAAACTTAAGGCGGGCAAAGCCCGAAACCCGACAAGGCTGGAAAAGGTGTCAGGGTTCAGGAATCAGGAATCAACTGACACCCGAAACCTGACACCTTTCAATTTCCGCCGGGTGCCCGCCGGCTACTCACCGGATGCCCATGCAGTGGGCGCGGCGCGGGGAAGTGATAATCCGGGGAGTCTAAAGCAAGGCAGAAGATAGTTGCATCAGGACGGCGAGTCAAGACGAAGTTGAAATGGGGGCGGCGTCTGACAATAATGTTCCAAAGTTTCTACCCGGGAGGGGCATCCTTTGATAACGAGCATCCATTCTGGGCGGTTATCGGCTTGTCGGCGGCCCATTTTGATTTTTTCTTTCCTGGCTGGCCTGGCTTCGGCGACTGCCGAAGCGCCGGACAAGGCCAGCTTGCTGGCCCCCTTCCGGGCGGGCGGGAATGACGGGCTGAGCAACCTGGTCCTGATTCCGGGCATGGAATCGGCGATCACGCTGGGAAAGAGAGGTTTCCGGGCGGACCTTTCCACGGAGATCACGGACAATAACTTCAAAGAGGTCTCCGGAACCGATGGCATCGACATCAGCGGCGAGACCTATGAGAGCCACTTGAGGCTGGCTTACGGGGTCCTGAGTTATCTGGACCTTTCCGTCGACTTTTCCTTTACGGCCTATAGCGAGGATGTCCTCGCGGTTACGAACGGCCAGTCGTTCTTCACCAACGTGGAGGCGGACCGGGAGGTGACGGACCCGGTGCTCGAGGCGAAATTCCAGTTCTGGGGAGGCGAGCGCGAAGGGACGGGCCTGGCCATCCGAGCTGCGGTGAAAACGCCGGTGGGCGACACGAAGGACGTGCACTCGACGGGCGCTTTCGATTACTCCGGGGGCCTGCTTTGGACCCTGGACCTCGATTGGGGCATCTGGCACGCCAATTTGAACTACACCACCGTCGGCGAGCATGAGATATTCCGGCAGGAGGCGAACGTGGACCTGCAGGACGTGGTCAGCGTCGGGCTCTCGTACATGTTCGAGATCAAGCCTGACGTTCTCGCCGTCGGGGCCCAGGCCTTCGGGTATCTCAACCCATTCCGAGACGTTCAAGGCAGCCTCGAGGGGCTGGAGGGCACGCCCGTCTCGGCGCTCGTGGGCCTTCGATGGTATCCGCGGCGGCGCTTCTCTTTTGAATTAGGTCTTGGACCCGGTATTACTTCGGATGCTGCAGATTTTACGGCCTTTGTTGGCCTTGCCTATCAGCTCTAAGATTCGAGGACGGAAGTGCATCCGCACTTCCGTCCTCGAATCTCAAAAGCCCATCCTCCATAATCATTTCATTTACAAATTTAGAAGACAAGCTATTCCGGTTTAACTGTTTGTAAATTGGCCGCTTATGAACGATCGAGGTTTTATATTTGGCCTCCGCATCATGCTGGCCACAGGGCTGTTCGTGGCCGCAAAGATGGACGCTGGGGACGACACGAACAAGATTCATTCCATCTTGCGAGGTCTGCACGACCAACTCGAGCGCGACGAATACCAACCTCATCCGGATGGGATGTCCCGCCACTCAAACCAGTTTCTCCGGGTCAACGATCAGGGCGAGGTGCAAGTCTACGTTTATTTGCAAGACCTGGATGCGGAGACCCTGGACAGGCTGAAGGCTCGGGGTCTGAAAGTGGAGACGTCCTACGACCCGGGTAAGGTGGTCCAGGGATGGCTCTCCTTCAGGGATTTCGACGGACTATCGCAACTGGCTTCGGTCCGCTCCATTCGGACACCCGACTATGCGATGCCCATGACCGGGTCGGTCAACTCGGAAGGAGACGCGATCTTGAACGCGAATGACCTGCGGGCCCTCGGCTTCACCGGAAGCGGGGTCAAGGTCGGCGTGCTCTCGGATGGGGTGGACAACCGCCAGAGCGCCATCAACAGCGGGGACCTGCCGGCGGCCATCGAGATTGCCACGGGATTTCAGGGCAGCGGCGACGAGGGCACGGCGATGCTCGAGATTATTCACGACCTTGCCCCGGGCGCGTCGCTGGCATTTGCTGGCCCCTCAACTTCTCTGGATATGGTGAATGCGATCAGGGCTCTGAGGAATCTCAACTGCCAAGTCATCATCGATGACCTTGGATTTTTCGGAGAGCCCTATTTTGAGGACGGTCCCATCGCCCAGGAAGTGACGGCGACGGTCAACGCCGGTGTGTTTTATTGTTCGGCGGCGGGCAACCATTCCGACGTGCATTACGAAGCGGACTTCTCTGGATTGGGGCAGCGGACGGTCGCGGGCCAGAATCTCACCAATGTTCACGATTTCGGGAACGGCGACTTCCAGTGCCGGATCACCATCCCGGCAGGGACTGCGGCAGTGATCGTCCTCGAATGGAGCAATGCCTTCGGCAGCTCGGGGGACGATTACGACCTGTATCTGTTTTCCTCGGACGGCACGCAGCTTTTTGGAGCTTCCGCCACGCAGCAGGATGGCAACGATAGTCCGATTGAGGCCATTCAGCTCGGCACGGCCGTGGCGGACACGACGGCCGACATCGTGATCGATCGCTTTTCAGGAAGCAATCGGCGGCTGGAATTTTTCGTCTTGCCAGCCGGGTTGGTGCAACTGAATGAATTTGGCGTTCCTGCCGGGGCCATCATCGGCCAGCAGGCCAGCGTCGCGGCCTTCGCCACGGGGGCCATTTCCGCGAGCGATCCGGGCAACGACACGGTGGAGACCTTCAGCAGCCAGGGGCCATCGCTGATCTTCTTCCCGGCCCAGGTGAGCCGCAACAAGCCGGAGGCCTGTGCGATCGATGCGGTGACGGTGACGGGGGCGGGCGGCTTTCCCAGCCCCTTCTTCGGCACCTCGGCGGCGGCCCCGCACGTGGCCGCGGTCGCGGCGCTGCTGAAATCCGCACGGTCGAGCTTGACACCGGCGGAGATCACGACCGCGTTGCAAAATACGGCGGTGGACATCAACACGCCGGGCTACGACCTGGTAGCCGGCAGCGGCCGCATCGACGCCCTGGCCGCGTTCAACAGCCTCGCAGACCCATCCCTGTCGTCCCTATCGTTTACGCCGAACCCGGTCGCCGGGGGCGCCTCGACCACTGGCACCGTTACGCTCAATGGCAAGGTCCTCAAGGGGAACTTGGTCGTGACGCTGCAGAGCAGCGATCCGGCCTCGGCCCCGGTCCCCGCCAGCGTCACCATCCCTACCCAGCAACAGGCCAACACCTTCACCGTCCAAACCGCGGAGGTTCTCGCCCTGACCACCGTGACGGTCTCGGCGAGCAGCGGAGGCGCATCGGTCTCCGCGAATCTGATCATCACCGTGCCCACCCTGGAATCGATCGCGTTCAATCCGTCGCCGGTGCCCGGCGGTCAAGCGGCCACGGGGACCATTACCATTTCTTCTCCTGCGCCCTCGACGGGCCTGACGGTGACTTTGGCCAGCAGCGATGCCAGCACTGCCTCGGTCCCCTCCAGCGTGGTGATCCCTGGCTCGGCAACCTCCGTGACCTTCGATGTGGCGACGCGGCAGGTGGGCCTTCCCCAGAAGGTGACCATCACGGCCACTGGCGGCGGCGTGACGAAATCGGGCAATCTGGAGGTGACGGTGATCGGCGGCACGGCCTCAGGCGGCGGAGGAGGCTGCTTCATTGCGACCGCGGCGCAGGGCAGCGCCTTTGAGCCCGGAGTCCGTGCCCTCAGCGCCTTCCGGGACGCGCGTCTCCTGCCCGCGGGCATGGGCCGGGATTTCACGGCCACCTACTACGCCCACGCGCGGCCCCCGGCGGTCCTCCTGCGCTCCTCGGCCTCGCTCCGAGCGCTCGGGCAAAGGTTGTTGCGCCCGGCCTTCAACGCGGTTAACTAGAGAGAACGCGAAACCCTTCCGATCATTTTTTCTTATCCGTGGTTTTCCTGAATCCGTGGGATATTTTCCCTTGTTGCGGCCAGGCGCTCAGAAGCTGGCGACAGGAGAACAGCCATGCATTCCGAGGATGAAATCCGGCGATATCGGGAGATGGGGCCGCAGAAGCGCTACAAGCTTTTCCTCGAACTTTCCGCTTACGCCTGGCACTGTCTGGACGCCGACGGGCCGGAGCGGGCAAAGAAGCGGTGGGAGTACATCCGCCGTCTGCACGACGAGGGAACACAAAGACTTGCAAAAAAGTTCAGTGAATTGCCATGAGCGATTTTCTGCTCCAACCCATGTTGGAGGACCTGGTTCTCTTTTTTGAGAGGCACGGTATTCCCTACTTGATCATGGGTGGCGTCGCGGTCCGGCTCTGGGGTATTCCTCGCCCAACTTACGACCTTGACTTCACTTTGGCGGTCGAGCCTGAAAACATCCCTGGACTTTGCGAAAATTTAAGAAAGGAAGGATTCTCCGTGTCGGAAGCTCATGAAAGGGGCTTCACAGACCGTCTAGCGGGAATGAGAAATTTTGGAGTCGTTCGATATATCGAAGGGAAAGACGTCCGGGTGGACATGTTCCTCGTGACGACTACCTATCAAAAAGAAGCTTTTCAGCGCAGAGTCCGCATGAAGGCGAACGGCAGCGAGGCCTGGTTCATTTCTCCCGAGGACCTCATTCTCCACAAATTGATCGCCGGACGCGACCGTGACCTTGCCGACGTGACGGATATTCTTTGTGTAAGTCCCGAGGTGGACAAGAACTATCTCCGCAAGTGGGCGCCGGTGCTGGGGGTGTCCGAAAACCTGGAAAAGAAGCTGGCCGACATGCTGTCGTGATTCAACGGGACGCCGTGGAGGTGTTCCAAGCCGGCCGCCATCGAGGCAAAGAAGCTGGCCGACATGCTGTCGTGATTCAACGGGGTCTTCGATTCAGCGATTCGGCGAAGCCCTCCTTCGAAGATCCCGCTGGGAGCGCGGTTTACGAAGCGCGCGGACTTGCTTCGTTGTGACCGAGAGAAACTAGGGTCTGGGTGGCCGACGTGGCGCTGCTCGGACAACGGCTAAAGCCTGTCTGCGCCGCGCAGCAAAGCGGCGCGCCTGCCTGTGCGTGCGGCACGCACGCAGACAGGGCAGGCAGACCGTCACTCCAACTTGGGTTGCGGACTTCTTCTTAAGTAGAAGGGTTATTCCCCGCACCCCTTTCCAAAGACTTTTATCCTGGGCTTCGCCCTCAAACGTTCCTAATCCGTGTAATGCTTTCATCTTAGCCACGCGATTGAAATTGCGAGACTGTTAAGACTTGAGACGATCGTTCTACGTGAACTTACTGAGAAGCTATCCCCGCCAGACCTTCTCCACGAACAGCCGGTCTTTTTCCGCATTGGCCAAGACGCGGTCGACGTCGAAGACCCCTGCCTGGATGATGTCTCGGGTGAACTCGACGCACAGGTAATCGTCGAAGGCGGACTGCTGGACGTGCGCAAGAAATGCACGGTAGTCCAGGTCGCCTTCGGACAGCAGGCTCATCTCCTTCCCCTTCCGATTCTGCAGATGGACGTGCAAGACATCTGGCCGGAGGGCATCGTAGTCGCTGAGGGTTTGCTCCAGGGAATCGAAATCGAACGGCTGGAAGCAAATTTTGAGGTTGGTGCGGCGGGCAACATCGAGGAGGCGCTTGAGGCTGGGGACGCTGTCTCCCAACGTTTGCCCATGGGCCTCGACGGTCATCAGGAGTCCACGGGACGCGGCCGCGTCAAGGGCCTCCCGGATGAATTCGCCCGCTCTGAGCCAGTCGTCCTCCGCGGCCCGGGCGCTAGCGACGCCGGCGGCGAAGAACTTGACGACCTGCGAGCCGAGCGCGTGGGCGCAGTCGAGCACGTGGCGTAGGCGATCAAACTGTTCCTGTTTCTCGGCCCCGACGCGGTTGATAAGGGGATAGGCACCCACGATGGGGAAGGCAAGGCCGAGACGGCATCCGGCTTCCCGAATTTTCGCCACGTCGCCAAGCGATTTCGAGGAGACGTGGTACTGCCAGACCTCGACTTGCCGGTAACCGCTGCACGCGGCAATGCGGGGCAACAGGTCCAGCAAGTCAGGATCGGCCCGTTTTTCCGCGGCCCAGCGCGTCTTCTCCAGCATGATGGTGTTGATGAGCAGCCGCATGGGAGGCCTACGACACGGCGGTGGAGGTGTGGCATACCTCAGCCGGCGCGTCGTAACGGTTTCAGGTTTCAGGTTTCAGAGGGATGTCGGACACTGCGCCACTGCCGCAACCCTCAGGAGGCTTGGCGACGTTCTCAGAAGCGCCAGGGGACATGGGTGTTCCGGCGGCCGCCGGGTATTTCCGATCGACCCAATTCAGAACGCGGCCGCAAGCGAAGCCGGCGGCAAGCCCAGCCAAGATGAAACCTACGGCGAGTGCGGCGAGATTGCGGACGGAGTCGAGTTTTCCGGCGCCAATAACGGGCCAGAGAAGTCTTTCCCTGCCCGGATTTTGTTCTCTGTAAGTATAGTCCCAGTAACTGGTTCGAGCGTCCACGACGTGCCAGCTCAGCGCCAGGGCGGGCCCGATCAGGCCGGCAAGCGCGCCGAGGACGAGGTAACGGGCCGAAGGCTTCCAGACGCGGCCAGCAACCCAGCCGAAGGCGATGCCGGCCAATACGCTCAATACGGCAAACAGGTCGAGCCAGCGTGAGATGGCTTGGTCGGTCAGTGAGTCAAATAAACTTTTGGTTTCCAAGGGCTTGCGAGAAGGGACGAGAAAAGGTAAAGTGCCGCGATGGTAACAGGGGTCTTCTTTCGCCGCAATCGGCTGCAAGAGAGTTCTTGCTTCGTACCGTTTCGTCTCCTATAATCACGATGGGTGGTCAACAGGACTTCCCGCCGATCCTGCGGTTGGATGCGTTTCCGGTGCGATGCAGGTAAGGACGCCGGAAACGAGGCCCGCGATGGGTGAAGTTCATGGCTGAATTTCATATTCCTTACATTGCCCAGCTTTCTTACAGGTTGGGCATCGCGCCTCCTAAAGCGCGTTCGAAATACGTGCGGCGCATCCGGCAGCTACTCCAGGAGCTGAAAGGCGACCGCGATTACCCTTTTGATTACATCCGCTACCGGATTCTCGGCTACTGTATCGACCAGGACACGGGTCAGTGTTTTGCGGCGGAGAAGGTGCGGGCGGACCTGGACCTGTTGCTATCGGAAATCCAGCCGCTGGGCGCATCGAGGCAGGAAGATGCGGGCGTGCCTTCCCCGTCCGCCCCGGCGTCGGACCTCGAGCCCGAGCCGGCGTATTACTATGAGACGATATTCGACGAGAAGGACTCAGATGTTTCCATCCTTCGAGCGGGCGGGGCCGCTTGCCAGGACTCCGGGTCGGGCATTTTGACGGCGGCGGCGGAAGTGGACCTCTTTCGCTGCTACAACTATTGCAAGTACCAGGTCACCCGATTAACGCGGGTCCATGCGGACAGTCCGGACCGAAGCGAGGTCGTCGAGAGGGTGAATTTCTACAAGCGGATTGCCCTCGTCTGCCGCAATCGGATGATCGAGGCCAACCTCGGGCTCGTGCGCCGCGTGGTCCGCCTGCACCTCGGGAAGAATTTCTCGTATGAGGAGCTGGTGAGCGAAGGGAATAACTCGCTGATGCGTGCCGTGGAGAATTTTGATTACCTGCGGAAGAACCGGTTCAGCACGTATGCGACCTGGGTGGTCGTCAAGAATTTCGCTCGCACGATCCCTCGGGAGAACGAGCTGCTGAAGACGTTCCGGACGGACCAGGAAGGGTTTTTTGCGGACACCGAGGAAGATGCGAAGAAAACGAGGACACGGCTTCTGCCCGGGCTCTGGAAGACCATCGAGGAAGCCCTGGAGAAGCTGCCGGAGAAGGAGCGTATCGCGGTGACCTACTTCTTCGGGGTAAACGGTGCACCGATCTCCTTGAAGAACATTGCGCCGATGCTGGGCTTGACTTCGAAGGAGATCGTTCGGCGGTATAAGGACCGGGGCTTACGGCGGCTTCAGCAGATCGTCAATGCGGAGCTGTACGAACAGATTTACTCTTAAGTTTCCCGGTTCAAAAGTGCGGGAGCGCTGCTGAACCGGGAAACTAAGGATAGATGCAGGCCGGCTCGGCGTCGGGCGGCCCACGAGGCGACTCTCTCTGGGCGTCCAAGACGCTGCTGGAGACCCGGACCTGAGCGACCATGATGCCGTTGTCCCAGGTCCAGAGCGCGACCTGGTCCCCCGGGAGGGGGTCCGGGTCCTCGAACTTGAGCATCTGCCGATCGTCAATCCAGTACAGCAAGCTGTTTCCTCGCCGCGCGACCTTGATGTGAAACCAGCGCCGGTGGATGTTCGATTGGATCGGGATGGTCTCCGGACTCTGGGCCACGATCTTGTCGCGGCGCAGGATGCAGGTCCGCCGGTTCTCGTATCCTCCGAACAGAAAACTGTAGCCGGAGGTCAGGTCATTCCCGTCGCCCCCGATCGTCACGTTGATGTCCCGGGCATATTCATATCGGCTTCCACGGTTGCGGTCCATCTTGATCCCGGTGGCGAAATCCACGCTGAGATCGCCGGAAAAATGACGCTTGTTCCAGATGCACGCCAGACGTCGATCGTGACCCGAGAAAAAGGTCCACCGGGGATCGCACTGCCACCTGGAAGTCACCTCCCACTCGCCGGCCGCAATGCGCCAGTCGGTGATCGCCTGGCGGAACGAATAGCACCAGGCTTGGTCGCTGAAGATCGCTACCGCCTCCGGCCGAATCCGTCCTCCCTGATGCTGGTAGGCGATACGCCGTCCGGACACCGGCTCCGAATCTCGTCGCGACAGCACCGCCTCGCCATTGACCAGAGCCAGAAGTAGGCTGCCGGCCCGGCGGAAACGGAAATCCCGGGGCCGGAGGCCTGAGCGCAGGGCGACGGAGGCCATCTCACGGTCGTTCCGGAGCAGCCGGGCGGTCCAGCGCGCTGCCGGTTCTTGCGGTTTTGCCGGTTGTTCAGCCATGCCGGGTGCAGAGGCGGGTGGGAGCGATGCCGCCGCGGTCAGGCCTTCTTGGGAAGCCTTGCGCACCTCGAGGTGATAACCGGCCTGGGGCGTCTCCTCCTCCGTCGCCAGGCTCATGCGAAGGGCGTGGAACGAAAGGTCTTCTTCGACCGCAAGGGCAAGTTCGACGTCCCCGTAGAAATCCATGCGGTGCAGGCGACCCTCCCAGACACCCGTTTCCGAGGGGACGGTCTGGGGCAGCCAGTCGCTATCGGCCGCGGCCCAGTTCGCCATGCTCTTCTCGTGGGCGAAGACGGGGTTCACGGAAAGGACAGGTCTGGGGCTTTCGAGAAATTGGACAGCCGCGGTTTCGAAGCATACCTCGCCAGCCTTCTCGGCGTAGAGGCCGGTCTTGCCGGCAAGACCGGGCCCGAGCCAGGCCTCAAGCTGTCTCTGGCCGTTGACGCCCGTGCAGGCGACACCGGAATCGAGGGCCAACGTCAAGCGATTCGGTCCGCCGGGCAGCCATCCCCGGGGAAGGCCTTCGCCGCGTTGCAGCACCGTGGCCAGACCCTCCTGCACCCGGACCAGCTCGTGGGCGCCCGGGGGACGGGGAGAGACGCGGTAAAGCAGATAAGAGGCCTCGTCCCGGTACGCGGCGAGGAGGCCGACCCCTTCGGCCTGGCCCGACGACACGTCGGCCTCGATCCTGTAGTTTTTCCAGCCGGGCAGGCCCGTCACGGCATGGGCGGGCCCCTCCGATCGGACCTCGTAGCCTTTCGGCCCGGCCTGCCAGTTCCCTCCCAGGGTGGTCCAGCCCTTGAGCCGGCCCCGAGAAAAATCCTCGAAGAGGCCGGTGAGGCTGCACACCTCGACGTCGTCGAAGGAGGCGGCCGCCGGGCAACCGGGCTGGCTGCAGTCCGAGTAGAGCCCGATTCTTCCGCCTGCCAAGTGGCTATCGCGCGAGACATCGAAGACCAAGGTGTCGTCGATGAAGAGCTGGAAGCGTTGATCCCGTGCCTGCACCTCGACCTGATACCACTGGCCCGGCCCGTACCCCTCCTGTGACTCCGCCAGCACCTGGCACTGGCCCCCGGAGAAGTGGCAGAGCTGCCGGGCCGCCCGGCCGCGCCCCGCCTGAGGCGACCACCGGAACAGGTAATAATCTTCGGGATTCTGATAGTAAAAAATCAGGCCCACGTCGCCGCATCCGGGGCCACTGACCGCCGCACGGAAGCGGTAATGATCCCAGAACCTCTGGCCCGCGAGGGTGATCGCCGGCCGGCCCGAGGAATGGCCCTCGTAGGTGAACGCGTTCGCACTCAGGCTCGGATTCTTCAGACTCTTCACCTTCCAGTCGCCCTGCACCACTTCCCATTCCGAGGCCTCCACACCCGCCTTCATGAAATCGTCAGCGAAGTAGACCTCGCCCACCGGCTGCAGCCGCACGGAGGAGACCGTGATGGAATCGTTGGAGGAACTGAGGAAGACGGGGCCCTGCAGGGCGCCCTCCTCGCCCGCCGTGGCCGCCAGCGCCTGGTTGAGGCAGACGGCGACCCTGGCGCTCCGGCGCTGGAGCAGCACCTGCGTCTCGTCCGGACCCGCCTGCGACACCGGCCGGGCCTCGCCCAAAAGAAACTCGAAGTCCTCCTCCACCTTCCCGAGCTGCACTCCCTGAGGGGTGATGTCGGCGAACCGGTAATGTTTCTCGTCCCGGCGGTCGAAGGCCAGCCGCGCCTGGACCGGGCGGCTGCCTGCGCCGCTCCGAAAGGCGAGGGACAGGTTGTATTCCGAGGAGGTCGCTCGCCCGACCTCCTCGAACGAGTAGGTTTTCCAATGGTCAGGCCGATAGGCCCCGGGGCTTCCAGCGAGGCGCGGGGTCTCCCGGGCCGATGACGCGGCCACAAAGAGCCCCAAGCCGCACAACGTGATGAGCCCAAACACCCAGTTTCTCATCATCGGAGGATATCGATCTGGCGGCGCAAGTATTCCTGATAACGTTCGATTCCCTTGAAACCGAGCCTCTCGGCCTTCGCGAGCTCCTGCTCGGCCTCTTTCACCAGCTTCAGGTTCAGGCAAAGGACGGCGAGCCCAACGTGGTGCGCGGCGTTCTCCTCCTGGCTGCAACGTCGGGCCAGTTCATACCGGGCTGCCGGCTTCAGGGCAGCCCAGCGGAAGGCCCGTTCGGGACCCCCGGCTTCCCCGAGAGTCAGGCCTTCGGTACCCACGCCGACGACCCTGGCCTCCGCGGGCGCTTCGGCGGCCAGGTCTCCAAGCCGCACCTCGGTCTCACCTTTCTTGACGCACTCGTCCATCCAGCGGATCACCTGCTGAATCCACTGGAGCTGGTCCCGGAGGCCGCGGACTTCCGGGCCCGAGCCCTCGATCGACCCGAGCTCCCTTTCAGCCTCTTCGAGCCGGAAATCGAGGAGCATCTCCCGCACACGGGCAAGCTGGCGGCTGCGAGCATCGCTCGTGTCGCCGGGCTCGGCATTCTCCATATTGGCCAGTTCGACGGCGAGGTCCTTGAGAAAATCGTAATTCTGGACCCGCCGCGTGGCGTTGAGGGGCCGCCGCGGCACGGAGGACTCCTCGTCAAAATCCGCGCCCTCGCCCGAAGTCCCGGCCGTTGAAACGCCTCCCCCGCCCGTTCCCGACGCTTCGCCGGCTTCTCCGGCGTCCACCGGCGGCGCAGCCGGCAAGCCCTCGCTCGCTCTCCGTTCTTGCCCCTCCCGCCCGCCGTCGACAACTGAAGGCGCGGACCCGGCCGCCGGCTCGCGGCCCGCCCCGTTGTCGCTGCCGCCCGCCCGGGTGGCCTGCGGCCTTGAGAAGGGCCGCATCCCTTCCGGCAAGACGAACCAGATGGCCCCGCCCAGGATCGCCAGAGCGATCAGGACGGCTATCGTCGTTCCAATGATCACGTTCTCCCGGGAAGGCGCCGCACCGGTGGATGGCGTTCCGCCGGCAGCCTGCGCTGCCTTCTCGGCATTCGGCGACTCCCCGCTCGCCGGGGACCTCGATTCCCCCTTATTGCCGGACGAATCCACCGCGGCCTGAACCGACGGGGCATCCGCCTTCTGTCCCGCCGCTCCCGGACCGTTGCCCTTTCGACTTTCTCCACCTCTGGCGTCCCTGGACACCACTTCCGTGCGATCACTTTCCTCTGCTCCCGAGGCGTCCGACGACGACTCCTCTTCCGGATCAGCGCCTAACCCGATCTCGGTGGCCGGTGTCTTTGAACCTGCGTCCAGCGTGGAGGCGGCATCCTCGACGGGCGCACACCCTCTTGCCGCGACCGCCGCCGTCTCGGCGGCGGTCGGGCCAGAGGCCAGAGGTAATTCCTCTGACCTCTCTCGCTCCTCGACCTTCGGCGAGGCGCGGGTCCCGCCCGAACGCGCCGGCTGACGCTCGCCGGCCTGCACCCCCGCCGGGTCCGGGTCCCTTCCAACGCCCTCCAAGCCCTTAGAGGCCTCCGCCGGACGTGAGACCGGCCGCGGCCTCTCCTGCCGCCCCGAAATCTCCGTCGGAGGCAGCAGCAGGTCCAGGAAGCGCATCTCCGTTCGCCCGACCCGGAGGATTTCTCCCGACTTCAGGGCGTGTTGCTGCACACGTTGCCCGTCCACGTAGGTGCCATTCCGGCTGTTCTCGTCCAGGACGCAGCATCCGTCGGGGCCCGGGATCAGACGCGCGTGGCGGCCCGAGACCTTCTCATCGTCAAGCTGGACTCGCTGGTCGGGGCCACGGCCGATCGTCAGGACCTCTTCATCGAACTGGAACTCATGCGCCTCGCCCTTCCCGCCCAGGATCACCAGCCGATAACGCGGCGAGCGGAGAACGCCGCCTCTCCCATCGCGGACCTCGACGATGACTTCCTCCGGTTCGGCGTCCGACGCGACCGCCGTCGCCGCCGCCGCTCCAAGCTCCTCCCGCTCGTCCGGCAACCAGTCGAACCGAATTTCCATCCTGCCCAGGATGATGACGTCGCCCGCGCGCAGCCGGCAACGGTCGATCCGCTTACCATTGACCCGGGTGCCGTTGCTGCTTTCGAGGTCTTCGAGAGAGAATCCATTCCCGTCCCGGAAAATCCGGCAATGCTGCCGGGAGAGGCCCGAATCAGAGATGGGAAGCTCGTTTTCGGGGGATCGTCCGATCGTGAGCTCTTCTTCCCACATGTCGAAGAGCTCCTCACTCTTGCTGCTCTTGAGGATCAATCGAGGCATCCGCGCGGCTCGGTAAAGGACAGCGGGGCTGACGGATGAATCGGATAGGGATGCGGCGTCATGCGGGCGGGATGGGATCGGGCCGGGGGTGGCCGCAACCCATTTTCCTGTCCATGTTATTTTACTATAACCACGGGCCCGGAGTCCGTCAATTCAGGCTCAAAGGCTGGACTCCGCATGGGCCGGTCGTTACCTTATTCCCATGAGATTCACCAAGATGCACGGCATCGGAAACGATTACGTTTACGTCAACACCTTCGAGGAGACGGTGCGGGACCCCGTCCAGCTTGCGGTCCAGATTTCCGATCGGCACTTCGGGGTGGGTGGCGACGGGCTGATCCTGATCGGGCCCTCGGAGCGCGGCGCCCCGGTCCGCATGCGGGTCTTCAACGCGGATGGCTCGGAGGCGGAGATGTGCGGCAACGGGCTGCGGTGCGTCGCCAAGTACGTCTTCGACCGAACGATGGTGCAGGAGACGCGGTTTCCTATCGAGACCGGCGCGGGTCTCCTCGTCGTCGAGGTTACCCCGGACGCCCGGGGCCGGGCGGAAAGGGTCCGCATCAACATGGGCCGGCCGCGGCTTCAGCGCCGAGAAATCCCCATGCGGGGCGATCCGGAGGCCCAGGCGGTCCGAGAGAAGATCGAGGTGCTGGGCAGGTCCTTCGAGCTTACCGCCGTCTCCATGGGCAATCCTCATTGTGTGATATTCTTGGAGGAGGACATGGATGGCTTCGAGGTGGCCCGGTACGGCCCGGCCATCGAGCGGCATGATTTCTTCCCACGCCGGACCAACGTCGAATTCGTCCGGCGTCTCAGCCGAGGCGAGCTGGTCCAGCGCACATGGGAGCGCGGCTCCGGCGAAACCCTGGCGTGCGGGACCGGCGCCTCCGCCGTCTGCGTCGCCGCACACCTCCTCGGACTCTCTGACCGGAAGGTGCGTATTCACCTGCGGGGGGGAGACCTCGATCTGGAATGGACCGAGGACGGCTTCGTTTTCAAGACCGGCCCGGCCACGGAAGTCTTCACCGGTGAGTGGCCCACACCGTGATGCGGGCGAGGCCCATGGTCCCAATTGGACAGACGGTGCAAAGGCCCTGAATTCCTCCCTCTTTTGCCCGCGAGCTCGCGGATGGCCGAGTCCACGGAAAAATCAGGAGCTCGGCACGGGCATGGAAATGCGGCGAAGCTGGCGAACTTCGTTGAACTGGGCGTCCCGGCTCAAGACCAAGATTCTTGAACGTATAGTTCGTTTTTGCTATATTCAAGCTTTTGAATCGTGGCTTCGGTAGCCGGGCCCGCAAAAATATGAGAGGAGGGTAATGTACCTGCTCTCCGGCCGGTTGCTTCATCTTTTTTCTCGATTCGGTCTCCTCACCCTGCTCTTGGCTTGCTTAACGTCCTGCGGAGGAGGAGGGGGCGGACCCCGAAGCACGGGTACGAGTCCTTCGGACGGCAACGATTCCGGTACGGGGACCGGCGGCGGGGGCGATACGGGCGGGACCCCTGCCAAGCCGACGGGAGGGACAGACCCGGACGACGTGGCCAGCCTTTCGATTTTCGTGACGTCCCCCTCGGGCCGGTCCACGTTCACGACCACGGACACGTCGATCGATGTTGCCGGAGTGGTCTCGAACGAGGAATCCATTGCGCTGATCTCGTTCTCGACCAGCGGTGGAGCATCGGGCACGATCCAGAGCAGCCTGCCTAGTCTCGCCTCGACGAAGGCGGTGACCAAGGCGGCGTCCGCGGCGACACCCTTGATTGGAGAGTGGGCGCGGGCCGGCGTCCCCCTCGTTCTGGGAGACAATGTGATCACGGTCACGGTCACGGACCAGAAGGGCAAGACGGCTCAGACGTCGTTCACGGTTGTCCGGAACTCGGCTCTGAATTTCTGCGCTGCCCCACAAGCGATCCCGGATTTTCTTTTTCTCGGAGAGCCCACCCCGGTGGTGTTCCGGGTGGCGATCTCATCGAATCCAGATCTGGATCTGAATAGTGTAAAGATTCACAAAATTGATGCGGCGAACAAGCCTGCGGTGACCCTGGCGACCCTGAAGGACGACGGCGACGTAGCGGCCGGCGACGACATCAAATCAGACGGGCAGTTTACGGGCCGCGCCACGGTGACCGAATCGGCGGAAGGTTACCTGCGCCTCAGGGTCTCGGCGGACGTGGTTCAGGGCAACACCCGGACCACCGATCTATCGGAAATCCTCGAGATTCCGGTCGTAGCGCATCTTACGGACGCTGAGGCAAATGAGGCGGCAGGCTTCCCGGCTCTGGTCAAGGGTCAATTCGACGCCTTCACGGCCGCACTGGGAGAGACGGAAGCCCGAAAGCAGACGCTGGCGTTCCTGAAGTCGCGGCCGGAGATTGTGCAGGCGGGGATCACACGGTCCGGCTCCGCCATCTGGTACGCCCTGGAATCCGGCATGTTGGGCGGCGTATTCGTGGGAAATCAAGGCGTCAAGGGGGGCCGGCCGAGCGACGTTCCGCGGAGGCCGCTCGTGCCGGAACCGATGTTGTACACCGACGGGGAGAAGAGTACGATTCCCGCCTCGGATTTCGCCTCGAGCACGGGCACAACCCAGGCGGCCAACGATCCCACGAGTTTCGTGGAGATCGACAGCAAGAAGGTGGTCGTCATTTCCCCTTTCGCGACCCAGGGCGGCGACCTCCAGATTCCTCCCGGGGTCTATGACACCGTCTTCAGCCTGTTCCAGAATGCCACGGGCCAGACCTTCGACACGGCGGGCGGGCGAATCCTGGACAGCAATGCGAACGTGGCCTTGTTCAAGACCCTCAAGGACTCAGGCGTGGTCGTGCTGGACACTCACGGCGGCGCCCTTTACGACCTGGACATTCGCAGCCGGCTTCCCTTGCTAGAAAGTCGTTTTTCCAACCCTGCCTCCAAGGTCGTCCTGCTCACCGGGGAAGCGGTCACCTCCACGAAGAACAAGACTCTTGAGGTGGACCTATTGACGGGCCGGCTTGCCATCATCTCGGGATTCTATGCCGTGACGCCCGCCTTCATGGCGCATTACAACCGGGCGTTCCCCACGACCGTTTTTTACGCTGGGAGCTGCGGCAGCCTGCTCAACAGCTCCATGGCTGCCGCCTGCATCGGAAATCGGGCCGGCGTCTATTTCGGCTTCACCGAGGACGTCACGCTGGCCTATGACAACAACATTGCGAACAGCCTCTTTACGGCCCTGGTGAATCAAGTCAAGACCACTTCCGTCGCTTTCACGGACACGGTCAATAGCCAGGGCACCAACGACGGCAAGAGCACTCTCCCTGCCCATTTCATGAAGCATAGCCCCCTGAACGTGAGCACCAAGGCCGGGATCGTCAATGGCGGATTCGAAACGGGAAACATCGTGGGGTGGACGGGCCAGGGAGACGTCCGGGTCATCTGCGAGCTGGGCCCCCTCCTGGCCACCCAGGGCGAGCTGTTCGCCATCATCAGCACCGGCCTGGGCTCAGTCGGCGATTCCAACAGCCTGATCCGGCAGACGGTGAGCATTCCAGCGGGTGTGACCAAGCTCTCCTTCGACTATGACGTGGTTTCCGAGGAGCCCACGGAATTCATCGGATTGGGGTTCGACGACACCTTCGAGGCCACGATGACGACGACGGCGGGCACGGTGCTCATGGCCCGGGAGAGCATCGACACGTCCCAATGGTTTTCCGTGACCGGGATTGATTTCGATGGGGGCGACACCACGGTGTTTCGGACCGGGAAAAAGACGATCGAGGTGGACGTTTCGGCCTTTGCCGGAGGAGCGCCCATCACGATTGAATTCCGGGTATTCGACACGGGCGACAGCATCTTCGACACGGCGCTTCTGCTGGACAACGTCAAGCTGAAGCAATAAGTTTTTCGCTCGGGCTCCTCAGGATGTCGCCGGGATCGAGGCGGGCCCGTGGAAGAACTTCAAGGGCCGGGTCCAGTTTTATTTCAGGGCCAAAACACATGGGGCGTTGTCTGCGGGCCTTTAAGGGAAAGTCGTGCCGGATGTGTGGGCTGTCCCTTCCTGCTTTCCTTTTAGCGGCGCTGGCCGCCACGGCCGCTCGCGGCGAGGCCCGGGACAAGGCGGAGATGCTCGCTCCCTTCCGAGCGGGCGGCAACGACGCCTTGCACAACCTGATCGCGATACCCGGCATGGAATCGGCCGTCACCCAGAAAAAAGGCACGGTACGGGTGGACGTCGGCACGGAGATCAACGCCAACTCTTTCGATGAGATTTCCGGACTCTCCGGATTTAATGAGGACTCCACAACTTTCGAAACGAGGGCCCGGCTGCTCTGGGCGCCGTTGAACTACCTCGACTTGAGCGGGGAAATGAGCGCCACGTCCTACTCGGGCGACGTGGGGGCCATCTTCGAAAATCAGCAGGCCTTCGGACGCGTGGAAGGCGACCTCGAGCTGTCGGACCCGGTGCTCTCGGCGCGGTTTCAATTCTGGGGCGGCCGGAGGGAGGTCACCGGCCTCGCCCTGCGCTCCGGAGCGAAATTCGTTCTCGGGGACGAGTCGGACCTGCACTCCTCGGGGGCGGTCGATTATTTTGTCAGCCTGCTGGGCAGCCTCGACCTGGATTGGGGCGTTTGGCATCTCAACATCAATTACACCTTCGTCGGTGAGGAAGACCTGTTTCTTCCTCCGGTAGATGCGAACCTTGAGAACCCTGTCAGTCTCGGAATTTCCTACATGTTCGAAGTGATCGAGAACCGGCTGGCCGCCGGAGGCCAACTCTTCGCATATCCGAACGCATTCCGGAATCTGCCGGGCAGCCTTGAAGGACTCGACGGCCCGCCGATCAGCCTCCTGGCCGGACTGCGATGGTTTCCTCGCGAGCGCTTCGCCTTCGAGCTGGCCGTGGGCCCCGGGCTTTCCAAGGACGCGTCGGACGTTTCCGTGTTCATCAATCTTATCTATCAGCGGTAGACCGGGATGAAGCCTTCCGGCGGGAGGGTCCATCCCGGTTTCCTTTGGGGTCTTGTGTGAAGTGCAGACCGTGTGTCTCGATCCATGAATTTCTGCTGTTGAAGGCCGATGTTCCGCAGCGGAGATCGGGGATCGTTTGCTTTCCGCTGTTGGCGGCGGCGATATGGGCAGCGGCGGGGTGGCCGAGCGGGCTTCTCGGGCAGACGGTAAGTTCTGGTCCCACGCTTTCCGCGGCTTCCCTGATTAACGTCAGCGGTTCTTCAGGGAATCAGTCGGGCGTATCGATCGCCGTCAATCGTGCGGACCCGCAGAATCTCTTTACCGCGGCCAGCCGTGAGGGGACTCAGGTGGGCATTTTCATCGCGGTGAGCCGCGATGGGGGCACGGCGTGGACCCCACGGATCATCGCTGACGGATCGGACGGCCTGCCCATCGCGTGCTGCCAGCCAGCGTGCGTGTTTGATGACTTCGGCAACCTATGGCTGGCCTATGTCAATCAGAATGCCTCCCAGATTGCCGTGCTGTTGAGCAGCGACAAGGGGAACACCTTCTCGGCCGCGGGCGTCCTCGGCTCGGGGTCCGTCGGCCGGCCGGCCCTCGGGGTCGGGAACGGCATGGTGTGGGCGGCGTTCAGGGACTTCACTGCCGGCGGCATCGCGGCCGCAGGCGCCGCGGTCACCGGCCTCGGGGCCTTTCAGGCCTTCGGCGGGGCAGCCATCCTGCTCGGTTCGAGCACCGGTGTCTTTCCCACGGTCGCCATCGGGCCATCGGGCCAGGTCATGGTGGCCTATCACGACAATCCCTCCAACGAGGGCCCGGCAACCATTTTCATGAACGTGGATGCGGATGGCCTCGGCGCCGCCGCCTTCGGCCAGGCCTCGGCCGTCACGGCCACCAACGTGGGAGGCGCCGACTTCATACCGGCTCAGCCCTTCCGCGCCCTCAACGCCGCCCCTGGCCTGGCCTACGACCGCAGCAACGGCGTCCGAAGAGGCCGCGTTTACCTCGTCTACACCGATGAGCTTCCCAACGGGAGCGACGACACCGACGTGCTCCTCCGGTTTTCTCAAGATGACGGAAAGACCTGGAGCAGCCCGATCAGGGTGAACGACGACGGCGGTACGAAGAGCCAGTTCTGGCCCCGAGTCGCCGTCGATCCACTGACGGGTGTTGCCGCGATGTCCTGGTACGACTGCCGGAACGACAAGGGGGATCGGACGGCGGGCGATACGAACGGCGTGGCGAACGACGAGGCCCAGTTCTTCGCCACGGTGAGCCTGAGCGGCGGAACGAGCGTCTCCGTCAACGGGCAGGTCACCTCCGGCAGCTCGCGGGCCGCCGCAGCCTCGAACAGCCTGGACTACGGCGAAAACTCTGGATTGGATTTCTTGAACGACCGCATCTTCCCGGCCTGGGCGGACAACAGTCCGGCCCTCGGAGGCAACCCACAGGCTGGCACGTTCGAGATCGCCACGGCCCGCGTCACACTCATTCCGATCTTGAGCGTGAGTCCGACCACCCTGACAAGCGGCGGCACGGCGCAAGGCACGGTGTTCCTGAGGCGGCCGGCCCCCACCTCCGGCTCGTCGGTCTCTCTTTCCACGAGCAACCCGTCCCTGGCCTCGGTACCCTCGAATGTCACGATCTCCTCGGGCGATTTCACCACGAATTTCAGCGTCACCTCCACCTCGTTGGTCCGATCGCCCACTACGGTCTCCGTGACCAGCACCTTTCCGGAGGGCGAGACACAGACGGCCTCGTTGAGCCTGGTGGAGAATACCGGACTCGATTCCGTGAGCGGGGGCGGAGGCGGGGGCGGAGGCTGCTTTGTGGCCACCGCGGCCTACGGCAGCCCGCTGCACGCCAAGGTTGTTGCCCTGTCCCGATTCCGCGACGAGCATCTTCGGGCAGCGCAGCCCGGCGCGGCCTTCACCCGGACGTATGAAGCCCATTCGCCCCTGCCGGCGAGGTTTCTAGCGCGGACCGAACTGGGCAAGACCTTCTGCCGCCCCTGGATCACTCCCATCGTCAACGCCGTCGGCCCAGGCGGGATGTCGAAGTTGGCCGACTAAGGTTGCTGGCCGAAGGCCGCGGGCTATAATGCATCTATTGGGACCCCGGGAATCTGCTGCCAGGCAACCAGGCTCTGGCAGGACTCCGTTTCATCACCTTTCATTTTCCCATGAACTCGTACGCCGGATGGGGATTTTTCCCCACTCCCCGAAACGGCGTTCGAGGCAGATGGAAATACCTGAAACCTGAAACCGGACCTTTCCGAGTCTTTTTGGGTTGCGGGATGCACCTGCCTTGAGTGGAGACGCATCATGACGCGCCGCCCGTGGCGTCCTCTGCACCGAGCATCCGGGCTTCGGCCGCTCTTGGCGTTGCCGCGGACGGCTCTGGCCGGTCTGGTGCTCCTGCTGGCGGCGGCCGAATGGAAGTGTGTCCATGCTGATTTGCCCAGGGAGGGAGGCAAGGACCTGAGGTCATCACGAAAGATCGATGAGCACGTCAACGCGGAGTTGAAGCGCCGCCAGTTCATGCCGGCCAAGGACGCCGAGGATGCCGAGTTCCTCCGGCGGCTGTCCCTGGACCTCACCGGGACAATTCCGCCCGCGGAGGAAGTAGTGTCCTTCCTGAAGGATCGCGACCCGAAGAAGCGGGAGATGAAGATCGACGAGTACATCAACCATCCGCTTTTTGCCGAGAACCTGGCGGTGATCTGGGCGAACCTGCTTCTCTCGCGGAGCAGCGAGGCGTCGGACCGGGGCATGATGGAGAACTACTTGCGAGACTGTTTCATCACCAACAAGCCCTACGATGCGATGGTGCGGGAACTGCTGGTCGCCGAGGGGACGACGGACGAGGTGGCCGAGGTGAACTACCTGGTCCGGCACGCGGAGGCGGCTGAGGCCGCAGGGCACACGGCCCGTGTTTTCCTGGGACTTCAGATTCAGTGCGCCCAGTGCCATAATCACCCTTACGAGAAATGGGAACAGAAGGATTTTTGGGGCTATACCGCCTTCTTCATCCGCATGCAGAGGCGGCAGGAGGGGATGCGAGGCGACGCCTACCGGCCTTACTCCCTCAGCGAAGCCACCAGCAGCGAGGTCCGCTACCAAGTCCGCGGCATCCCCGGCTCCGGCCAGAATTCCGGCGAGCCCGTATTCGACACCGCCGCCCCCCGCTTCCTCGGCACGGAAGTCGCCAGCGATTCCCTGCATAACCGCCGCGAGTCCCTGGCCAGGATCATGACCGACCCTCAAAACCTGCGGTTCGCCAGGGCGATCGTGAACCGGGTCTGGAGTCATCTCCTGGGCCGCGGGCTGGTCATGCCCGTGGACGACATGGGCGAGAATAATCCGCCGACGCACCCGGAGCTTCTGGACCTGCTCGCGGACGACTTGATCAAGAAGGGCTACGACCTGAAGTATTTGTACCGGGTGATTGCCAACTCAAAGGCCTATCAGCGGTCCTCCGAGCCTCGCAATGCGCGGTTCGAAGGCGCCGAGTATTACGCCTACGCGAACATGAAGCCCATGACGCCGGAGCAGCTTTTCAATTCCTTGATGCAGGCCACGGGCATGGACGAGAAGCAGAGGTTTCACCATCCGGGCCGGCTTCGGGAATGGAAGAACAATTACCTGGCCTCCTATATCTATAACTTTGGCAATGACGAGGAGGAGGTCATCGAGTCCTTCCAGGGCACGATCCCCCAGAGCCTCCTGATGATGAACGGGCCGATGGTCGCCGAGGGCGTCCGCGTCGACGCCGGAAGCAACCTGGACCGGCTCTTCAAGCTGCGGAAGAGTGACGACGACCGCGTCGAGTTGATGTTCCTGGCAAGCCTGTCGCGGCGTCCCACCGCATTGGAAAAGAAGGGAATTCTCGACTCTATCCACCGGAAGGGGCCGACCCCGGACCAGCGCAAAGAGGGGTTCGAGGACGCCTTCTGGGCGCTTCTCAACACGACAGAATTCATCTATGTCCATTAGAATCCGGAATCCGATGCGCAGAAACACTTCCGGCCACGAGTTCCTCGAGTCTCGAAGGTCTTGTCCGAACGGGTCGCCGCCGTTCCATGACTCGAGACGAAGCTTCGCTGTTCAGCGGCGTCTGAAGTGAGGCAGCACGTTCGCCGCTGCGCAGTCGATTGTTCAGTGAGAAGCATGCCATGAACCTATCCAACCTGATCCGTGTTCCTCGGCGCTTTCCCGGCTTTGGAGGCGGCCCGACGGAAACTGATGTCTGCTGCGTCTGCCGGCGCGACTTTCTGAAGGGCTCGATCGCCGCCGGGGTCGGCGCCCTGGTGGGCCACTGGGCCGACCTCTGGGCCGCGGAGGCCTTGCCGCGGATGCCGGGCGCCCGGGCCGACCAGTGCATCCTCTTGTGGATGGGCGGGGGCCCGACTCAGATGGAGACGTGGGACCCGCACCCCGGCCACGTCAATGGAGGCGAGCTGAAGGGCATACCCACTTCCGTGCCCGGCATCCAGATTTCGGAGACCCTGCCGCTGACGGCCCGGGAAATGAAACACATCTCCATCATCCGGTCCCTGTCCACCGGCGAGGGAAATCATGATCGGGGCGCCTATCTCATGCACACGGGCTACACGCCCTCCGGGACGGTCAAGCATCCCAGCCTCGGCGCCATCGTCTCCAGCGAACTGAAGAATCCAGAGGGCTTCGATCTCCCGAACTTCATCAGCATCCAGAATCCGAGCTTCGGCGCCGGCTTCCTCGGCGTGGACCACGAGCCGCTCGTGGTGAATGATCCCCAGAATCCCATCGCCCATATGCGCTACGACGTCTCGAAGGACCGGTTCTTCGAGCGCGTGCAACTCCTCGAGGACCTGGATCGGAGCTTCGGCAAGACCCGCGGCAAGGAGGAGGTGTCGGCCCACGACACGATTTACAAGAGAACCATCCGCCTCATCCATTCCAGGCGCACCCGGGAAGCCTTCGACCTCAAGAAGGAGCCGGAGAAACTGGTCGAAGACTACAGCCGCCACCTGATGAACAACAGAGAGACGACCAACTCGTTCGGTTTGAGTTGCCTGCTCGCCCGGAAACTGCTCGAAGCTGGCGTCCGCTTCGTCGAGGTCTCCCTGGGCGGGTGGGACATGCACAACACGATCGTGACCTCGGTGAAGTCGAACAATGCGCTGCTCGATCAGGGGCTGTCGACGCTGGTCCGGGACTTGCGAAGCAAGGGAATGCTCGAGCGAACGCTGATCGTCTGGATGGGCGAGTTCGGCCGGACGCCCCAGATCAACAGCAACGCCGGGCGCGACCACTGGGCCAGGTCCTGGTCGATGATCATGGCCGGTGGCGGCGTCAACGGCGGACTCGTCGTCGGGAAGACCAGCGGGGACGGCATGGACGTCGAGCGCGACCCCAAGACGGCGCCCGACGTCCTCGCCACCATCTGCAAGTCCCTGGGCATCGATCCCTCGAAGACCAACTATTCCTCCCGCGGCCGCCCCATACGCCTGGTCCCCAAGGAGGGACAGGTCATCCAGGAACTCGTGTCTTAAGCCGGGCGAAGCCCGCCGTAACCCGACAAGGGTGCAAATGGAAAACATCCGAAGGCAGATTGAAATCTGCCGGGAGAAGTTAAGAAACGGAATCTTGAAGGACGAGGACCTGGAGGCCGTGATGGCGTCGCTGGACGGTGCGGACGCCGGGAAGGCCCGCCGCCAGAGCCTGCTCTACGTCTACGCCACCGGCAATTCCGTCGTCAGCGCGCCGCTGAGCATGTCCATCATCGAGGAAGGCAGCGACCGCCAGGCCCTGAACGCCAGGGGCGAATTCCTCTACCGCTCCGTCCATGAGGCGATGCAGGACGGATGGCGTGTGATCAAATTTCCCGAAATGACTTTGGCGATGGACGAGCAGAACACCTATGGCCTCGGCTTCGAATTCGTTCTCGAGCGATTCCGAGGGTGAGCCTTGTCCGGATTTCTTATCTCGGCGGGATGAGAAATCCGGAGAAATGGGATTTCTCGGGGCAAAACAGGAGGCAAGACCATGGTCGCGATCTCGCCTTACAATCAGACCTGCGACTGCGAACCGACGCTGACGGACGCGCAGGTGGTGGATTTCTGTCGTAACGGCTACCTGGTTCTCGAGGGGGTCGTGCCGGACGAGGTGAACCGCCAGGTGGTGCGCTATCTCGACGAAGCGGACTCCGGCCTGGCTCCGAACGGGATTGCGCTGGAGTCCTGGTTCGTCGAGGGGCTGCTGAAAAACGCACAGGCGGCGGGCGCGGTGCGTTCGCTGCTCGGCGCGAACTTTACGCTTCCGATGCTGATAGCCAATCACCGCGGGGCGCTGCCGTGCGGACCCGGGGGCTGGCATCGCGACGGGGGTTCCGTCCACACGCAAAAACTCGAGTACTTGCAGGTCTTCTACTATCCCCAGGACTGCCCGCTGCATTTCGGCCCGACGGAGGTGCTGCCCGGATCGCACTTCATGCGCCTGAAGGCCAGTATGATGATGAATTTCGGGCAGATTGCCGGCGCGGTGCCCGTGACGGGCCGTGCGGGCACCATCTTTCTGACGGTCTATTCGATCTGGCATCGGAGGCGTCCGGCGACGACGCCGGCGACGACGGAGAACCGATTTCGCAACTTATTGAAGTACAACTACTGGCGGACCGGCCCGCCACGGCGCGATTGGAAGTGGCAGCCGGGCTTCGATTTCAACCAGGTGGACTTCAACCCGCCGAACCGGGCGTTCGAGCAGTTCCAGGGCGGGATAGCGGCGGCGCGAATGTTCTGCTGGCTGGCGGGCCTGGAGCACGAGTACGAGAAGCGAGGCGGCCAATGCTGGCCCATCTGCTACCCCTTCGTGCCGAAGGGTGCGGAGCAGATGGGGATTCCGGCGGGCCTGCGCACGTGATTCGTGTTGTGGAAAGAAGCTTTCCACAACACGAAGGACTCATCCCCGGAATCGCAAGGCGTAGAGATCGGCGTCCTTCATGACGAAGCGAAGCCGGATGGGCTTGCCGGCCAGACGGCTGACGTCGGGGCCCTCTTTCCAGCGGACCACGCGTTCGATCTCGTCGCCGATGATCTCCGGGCAGTCGTCGAGGGTGTAGCCCGGGACCGGGTTGCCGGGCGGCTCGGGGTCCGCAGCCTCGTGGGCAGGATGATCCTCCTGGATTTCCACACGGATGCCGCCGGCAGCGCTGGTCGCGGCGTTGAGGACCAGCTCGCGGCCGGAGAAGCGGAACGGCTTGGTGAGCATCTCGCCGCCGTCGTAAGGGGCGTTGACGGAGGCGAAGCCGTCCAGCCGAAGCGTCATGCGCTCGAGATAGGGCCTGACCTGGGCGTAGCGCCGGAGGACGTACAGGGACAGTTCTGCGGGACCGGTCTGCAGGACTCCCAGGGTCATGTAATTCGTGCGGGAGGTCCAGTTCTCGACACCGGGGCCGGGCCGGACAAAGGCCTCACAGAACGTGCGGTCGATGCGATCGCCCCCGCGGCTCGTGAGGAGGACGCCGTCGTTGCAATCCTCCTTGAGCCAGCTCGTGCCGCCCTCGGCCTTGAACCACTGGCTCGGCCGCTGCCAGCCGGCGGCCTCGAGCGCATCGTCGATGGGAGCGCACTGCCCGGCGGTGAGGGCGGACCGGCCCTGCATGAAGCGGGAGGCGAGGCCGATGTAGATGTGGGGGGCGCGGGCGTAGGGACGGATGCCGTTCGTGTAAATGCACTCCTTGTGCGTCGGAGCGCGGCCGCCCCAATCCAGCATGTGCCGCCCGCTCCAGTGAAGAAAATCGGGGGAGGTCGTGCGCGCTACGGTCTTCGCATAGTCCCTCCGGTGGGTGATCGAGTCCTCGACCACCTTCTCGGTGTCCTGCACCGTGTGCTGCCGGTAGTAGAGGACGTAGCACTGCTCAGGCTCGGACCAGAAGGCCTGGTTCATACCGTCGAAGACCCGGGAGAAATCGTCGTAGATGCGTTCCTGGCGGAACTTCTTCCAATGGATGCCGTCGGGCGAAACGAAGGCATGAATGCCAGCCTTCCACTTGGGCAGCCAGCCCTTGCGGAAGCAGTTCATGTTCTCGCCGAGGCCGACGGTGGCCTTGTATCGCTCGCTCCCGGGCACGCCGGGCTTCGTATCCAGGAACGGCATGAACTCGGAGGACCAGGGCGGCTGCCCGGCGAGGACCACGTTGTTCTCCCGCGTGCCGAGGATTTCGAATAGTCCCAGGCTCGGCCGGCTCCAGTGGATGCCGTCCCGGCTCTCCGCGGTGCAGGTCCACTCGTGGTCGTACCCGTCCTTCATGCCCACCTCGCCCCTCTTTTCCGAATCGACTCCGCGGTACCACATCTTGAAAGTGTCACCGTCCTGGAGGACGCTGACGTAGTAAGGATGGACGCCTTCCCAGGGCCGGTCGAATTCGAGCGCCACGCCCGCGGGTACCGGCGTGGCGAGCCGAAGCCGCGTCCGGTTCAATTCGTCGATGAGGAACGAGTCGATGAACAACTCGAGCCGGTTGCCGATGTCCATCATGCCGGGGGTCTCCTCGGAAAAAAGCAGAGGAGAAATGCCGCCGCCCCTGGGGTGTCAGCATTTCTTGGGAGCGTGACTTGCGAAGCCTGCGGACTCGCTTCGATGTGACAGCGAGAAACAAAATCGGTGTGAACCACGGAGAGCACGGAGAGCACGGAGAAATCCAGCAAATGAAATCCGCTGAGTCCGGAGGCGCAGCGGATTTCAAGAAGCGACAACCAGGTGCACCTTCTTGTCTGCCACCCCGATGTGAGCGATCGATCCGCTCTGAAATTCGAGATAGTCCTTCTCGATCCCGTCGCTGAAGATGACCCCGCCCTGAGGCATTTGAGAAGTGACGGCCAGCGAGTCGGCCTGCTCGATGCGGCCGAACACCAGTCCGGCCGCGGAAACCTTGCTGATGAACGGCTCACGGACGGTGAAATAGAGCCAGGGCGAGTCCCGATCGAAGGCGTACTGGTCCCTCACCTCCTCCAGCTTCTTCTTGCGGTCAAACGCGCTGACCACTCCGACCGCGCCGGTCAGGATGGACCGAAACCAGCCGGTTGAGCCGGCCCCCGTGGACACGATGATGCCGCTGGAGGACTGGTCTTCTTCCACGCCCCGGAAGCTCAATCGGTATCGGGCGGACAGGTGTGTTTTCTGTCCGATGAACAGATCGTTGACCGCGTAAAGGCTCTGGCCGTTGTTGAGCCCTGCCCTGGCCATGGTGACGAGCTGGACGGCATACCTGCCCTGAAGCACGCGACGAAGGACCGAGGAGGCCTGGTCCGTGCGGAACGGCAGCAGCACCCCGTCCACGCGCTCGGGGTCCGGATTGAGACCGACGAGCGGCTGACTCGACAGGTACTTGGCGGTATTGACGACCAGGCCATCGCGGCCGAGCGTGACGATCAGGTCCGTCTCTCCGAAGAGAAAATTGGGCAGGAAGGATCGCTCGACGAACTGGTGTCGGACGCCCTCGGGCAAGGCCTCCTGGAGCGCCTGCAGGGCGGCCTGGTAGGCCTCGTGCGCCTCCTGGTAGCTCTCGAAGGAAGTCCCCATGTGCTCGAGGTAGAACCGCGCCTGCTCGCGCGTGTTGAACCGCTCGATCAGCTCTTCCAGGGCCGTCTTCTGGGTGATGACGACGATCTTGTCGAAGGCGGGCATGGCCTCACTCTGCGGCCGGGGGCTTCGGATTCTCGTTCAGCAGTCCGGCGAGAACGTCGGTGGTGAAGGTCACGTTGCCGAGCCTTTCGGCGTTTTGTCCCAGTTCTTTCAAGGCATAGGCGAGGAGGAAGCGGGGCTGCATGGTGCGAAAGACGTTCAGCTCCGCCTCCGCGGCCCGGGCGCGGTATTGGGCCTCGAGCTCGAGCGCCCGCCCACGGGCCTCCGCCTCCTGCCGGGCGTTCTCCCCCTGGAGCAGGATCAGGGTGCGGCGCTGGTCCTCGAGGGCCGTATCGCTCTTCAGTTGTTTTTCCTTGATCTTGCGCTCCTCATCCACCGCGGCCCCGCGGCGCGCCGAGACTGCTTCGTCCGCCTTCCGCAGCAGCGTCTCCCGGTAGTCCGCCTCGAGGGCCTTGGCGACCTCCGGCGTCGGCCGCGTCGAAAGGAAATAGACGCTGCTCAGCTCCACCCCCAGCGCCGGCAGGTCCGCTCCGCCCTTCAAACGCCGCAGCACCTCCGCGGCGATCGCCTGCGCGTCCCTCAGGGTCTCCTCCAGCGAACGCTTCTGAATCTCCCCCCGGGTCTCGATCCGGACCACGTTCGTGATGCGTGCGGCGAGCTTCTCCGGATCGTGCGTCAAGTAGGCGCGACGCGCCGGATCGATGGTGAAATTGAGGAGGGACGCGGCCAGCTTCGCATCCCGGATGCGGTAGGTCAGTTGTCCCTGGATCGTCACCTCCTGGAAATTATTCGTCATCTCGTTGAAGACGAAATTCGCGTCCAGGCTGCTGGTGGGGACCGCGACGATCTGCGTGTTGTGCTTGAAGTAGAAAAAGGCCAGGCCCGGGCCTTCGGCCCGCACGCGCCCGGACGTGTATCGGACGATGAATTCCGTCGGCTGACCCTTGAAATAGCCCGCGATCAACATGGTGGTTCTCCCATAGAAAGAAAGCAGACGTTTTGCAACCGAAGCCGGGCACGGCTTCAGTTGCAAAACGTCTCACCACAGCCGGCCGTTGTTGACGGCCTTGCCGGAGACGGCCTTGCCGTTGAGGGCGGCCGTGAGGTCCCCGTCGAGATGGGCGAGGAAGAAGGTCTCGGCGTCGGGCTGGAACGGGCCGGCAGGAGGATCGAAGTCTTCGCGGTAGCGGACCGTGTGCGAGATGCGCAGCTCATCGAAAAGGTCGCCGGGCGCGGACAGCGATCCGCTGGTGCGGCCCGAGCCGAAGCGGATCTGCGGCCCCGGCGGCAGCAGCTTGCCAGGCGAGCCTTTTGGAAGCATGCCCACATCGTAATGGTAGAAGGCCTTCTTGCGGCCGTTGATGAAAAGGTCGCACTCGTTGGCCCGGCCGTCGATGTTCCACGTCAGGGCGACGTGATACCACGTGCCGGCCTCGAGGTAGATGCGGGCGCGGGACCAGCCGGCCCCGTGGACGTCGAGGTGCAGAAAGGCCAGGTTGTATCGGCCCGTGCGGCCGCCGTTGTCCGGGTCCACCGAGTAGGACAGCGAGATGGGGTCCAGACGGAAGAACTGAAGCCGGTGCGTCGACTTCGCCTCCGGGGCCAAGGTGCAGTCCGTGGCGGACCAGAGGGGCTGATACCAGTATTCGACGGTGCCTCGTTCCCTGGGAAAGCGCAGGGGCGCGGCATCGGCGACCGTGCCTCCTTCGACATCGCCGGCAGGGTCCTCCCCGCTAACCTCCGGCCTGGGCGCGTCGCCTGCCAGTTCCTTCGGCATCGGCCACTCGACGAATTGGGCGGCGAGCCGGATGGCCTGCTGCAGGCCGGCGCGGGAGGCCTGGAACGGCTGGCCTGGCGGCCCTTTGGCCGCGGGCGCAGCTCCATGCTGAGAAAGGAATCCGATCGTCCGGGGTGGGAAGCCCGCGGGGATGGCAAACAACCGTTCGGGATCGTCGAGGGCGAACGCCAAGGGGAAGGTCTCCATGCGGACGAAGGACTCGACGGCGGAACGGGCGTGCGGCTCGTGGTAAAGCGGGTCGTTGGCGGTCTCGAGACTCCATGGGCCGCTGGCTGCGACTCCAGTGGAGAATCGGTATCGACCCGATCCCAGGGACTCGAGGGCGGTTTCACGGCCTTGGGGGTCAAATACGCGCACGGGCCGGTGAGCGAAGAAAACGGCTTCGCCGACGCCATTCGGGACGGTAAAGTGATACCGGTGGTTCGGCTCGAGGACCGTGCCGTCAGGCGCGACCTGCATCATGCGGGCGGCATCCGCGTGGAGGACGGTGAAAGCGACTTCGTTCCCCAGGTCGAGGTGATAGACGCCGAGCGGGACGGTTTCGGGGATTTCGAGTTGGAAGAAAATTTGGTCCTCGTAGGAGCAGTACCAGATGCTGTTGGCGTTGCAGCAGTCGGGACGAGTGCTCCGATGGAAGGACTTCTTGACGGCGGTGAGGGGTTGTGCATGCCCCTGGGAATCGAGAAGGTGCGGCTCGATGGCGCGGTCGCCCCAATTGTTGACGAAGACGTCGATGCACTCGGCCGCGGCCTTCGATCGTTCGAGGAGCAAGACGGTACGCTGAGTCGGGTGTTTCTTGACGGCGACGGGGAGATTCGGGTGCGACACGCCGGATCGAACGATGGCGGACTCGGCGACCGGTATCCCGATATGAATGGTGCTCTGAGAGGTGAGGATCAGGTGTCCCCATGGGATGCCGGTGTTCGGGTTGAGCTGGTCGAGGTCTACTCCCATGTCCTTGAGGGACACCCAGTTGTGGCCGAAATCCTGGACGGCCTGCGCAAGGTAATCGGCATAGACCTTCTCGCCGGTGTCCTCCCAGGCGAGGGCGAAGGCCTGGAGGAGACATGAGGCGCGGCTGAAGAAGCCGTCGAGATGCGCCTGGCGGTATCGGAATCTGGCCAGCTCCACGAGGGCCTTGCGGGCCAGCGGATCGCCGGTGGCCACCCAGAAGTAGTAGAAGCCGGAAAAGACCTCGCCTTCCTTGCCGTAGTTTTGGGGGATTTCCGGATTCAGGACATGACGGCCGTCAGCGAGCACGAGGCGCTCCATGATCCGATGTCCGTAGTCGAGCAGGCGGGGGTCCGGATCGAGTTCGCAGGCCGAGCCGAGGATGCGGAAGAAGGCGGACGGCGGGAAGAACTGGACGGCCTTATCGACGTCGAAGTTCATCTCGCGGACCATCGCCTCGGTCCAGTTGCGGGCCATGTCTCGGGAGTGGAGGTCGCCGGTGATGAAGTAGTCATAAACGAACTGAATGATGTCCTCGCTGGAGGCGAAGGCGAGGCAGGCGCCCTCGCCGTCCCTGACGGGCCGTTCCATGCCCGGAGTGAACTGGCCCCAGACGATGGGGGAGTGGAAGACGCCCTGCACAGTCCAGCCCCGGGGCTTGGAGGGGACGTCCCAACTCGAGAAGAGCAGGTTGCTGAGCAGGCGCGTATAACGGCGGGCGTAGTCGAAATACTTTCTTTCGCCCGATCGAGCATAGAGAATCCAGACGCTGCGCTTGAGGTTGTATTCGAGGCAGCGGGCGAGGCGGTGCAGCGTGGGATACCAGCGGCCGTTCCGGAGCTCCCAGGACTGTGCCGCATAGGGGTACATGCCCCAGTAGAGGTAACCCGCGGCCGGGAAGACCTTATTTCCTGCGAGCACGGTGCGGTCGAAATGGTCCGACACCGCCTCCTCGGCCTCGGGGAAACGGGCGGTATCCTTGGGATGGATGGGCCCCAGGACGCCGGACCGTGCGATCCAGTCGGGGTCCACCGCTGCGTAAATCTCTTCACGAGTGGCGGCGAATGGGGAGGCGACTTCGGGCGTCAGGGGCCCCGCGTGCGGGAAAATCCAGAGGTCGTGGGTCTTGGACGTGCCCTGGGCGACGTTGGGAATCAGGTTGCAGGGGTCCTTTTCGGGAATCCAGTCGTGTCCGAAGTAGCTTCGGATGATCTCCGGGGTGCGGTAGTCCAGCTCGCGGCCGGACTCGGAGGCCCAGAGCTTGACGGCGAGGCTCGAGGAAGAGGCGCGGAAGGCCTTCGGAAACTGCTCGGCGAAGCCCGGGACCTGGAGGGCAAGGCCGCGGTCACCCGAGGAGAGGTCGGCCCATTCGCCGCAGGCCACCCCGGCCTGCAATTCCTTGCGCTCCCCCTCGCGGACTTCGGCGATGGAAAAATGGCTGGCGGTCGATCCGAAGTGGGGAAAATCGTCCTGCACCATGGCCACTTCGCTGCCCGGGGTGATTTCCGCGCGGAAAGGGGCGGCCGGCTGGTCAGGGTCGCACGAGAAGGTCGCGGAGGCGTTCGCCTGCAGCGACAGGGGCAGGGTGAAGGCGATGTCCCGAAACCAGAGGCGGTTGGTGTCTTCCGTGACGATGAGCTTGTGGCTGACGCGGGCGAGGGCGTGTCCGGCATAGAAATGGAAGTCGACGACGGCGGCGGCCTGGCGCTGGCCTTCGGCGGTCCGGTATTCGCCTTCGATGCGGACGGCGGAGTGGAGGGGCCCCTCGAATTCCACGCCCAGGCGCGAGGCTTCGAGGATGCCCTGGCGTCCCGTGGAATCGACGAGGGTAAACGCCTGGCCTGCGGCCCGGACGAGCGCGCCGCCGGACTCCAGCTTGCCATCTCCGTCGAGATCGAGCCGCAGCTCTTCGAAGCAGCCCGACCCGTTCCGGAAAACGTATTGGGCGGGCCCGGTATGAATGGAGAGGCCGGCATCATCGTGTTCCATGCGGAGGACGGGAGGAGGTTTCTGCGGCTGCGAGGCGGAAGCGCCCATCTCTGGCCGGAGGGAGAGAAAATAAGGCTTGTCGAGGTCCGCGGTGAAGTCGGCGAGGGCCCAGCGGACGCTTCCATCCGGCCAGACGCCCGTCCGGACGAACTGGGCGGGGACCGAGCGGCCCCGTTCATCCAGGATGCGGATCGTGGAGACATCCTGGAAAAGGCTTCTGGGAAAGGGAACGCCGAAAGTCACGGGCCACCGCAGAGCGGACACGCGAGCGGGGCGGTCGATCCGGATGCGGATGGGCTGCGGGTCGCCGGCTGCAGCCGCCTCTTCGGCCCGGGCTGACGCAGCGGAGAGGAAACACAGGGCGGCGAGGAAAAGCATGGCTCGTGGATTCATGGGAACGTGTGGCTATCAGGTGGACACACGGAAGTCGCCAAATCAAGAAAGGATTGGGGACGCCAGCTTCGCTGTTGACCTGCCCACACCCTCTTTCCGCGTCGTTACGAGGAGCCAACGTTTAGTGGTTGTACCACGACCCACTCCGCGTCCGCAGCCCAGCCAGAGGCAAGTTCCATCTCCAAGGTCTGTTCACCCGAGGGAAGCCGGAGGTCGACGGATAGCTCCTGCCAATCGAATGACGGGATCGCGATCTGTCCCTCGGACGGGCCGCATTTCACGCGAAGCCCGGGCTCAACGCTCCGGCAGACCCGCCGCAGGCGGAACGTGACCTGGCAGATTGCTTCTTGGGACACGTTGATCTTGAGGGCCGACCGCTTGTTGCGGCGAAACATCCAAGAATCGTTTTCTTTGGGCAGGGGGCCCACATTCGCCGGATTCCATGGAAAGGCGCATTGGGAAAGTAAAATGCGAGTGGCGATCGGAACACAGGCTGTTGAACGGGCCTCACGTTCCTTCCGGAACGCCTCACGTTGCGCTTTCGATGGCAGTCTTAACTCGAGGTCATTCATCCCGGACGAGATATGCCAGAAACTCACGCTTTCTCTTCCAGCGGGGTCTTCCAGTACTTCCACGAAGAGGTCAGTTACCGGGCAGCGTAGCAATGAAAAGCTGCCGTCAAAATTCGTTTTGGCCGAGGTCGCTACCTGATCGCCACACACCATTAACATGGCATTGGCCACGGGGCGACCTTCACCATCGAGCAGTCTTCCCTGCCTTCCACGGCTCGCAACTCCTTGAAAGCGTAGTTCGATCGGCTGCTGTGGGAAAGGAATGTCTTGAAGAAAGAGGGGGCCGTAATCCACACTAACGGCGAATAGGCTGATGGCCTCTCCAGCGATCAGACCCTCGAGGGCAAACCTGCCGTTCCCGTCTGTCATGGACTCTGCCCTGGCCGCACAACTCGATGCTAGAACCTTAACTCCCTTGAGCGGACGGCCATTTTCGTCCAAGACCAGACCGGACGCCGTCCCGTGCGATTCCTTCAGCACCAGATCAAGCTGCTCCTGACACGGGAGCAGATTTGCCGGCGTACCTCAGCCCACTCCAGACGCGTAACCGCCGGCATCACAGTCCACCAGATAACCCTGTTCCGGATCCACGGGATCAAGCTCGAAATGGCCATCCTCGTTCGCAAGGGCCGCCAGGTGCAGGCACTGGATCGGACTATATTTGTGTCCATCTGTGACGATCCGCGCGGTGATGGGAACAAAGGGGATAGGCCGTCCCCTGGGGTCAATGACTCGTCCTCGAACCTTTCTCAGAGGGCGATCCAAGCGGATTTGGATTAGTTTTAATTCGTTTTCTTCTCCCTCGGCATTCCTTGAGGGCTTCTCATGGCTTTGCCCAAGTTCAACCAGGGTCGATCCGCAAGATGAAGCATCCGAGGAAAGGGCAAGTACGGACAGGGGCCGCTCCTTGTTGGGGCGTCCCACGGATACCACCTCAAATCGTCCCTGTTCGTCAGCAGCGGAGAACACGAGTGGGAATTCCTGAACGCTCACCCATGCGCGAGGCGCCGGATGGCCCTGCGAATCAAGGACAACTCCGTGCATTTCGTTCCGCAGTGAGTATCCATCAAGCTCGAATCGGACCGGCCGTTCGGGGACGCCGTCGCGGAGGTCCACTTTCTCACTCGGCCCGAGCCACGTTCCACCAAACCGGATCTCGTACTCGGCAGGCGGCAGACCCTCAAGCACGAATCGTCCATTCTCGTCCGTTTCCGATTCAAAGTTCAACGAATGAAATCCACGCCAAGAGGCTTCGATTCTGATTTTCCCGGCCGGCTTCCCCGTTTCCTTGAAGAATACGTCGCCTTCGAATTTGAGCCCCTGCCGTGCCTCCATCGTCACGGTGACCTCTTCGCCTTCATGGACGCGCACGCCGGTGATCTTTCCGTATCCGTGCTGCCCGGCCATCAGAAAGTCATATTCGGAAGGCATCACCGCGGATAGGCAAAACTTTCCATGCGCATCGGTCTTGGCAGAGTAATGCATGCGGTGCAGGCGCAGGGACCTATTCTCCTCGCAGCGGATGGTCGCGCCCACAATAGGCACACCCGTTTCCTTGTCCATCACTCGGCCGTGAACGCAACCAAAACAGGGCAGATGCAACTCCCGCTCTCCTTCCCACGGGACCCGGAATTCCTCATAGAGTGTACAACCCTGCTCATCAACGATATCCAACAACACCGGATTCCCACGGTTAGCAAGGGGAAAACAAAACCGGCCATCACGGTCCATCTCTCTTTGTTTGAAACTCATCCCGGCGACGGCGGGGAAAGGATGGTAGGGGGAATGATTACCTCCGAGGCGGACACGCAGGCCCGGCACCGGTTTTCCACAGTGATCCAAGACGCGACCGTGCAATGGATGCGCCTCGCAGAGGATGATATCGCGAAGTCGCAGCTCCTTGAGCAGCGGGTTGTCCAGGGCCAGAGTGGCCTCATGGACACCGAATCCTGCCGCCTCCACCGACAGCCACAGCACCTCGGTGAGACCTTCATCGTCGATCTCGAAATCGAGTGTGTAGTAACCATCCTTTCTGGAATTTGCACCCGCCAGTGGGCAGTCCTTGTTCAAACGAGTTTCATTCGTCTCTTTTTTTCCCGGGGTTGCCCTGAAGACGGCCACGCGAGCCCCATCGATCGGTTCTTGCTTCGAACCCAGGATTCTTCCGGCAACTCTGTGGCGCATGGTATCCCCCCATCGAACATCAAGGACGTGTGACGGATACGACCTGAGAGCCTTCAGGTATCTGGTTCATGAGTGCCGGATGTATACCCGACAGTGACGAAATCTGGCCAGGCCTGACGAACCGTGAACCCGCCTGGCAGGCTGATGAACGTTCGGGAGAACACCGCGCTCGGTGCGGGGCGGCATTTTGTGAATTGACCCAGTTATCTACGAGCGCTGTTCTGGGCCAAGAGTGCCTACAACTGGAGCCATGCACGCACGGCGACTTCTACTTTGCACATCGTGTCCGTGTCGATGACGCCTAATTTCCTGACAAGTCTTGCATCAGGGACAGTACCGATGGCCTGCGCATCGAACACGCCGGGTTTGAAGTGATGTTCATGGTGTGGCACTTCGAAGGGGTGCCGCGCATGCTCGTCGTTCTGGCGACATAAGTGATTACGGCCCGTTCGTTATCCAGGTACCGCACGTTCATGACGACAACCGGCCTGGTCTTCTGTGTAAAGCCCAGATCTACGAGCCAGATTTCGCCCCTGGCGGCTTCGGTTCGGGCCACTGATCCCCTTCGCCTTCCTCTGCATCCAGCATCGAGAAGACCGCTGCCGACGAGGCGAGCAGGAGTTGGTAATCCTCAAGCCACTCGGCCAGCAATTTGACCTGATCGACTGGCAATTTCTCGATGGCTTTCTCGATGTCCACAACCGTTGTCATAAGGGGAGGATAGCATCAAACCGCAGAAACGGCAATGGATCATCCGGAGATGTAGGATGAGTATCCACAGTCATTCCGTAACTTCTCATTAGTTTCAGACCCGAAATCCATAAAGGTCCGCATCGTTCATCTCGAACAGGAGTCGGACGGAGCGGCCGCGCAGCCCATCCAGGCTCGCTCCCGAACCAAATTGCACCGTGAACTCGGTGCTGTTGGCGCGGACAGGAACGCAGTCATGGAAGGTAAAGCCGGGTATCGGGTTCTCGAGGTAGAGATGCGGCGCAGTGGATGGCGTCGATCCGCCGTGCGTGGGAATCGGATCGGCCAGGGCGATGGCGGCGCGGACCACGCCCCGGTTGGCGTCGACATTGATCTGCAGATCAGAATCTTGGATCCGTACGGGAGCGGTGATCAGCACTTCGGTCTGGCTGCGGGCCCGAAGACTGACGTACCGGTTGTGCTTCTGGACGTAGAGGGCGGTCTGATGCACCGGGATGCGGTCGTGATAGTAAAGCGTCTGCTCCCGGTCGTTCCGGATGCCGAGGTGGTCGCCGTTGATCACGTTGGTGTAGAACCAATCCTCGTCTCCGACGTGAACAGGAGGGAGGCAGCCGATGACGAGTCGGTCGATGCTGTCTTCTTCGCTCCCGTGAGGTATCCAGGCTTCGCGGCTCGAGGCACGGTCCCAGGTGACGCCCCCATCGCGGCTGACGGTGATGCGCATCTCGTTCGTGCCTTTGCGACACCAGGGCCAGACCTGGGGATGCTCGGGGGTGGCCTGGAGGTGCGGCCCCGCGTCGGGATGCGAGCGGTCGGAGTGAAACCAGCTCAGGAGTCCGAAGGCGACGCCCTCGGCGTGGAAGGCGGTGAGGCCCATGGGCTCGTCGTAGCGGTCCTGCACATGGGAGTCCGCCGAGTCCGGATAGAGAACACCCTGGGAGGTCCAGTGGACGAGGTCTTTGGAGGCGAAGCGGGCGACTTCCCGGGAGGGCAGCCAATGGGGGATGACGCCCTGGGACATGGCGACCCATTCTCCATGAAGGTCGTCCCAGAAGTGGAGGACGTGACGGCGGGGATCGAAGTTTCCGCCGGAATCGAGGAGTCGGTCTTTCCACTGGGTGTCGTGGAGGAAGTCAGGCATCTCTCGGGCAAAGTAGCCTCGGGGCGCGTTGCGCCAGTTGGCCCCGACGCCGGAGGGGCCGGAATGATCGGGCGCCAGACGCAGCGCATAGCGCTTCTCCGGGTCCGTCACGTTGCCGTGCCGCGCGAGGTCCGCCACGACGAGGAACGGCATCCCGAGGTTGTTGTCGCGGCTGACGCCGGAAGGCGAGGGGTAGGGCGCGTGGCGCGTGGCGTCCACCGCCGCGGGGCCCTCGGCGAGCCCGAGAGAGGGCTTCTGCCAGTGGATGCCGTCTTCGCTCGTGGCGATAGCGGTCCGGAGGAACATGTGATGGGCGCGGTCCTTTTGGAATCCCTCGAGCTTCGACCCGAGGTCGAGGTCCCACCACATGGCGTGGTAATGGGCGAAGAACGAGCCGTCCGCCCGGCGCTCGACGTAGATCGGTGCGGCCCCGACGGTCTCCCATGGCCTGTCGGCGGGTATGACCACGCCCAGGGCGCGAGGATGGTGCACCACGCGATCGAAGCCCGTGCTGCGGGCCAGCGCATGGTCATCGAGGAAAAGCTGCCAATGAGAGGGTGACATGGGAAGAATCCTTGATGGTGACCACCCACCATTGCGTTGATGCGCGGCGGCGGATTTTCGCCGCCGCTTCCTACCGGTAGGGCTCCAGGTTGCCCCGGTAGATGAGCCCGAGCACCTCCCGCGACCGGGCGACGTTGCAGAACGGGTCGGCCTCCGGCGTGCCAACGATGTGGAAAACGTCGAAGTCGATCGTTTCCGACTCGGCAGCAAGGCGGCAGGCCTGGGCGAGGTCGTGCCGGCAGACCCAGCCGTTGCGGGCGCGCCGGCCCTCCGGCCCGAGCTTCTCGCGGTGTCGGCCCAGGCCGATGCGACTGTCGACGATGTAATCGGGCCGGAGGACGATGATCCTCAGGCCGAAGGCCTCGTGGAACTGCCGGCACATTTCCTCTTGAAGGCGCTTGGTGACCGCGTAGAGGCTGCCGTCGGGCCGCCTGACCTCGGCCGTGAAGAAGACGCCATGGGGATGAACCGTCTGGCACGAGCCGACGTGCACGACGCGCCGGATACCGCGCTGCCGTGCGGACTCGAGGACGTTCCACAAGCCTTTCAGGTTGACCAGGAACGGCTGGTGATCGTCAACGCCATAGGCTCCGGGTGCTTCGGAGTGGTGGACCGCCAGATGAATCACGGCGTCCATGCCGTCCGTGGCCTTGTGCACCGTCTGGAAGTCCACAATGTCGCCGAACACTCGTTCGCCGGCGCTCCAGTCGCCATCGCAGTCCTTCCAGGTGCTCCACGACTCGGGGGAGATAGCGAATGCCCGGACCTGATGCCGGCCGGTCAAGTTCTGGAGCACGGCCCGGCCGGTCCATCCTGCCGCGCCGAAAACGATGATGTTCATAATAGAAGCTCAAGGCGGGTGAGGCCCGCAACCCAACAAGGCTCGGAAAGGTGTCCCGCCAGACTTGTCCCAGTGGGAGGCGGGTCAGGAATCAACGGACACCCGAAACCTGACACCTCTTCAACATCTACTGGAATGACCACTTGCAGGATAACACGCGCTGGACTAAATTTGAAGCCGGTGATCGCTGGAAGCGGGACAACCGCAACTCAAGGCTGTAGGCTGAGGATTCCAACCATGAAATGCCCCCGCGACGGCACGATTCTATCCAAGGTTTCCCTGCTCGGAGTCGAACTGGACAAGTGTCACCGGTGCGATGGAATCTGGTTCGATCGCGGGGAGCTGGATCGCATCCGCGACTCGGGGGTCACGGACGCCGAAGAGGTGCTGGAGAAGAGGTACGGCAACCCGAAGGCGGTGGCGGAGAAGGTCGAGGGCCACATGCGATGCCCGCGCTGCGACGGCCGCCTCCAGCGTTTCAGCTACAGCTACATTGAGGCCGTCTCTGTGGACCGTTGCGAGAAGTGTCTCGGACTCTGGCTGGACGACGGCGAGTTGAATGCCATCGCAGGCCAGAAGAAGAAGATGGACAAGGAACTCGATCCCGGCCGGCTCAAGTCCTTCTTGAGGTCCATCGGGCGGCTGTTCGGCAAGGAGTAAACAGTAAGCAGGAGGCCGGCCTTCAGCCTTCAGCTTGGACAAGGGGCCTATGTGAAACGGCACATCCTCAGCAGGGTGACGGCGGTTGCGCTCTTTCAACTCCATCTCATCGCTCCCTTCCACGTCTCCGCCGAAGAAGCCCGCGGGCAGGATGCCGTCACACCCGAAGGACAACCACTGGTCGCCGAGCAGTGGGTCCTGGCTATCGGCATTGACAAATATCAGAAATGCAACCGACTCCGCTGCGCGGTTTATGACGCGAAGGCGGTGGTCAAAGTCCTCCGCGAACGATACGTCGTTCAGTCGGTCATTGAACTCTATGACGAGCAGGCCACCTGGGACGCCATCGACCACACCCTCGAACAACTTGCCATGGAGTTTCAGAAACCCGAACGGAAGGACGACAGCCTTCTCATCTATTATGCCGATCACGGCAAGTTAGACCCCGTTAAGAGGACCGGCTACTGGCTTCCCGTGGACGCGGACCGGGAATCCAAGAAAAGCTGGTTTCCCAACACCGAGGTCAAGAAATACATCGCCGCGATGAGCCATGCCCGGCACGTCCTCCTCATCAGCGATAGCTGCTTTGCCGGCGATTTTCTTCGCCGAGCCGAGGAAGAAAAGGTCAATATCGACAGCCCCTACTACCGTCAGGTCTACAGCAAGCCCTCCCGCATGGCACTCGTCTCCGGTGACCTGCAACCGGTCGCCGACGCCGGCCATGACGGCCATAGCCCCTTTGCTTCCCTTATCCTTCGCACCCTGGAGAACAACCAAAGACCCTTCCTTGTCCCTCGGACCCTTCTCGAATCCATCAAGGAAGGCGTGACACTCAGTTCCCATAACGAGCAGCAGGTCGGCTTGGGCTGCCTCGTTGACACCGGGAGTCAACGAGGCGAGTTCATCTTCTTCCTGAAGAAAGAGCAGAAGCCTCGCGAAGGCTGCCTGGTGTTGAATTCTCAGCCTGCGGGCGCGGAAGTCTGGATTGGCGGCAAGCGCATCAGCCAGGCCGGCGAGTTCATCACGATTCCCTTGGCCAACGAGGAAGTTGGAGAAGTGGAATTCGTGCTGAAGTTGGAGGGATATGAGGAGATTACCGGGACGGTGGAGGTGCAGCGAGGGAAGACGGCCCGGCCCGCGACCATTGAGCTGAAAAAGCGGGCGCAAGGGGGCCTGCCGGAAGGCCTGCGGGAGGCCCTCGAGATACCGCAAGAAGCCAAGGACGCGTACGGCAATCCGATCCGCAAAGGGTCTGACCCGAAATCCGGCCTGCCCTTGGAAATCCGGCACAAGCAGACGGGAATGCTCTTCGTCTTCATTCCGGTGGGTGAATTCATGATGGGGAGTCCTAGTGGGGAGTCGGGCCGGGACGATGACGAGGTTCAGCACCGCGTCCGGCTCACGAAGCCGTTTTACATGGGGAAGTATGAAGTGACGCAGGCGCAGTGGGAGGCGATGACGGGGGACAATCCCAGCAGCTTCAAGGGTAAGCAGAATCCGGTGGAGCAGGTGAGCTTGGAGGACGTGCAGGGCTTCCTCCAGGAGCTGAATGCAGAGGGAGGCCCCGATAAAGCGGGTGAATACAAACGGGTCTATGCGTTGCCCACGGAGGCGCAGTGGGAGTATGCGTGTCGAGCGGGGTCAAGTAAGCGGTTTTGCTTTGGCGATTCGGATGGGGACCTGGGGCAGTATGCCTGGTATAGTGAAAATTCAGGCTCGAAGACGCATGCGGTGGGTGGGAAGAAGGCTAATGGT
>JACPCR010000108.1 GCA_016179685.1 Planctomycetota bacterium | reverse complement strand
CAGCGGTGGTCTTTTCAAGCACCGGCTAAAGCCGTCACTCCAACCCCTCCGCAGACGGCTCCGGCGCTTAACTGAACAGTATTGACCTCAACCCCATCGTTTGCTCTATCGGATAGGGGCTATTCAATCATCTGGACTTTGCCGCGTCAAGAAAAAAATGGCCGATAGGCCACGAGCGAGGTAATGGACCGTTACCAAGCATGTCAAGCCCGCGAATTGTCTCGGATTTCTGCACCAGCAAGGCTGGGACCGCCCCCTGGTGGGCCTCCACCAGGGTGACTTCTCAAAAAGTTCGGAAATTGAGCCTCGTGCTCGCAGTACCGACTTTCAGCGGGGATTCCGAGGACACCCACCCCTCCCACCATGGCACGCCAGGGTCTACCCGCCCTCCTGCTCCGCCTCCCATTCCTCGAGCCAAGCCATCTGGATCGCTTCGAGGATGCCTTCATTGGATTCCTTGGGGTCGTCCCTGAAGCCTTCCAGCTCTGTCACCCAACGATGGAGGTCCGTGAAGCGGACCTCCAGTGGATTCACCTCCGGATGGGCATCCAACAGCCGGATGGCGATTGCTTCAACGTCGTTCCACATCAAGGCCATGGCGTGCAACCTCTGCCGTTCACTCGTGACTCCCGCCGGACTTGACGACATGAACCGTGTGGGCGGGAATTTCGACCTCGACGTCGCCCGACTCGACGATGGCCCGGCACGCCAGGCGTGAGTGGAGCGTCAGCCCCGGCGCCTTGTCCAGCAGGTCCTCCTCCCGGTCCGTCTGGTCCGAGAGATGGTCGTCGCCTTTCTTGATGATCACGTGGCATGTGGTGCAGGCGCAATTCCCTCCGCAAGCATGCTCGATGTGGATATGATGCCCCATGGCAATGTCCAGGAGACTGCCCGGGAGGCCGTGATCGTGATAGGGATAGCGGGCGGGGTCCACCTGTACCGTGGTGCGCTTGCCGCTTTCGACTTCAATGAAAGTGACCTGGAACATGCAATATCTAACCCCGGAATGGACTCTAGTAGACGAGTTCGCAAGTGCGGGTGCACTTGCGAACTCGTCTACTAGAGTTCAGATTTCCGAGAGCTTCTTGTCCTTCAACGTGGCCTGAGCCACCTCGTCCATCAAGAGCCTGGCCAGCGGAAGGCTGATCTCGTTGAACCGATCGATCGCCTGTTCGAGCTCGTGCAGGTCGGCATCCGATTCCGCCGAGGCCGTCAGGGTGCGCAACCCGGACTCGATCGAGCGCCGCAACTCGGCGGGGCAACGCTCCCCCGCCTGGCTCAGGGCTCTCTCCGTATGACGCCGGATGCTGTCCACCTCGTTTCGCAGTTCGACCTTCTGGCGGGTTCGCACGTCCTCCCGGGCATGGTCGATGGATTCCTTGACCAGGCGCTCGACCTCCTCCGGGGTAAGTCCGGAAGATGGAGCGACCTCGACATTCAGCTCCTGGCCGCTGCGCTCCTCCCGGGCGTTGACGGTCAGGACGCCATTGGCGTCGAGGGTGAAGGTTACCGAGAGGCGCGGCATGCCGGCAGCCATGGGCGGGATGCCCCGGAGCTTCCACTTTCCAAGGCTCCGGCAATCTCGCGCCATTTCCCTTTCACCCTGCAAAACGTGGATGTCTACGGAGGTCTGGCCTTCCACGAACGTGGTAAAGGACTCGGACTTCCGGCAGGGGATGGGGGTGTTGCGCAGGATCAGCTTGCTCATCGCGCCTCCAAAGGTTTCGATGCCCAGGGAAAGCGGCGTGACGTCCAGCACCATCATGTCCTGGAAGCCGCCAGAGAGAATCTGGGCCTGGACGGCCGCTCCGAGAGCCACCACCTCGTCCGGGTTCAGGTCCGTGTGCGGCGGCCGGCCGAAAACCTCCTCGACCCGCCGGCGGACGAGGGGGATGCGGGTCGACCCGCCGACCAGTACGACCTCGTCGATGCGGCCCATGGTCAGGCCCGCGTCGTGAACCGCCGTGCAGCAGAAGTCCAGGGTGCGCTGGACCAGGTCTCCGATCCGTCCTTCCATCTCCGTGCGCGTCAGCGTGCGGGCGTAGTCGATAGGCGGGTCCTCGGACTGAAGGACCATGGGAGCGGAGGTTTCCTTGGACAGGATGATCTTGGCCTTCTCCGCGGTGTCCCGGAGGGCCTGCAGCAGCCTGGGATGTTCAAGGACATCAAGCCCGTGCTTTTCACGGATCTCCCTGGCGGCGAGGTCCATCAGCCGGCGGTCGAAGTCGTCGCCGCCCAGGAAGGTGTCCCCCAGGGTGCTCAGCACCTGGAAAACACCGCCGGCCAGACGGAGGACGCTGATATCAAACGTCCCACCGCCCAGGTCGTAGACGGCCACGATGCCCTTGTTCTTCTTCTGGTCCAGCCCGTAGGCGAGCGACGCGGCGGTAGGCTCGTTGATGATTCTCAAGACGTCCAGGCCCGCGATGCGGCCCGCGTCGCGGGTCGCCTGCCGCTGGGCGTCGTCGAAATACGCCGGCACGGTGATCACGGCACGCGTGATCGGCCCCTCCAGAGCCCGTTCCGCCCGCCGTTTCACCTCCTTCAGGATCATGGCCGACACCTCCTGGGGCGTCAGGCGATTCTCTCGTATCCGAATTCGAACCAGTTTGCGTTCCGCATTCTCGATGGCATAGGGGAGAAGAGACAGCTCGCGCTGCAGATCATCACGGCCGCGGCCGATCAGACGCTTGACTGAGTAGATCGTGTTTTGAGGGTCGAGAAGGCTGCGGGCCCGGGCCTCCCAGCCGACGAGGACCTTTCCCGATTCGGTGAAAGAGACCACGGAGGGGACCAGAGCGTCCCCTTTCTCGTCACGCACTACCTGCGGCCGGCCGCCTTCCATGTACGCCGCCAGGCTGAAGGTCGTACCCAGATCGATGCCGACCACGACTTCCTTCAGTCTACGGGCCGCAGAAACGAGCACGTCCTCTGAAATGAGCGGTGTTTGGGCTGATGCATCCATGGCATTCTCGTGGGAGATCGATCCCGGATTCTCCTGTCCTTCACTCTAATGAAATCCGCTGCGCCCTCCAGGCTACGCGGATTTCAGCGCCAGGGTTGGGCCGGCTTCGCCGGCCCAACCCTGGCGGGTCAGCAGAAGTTTCTAACTCAAGTTTCAAACTTCCTGATTAATCTCGGATCATCTCCATTGGGCGCACATCGGGATCGGGATCGAAAGAATTCTTATTTGATTCACGCGTAACTCAAACTTAAAGACGTTTTTCAAGTTTGACGCCCCAAGCGCCTAACTCTGAAGCCTGCACCCTCCGGGTCATACCTCGGGTCGATGCAGGCCCGAGCTGTCGCGCACGAGACCGTTGATGTACTTCGCTGCGTTCAGGGCCATCCGGATGGCGGCCATGGCCTCGGCCCCGGCCCCGGCCCCGTTCTTCTCCACGTCTCGAAAGGATCGGCCCAACTCAGTCAGCAGCCGCCGCTGGCGTTCCAATAGAGCCGCGTGCAGGGCGGCCAGGGCCCCGGAATCATTGCTCACTCTGGCCTCCTCCAGCTTTTCCCGAAGCCCAAGCATCTCGTCCAGGAAGCCAGGAGGAGTTCGTTTGTCCTCGCTGCTGGTGACTCCGCCCCAGAGATGCAGGAGATATTCGGCCCTCTCGAAAGGGTCCCGGAGGGTCGCATACGCCTGGTTGAGCGAGGCCGAGTGGACGAGACTGAGCTGTTGCTGCTCGGACTCCTTACCGGCGAAGAAATCGGGGTGGAAACGTCGTGTCAGATTGAAGAGCTGCTGCTCCAGAGACGACGTGTCGAGGTCGTAAGTCCTCGGCGTCCCCAGACGGTCGAAGTGTGTCCACTCCGGAGGCTCCGGAAACAGCCGCTGGCAGGAGGCGCAAAAGAGTGGATGCGCCCCACGAGGCCCATGGCAAGTGGGGCAGACCGGAATGGAGGGAATGGTTGGGGTGGCCATGAGAGTCCAGGGACAGGAAAGGCGGGGCCAACAGGTGGGGAGCGCCGGGGTCGCCGTCCTCTGGCATTCACGCTACGAGAAGGACTTGCCGCAGCCGCACGAGCGCTTGGCCTTGGGATTGTTGAAGACAAATCCACGTCCCAACAGGCTTTCCTGGAAGCCAAACTCGAGTTCTTCGATGAACAGAGCGCTCTTCGGATCGATGAGAATTCTGAGCCCGTGCTCCTCATGAACGTGGTCGCCGTCGGCCGGGGCATCCGCGAAACCGATGGTGTAGGAAAGACCAGAACATCCCCCGCCCTTCACTCCGAGTCGGAGGCAGGTGTTCTCCGGGAGCTTTTGATCCCTCAAGATGCGCCTGACTTCCTGGGCGGCTCGTTCAGTAACGGTGATCATGGTTCATCATCCGATGCGAGCTCACGGTTCGGCAGGGCTGCCGCCACTCTTCCGAGTATTCCTTCCCGAGAATGTCCTGCCGTTGACGTCCACACCTGCGGTGACTGCGGCTCAGGGGAGGGCGGAGGCGGCTTCCCGCGTCTAAGAGGAGGCCGTGGACTCGGCCGGGACATCAGGAGACCCCGCCGAAGAACCGTGCCTCTCTCTGTAGTCCTTGATGGCGAGCTTGATGGCGTCCTCCGCCAGCACGGAACAGTGGATTTTTACCGGTGGAAGGCTCAACTCCTCCGCAATCTGCGTGTTCCGGATGGTCTCGGCCTCTTCCAGCGTCTTGCCCTTGAGCCACTCCGTGGCGAGGCTGGAGCTGGCGATGGCACTGCCGCAGCCGAAGGTCTTGAACTTGGCATCCACGATGCGGCCGTTCTCGACTTGAATCTGCAGCTTCATCACGTCCCCGCATTCCGGAGCGCCCGTCAGGCCCGTACCGATGTTCGATTCGTCCTTTTTGAAACTGCCAAGATTCCGGGGATTGTTGTAATGTTCCAGAACCTTATCGCTGTATGGCATGACTCGTTCCTCCTTTGAGAATAGCCGATGAAGTCCTTCTTCTCGCTCAGAAGGTTCAATCGCCGGGCCACTGAATCGCCTTGATATCAATCCCTTCCCGGGCCATCTCGTAGAGCGGGGACATCTCCCGGAGCTTCTCGACGGCCTGGGCCGTCCGCCGGACCGCGTATTCCACCTCTTCCTCCGTGCTGAAACGACCCAGTCCGAAACGGATGGACGTGTGGGCCAGGTCTTCACTGACGCCAAGGGCCTTCAGCACGTGGGAAGGCTCGAGCGTGGCGGACGTGCACGCCGAGCCAGAAGAGACTGCAATCTCCTTGATGCCCATCATGAGGGCTTCGCCTTCGATGTAAGCAAAGCTGATGTTCGATATGCCGGGGAGGCGTCGTTCCCGGTGTCCGTTGACGTACGTCTCTTTCCTCGTCCATCTCGAGCCGCGAGATTTCGCACGCCTTGCCAAGGCCCGCGGCTGCCGCCACGTTGATCGTGCCGGAACGCAACCCGCGCTCGTGCCCCCCGCCGTCCAAAATGGGGTTCAGCCGCACACGAGGCCGCTTCCGTCTCACGTAAAGCGCGCCGATGCCCTTCGGACCATACATGAGGTGGCCCGTCAGCGACAGCAGATCGATGCCCATCGCTTCCACGTCGATGGGAATCTTCCCTGCCGCCTGGACCGCATCCGCATGAAAAACCACGTCCTTTTCTTTCGCGATCCGACCGATCTCTTTGATGGGGGCAATCGTCCCGATCTCATTGTTCGCTATCATCGTCGTGATCAGGATCGTTTCGGGCGTGATGGCCTCACGAACCGCGTCCGGGCTCACAAGCCCCTGCTGATCCACGGGAAGATAGGTGACGCGATATCCCTCGCGCTCCAGTCGCTTGCACGGGTCCAGTATCGCCTTCTGGTCGATCGATGTCGTGATGATGTGGTTTCCCTTCTCCCGGTACATCGAAGCCACGCCTTTGATCGCCAGATTATTGGATTCCGTCCCGCCGCTCGTGAAAACAATTTCCTTTGAGATCGCGCCGATGAGACGAGCGACCTCCTCCCGGGCCGCTTCCACGCCCTTCTCCGCCTCCCAACCGAAGCAGTGGTTGCGACTGGCCGCGTGGCCGTAGACCTCCGTGAAGAACGGCAACATGGCCTCCAGCACTCGGGGATCAACCCGGGTGGTGGATGGGTTGTCCATGTATAGGGGCAACTTCATAGACCTGATGACCTCCATTCCTGGCTTCGCCGACCTCTCCGGCAAGTTCGGCGAAAGTAACACCTTGCAGCCACGTTCTGAAACGCTCATGAATCTTTCGGACCGGCGCTCGGATCGGGCAGAGCGGCTCTATCTTGCAGTCGGAACCCACCCCTTGGGGAAGTTCCATGCATTCCGTCAGGCGGATCGGGCCCTCAAGAATCTCGAGCAACTTGGCGAGAGTCAGATCCTCTGGCGGCATGGCAAGCCGGTAGCCGCCCTTGGAGCCCCGAACAGATTCCACAACCCCGTGGCGCGCTAGGGTCTTGAGGATGTTCGAGAGCAGCGGCAAGGGGATACAGAACCGGCTAGCTATGTCCCGGCAACTCACAGAGTCCCCATGATTTCGCGCCAGGTGAACAAGTGCAATGATCCCGTAATCGGACCTCTTGGTCAGTTTGAGCATAACGGTAGGCCGCAGGGGAATCCGTACTAATTTAGTCTTGATTCAACAAAATTATAAGAACTGCTCCACGCAAATGCAATCGGAAATTTCAAGATTCGTAAAGAACTTTATTTATAAATTGCTAAATACAAGCCCTCAATTAAGCCTTAAGGAGGTATGCCCCGGCGTTATCACCCTGGAAAATGAATGGGTATCGGCAGGAAATAGATTCTTAAGACATTATATAACAATAAGTTAACGATTAAGAGGGTAACTTCTCAATAAGTTCGGTGTGGAGGACCAGACCAAGTCCATGAAGTATGAATTCCGTAGCGGAACGCGTTAGCCTTCCGTCCAAGAGATGAGATTTGAGGGCCCAGACGAAGCGTTGACGCGCTCCGCTACAGGAATCCGCAAAGCGCTGCATTATCATCGGTTACGAAATTGGGCGGGCCATCTCCCCGAACTTATTGAGAAGTTACTTAAAAGGCGAAAAAAAAGGACGTCTCAAATATTGAGAACGTCCTCTCATTGCCGGAATCGCCGGTTTGCCACAGCGGCATCCTGCCGAAACTGCCTGCCGCCAGGGAGTCTATCCGGAGACTTACTTCAAAGCTTTCTCATACCGCTCGGCAACTGCTGGCCAGTTGATGACGTTGAACCATGCGGCCAGGTAATCAGGTCGCCGGTTCTGATACTTGAGGTAATAGGCGTGTTCCCAGACGTCGACCCCGAGCAACGGCGTCTTGCCTTCCATGATAGGCGAGTCCTGATTGGCCGTGCTATGTATCTCCAGCTTCTTGGTCTTCTTGTCCACAGAGAGCCATGCCCAGCCGCTGCCGAAGCGCCCCACGCCTGCCGCGGTCAGCTTGGTCTTGAATTCATTGAAGTTACCGAATGCAGCATCGATCGCCTTGGCCAGGCTGCCCGTCGGCGCGCCTCCGCCTTTGGGACTCATGAGGCTCCAGAACAGGGTGTGATTGGCATGTCCGCCGCCGTTGTTCCGCACCGCGGTCCGGACGCCTTCTGGCACGTTGTTCAGGTCGCTGATCAAGTCCTCCACGCTCAGGCTGGCCAGCTTGGCCTGCCCCTCGAGCGCCTTGGTCAGATTGTTCACATAAGCGGCGTGGTGCTTGCCGTGATGAATCTGCATGGTCATCGAGTCGATGTGCGGCTCGAGCGCATCGTGCGGGTAGGGAAGTGCGGGAAGCTCGTGTGACATGACAGGGACCCTCCTCTGGGTTAAAGGTTCCGGTGAAGCTCACTACGGTGCTGCTGCCGAATCAACGGCATTCTATGAAGCGGTGGAAGGAACGTCAACCCGTTGCCCGACGCCGGACGCGTCTCCCTTTTTTCTGGCGTCGGGCGCTATTCCAGATCCTGCATCTCCCGAATTTCCTCGTTGGCGAGCCCGGCCAGGGAATGGTCGGGCGAATATCGGCTCACCTTGTAGTACTCGAAGGCCGCATCGGAGAGGTTGCCCGTTTTGCGATAGAACCGCGCCTTCCTGAGGGCCTCCTCGGCGAGATGCCGCAGCCGGCTGACCAGTTCCGGTTCGAACACCGATGCCGCATGTTCTTCCCGAAACTGGCCAAGGTCCTCGATGTCCTCGGATTTCTGAATCAGGTCCCGGATGATTTCTCCGACCCTTTTCCTCGGTTCAGCCTCTGGAAGGATCTCATGGTAGCGGTAGGCGAGTCCGACGTGGGAGAGTTTGGGCAGCACCGCATCAAAGACCTGGAGGGCCCGGGACATCCACGCCTGACTAGCGGGCTTTTCCAGAAGATTCAAGAGCATCTTGGCGGCCGAGTCGTACTTCCTACCCTTGGCGTAGGAGTCCGCGAGCTTCAGCTTGGCCTCGGGTAGCCTGCCGTCCTCGGGATAGTTTTTTAGAAAGTACTCGCCGAAAGCCGGAATCACTTCGGCTTGGTCGAGCCTTTTCAGGTGCTGGGGATAGACCTCGCCCTCGGCTTTCCCGAACACGGCCAGCTTCTCCAGGATCTGATTCCTCAGATTCGACGTCGGAAACTCTTCGAGGATTCTCTGGTAAGAATGTCGAAAATAGCCGTAATCTCGGCTTCGATAGGATTCCTCATTCTGCTCCTCCTCGAGCCAGAGGAGGGTTTCGACCCTGGCGTCGTCCGCCAGGGGCCCGGCGGGCGATGCGGCATACGCGTTTCGAAGCAGGAATCGCCCCTTCTCTACCTCGCCCGATTCCCAGAAGTCGGTGGCGCGGTAGAGGAGCACTTCCTGCACCTCGTTCCGGTAACTGATGGGGTCACGGGGGGTCGGGCTAGCCGTCATGTCCGCTGATTGGGCGTTGGCCAGCTCGATGCGCTCCTCCAGGTACGGGTGGGTCCGGAGGATGCCCATGCCCGGGCGCTCATAACTGCGCGAGAGAAGCTTGCGGAGCATGTCCGAGCTGCCCTGCGGGCTGAAGCCGGCCCCGGTGGCCAGGACCCGACCAGTACGGTCAGCCTCGATCTCATACTCGCGGACATATCGCAGGAGGAGGAGGTTGGAAGCGACGCCGCTGAGCACCGCGGCGGTCGCAATCTGCTGGGCCTGGCTCGATGGCGCCGCCGTGGAACGGTCCATGCCCAGGGCCGCCGTGCCGCGCTGAGGCCCGCTGCCCTGCGCCGCAACAATGGCCCCCGCCAGCACCGCCGCATTGATGACGTTGATCAGGTTTACCGATTTCTGGATGCGCCGATGGTGCTCCCGGATCACGTGGCTGCACTCGTGCGCCAGGACGTGCGCCAGCTCGTCGTCCGTCAGCCCCAGGTCCAGTATGCCCTTGGTGATGAAGACGAACCCGCCCGGAAGCGCCAGAGCGTTCGGGTCCGACATGTCCAGCACACTGAATACGAAATGGATGTCGGTCTGGCCGCTGGCCGCGGCGACGCGGTAGCCGATGTCGGCCACCTTCCGGGCCAGCTTCTCATCCTTGGCCAGGCCATATTTCTGTTCCAGAAGCAGGGATACGGCGACGCCGACGCGATAATCCCGCGGAATCTTGGCAAAGCGCGGATCGTCACGCGGATCGCTTGCGGCCTGCGCCACCCTCTCCACGGTCAGGAACAGGACCAAACCGAGATAGGCCCGACAACGAGACATGAGGTGGTGTTTCAGTAACGCGGAAAGTGACGGCCGGGAGAAAACCGGTCGCTTCAAGCCCCGACACAACGCCGTGCACGACCATCCTATTCTATCACCCAGCCGCCTCGATTCCCCTCGTAGAGGAGATGGACTGGCATGTCGGTCCACTGGGAAAGAAGCTGATTCCCAATCCGCACTCGCCGCGGAGAGAAGCTCAAGGCCATGCGGCCAGAATCCGTCGCAAATCCTCCCGGCTTTGCGGGTCCAGATTCAACAGCGGCGGCCGGACCGGCCCGCCGGCCCTTCCGACGATCTCCAGCCCCGCCTTGACGAAGGAGATGTTGTAACCCTTTTTCCTGTTGCGGATGTCGCAGATGGGCTTGACGAGACGGTCCGTGATCTCCCACACCCGTTTCGAGTCTCCGGCCTGACATGCACGAAAGAATTCGAGGCTTGCTCCAGGCAGAAAATTGGAGATGGCCGAGGTGTAGCCTGCAGCGCCCGCGGCGAAATACGACGGCGCCGTCATCTCTGCCGTCGGCATCCCGTTCAGCCAGACCAGGCGATCGCCGAATCGCCGGCGCAGCATGCTGAAATGGTCGAGGTCCCCCTGCCCGTCCTTGAATCCGACCACGTGCTCGAAAACGAGCAACTTCTCGACCGCGCGTTCGCTGTAGAGCGCTGTCCCGCGGTGGTACAGGAGAATTCCAATCTCCACCGCTCCGGCGATCTGGGACGCGTAGTTCGCCAGGCCTTCGGGCTCGGGCGTTATCAGATAAGGTGGAAGCACGAGAAGCCCGTCGGCCCCCAGCTCCTCCGCCGCCTGAGCCCATTCCACGGCCATCTTCGAGCCGTGACCCACGCCGACGAAGACAGGCAGGCTGCGGCCGACCTCCTCGACCACGGTCTCAACGGCCTCGACGTACTCGTCCAGGTTCAGACTGAAGAATTCGCCCGTGCCGCACACCGGGGCGATGGCGCAGACGCCGGTCGTCTTCATCCACGCTACGTTCTGCCTCAGCCCCTCGGCGTTCAGGCTCATGTCCGCATGGAACGGGGTCGCAGGAAATCCAATCACGCCTCTCAGCTTACTCTTCAGCTCCTGGGGACTCATGCGACCTCCTTTGAAAGACCACGATGCCGTCTGCTTCGAAGATTTTGACGAATTCCGGCCGGAAATACAGCCTCTGGATCGCTTCCTGGTCGCTGGTCGTATCGAATCCAAGACGAAACCAACGGTCACGACGATTGATGACGATGTAATCCGCTAGCTCTTCGGGCGTGTTCCCCGTGGCGTCGATATGGCCCGGGAAGCGCCAGACATGGCGGTGATGCGAGAACTTCTGAGTGAGATAGTGGGTGGCGGTGACCGTGGCGGATCGGGGGATGAGGGCCTGCACCGAGGGAATATGCCGGGCCCCCGGCGGCGGCACGTACCGGGAATAGTGGCGGTAGGAGTCGGACGGGTTGTAGAACGAGAACGACAGGGGCCATTTGGACACGGCGGATGATAGGCTGAAGGAGCAGGCCAGCGCCATGGCGGCCGCGGCGCAGGCCAGTCGGCCGGGCGCGTCGCCGGCGTCGAAGCCGGGGAAGCGCCTCGGCCAGCGGGCAGCAGCCCGGGGGATCAGATGGGCAAGCCTTCGAGCCCCCAGGACCGAGGCGATATAGACCAGCGGGATGTGGATGATGTGATACCAGAACTGGATGGAGACCAGCTCTTCGGCCCCCGGGTCCGCAAGCAGGCTGAGGGCGAAGGCCGGCCCGGCCATCAACAGCGCCTCCGGGGCCAGGAACGCCAGGAGGCCGAAAGGAAGCATGAGTTCGAGGACGAACTGGACGTCGGTCTCGGTCGTTATCCGCAGGAGCGTTTCCAGGGGATGCCGGAGGACAAACAGGATCATCTCGGCCAGGCTTCCTCCCATCCCGGTGAAGTATCCGAAGACGAGGGACTGCCTTCCGCGGAAGTGGGGGACGATGACGTAGAGGCAGAGGGCGAGCCAGGCGGCGGCGGTGGCCGAAGCGGCGACGCCGGGCCGCCATTGCTTCCGAACGATGGCGAAGTAGAGCCCCATCATGAAGATGGAGGGGCAGACATCCTCGCGGCACAGCATGGCGGCTGCGGCCGAGAAAGCGAAGAGACGCCAGCGCCCCCGCAGCCCGAGATAGAAGGTCCAAAGGATCAGGGTGGCCGAAAAGGAATTCGGATCGAACACATTATCCCGGACCTCGAGGTTCGAGTAGTGCAGGGCCGGGCTGGCCAGATAGGCCACGGACATTGCCAGCGCGGCGCCGCGATGCCCCAGCAGCTCCTTGGAGATGAGATAGGCCGGCACGCCGCCCAGTCCGATCCCCGCCGTTTGGAAGAGCGCCACCGCTTCGAGCGCCGGAAACATGGCATACAGCGGAAGAAAGACGTACATCGTCACCGCCACGTGGTCCGCCGTGAACGGAGGGTCCGACATGTCCGAAACCGCGAAGTGCCCGTGCAGCGTGTTCCAGTACATTTGCTCGAAGGTCACGCTGTCGATGTGCTGCACGCACAACGCCCGGCACTGCAGCACGGCCAGGGTCCCGAAGACCAGGAAGTAGACGCCCGAAGCGACCCAGGCGAACCGGAAACATCGGTCGCCCGCCCCATTGGCAGGTTCGGACACCGTGGGTCCCGCCTTCATCCCGGTGAACAGAAGCACCTTGGCCGCGGCCAACAGACCCGCCACGAAGACGCCGTTGTAAACTGCCGAGAGAGCGAGAAAGTCATTCGTGTTCAGCAGGGGATCGAGGAGGAGAAGGGCCAGAATGGCATTGGACTTGGAGTCCCGGCGGAAGATTTCGCTCCAGCCGCGATCGGTCCGGCGCGCCAAGAGGAACGAAACGGCCGAGCCGGCAGCAAGGACCGCGGCGCAGCCCGCAGCGAGAAACACGAGGAACTCCTGGAACGTCCAGATCGCGCTGGATTCGGGGGCCCCGTACAGGTGTTTCAGGTGCAGCCCGTAAGTCCCCAGCCCCAGCCCTCCCAGGAATTGCCCCAGGAGAGCACCAGCGATGGAATCTCGGTTCCTCGGGGTCATGGGAGACCCTGAAAAAGGTTTCCCGTCAGGGCCCGATGCGAGCCCAAGGGATCGAATTTCAAGGTGAAGACCGCGGCCTGCAGCGCCTGAAGGCCGATGGCCAGTGACAAGGCCCGGCTGGCGTCGTTGCGCTCCTTCTCCCCAAGCGCCTTCAGGGAAACGAGCAGCAGAGCCGGCATGAAGAAAAGCCACAGCCGGGCGACCTCCCCGAGATTCTTGCCGCTGAAATTGAGCAGGAGGAGCGTCCCCGACGTGCCCATGAAGTAAGGGTCGAGGCCCCGGAGGGACCGCTGTCGCAGAGTCCGCACAACCTGATCATATCCCGCTTGCAACAGCGCTGCGGCGGCTGGCCCCCCCATGAAGAGGAGGAGGTGGAACAGGTTGAGCCAAATCCAGACCGGGTAAGGCTGCCCGAAGTCGCGGTGATACTGCGCGTGACCCCGGTAAGCCGAGAGCAGCCCGAGCCAGGGCTCGTAACCCGTTACGGCCCACAGGAGCATCCAAGGCAGCACCAGGCCGGCCACAGCGGCGAGTGCGACGCCCCACGGCCTCTGCGGCCGTGACTCGTCCTGCGGGGTCTCGTTCGGGCGGGTGGGCCGGGCCAGTGCGGCGATGGCCGCCGGGATGACGGCTGCAATGAGGAACGACAGCGAAAACTGAAGGCCCACGGAGAGCAAGAGGCCCGCCAGCAGACCCCATCCGAGGCTGGCGCTGCGCACCGCACAATGTGTGGCCCACCACATCCACAGGATCAGGGCAAGTTGGAAGGCATCATTGGAGAAGCTGTAAACGTGAAGGCTCGGGACGAGGGCGGACAGGCCCGTGGCCGCGGCCGCGCTTTCCGGCGGTAGCAGATGACTGGCCAGCCACCAGAGTGGGGCCATCCCCAATGCTGCCAGGAAGAGAAAAACGTCCGGAGCGAACTGCGCCAGGGCCCGGACTTGGTGGGAGCGCCGAGCGTCTTCCCCCGCACCGGCGGGAGGCCGCGGCTCCTCTGCATAGTACTCCTGAAGCCAGGGATACGCACCGAGCAGCTTCCGGCATCCGTAAAGGAGCAGAATCGTCCCCGGCGGATTCGAGATCACACGGGTGCCGCCGAATTCGCTCCAGTGGCCCGACGCCATCTCGGGGAACCGCCGCAGGTAGCCCGCAGCGTCTTCGATCTGCATCGCCTGCGCCGTGAAAGCCCCAGGCCCCGTCATCGCCGTGAAATAAAAATCGTTCGAAGCCGGCCCCGCCTGACGCAGGTGCACAGCACTCTTCAGAGCCCAGAAGGTCAGCCCGACCCAGAGCCAGGGGATGAGCCGCACGAGCCGGGGAACGGCTGGACGCGCTCGCGCCACGCCGGCCGAAAAGACGAGGATCGAGACCCCAGGGGCGACGAACCACACGCCCATGATCCACTCCGGTCTCGGCGCATAGGCTTCCGTCAGCAGACCCGGAGCGCCCATCGGCAAGCCCGCGAGAACGTAGGCCAGCGAGAAACCGCCGAGTGCCAGCGCCATCCCGGGATAAATCCAAGATCGACCCTTTTCCGGTGTTCGGCCTCCCGATCTGGACATGTCTTGACGGCGTTAAGACGGCGAAGCCATCGAAAGGCGGCTCAAACCGACCTGTTCTTTCCTCGTCTTCGTCGTTATCGAAACACGGTGGGGCATCTCGACGCCGAGGACGAGGACGGCAGCACACGATCCCTCAGGACTCCTCACCTCTGCTTCCAGCTTCCATCCTCTTCTTGATACCACTGGCCTTTTTCCATCTGCCCTCGGATCGCCTCAGCGAAGGGTCGGATGACTCTGCCCAGATTGCCGCGGTCGATGTTGTTCGCCTTGGCGACCTCTTCGAAAAGCTCCTGGCGATCCTGGTTCTCCGCCTGAACCAGCCGGTTGACCTTCACCTTTTCGGCCCCTGAGACTCCCTGGAGAGCCCGCAGGACGATCAAGCCATCCTTCCCCTCGCCCAGGGCGCCCGAATCCAGGTAAGGCTTCAATTCCGTGTAACGGGCCTTCCGGCTTTCCACCTTCTTGCGGATGCCGGGCGTTGAGACATTCAGGTCCACTGAAGCCTCGGCAAAGGCCTCCTGAAGGTCAAAAGAAGGCAAGAAGTAATAGCGCCGGTGGAACGATTGCGGCTTTTCGGGCTGAGGCGGCGCAGGCTGCCCCTGCCGAATCTCGGACTCGATCTTCTCCGCGGCCTTCTGAATCTCCGCAGGCGAGAAGTTGATGTTGATGGTGAGCTGGGCGCAGCTTGCGGTAAAACAGCAGAGGGCAAGGAAGGGCAGCCGTCTTCTCGTGCGTGGATCCATGGCAGTCCTCTCGGTAAAGGGTCCCGGAATCTCGGTAGCGTATCCGATTACGCCTTCACGTTCGCCTTGAGCCAGGCGAGGCACTTGGCGTAGCCCGCGCCCTTGTCGCCGCGGCCTTCCCACTCGGAGCAGAAGACACCCCGGTAACCGGACCGCTTCAGTGCCCGCAACGCATGAAGCAGGTGAATCTCGCCCTCGCCGAGCGCCTCGCCTACGTACTCCTTCTGGCTGCCGCGGCCATCCTTCATGTGCGTGTGGAACGTATACGGCGCCATGAGGTCGTAGAATCGGTCGCAAGTCTCCACCGCATGGCCCATCCACCGGTAATTCATCGTGTCCAGATTAGCGCCGACGAAGGGCGACCCCACGAGACGGAACAGGCGAGCCTGGAGATCCCCGTCGTTCGTCACGTGCCCGTGATTGTCCACCGCCAGGTAGACCTCATCACGCTCGATGAAGTCCCGGCATCGCTTGAGGCACTCGGCCATCGCTTCGCACTCCTTCGCCTGAGGCACTTCCGGCTTCCTGCGCCCTCCTTCTGTCCGGATCACGCTCGTCCCCGCAATGCGGGCGAGCCGGCAGATTCTGGACATGCGTTCCACCTGCTGCGAAATGGCGTCGGAATCGAGCAGAACGAAGTCGTTTCCCGCTCCGAGTGCGGAGATGGACAGCCCGCGGGACTCGACCAGCTTGCGAACGCGCTCGGCCTCTCGTTCAGGGTTCTCAACCTTCGTGCCCCAGACGTCGCCGCTGAACAGCTCTACGGCGTCGAAGCCGGTCTGCGCCGCATAATCCAGGAACGCCTCGAGGGTGTCTCCGGGCGTATTGTAGTGGATCACTCCGAATTGCATGGGTTTTCCTTTCGTAAGCACCGCGTTGCCCGGGCGAGAGAACAACGCCGGAAATTTAAGATGCCACAGGGCAGCCTCGCTCCGTCCCAGTGGCCCCGCGATTCACGCTCCGGGATTGTATGACAACTCGGGGAAGCTCGAAAGCCTCTGCTTGGGCTCCGGCGGCGCTCGTACGAAGGCACGGAAGCGCCCGGACAACTTCGCGCGGACGCGCCAACAACCGCCACCCGCCTCCGCGGAATTCCGTCGGAAAGGCCCTGTCCCCGTGGCGCGAAGATGCCTGAATAGGCGTCAGGTGTCAGATGTTTCCTGAAACCTGACACCTTTTCCAGCCTTGTTAGGTTGCGGGCTTCGCCCGCCCCGGAGTTTGGAAGACCGTCATCTGGACGGCCGAACGGTCACGGGGAGCGCCGGCATCTTGCCGCATCATGGGTATCCGAGCTATTCACCTTCGAACGAGCAGGAAAAAGCCGGCGAGATGCTTCCCAAAGGAAGCCCTCCGGGAGGCGATCCCGGGAATTTGGCACTCGCCTGTATCTACGGTCAAATAGTGCCAAACCCAAGTCCGGGCTTTCCCCGCCTTGAGACAAGCTGTCCGCGGGGCATCTACCTTTCCAGCACGGGATCGCACCAGTCGGCTGCGTCGAATTTGTTGCCGTCGCCCGCGTCGGTTACTACCAGCCTCAACCGATCGACGCCCGTCAGGTCCACCTCCACGTCTCGGGCCGCATCGAGGCCGGTCACGATGCCGGAGGACCAGAGCTTCTTTCCATCGCCATACACCTCGAAGACGACCGAGCCCTTTCCTTCCGTGGCGGCATCGATGCCCGCTCGAGCGCTGAAGCGCCGGAACTGTCCGTTGAGGGCGTATTCGAGAAGGCTGCGGGCGAAGACGCCGATGCCGTTCGCATGAGGCGAGACGCCCACCTGGAGCGGGTTGCCGATGACGTTCCGCGCCCAGCGCGGGTGCTGCACGTTTTGATCCCCATGGATGGCCCCCACGGCGCTTAATGGGAAGTCCCCGCCCCGATACTCGAGGACCTGCCACCCGGCCGTTACCGCTGGGCCTGCAGTGCGAATCTCCAGAGCGGCGCGGCCGCTCCCCGCGAGGGCCTTCTCTTCCACCACAAAGAGGGCATCCCGCAGGCCGCCGGACAGCTTCGGATCGGTCTTTTTCAGATTCCATCGGCCCGCCAGGCGGCCGTTGACCCGGACCTCGGCCTCGTGCCCCGTGTCATCCAGGAGGAATCGCTTGCGGAGGACGAGGGCGCAGCCCGGGGCAGCGGCGACCTGGAACGTCTCCCGGCCGCCCGCGGGGAAACGCAGGCCGCCCCAATCGACGCTCTCACCCTGCACCGTCCGGTCGCGGCCGGCGGCCGGCTGTCCGCCGCTCTGTTCATACTGCACCCTCTGGCCCGTATCGGGTGTGAACGCGGCCAGCACTCTTTGCGGCCACGCGGGCGCGTCCGCGTCGCGCACCCACAGGCGCGCCAGGCCCTGGGCCGCAGGCTCGTCCGATTTCCCCAGCACGAAGACGACCGGGAGCTTCCCCACCGGATACCAGCCGTCCTGAGAGGCCACAGGGGTCCCGAACAGGTCCTCCGCGGCCTCGATCTTCAGACCCGTCGAGTCGAAGGACAGGTGACCCTCGTCGTCGTTTCGCCAGGCGATGGCGACGGATTTTCCATCCTCTTTGCGCTCGTAGAGCAGGCAGCGGGTGCGGCCGGGAACGACGTCTTGCACCTCGATTTCGGCGACGCTCCGGAGCTGATCGAGCCACCGGCGAGTGAGGGTGATCCCCCACCAGGCTGGCTTGAGTTGATACGTCAGAATCTTTTCCGAAAGGGGAGGGATGGTCCGCTCCTGCCGGTAGGCGAGGCTGAGTCCGAGTCGGGTGTCATCTTCGTTGCGGATGGACAGAGCGGGCCGGATGCCGAGGCGGTGAAGGAGGAGATCGGACCGGACGAGGTACGCCGCCTGGTCGAAGGCGTTGAGGCCCTTGGGGTCCTTTTCAACGGCCCAGTCGAGATCGGTCAGGAGGATGGTCTTGGGCGTCCCGCCGTGTCCCTGCAGCGCGGCCTGGAGCTCCTGAACGTAGGCGGGGACCCGCGCGTCCTCGGGAGAGAGTCGGCCGACGTCCATGCGCACATGGATTCCGGTGATGCTTTCGAGGGCATGATGCTCCGCGAGGCGGGCGAGGTACGCGACCGCCGTCTCGCGCCCCAGCCCGCCGAGGATCAGGGGCGTCTCGGGGCAGTAGACCTGCCTCCACTGTCCCGCGGACCGCACCATCGCGGCGAACCGATCAGGCTGCACGGCCAGGGAACTCGACCCGTCGGGGTTGTTCCAGAGGACCCATCCGCCTACCTCGCGGCCGGCGGCCCGCATCACCTCGCGCACGTAATTTTCCCAATCGTCGATGCGCTCGGGAATCAGGAAGATGTCGACGGCGTGGCCGATATCGCGCTGCCGGCGCACGAACGCTCCGGCCTTCATCTGGTCGAATCCGGCGCCCGCGGCCCAGTAGGCGCTGTAGCCCAGAAGCACGTAAGGCAAAGCGCCACGTTCCCACACAGCCTTGGACCGATTCCGGATGGTATCGATCTGGAGATTGCCCGGGTGATGCTCGACCCAGTCCCAGTCCTCGTCCACGAAGGCGAAGCGGTCCCGGATGGGGCCGCGGAGCTTCCACTCGTCGCGCAGAGACTCCGCCCACTCCTTTCCCATCCACGGCTCGAGCGGGGCCACGATCAGGTCCTCCTCGAGACTCGCCAGCACGCGGTCGCCCGCCCGCAACTCCGCCCGGACCGCGTACGCCCCGGGCAACAGCTCCCGGGCCAGGGTGAACTCGGCCTCCTGTCCGGCCGGAATCTCGGCCTGCGCATCGAGCGCGTGCACGGCGCGGCCGCGCCAGTCGGTCACGGCCCCGGTCAGCCGGGCCTTCCGGGCCTCGGCCGCATCCTGGTTGGCCAGCCGCACCTGGACGTTCGAGCCAGGTGCAACCACGTTGGCCTCGCCAGCCCGGTCCAGCGTCAGACACCATCGTTCCTCGGGTGGCAGATGCGTGCTCACGGCCACGTCATCGACGTAGAGGCAGCCCTTCTCGGCGGAGGCCTCCTCCGCGAGGACGGCGAGGTGCACGCCCAGAGGATAGCTCGGCGACCAGGCCAGGATGGGCAGAGGCCGGTCCCACCCCGGCGGAATCTGGGGCAGATGGAAGCGCAGCTCCCGCCATCCCTGCCAATCCACCCGGACCGCGTTCTGGAGGGGGCCTTCCAATGTCCGAGGCACGAACAAATCCCACTGGCGCGTGCCCAGACCGTGCGGCGCCCCGCGCCGATCCCCGATCAGGGGATAGAACAGGACCCCGGAGCCGTCGCCGTGCACCCAGAGGGAGATTTCCACTGGAACACCAGGGATCGGCGGATCGATGGAAACGAAAGTGGCCTTGCGCTGGGCCTTGTCCCACGGCAGCGCCAGGGAACGAAGGCCACCGTGGGCCTGGTCCCTGCTCGTGAACGCCGCCGGCGTGCCGTAAGGCGGCGCATTCATGATCCCGTCCGCTTTCAAACCCAAGTAGCCGCGGTCGGCCTCGAATCCGTTGAGTCGCACCAGACTGTCCGGCTTGGCCAGCAGGATTTGGCGCGTGGCCGAGGCGGAGACGTCCGCCGCATCTGACGCCGTGGCCTGAAGGCGCAAGGGGCCGAGCCGGGCCGCAATGGCCTCCGCCTCTGGGGCGAAATCCACGGGAACGACATGCCTCTCGTTCGCACGGAGATCAAGCTCCGCCTGCCCGCCTGCCAGAGCCTCCCCGCCTCGATCCTCGAACGACCAGCTCAAATTCACCTTCCTGAGGCCTGTCCGCGCTCCGTTATGCACCGTGATCCAGGCCTTCTTGCCGGGCGCATACGCGTGGTTCGGATCGCCGTATCCCAGGTGCACCGAAAGCGTCGACGAGGCCGCAATCTGGGTGTGGGCGAATATGGGCCCGATCCAGACACTCCCGGCGCTCTTCTCCCCTGCCGTCTGGATGCGAAAGGCCGTCAGCTCGAGGGGGAAGTCCAGGCCATCGCTCGACCCCTTGGGCGCATTCGTGCCGACCCCATTTCCGGGCAGGTCGACCTCGAAGTAGCGCCAATCCTGGAAGTTCAAGGTGCAGAGGGTTCGTTCTCCGTTCCAGACGCGCCTCCAGCCGCCGACCCAGAAATCGCCGCTGTCGGTGTAGTCGAGGATGAGGGCGGAAAGGGTGTCGCTGCTGCCGTTGCCTTTCACCCAGACGCCGAGTCGGAAGGCGTTGCCCGGCAGGTATCGGTCCAGGCTGCTGTAAATGGCCGAGTCGCCTGTGTAATCGAGCTGCAGGGCGTACGGGCCCGGGACCGGCGTGGCCGCCGCGGCCGTGTTGTCCGAGGCCGGCAGCTCCACCCGCGAAATACGGGCGGAAGTCTGCGCCCACGGCGACGCTCGCTGCGCCTCGCCGTGCGTCCACCCTAACCAATCGTGGTAGGCGTTCCGGATTCTCGCCGTGTAGCCGGAGGTCATCCACCGGCCGTGCAGATTGGAAAAATCCTCGAAGAGCATCAGCCCGTTGCCCATCACGAGAGTGACATCGATCTGGGCAGAGACTTTGGACAGCTCGCCGGAGAGCACGTCCCCCGAAATCCGGAACGGAGGAAGATAAGCCTCGAGGTTCTCCGGGGCGAGGTCGAGCCGGACTTCCTTGGTTTCCCCGGCGGCGAAGTCGACGCGGAAATCGCGGTCGGCAACGCGGTTCTCGTTCCGGTCCGTCATGCTCACCCGCACCTGGACGACGGCAGGCTTGGCCAGGAAGTTGCGCACGTCGAGGAAAAAAGCCAGATCGCGGGAAAAATCACGCACCCCAGGGCCTATCAGGCCGGTGGAGAAGGCGGATTCCGGCGGTGTCGAGGTGGGCGTGAGGCGGAAATCATCGAGACGCAGGACGCCCTCCAACTTGGGCTTATCGGTCTTGGCGGCATGCAGCGTCAGCGCCTGCCACCAGGCGGTTCTGTCCTGCGGGATGGCCCGAGCGTCCAGGGTGATTTCGCGCCAGTCGTCAAAGTCGAGCCGGATGCGCGGCAGCACCAGGTTGCCGTGCTCCACCAGGGAGCGCCGGCCGTCGGACTCCACCTTGACCCGGGCGTGTCGCAGAACGATCTCGAGCTCGATGCCGGAGGCGTCGCCCTCGACCCAGAGGCGTGCCATGCCCGGCCCGCCGACCGGCCGCGCCAGGTCCGGAAAGCTGACGGTAGCGGCCTTGCGGCCCGGGTCCATACGGTAAGCGATCCGCGCCGCGGCGAGGCCTACCCGGGCGTGTTCCCAATCCACCTGGCAGTTCAATTCCGCTGTGGAAGGCAGGGGAATCGAAAAGTTGTCCACGAGATGATAGGGCTCGGAAAGCGCGCCACCAGCCGCCGTAAGAAGCATGACCAGCGCCGAGGCCGGCAAACGATGCGGCAGGCCAGCGATCCGATAGTGCCGAAGGGTCACAGTACCTCCCGCCTGTTCAGGATGCTCCAGAACTCATGGGGCCGCATCGGGTCCCTGAAGTTGAAAAGTCTTCTCGGACTGTTCTTGACGGGCTTGATACGCCTCGACGGTCTCCAGGAAGCGCCGGATGGCTTCCTCCTGCCGCGCTCGCGACCGGGGCAGAACCACGGAGAACTTCTGGTCGGACGCATGGAGGACCAGAACCTGGGAGGGACGAACGGTCTGGTTGACCGTCAGGGCCAGGAATAGGACGGCAAGCACACTGAAAATAGAGGCTGCGATCACGTCCTCCTCGTCCTTTCCGTACTGCCACAAGGCCAAGCCGATCGCTGAAACGGCCAGGAAGATCATGGCCAGGGCGATAAGCGTGTGCCAGTTCCGGGCACGGTGGGCCGTGGCACACACCGCCTCATCCAGGAAAAACCGGGTCACCTCGAGACTGGCGAGGCTCGGCTCGATTTCTTCCAGGCGGTCGTCCCACAGCAGGACATCATAGCCGCGAAAGAGTTGGTTGCGGCGACCGAGGTGAAGGGGCTTCATCGCTTCAGCTCATGAAAAGAGGACGTGACGAGTCGAAAAAGCATTTCAGCCGCTGAAATCAAGGATGGCCATGGCAACTCTCACGGTGATGAGCAATCCCAGGCAACAGAGGAGGATGGCGATAAACAGATAGAGCCCGACTCTCGATTCCCGTTGGGCAAGCTCCGACCGTTTCCGCCAGGCCTTGCCCATCTGCCAGACGGCGAGGGGAATGGCGACGACTGCCGCAAAGGGGATAAGGGCTAAAAAAGCCAGAGCCGCCGCGATGGCGTGAGGCCGGGGAAACTGGTTTCTCAAAGACTGGAATGTCCCGGCGGCTAGAATACGTTCGAAGCATGGGGGGCAGTAAGTCTTACCTTCCAGGGGCGTCGCACACAGGTCGCAGAGGAAGCTGCCGCAGCGCGCACAGGGACAAACGGCAAGATTGCCGGCGTGGTAGGCGCATGGGGCGCCGGACGCGGCTGAGAAAGGCGTGGGGGATACATCCCGTCTGAAGGGCCGGAAACGGAATACCCGAACCTCCTTGCCGCAAGGGCATCGGGCGATACCGTCGACCTCCGGGGGGAGCGGTTTTCCGCACGCGCCGCACGGGACTGGTCCGGCATAGCGTTCCGCCATGGTCACCCGGATTCAGCGTCCTAGCGCGGTGAGCGCGGCCACGAGTCCCACGATGACGATCCCGACAATCACCGCGGTAGGGATGAACATGGCCGCGATCACCCGGCCATAGGAGGTGTTATGCATGTGTTTCAGGCCGATGACGTTCAAGACCAGGCCCCAGATGCCGCCCACGACAGGTCCGACGATCGGAATCCAATTGAAGACCAGGACGGACTGCGCAAAGACTTGAACGCGGTACGTGGCCCCGATCTTCGAATTCGCGGCCCCAAAAATTCTCAAGAAAAGATGCACGACCGCGCCTCCGATGGCTACTCCCAACAGGAGCAGCAACGGCGCAAAAACTAATACGCCAATGAGCATCCCCGTCTCCAGTTCCCCCCTGCCATAACTCTCCAGGCCCAAAACCCGCGAAAGAATGGCCCCCAAGGCCGCGCTGGGCCACCCGAGCGCCACAAGAAAAGACCAGTGGCCCTCTCCCTGGACTTTCAGCTTGCTGAAGAATTCGGAGGGGGAAAAGAGCACCAGCCGGACGGTTCGGAACAAGCTGCCCACCGACGGGCCCTCTTCCCAGGGCGAGGGGCCCCGGCCCAGCGTATGGAGTCCCTCGCCCCGCTGAACGATCCGCACGGCCTGGTTCTTGCACGGCCCACAGAGCTCCCGCCCTTCCAGGGTGACGACGCAGTCCGCGCACAATGCTTTCCCGCATTGAGCGCATTGTGCAATATCGGCTACCAGCGGGTGATTTACGCAAGGCATGTGAAACTCCGCGCCGGAGGAAGAAGGGAGCTATCCGGGCAAGAATGAAATCTTGCATCCCTGTTCAGATATTAGACGGGTTCGCAAGTGCGGATGCATTTGCGAACCCGTCTAATAATCTAGGAAATCCGCACGGATAGTCAAGAGCGTTGAAATCCGCGTCGCCCGGAGGGCGCAGCGGAAAATGGCATCGCCCTTCGGTCTCCGCCATTTCTTCTTCTGAAATCCGCCTGGCGGCGGATTTCATCAGAGCACCTTTTCATCCAGCAGGACCGAGGCGGTATTCAATACCAGGCTCTCGTCCGGAAGGTGCTCATAGGCGGCCAGCCGAAGGCGTCTTCGGAGATAGGCGGCATATTGGGCGAAGAGTTGCATCCGCGGCTGAGATTCGAGAAGCTCGCGCCGCAACGCCAGGCGGATCACCGATTCGGACTCCTCCAAGGTTAGGACTTGCCGGATTCTTTCACGGGCTGCCCCATCGTCACGGAGGCTGTTGTATCGGCTGCGTATCTCCGCGACGGATGAAGGGGGCGGGGCCCTCGGGACGCGCACGCAAACGGTCCCCGCTGCCAGGTCGCCAAGCCGAGCCCCTCGCCGGTCGATCAGCATCACGAGGCCGCCCAGCAGGTAAAAATTCGGTAAAACATCGATGACGCGCAGAAAGTTCCTCAAGATGACGCGCTCGAAGGAACAACGAACACCTCCGATCTGGATGACTCGGATGCCCAGCACCTGCTTGCCAGGTGTGCTGCCATTCCATCGCCACTCGAACCAGACGAAATAGCCCCATTGAACGGCAAACAGGGCTATCAAGGCTAGGGAAATACCCAAAGCGCCCGCTCGGGAGAAGGTCCAGTAGCCAATGGTCGCGATGCCCACGATGCAACAGAGGTCAATGGAATAGGCACAGACCCGCTCAACGGGGCCCGCCAGCGGATAGGTGAACGCCACTTGCTCCGGGGTCCAGATGATGAGCGACCGGCCATCGGCCGTCCGTGAGAAATCCGCACCACGGCCGGCCAATTTCCTTGCAGGCGACGTTGAAGGGTCCGACCTTTTTAACGGCAGCAGCCAGAGGTAGCCATGGAGCGACGTCCCGAGAACGATGGCCATGGCGATCTTGAGGGAGTAGGGTAGGGCAGGTTCGTGAATCTGGCTCAAGGTGCCCTCGATGAGGCCGGCGAAGACCAGCAGGGCGGCGCCGCCCGCGAGGAGCTCCATGGCCGACCGCGCTTCGGTCCTCAGGCGCTCGGGCCGTGACTGTCCCCGGGGCCACAGAACGCCGCGGCCCAGCATGAGTCCCGAGGTGGCTGCCAGGAAGATGCTGGTCAACTCCAGGATTCCGTGGGGCAAAATCCAGGCGAGGAAGAAGATGCCCACTCCGTCTCGAAAGTATTCCACCCCGAGAGCTGCAATGAAGACCCCGTGGTAAGCGATCAGGAGCAGGGTGGGGAGGCCCCAGGCGATCCCGATGGCGAAGCAGACAATCGCGACTCCGATATTGTGAGTGAAGAGATAGGTCGAGAAGGACGCGTGTCCCTCGATATCCCACCTGCTCTGGCCAGCCCGCTGCGCCATTTCGTCAAGGCGTACCCGGTCCCGAGGCCGAATCTCTCGGTGCTCGGCCGGGACAAAAAGTCGTGAGGCCTCGGGGTCCACCGCGGTCGCGAGTCCACCCAGGAGAAGGCCGAAGCTGAATGCGGCCACCACCATCAGAAAGGCGAGCGATTCCCGGCGTACGGTCCGTGGAAACCGGTCTCGAAAGAATCCGCCGATGGCGCGCCAGGGTCCCAGCCGGGGCGCGGGATAGAGAAGCGCATATCCCCGGCCCACCAGGGATTCCAGATACCGGGTGAATTCTCCACCGCCCCCATACGTCCGGGCCTGGATCAGGTCGGAGGATACCCTGCGGTAGAGGTCCGCCAGCCGCCGGGCCCCGGACGAGGAGAAAGAAACCAGCTCGGACTTTTCGGCCTGGCTCAGGAGCATCTCCATCTCCTGCCAGGAGGCGCGCCGCGAATGGATGAATTGCGATAGGTTCATGTCGCCGTCACACCACGCCCTGATTCTTCAGCGCCAAATACCGGTTCACCAGGCTAACGGAAAGCGCCTGGGGAAGAACGTCCAGGGTCTTCAGCCCCTTCTTCCGGTGCTCCCGCACGCGCTGCTCGCGCCGACTCCAGGCCTCCTGAGCCGCTATGCGCCGACACCAGTCCGCCAGGTTGTTCGGTATCCGCTCGCCCATCTCCACCAGCGCAGGGTCGCGAAACCCCACGCAGAGCGGAAGATGCTTGGGCTGAAGCGCGCTGAGAGCGGTGGTCAGCTCCCCCGAGGACTCCGAATCCACCGGCTCCGTGAAGACCACAATGAGGGACCGCCGCAGGCGGCGCGAGAGGAGATATCGCGCCAGGTTGCGATACGAAGGATGAACGGAAAGGGGCCGGGCCCCGTACAGCACATCCAGGATGCGGCGAACTTGGCCCGGCTTGGAGGAAGGCGCAAGAAAGTGAAGCACCTCGTTGGCGAAAAGGACGAGGCCTACCCGGTCCCCCGTCTCGTGCGCCACATGCGCCAGGAAGAGGGCCGCATCGACCGCACAATCCAGGCGGGAAAGCGGCCCCCACGAGAGTCCCATCCAATGGGAAACATCCAATGCGAGCAGCACGCTCTGACCCCGTTCCGCCTGGACGACCTGGGTGATCGGGAAGCCCCGGCGGGCCGTGGCCTTCCAGTGTATCCGGCGGTAATCGTCATCCCGCGTGTAAGTTCGCAGGTGGTCGAACCCGGTGCCCAGTCCGCCATACCGGGCGCGATGAATGCCCCAGGCCGATAGGGACCTGGCCTGTCGAAGGACTTCATAACGCTTGAGTCGAACCAGGTTCGGGAAGACTTTCAAGACGCTCTCGCTTCCCGATGGAAACTGACGCCAGGCGAGTCCGCCGGGAAAACCCACGCGCAACGTCGGGCGAGAGAGGCGGGCCTCCCCTCGTCTCGCGGCCACAGCCGTGAAGGTCACCTCGCATCGGCCACGCGGCGAGAGATTCAATACGGGCGAAAACTGGGGTTCGAGCGCCACGTCATCCGAGACCGAAAGAGCCAAGCGGACCTCCAAGGGAAACGGACAGAGATTCTCCAATTCTTCGATTAGGGATTCCGGCTCCTGCAAGGACAGCCGGGCAGGGATGCGGCGGCGGCAAGCCACGCCATTCAGAGGAATTCTCCGTCCGTCGATGAGCACGCCCGCGGCCAGAGCCACGAGCCCCATGGCCAGCAGCCATCCCACCGGTGGCCAGCTCACGCCGAGGAGAGACCCGGCGGCCAGCATCCCGGCGATTCGAAGGGCGCGGGTTGAAGGCACGATCATCGCGGCACCTCGACCTTGTTGTAGACGTCCTGAAGCACATCGGAGGCCGTTATCCCCTCGATTTCGCTTTCGGACCTCAGGACGAGTCGATGGCGAAGGACGGGCAGCGCCATGCGCTTGAAGTCATCCGGCGTGACGAAATCACGGCCATGAATGGCGGCCCAGGCCTTCGTGGCCATCAGAAGCGCAATCCCTGCCCTCGGCCCGGCGCCCAGGAGCACGGCCTCATGACGCCTCGTCTCCCGCACCAACTGCCGAGCATAGGCCAGAATCGCATCGGTCGCGTGTACCCGAAGAACCCATTCCCGGCCGGCCACGATCCCCTCCGCATTCAGACAGGCCTTCAGGTCGGCCACGACCTTCCCGGCCATGTCCTCGCCTCTCTGCACTCGACGCAGAATCTCATCTTCCTCCTCCTCGTCGGGATACCCCACGTCGATCCAGAGGAGGAAACGATCACGCTGGGCCTCCGGCAGTGGATAGGTTCCCTCGAACTCAACCGGGTTCTGCGTGGCGAAAACGGTGAAAAACGGGGAAAGGGGGTGGCGGACTCCGTCCAGGGTGACCTGATGTTCCTGCATGGCCTCCAGGAGGGCCGCCTGGGTCTTGGGCGGGGTCCGATTGATTTCGTCGGCCAGCAGAAGCTCCGTGAAAAGGGGGCCCCGGACCGTTTCAAACGTCCCCTTATGGACCTGAAACACGTTGGTGCCCGTGATATCCGATGGCATCATGTCGGGGGTGAACTGAATCCGTTTCGCCTGAAGCGAAAGGGTGGCCGCCAGGGATCGGACCAGCAGCGTCTTGCCTGTCCCGGGCACGCCTTCCAGGAGAGCGTGCCCGCCGGCAAATAGTGTGCTCAACATGAGGTCCACCACCTCTTCATGGCCGACCACGGCTCTCGAAATCTCCGATCGGACCGCGGCCAGTGACTGAGCAAAGGCTTCCAGTGACGTCGTCATCCGACCTCCTTGAGCAGGGTCAACAGGGTGCGTAATAGGGGTATCAGGTCAGCGGTATGGAGCGGCGGCTTTGCCTTCAAACCTTCCAGTTCGGCAAGGGCCGCCTCCAGCCTGGCGGCCGCCCCGGGCCAACGTTCCTTGGCCTGCGCCCGGGCCTCGGCCGTTGAAAGCAGCCTTCGTTCCCCGAGTGCGGCGGACAGGTGCTGGCGGACATCATGCTCCAGGAGGCTCAAGGCTTCCGCAGGACGCAGCGTACGGGCGTATACGGCCGCGTGGACGTCGATCAGGGAATCGCGGACCTCCCCGTAGAGCGGCGACGTCCGGAGCGGGGCCGGCTCCGACTCCCGCGGGCTCGTCCTCCAAACGACCAGCGCCAGAAACAAGAGCGTCGAAACGGCCGCCGGTATCAAGTGATAACGCTCGATCACATACGCCAGACCCGGCCGTTCCTCCAATCCGTGACGGTATTCATCAAAATAAATCGGCCGGCCAGTGCTCAGGACCAGGTTCAGAACCCACGAGAGATGCTCGCCTTCGGCGATCCCTCCATTCTCAAACCAGGCGGGCTGCGCCAGGGCGTAGACCCGGCCAGCTCCATAACTGAGCTCGAGCAGCACCGGCGCGGCCGCCGGTCCCACCAGCACGGCGGCGTCCTCAGGCCAGCAAGCCCAGCAGGATGTGCGCCGTCCCTGGCTTTCTCCCCTGCTCAACTTGAGCCCCAGCCTCTCTCCCAGTGGGAGTGGCGGCTTGGACATCTGGCGGCCCGTGAGGACCGAAAGCCAGGACGCCAGATCGGTCGCAGGCGACTCCGCCAGCACCAAGACGCCCCCTTGGTGAAGCCACTCCAGCAGAGACTGGTCCGGCTCCGAGTCCATCGGCCTTGGCTCTATCGAAAGCAACAAGGCGCCAGGCGGAGGCGCTGGACGATGCAGTCGCTCCGGACGGTGGCCCTTCTCCTCGAGCAATAGAAATAGCGCACGGCTTCCCTCCGCATCGCTCCGGTAGGACGATCCGGGAAGGGTACGTCGCCCCCGCTCGAAGCTCAGATGGAGCGTCCACGCCGCGGTTGCAACGAGCCCGCCAACGACAAGCAACAAGGCCAACCCTCCCCATAATGCCTTCACACCCAGCCTCCCTCGACCTCTTCTTCAAGACGCCCCTCTCGTCGTTTCATCCACCGACTGGGCCCATCGGGATGCCACATCATAATCTCTCTGCTCCACGGCCTTCTTCCCGTACCACGACCGATCGAAAATCAGGGTCAAAACGGCAAAAGCCTCGCCAGCACGGGTCGAAGCCATTGCCCAGACGTATTCGCCGTTGGTCTTCTCACGAGTGTAATGGATGAAATGGCGTCCGTGGAGAAGACTGAGAATGGCCAGATAGCGGGCTCGGAGAGCGAGACGCCAGTGCCCTTCGCTGACGAATCGCTCCGCCAGCTCATTCCATTCCTCCATGGGCTTTGCCAGGGCGTCTACCATGGGCTCATGAACGCTGACCGACGATGACAGAACGGGAGACGAAACCTGCCGCCCCATAAAATATCGGAAAAGCACGAAGGCCAGGAGACACCCGCCGATCATTCCCATCGTCCAGGCCGTCGTCCGTGAGACCACCGGAAACCAGGGCCCGGCAGAGCGAGCCTGGCCCTGGCGGCGCAGCACCCTCATCAACCAGGCCTTCAGCTCGGCAAAAAATTTGGCGAGGCCGCGCTTCAACCACTTGAGGAAGGAAGAGAACCAGCCTTGACGCCACCCGGCATCGGAGTCCATCCCCAACTCGCGGGTCGTGCCGCCAAACTCACGGCGGCCCAGAATCTCATCCAGACTTTCTCGATACGGTTTCAGGTCCGGCGACGGGCTGGGAGGCCACCCGGATGCCCATGTCGAGGCGAGGAGAACGGCGATCGTCCCAAGACAAACCGCTTGTGCCGCCACCGCGTGGGGAAGAACACCCGGTGGGTTTCTGTGGACCAGCGGGGACGAGAACGCTCCCGTTCGATCCCCCCTCTCACTTGTTGTATGACGCGACGATCCCACCGGCCGTCCTCTCTTCCTTCTCCAACTTCCGCAAGTCGCCCAGGAGGTCCGCCCCCTGGGTCAGATTCTGCCATTCAACGTGGAGCAGCCCGAAGGCCACCGTCCACAAGAGGTCTACTCCGATGAGCGGAAAAAGGAAAGAAATCGCAATCCACGGCGGGGAGCGGAGACCGAAGACCTGCTGGAGTCCGACGACGTCGGCCTTGACGGTCCATTCGGCCAGGCCCAGGGCCGCGGCAGGCGCCATCCACAGAATCAGAAAGCCGCAGAGGGTAAGGACGCCGGAGACAGCCAGGAGCTGGCTGCCGACTCCGCCCGCCGGAATTCGGCTGCTCTCGCGAAACGCGGTCCATGCCGTCTCGCGAGTCACGGCGAAGCGATGGAAGGCCAGGTTGGCCTGAATGGATAGAGAAAAGGGAACGATCAGGACGGAACCCAGAAACCATCCAAGTGTGGAAACCGCGCCATAGAAAAGGGACGTCGGCAGGTGAAGGACAGCCCAACCCAGGGCCCGGACCGAGGAGGCCGGAGCGCCTGAAACGGTCTGGGCCATCCACCGCGCCAGGGCCAGTCTGAAAGGGAAACGGGCAAAATAAACGCCCGCCAATCCAAGGGCGACAGGCCTCATCGCTTCAGAGACGCTGCCCGTGAAATAGTGCCCCTCTTCGGCCTCCCGAACGTAGAACAAGAGCAAGGCGGCGAAGGGGGCCGACCCCATGAGGCCGAGTACCCCAACCTGGACCGGGTATTCGCATAAAAACCACCAGGCCCGGGAGACCAGGACAGGGGCGGACGGGAAAAGGCCGCGCGGCATGAAGGTCACGGCGTTAGGAAATTCGATTCCACGAAATCCTGCATCTTCGGAATGACCGCAATGAGGAAAGCGAGGCCGTAGAGGCACAAGAAGAGCACGGCGTACGCCAAGGGTACGAAAAGGATCGCTGGGCCCATGGCTGACCAGCTTCGCCATCGGGAAGCCGGGGCCTGGCGGACCGTCCGAAGAAGACACGGCTTGCAATGGATGACGCCATCCACCCGCGTCGAACACTCGTCACAGACCGTGGCCCCACAGGCCACGCACAAGCCAATGCCCGCTCGGTCCGGATGATCCTTGCAGTAAAGCTGGGCAAGTCCCATAAGGTAAAATTGTTCGTATCCCTGGTCCGAAGTGCAGGTGCACTTATGAACAGGAATAACAGCGAAGCCGCGGTATGGCGGCCTCAAACAGACGAGTATTCTCTCGTCCTCGTCTTCGTCGTCGAAATGCAGGCGCACATTCCGGGGACGACGACGAGGACGATAACACACGGTCGTCCAAAACTTGTCTCATTTAGTAGACGAGTTAGCAAGTGCGGGTGCACTGGCTAGCTCGTCTACTCATACTGACCCGGCACGCGCCGGCCGGGCCGACTCACCGGCGCTGCCCGGTCAGGCGTCCCCTTCTTCGAGCCGGACCAGGGCCTTGACGAGCCTTCTTTGCCGGAGGGCGTCGAAGGCCGCCGAAATGCCCTCTAGCGGGAACGGATGTTCGAGGTCCAGCCAAACGTCCGCCCGAAGCTGTCCGCTCTGCATGTAGCCCACGACGCGTTCGTGGGCTTCTTCCTCGTCGTATCCTCCGTTGTAGAAGGTGAAGGTGCCGCGGGAACGAAACGGGTTGAAGGAACAGGCGTGATATTCGTCGATGCCATAGATGCCTAGGATGCCGCCCGGGGCCAGCCACGGGATGGCCAGGTCGATCTGACCGCTCTTACCCACGGCGTCGATCAGGAACTGGAATCCGCCGGGCGAGGCCTCGGGAACGGCCTTGGCCAAGTCGTTGCCCTTGTAATCGAAGTAATGGGTGGCGCCGGCGGTCCGGCCGACGGCCTCTCGCTCGACGTTGCCCACTACGGCAATGGTCTGCGCCCCCAGGTTGCGCGCATGGGCGACGAAGGCCAGCCCGTTGCCGCCCGACCCGATCACGAGGAGGCTGCATCCCTCTCGCACGCCCATGCGCGTGAGGTAGCTGAAGGTCTCGCGCCACGTGATCAGCATGGTCGCACCCCTGGGGTCGATCCCCGCCGGGACAACCTGGTTGACGCGGTATCGCCTCCACTCCTGGGGCGGAAGCCCGTCCTCCTTCATGGCCCGGTGGTCGCGGGCGATCCCCCACTGGGTGAAACCGCCCCAGTGGGCATTCAGCCCGCTGCCCGGCGGCGGCAACGTCCCCACCCGCGTGATGAGCTCCCCGGGCTTGAAATGGCGTACCTTCGGACCCACTCGGACGACGCGGCCGACGCTTTCGTGGCCGAGGATGGTGGGGTAGGAGACGGGCCAAGGAAACCGACCCGCAATGAGATGCTGGTCCGTCCCCGTGCAGGTAGCTCCGAAGAGAAGCCGGCACAGGGCGTCATAATCGCCCATCTCCGGCTCAGGAATCTCCCTCAGGGTCAAGACTCCTGGCTTTTCGACCACAGCGGCTTTCATTCTGTTGGCGTTTGTCCTGTTCCTTGAACCCCAAAACGATCCCAAAATTCTATATCTAGCCGCCATTTCTCACAAACCTTCTGCGAAGCGTCCGCGAGAGACGGGGCTAAAGGACTTGTATGCAGCTCATGCCCGCGTGGCGCTTCCTGCTGGACAGCATGAGCCCGGATGAAGCGCCCGCCACCCCGGAATAGAGGAACCTGGCACAGGCGAACGGAAGTGCATCCTCTTATCCGCGGCATCCGCGTTATCCGCGGTCAAATGTCTTGCCTCAGTACGATTGAGCGATCATGAAAACCCCATGCATCATGGGCCGACCTGTCGGCTGGCCTACCGCGCCTGTCTCCCGGGCCTGTCCGGTTGAGAGGGATGCGCCGCGGCGCCTGTCTGTCCCGCCGTCGCAGCGGCGGGGCTACTTCGTGCGGGCCGCGGAATAGTGCGGTCGCTGTGCGACCGCGGAGTTGCCAACTGTCCCGCCGTCGCAGCGGCGGGGCTACTCTTGGACTCCCACCATGCTACGATTCCTACAAGACCGTCCCATTCCAATAAACGCCAATGGCGCTTTTTTGATACGAGAAGTCAAGAAAAATCTCGAAACTTTTCCGGATTTTTTGACCGCATTGCTCGCACAGAAACGGGTGCAGGAAATGGGCCCTGCGGGGGGCGGATTTTCCTATGGTTCTCGAGCCAGGGAGCGCGGATGCTTTCCCGAACTTCACTATTACTTGGCCTCCGCCGCTGGCTTGGGGCCCCAGACGGCCTGGAAGCCGCCGTAATCCGCGTAGGTGCGCGGGGGAATGTTCGTGTTCGTGCCGACGAATCCAGCCGTCACGCAGACCATGCCCCGGTAGGGCAGGACGGCGAGCAGCTTGGAGGATGCCGGGGGCGGCACGAAACGGCTGTCCGGCTGGCCGTCGCTCCGGGTTAACACCAGGAGGCCTCGTTCCGTGGGCACGAGAACCTGGGATTGGGTAGGCACGGGCTGGCCGGTGACACGGACGCCGAGGGAACGCTTCCAGGCGACGCTGCCATCGGGGGCGATGCGCGCCGCGTCGCCTTGGTCGCTGAAGAAGCACACGCTGTCAGTGGTCGCGACGGGACAGGTGGACAGATTGCCTCCCAGCGGATGTTGCCAGAGGGCCTGGCCGCTAGCGGCATCGAAGGCGAGCATACGGCCCTGTTCATCGCCCAGGATGACGCGGCCGTCATGGACCGCTGGACTCGATCGCGTGAAGGGCGCGATGGGCGACTTCCAGGCGAGGAGGCCCGATTCGGCGTCCAGGCAGTAGAGGAAGCCGTCCCAGGAGGCGGCGTAGACGCGGCCTCCGGCGAGCGCCGGCGCGCTCCGCACGCGGTCGGCGGTGGTGAATTCCCAGATCAGCGTCCCCGAATCGACGTCGACCTTGTAGAGGCGGCCGTCGTCCGATCCGAAGTAGACGTCGTCGCCGCTGGGCACGGGCGAGGAATAGACGCGCCCGCCCGTCTGGAAGCTCCAGAGCGGCGTGCCGTTGTCCGCGACGGCATGAAGCCTGTAGTCGGCCGAGCCGGCGAGCAGGCGGCCGGCGTAGCGGGCCGGCGTGGTGGTGGGCGTCACGGTCGCCAGACCCCAGGTCGGGCCCCAGGCGAGCGCGGAGGGCTTCGCACCGGCCTTGGGCACGAGGAAGGAATGGAACACTCCGCCCGCGTCCGCGCACGTGTACTGCCCGAGTACAACGGTCGCCCCGGCATGGAACGATGGCCACGTATACCGCAGGTTGCCGAATTCAGCGTATTCCCCGATCAGGTCGGGGGCCAGCCGCTCGGGCGCGTGCGAAGGGACGCCCATGAACATCGGCCAGCCGTCCGGGTCCGATGGAAAATCCTTTCGGCCGAGCTGGATGCCGCCGATGGGGCCGTAGACCTCGACCTCGGTCACTTGCTCCTGGAGCGCCCGGTAGGGACCCGGAAGGATTTTCAAGAGGTCCGTGTGGAGCGGCTCGGCGAAATGCACCACCAGGAAACGGCGGCGGTTGCCGCGGACCAGGGCCACCACCTCGGGCAGCCTGGTCTTGAGAACGTTGGCCTGGATGCTGAACGTGGGGCAAACCTGGTCCGGAGTGGCGTTGTTCAGATAGATGACCAGGTGGGAGATGTGCGCCGGCTGGGTGAGGATGACGCTATAGCCCATGTAGTCGGGCTGATGAATCCAGGCGGGCCCCACGTCGTCGAGCCGGCCGTTGTGCAGGAACGCCTGCTCCTGGGTATAGATCGTGCCGACCGTAGGGAGGCCCTGTGCGAAGGCCGCCACGCGATTGCGGCCCATGAGCTTCTCCCGCAGCCTCGCCGGGATGCGATCATACTGGACTCGAAGGTCCTGGACGAAGGTCGGCTCGACGGCATGCAGCTCGCTGTGAGCCAGCAGATTGGCCGAGGGAAAGCGGACGGGTCGGAAGCTCACGCCGTCCACACGCACCTCTCCGCCCTCCGCCTCGAAGCCGATATCGAGGGTGGAGGTTTCCGCCAGGGTCTTGACGGCGAGCCGGCCGAAGGCCCATTCGCCGGGCCTGGCGGCGAACTTCGAGGCCGTCAGGGTTTCGCCTCGGGGCCCGCCGAGGAGGGCGCCGGCGACCAGCCGCGCCGCGGGCTGCCGGACCTGGTAGAAAAACTCGAGCAGGTAGGTGGCCGAAGGAACGATGCGGCGTCGAAGGCGTTGCGAGACGAGCTGGCCCGGAACAAGGACCAGAGCCCGGTCTCCGGAATGGCCGGGCGCTCCAGCCTTCACCTCGCTCGCGGCCGAGGCCCACCCTTCCAGGCTCTCAAAGTCCCCATTCTCGAGCTGTTCGATGCCCATCCGCAGAATCGCGTCATAATCGCCCGGGGCATCCCGGTTCGCCGGGAAGAGCTCGCCCGTCGAGTCCGGGTCCCTTTCGAGAGCGGACTGAAGGTAGGCCGGGTAGCCGCCAGTCGCCGTCTCATGCAAATCGCGCAGGCGCACCTGCCAGAGGAGGACGCCCGAGGGATCGAGTTGGACGACCGTGCCGTTCTTGCTTCCCGCGACCAACCCGCCGCCCCCTGGACGCAACAGGGCGCTGAAGGGGAGGCGGTGCTCCCAGAGCGTCCGGCCGGTCTCCAAGTCCGTGCAGCGCACAAGGCCGTCCCGATCGCAGCGATAAAGCCGCTTCTGCGCTTCGCCGAGGGCGTCGAGGCCCGGAATCCAGGTCTGTGCCCCATGTTCCCGCCACATCGTGACGCTTCGGGAGTCGACGCGTTCCACGGCCGTGGGGCTGGCGTGCAGGCGTCCGCCATCGCGCAGGAGAATGCCTTTGAAGGACTCGTACGGCCCCAGCTTCCCATTCAGAAGCAGGGTGGCGGATACGCCACCGGTGTGTACCCGGGGCATCGCGGAATCGGCGGGCCAGCTCACGGACCAGTTACCGGGGCTGGTCTGGTTGCCCGGGTCGTCCCGGTTTTCAATCAGGATTTGCCCCGTGCGGGCATCGAGGACTCTGGGCACGTGCTGCCAGAGGTTGGCCACCTTGCCGGGTATGGTGCTGGGGGTGGAGCCGATGATCCGTTCCTCGCTGCAGGCCAGTCGCAGGCCGTCGGGGCTCAGCGCGAAATTGCCGACCACGGCGAAGCGTCCGAACTCCGCGGCAACGCTCTGCTCCGCCTCCTTCGGGTAGGCCGTGATGGCTTCTGCGCGGTCCAGAAACCACATCCGGTTGCCATCGAAATCGACGGCGAGGATGCCGGTCAGCCCGCCCATGAGAATCTGCCGGAGGGGGGGATTGATCTCGATCTGAAGCTCCGTGTTGACGGCGGCTTCCTGGTAGGTATTGAAGCCGCCGTGATGCCTGGGCCATTCGGTGGCGGCGGATTTCTTGAGCACCTGTCCATCGTCGCCGCGGAGGAGGAAAAGGAAGAAACCCTGGCCCGTGGCGGCGGCGACGCGGTGTCCGCCGTCGTACCAGCGGGCGAAATAGACGTTATGCTCGGGCAGAAACTGCTTCCAGAGAAGCCGCCCCTCCGCCGAGAGGCAGAACAGGTTGTGGGTGTATCCGAAGGTGCCCGCGAGGACCCGACCCGTCGCTGGGTCCACGTCCAGAGAGCGAACCAGGTCTTCGCCGCTGACGGCGTCGCGGAAGCTGCTGGGGGCGCTGGGGGCGGAGGGCGCTCGGACGAGCGTCGCGGCGGGGTCCGACCGAGGCGTCAGAGTGGGCGGATGGACCGGCTCGGCCTCCGCTGGGGTCGGCAGCTCGAGGAGGGCGGAGACGCCGCGGGCCAGTCCGGCCTCGTCGGCCGCCAGGACGCTCACGGTGTCGTAGAGAGTGGAGAAGGCCCGGCGGGACCAGGCCATCAGGGCCTTGCCAGGGCCCGGGAAATGGGTGGTGAGGGGCGGAGCGAGAAGGTCCCGCCGAATCAGGGCCTCGACCAGGCGATTTTCATTGCGGCCGCCCAGCAGGACCAGAGGCGCGTCGATGAACAAGGCGGGCAGCACTTCGTCTCCTCGCCAGAGCCTGCCGCCGTCGATTCGGGGATTCTCCGGGTCCCAATCCATGGGCAGGCGCAGTACGTCCTGCACGGCGGCGACGCGGGCTTCGCGGCCGCGCTGGGCCAGGGCGTCGCGCAGGCGCTCCGCCTGGGCGCGGCAGGCCGCCTGTTCCTCGTCGATGGCGATGACGAGCGGTCCCTTTTCGGCCAGAAAGCCCAGGATTCTTTCGGGATCGGAAATCCAGACCTGGCGGGCATCGAGGCGCGCGGCTGCAGGCAGTGTGCCTGGGGCGACCGTGATGGCGGCCTCGGCGGCGGTCCCGCTCACCAGCTCCCGGACGCGCAGGGTCCAGGCGCCGGCGGGCACGTTGACGGGGACCCGATAGACGCCTCGGAACTCGGGCGCTGCCGCGCGGTAGACTTCCGTCTGGACCCGCCCCTCGGAGTCCCTCAAGATGACCTGGATCGGAAAGCTCGCCTCGATGGCCTTCCCTTCCGCGTCTCGAACGGAGACCCGGTAGTTCAGGTCGTTCCCGGCTGGCACGCGTGAAGCCGCGTGAAGCTCCACACCGGCGATGGGCGCGGGCAGAAAGGCGTAAATCTTGCCCGGGACGTGCCGCAGGTCAGACTCGAGGGTCATCCAATCGCCTTCGGTGGCGACCTCGATGGGCTTCATCTCGAGCAGGTCATAGCAGGCGGGCGGGCGCCTGGGGAACTTCAGGACGGCGCAGTCCGGCGCCTGATAAAGGGTCTTGTGTACGCCATGGAAGCCCGTGAAGGCGAAATTGGCGACCACGAGATACTCGGCCTGGCCGCAGCGAAGCCAGTCGGGTCCCAGTATCCGATCGTGCTGTGCGGCCGGTGGGATACGCTTGCCGAGGAACTCCCGCACGCACCGGGTGGTCTCGCTGGAATGGTCCCACACGGCCTCGCTTTCGAAGTCGATGAACCCTACGGTGTTGCCATAGGGAGTGTCGTACTCGTCGAGGTCCGAGTCCAGCCGAGCGAGGCCCTCGAGCGGCAGGCGGCTCGAGCGTTCCACGGCCAGCGTGCGGCCGGAATCGACGAGCCTGCTGAGAGCGGCGAGGGTCTCCGGCGGGGCTTCATCCTCGTAGAAGAATCCGGGTGCGAAGACGACCTGATATTCGAGGCCTTTTCCGCTGCGGATTTGGTCGTCGTAAAGAAAATCAGCGGGGAAGCCGGCCCGCAGGCAGGCGACCCAGAGGCCTTCGCACGCGGCGGCGAGCTTGCGCGGCTTGCGCGGGCTGAGATAGTCCGCCTCACGGGAATAATAAATGGCCACCTTCTTGTAGCCTTTCTCGAGCGACAGGAAAAAGTCGCCGTACGGCGTGCACAGGTGCTCCGTGATGTCCCGGATCGCGTCGCGGTTGTCCAGGTAGCCCGGCGACTCCGGGTCGAAGGGTATGGTGAAAAAAGTGAATCCTTCGATCTTCTGGGAAAGGGCGAGGAAGGCCTGGCGGAGGTGATGCCGGCCAAAGAGGCCGGGGCTGCCGAAGCCGTGCAACTGGGTCCAGACGGGGATGGAGTCGCGTACCCGGAGGACGTCCGCTTGCATCGGTGCGAAGACGGGCCGGTCGCCGTAGCCGCCGTCCTTGTACATGACGCAGGCGGCGATATCGAGGGAAGCGAAGACATCGGAGGCCGTGCCGTTGGGCGAGAGGTTGCCGCCGTTGGTCCCCCAGAAGCGCTGCTGGGTGAAGTTCTGCGCCTCGGGCATGACGTCCTTTGCCGCCGCGGCGAGCAGGTCGGAAAACAGACGCCAGTCGCGGTCCTCGTGGGCCGGCCACGTGCGGTATCGCGCCAGGTCATCATACCGGCGCTGGCCGTAAGGACGCCCGGCGTAACGGTCCAGGGCCCGAAGGGCCTCCGCGCTGGTCATGCCGGGGTGGAGGTTGCGATAGGCGACCTCCTGGGCCTTGAAGAAGCCTTGAGACATGGCCGTGCCAGTGTCCGCGCTGGTATAAATTTCGTCGTAGAGGCAGACGCCGTGGAAGGCGGGGCTGTGGCGCATCGAGGCGGTTTCGAGGCTGATGTAGCGCTCGCACGCTTCGAGCACCTTCGGGTCCCGCGGCAGCATCGTGTCGTTGTAGGTGAAAACGTCCTCGTAGAACCGCAGGTTGTGCCGCACGGCCGAGTCCAGGAAGCGATCGCGTCCGCTGGCCTGCGCGTAGGACTCCCACGGCCCCAGCTCCGGGCGCGCGCGGACGATGGCCTCGATGTCGGTGTCCGAACGATAGACGCGGTTCACGTCATAGCTCATCCCCATGAAAGCGTTGTAGCCCGCGCCCAGCAGCCCCCTGACCGCTTCGTCCGCTCCCTGCCCGCTCCTGAGCACCCTTTCATAGAGGGTATTGAAGACGCTGTATTTCCCGTTCATCAGGTTCGTGAAATGGGTGCGCGGCTCCGGATCGGTGATGGAAAACACCAGCGGCCGCGCGGCCCGAAGGCCCGCCCTCGCCTCCAGGAAGTAGCGGCCAGGTGAAAGGCACTGAGTCAACGGAGCATCCAGCCGCACGATCAGCGTGCATGCCTTTTCGACCCCCTTGGCCAGCTTTTCACGCACCAGCGGGAAGCGGGCCCCGTGCTCGTCGCGCAGGTCCGCCTCGAGGGGCGTCCCCGGGGGCACGGGCGTCCCCAAGGCGAGGATGGCGAGTCCGACCCAGAAGGATTCGCCGCGGTAGTAGGCGCGGCGTCCCCGCAGGGTGAACAGCCCGAGCGACGCCGGCTGCGGCGACGCCAGCGAGACCCATTGTTCCGCGGCGATCGGCTTCGAGCCGGGCTCGGGCGGCCGGAGGCCGAGCCGGAGGCGATAGACGCCTGCCTCCAGGTCCGGGGGGATGATTTGAACCTCCTCGGGCCCGGCGGCCTCGAGGGTCAGGTCGGTCCAGACATCCGACTCCATGGGACGCATCTGGGCGAAGGCAGGCGCATCGGCCAGCAGGTTTTCCGGCGCCCGGGCTTCGGCTTCCGCGGCGCGGAGCGACTCCACGGATTGGGTGAGCTTCTGGGGAACGTTTCCGAAGGCGGCCACCGAGGCCTCCCAGGCTTGTGCGGCCTCGACCAGCTTGGCCAGGGCGTCCTGGACGGGACTTCGTTTCACATCGTCCAACAGAGCCCGTAGCGCCACGCCCGCGGGAGCGTAGGTTTGGGCGGACGACTCGACCGCCGAGCTGCAGGCCTCACCGGCCTTCAAGGCATCCAGCAGGCCGGCGGCCAATTCGGACCAGGAGGAGGTGGCCGCCCGGGTCTTTGCCGCCTCCGCCAAACGGGTCTCGAAGGCCGAAAGAGCCTGGCTCGCGGAAGACAGGTCCGTCTGTGCCTTCTTCAGCAGTTCGACCCAGATGACGGTCTTTGCCCGGGCCCCGTCGAGGACGGACTTTCTTTCCGCCGCTTCCGCTTCCGGAAGTTCCTTCAGCTTCGAAGCGGCCTCGTCCAGCGCCGCATTCAGAGCCGGGCCCGTTGAGGAGGAACGCTCCTGCGCCGTCCGGAACAGCCGGGCCGCATCGCCAAACAGGCCGCGGGCCCGCTGGAAGGCCCGGGCCGCCTCCAGGGGATGAGCCGGATGCACTCCCCTTATCCGGGCCCGGAAGGGCATCCCCGTCGTGAGATGCCGAGATTCCATCTCTACGACCAGGCCCAGCGGGATTTTCCTTACAACGTCCGGAATGTCCACCCGAAGGGTCTTCACGGGCCATCTCCGCAGATCGCCGTCCATCTGGAGCGCAGGCCCCTCCTCGGACACCCGAAAACCATACGGGTCACGGCGGGGATACCAGTGGGTGAGGAACGTTCGGCCGCCGCTGTTCTCGTCCCAGGCGAAGCTTTCGACGCCGGTGACAACGGCGCGGGCGTTCGCATCGCCCACGACGGGAAAGCTGAAGACGGGCACTTCGATGCGGTGGGCTTGTATGCGCAGGCCTTCCACTCCCTGGCCTCCTCCAGCGGCCGGGACAATGCCTTCCGCGCCCAGGTGAAAGGTCAGGCCGAGCGGATGAATGAGATAACCTTTCCCGGACTTGTTGGCCGGCAGCCAGATCGTCAGGGGAGCAAATCGGTCGAACAGGGGCAGCAAGTCCCGCGCCTTGTCCGGGTCGCCCGCTATCTTCGGCGCGCCTTCCTCTGCATTGGCCGATTCCCGGACCGTGAGGTTCGGCAGGGGCAACAGGCGCATGGACATCGGCAGGTCGCCTTCCTCGGGGTTGGCGCGGTAGGCCTGGAGGGTGACGGGGTAGCATTTCACGAGGACAACGGCCCCCTCGGCAAGCAGGTCCGGGCTCTTGGCTTCGATGCGGCCGTCCTCCGCGACGGTGAAGACGTGGTCGCCGGGCCAGACCGTGTGCGGACCGGGCCGCAGGTCCACTCGAGCCACCGGCAGGCGATCGATGTATTTCCCCTCGTAGTAGCGCTCGAAGACCGTCTGGCCGTCGAGAAGGATGTTCCGGCCCCATCCGACGTAATCGATGCCCGCCCGGGCCATGACTACGCCCTGGTTGGTGGAAACGGGATTGACCATGACGCGCTGGCGTTCGAGCTTGTCGACGGTGGTATCGGGCCGGTCATGGACGACGAGGCGAAGCTCGACCTGGCCGGCCTGAAGAGGGAGGATCAGGAGCAGGGAGAACAGGTATCCGCTCATGATGAACTCCGGCTGACTTGTAGAATGGCTTCAAGCACACGGACGACTTCCGCGTCAATCTCCTCGGGCTGGAGAAGCGCTGCAAGTTGGCAGTAATCGGACTTGTTCATCGAGTTGGGAAGCCCAAGCTTCTTGAAGAATGCCCCGAACACAACGGGCAGGTATTCCTCGCTCACCTTGCCTGTCTTCCAATACGAGTGCTCCTTGTCGTAATCATTTCGCTCCCTTCAGGCTCATGACGAGTAGCGAAGCGCCTGCCGCATCCCGCGATAAGGTCCATCGCGATCAACGCTCGCCTGCCTGCCCTGTCTGCGCCATGCCTGCGCCGGGCACGCCTGCCTGCCGCGACGCTCGCGGCGGAGGCAGGGCAGACAGGTGGCAAGGACGCAGAGCCCAACGTCCCACCGGGATGCCTCCTGGCGGGACAAGTCCGGGAGGACCCTCCCAGAGTCCCAACGAGATCCCTACGGGAGGACAAATCCGGGAGGCAGGTGCAGACAGGTCGGTTTGAGGCAGCGCTTCCCTACTGACACACCACGGTCCAGGCGTCATTGTCCGGGTCCGGCCAGGCTTCGTCAATCCTCTGGGGGCCGCCGGAGCGTCCCGCAAAATGCTTCCCGAACCCTGGTGTTGGCGGTGAGGGGGTTGGGCCTGCCTACCGGCAGGCAGGCGGCGGGCGGGACCGGGGGTTCAAC
>JACPCR010000107.1 GCA_016179685.1 Planctomycetota bacterium | reverse complement strand
TTCCGACGTGAGCGTAACCTCTACCGAACCGCCGTATACGAGGCCCGTACGTACGGTCGTGTGACAGGGAAAGCCCGCGAGGGCCTACCTATGTCGATGGAATGCATACTTCATGGACTTGACCTGATCGTCTTCCCCGAACCTAAGACTCGAACTCCACTTGCCACCTGTGCCCTCCCGGCCTTACCGGAAGTAAGCGACGGCATTGCGGAAAATGGCCGCTCCGTCACCCTCGGGGCGAAGTCCCTCTCTTGTCCACCTCGGGTGTTGGGTCGGCAAGAAATGCCGCTCGGGATGGGGCATGAGCCCGAGGACTCGACCGGTGGGGTCGCAGAGGCCGGCGATGGCCCGCTGGGAGCCGTTGGGGTTGTGGGGATACCCGGCGGGCTGGAGGTTTTCATTCACGTAGCGGAAGGCGACCTGCTGGCGGGCGTCGAGATCATCGAGGGCCGGATCGCCGGGGGCGACGAATTTGCCTTCGCCATGGGCGACGGGGAGGTAGAGGTGCGCGAGGCCGCGGGTGAACACACAGGTCCGGGAGCATACCTGCAGGTGCACCCAGCGGTCTTCGAACTTGCCGGAATCGTTGAAAGTGAGGGTAACCTGCTGGGCTGCGGAAGGGGTGAAAGGTCCCGGAAGCAGGCCCATCTTGACCATGACCTGGAAACCGTTGCAGATTCCGAGGACGAGCCGGCCGGCGGCGACGAAGTCCGCCACGGCTTCCCCGAGCCTGAAGCGCAGTTCATTGGCGAAAATCTTTCCTGCGGCCACGTCGTCGCCATAGCTGAAGCCGCCGGGCAAGGCGAGAATCTGGAAATCCATCAGCGCCCGCGGAGATTCCGCAAGCCGGTTGACGTGGAGGCGTTGGACGGCCGCGCCGGACCGTTCGAAAGCGAAGGCGGTCTCGACGTCGCAGTTGGTTCCGGCGGTTCGAAGAACCAAGGCACGTACAGCACTCATCAACGGCCTCCGCGGAAACAGGGAGGAGTTTTCCGGCTCAGAAGTGCGGAGGCACTTTTGAGCCGGAAAACTCGTTTACCATCGAAGCGGCCTCTGCCATGCCTCTTTGAGGGTTAAGAGGGGCTCCCGGATGAGCACTTCCCGGGAGGGGCCAGAGATTTCGAGAACCGGATCGGCGGTGACCACGCCCAGGCAGCCGAAGGGCACCTCACGGACGCAGCGCTCGAAGGCTGCACGGTGCTCAGGTTTAACCTCGACGACGAAGCGGGAGGTGGACTCGGAGAAGAGGAGAGCCTCCGACCGGAGGGGTCCGGCGGCGGGCACGGCGTCAAGGCTGATTTTCAGTCCGAGGCCTCCTGCGAAGGCCATTTCGGCGGCGGCGACGGCGAGGCCGCCCTCGGAGCAATCATGGCAGGCGCGGACGAGGCCCGCGGCGGTGGCGGCGGACACGGCGTTCATGACGGCCCGGGCCTGCTGCGGCTCCACCTGGGGGACGGACCGGCCGAGCTGCTCATACAGGCCGTAGTACTGGGAGCCTCCCAGTTCATGACGGGTGAGCCCGACGAGGTAGAAGAGGTTGCCGGGCGATTTGGCGTCCATGCTGACGGCCTGGCGCACGTCCTCGATGACGGCGATGGCGGAGATCAAGAGGGAGGGGGGGATGGCGAGGCTGACGTCGCCGTTCTGGAACTCATTGTTGAGGCTGTCCTTGCCGGAGATAAAGGGTGTGCCGAAGGCCAAAGACATATCGTGGCAGGCTTGAGCGGCGAGGACGAGGCTGCCGAGACGGTCCGGTTTATCCGTATTGCCCCAGCAGAAATTGTCGAGGAGAGCGACGCGTTCGAGACGTCCGCCCGCGGCGATGATCTGCCGCAAGGCCTCATCGATGGCAGAGGCGGCCATGGCGTAAGGGTCCAGGTCGCCATACCGCGGGCTCATCCCGTTGGAGACGATGAGGCCGCGGGTCGAGCCGAGGACAGGAGCGAGCACGCAGGCATCGCCGGGTCCATCGTTGCACGCGCCGACCAGGGGCTTGAGAACGCTGCCGCCCTGGACCTCGTGGTCGTACTGGCGGATCACCCACTCCTTGCTGCACACGTTCCAGGAGCCCAGAATCCGCCGGAGGTCCTCGCCGTAATCGGCCTTGAGGGGCATCTCCGGATCAGGATGCTCGGGAGGAGTCCAGAGAGCCTCTCGCTGGAGGCGCGGGATGCCCCCGTGAAGGAACTTCATGTCCAATCGCCCCACGGTGCGGCCCCCGTACCGAAGATGGAGGTCCCCTTGACCCGTGAAGCGTCCGATCGTGGTGGATTCGACCTCTTCGGACCGCAGGAGGGCGTGGAATTCCGTTTCCTTGTCGGGCGGCACGGCGAGGACCATGCGCTCCTGGGCCTCGGATATCCAGATTTCCGTGTAAGAGAGGCCGGCGTACTTGAGCGGCACACGCTCGAGGTCCACCTCCACGCCGGTGGAACGCCCCATTTCGCCTACAGCCGAAGAGAGGCCGCCGGCCCCGCAGTCGGTGATGCAGCGATACAGACCCCGATCGCGAGCCTGCAACAGCACATCCATCAGCTTCTTCTGCGTGATCGCGTCGCCGATCTGAACCGCTCCGCTGCTCGTCTTCTCCGACTCCTCGGTCAATCCCGCCGAGGAAAAGGTCGCTCCGTGGATGCCGTCACGACCCGTCCTTCCGCCAGCGACCACGATGGCATCTCCGGCCTGGACATCTTTGCGCCGGCAGCTCCTGGGAATGAGGCCGACGTTCCCGCAATAGACCAGCGGGTTGCCGATGTAGCGCCGGTCGAAAAAGATCGCCCCGTTGGCCGTTGGAATGCCCATGCGGTTGCCATAGTCCCTGACGCCGGAGACCACGCCCTTGAGGACGCGTTTGGGATGAAGTGCGCCCTTGGGGACATCCGCCTCGGGGACATCAGGCGGCGCGAAGCAGAAAACGTCCGTGTTCAGGATGGGTTTTGCCCCGAGGCCCGTTCCCAGACAGTCCCGGATGACGCCGCCGACACCTGTGCTGGCCCCCCCATAGGGCTCGATGGCAGAGGGATGGTTGTGGGTCTCCACCTTGAAACAGACGTCGAAGCGATCATCGAACTCGATGACTCCGGCGTTATCAACGAAGACGGATACGCACCAGGGTTTATTGAGCTCCTGGGTTGCCTGGAAGATTGTGCTACGCAAGAGGTTATGGATGTTTCCGCCCCGAAACCGGATATCGCCCTTAAGAGTCTTGTGCACGCAGTGCTCGGACCAGGTCTGTGCCAGGGTCTCCAGTTCCACGTCCGTCGGCTCGCGACGCTGCTCCCGGTAGTAGGACTGAATTCGTCTCATCTCCTCGAGGTTCAGAGAAAGGCAACCGGACCGGCTCGTCATCATCAAGGTGGAATCGTCGGCCTCGAGCAGGGTGACCGTTCTGAGGCGCAAGGGGTTGTCGCGACCCTCGGACGGAAGAGCGAGCGGAGCGTTGCCGAGGACGATCTCTTCAATGACCTCGTTGGCGAGGAACTTGGCGGCGAAGAGTCGGATACTCTCATCAGTAAACTCGCCCTCGATGAGGAGCTTTTTCGCGGTTCTCACCCTGGTGGCAGCCAGGCCCATGTCGTGCAGCGCCTTGAGGACGCTGGCTTCGGCGGGGTCCATGACTCCGGGCCTGCGCAGAACCTGGAGGACTCGCCGGCCCGCGCCTTCCACCAGCAGCGAACTGTCGATCCGATAGTCCTCGGTCAGAGGGTCTGCGAGGAGATGCCGGGCGGCGCGTTCGGCCTCCCCTTTGTCTCGAAGACCTTGAATGACAAAGACTTGGCACGATTGCAGCCTTGAGATGCCGGACATCCCCAGCTCTCGAGCCTGGTCCAGGAGACCACGAGCCCAGGGGTCCACCGATTCCGTTTTCGGGGTGATTTCAATTTGACAGGTCATAGGGCCTGGCTTTGCTGCGTCCTTCCGACGCCAGCCAGCATCTGCGGGAGGCATCCGAAGAAGCGGGTGAGGAAGAGCCAAAGGATCGTCGGTCAGCGCCCTGTGGCCCTGGAAGGATGGTTGGCCGGTAAAGCCGGTCTGATGCTACCAAGGCGTGCCGGAAGCGTCAATGGAATTTATTGAAGCCGAGGGCAGTGAATGCTAGACTAATCCACGGCAGTGTCTGCTCTCCGACGCATTCTGGGGAGCGGGGAAGTAGCCGATCACTCAGCGGATGCCACGGCGGAGACTGAGGGGCACACGATGGTACTCCCGTTGAGGTGTGCAGTTCCTTCCATCACCGAGGGTCGAGTGTGGAGTCATGTTCGGCAAGAAGCAGGATACGAAGTCGAAGCAGGTCGAGCACCAGACGGGCTGGCAGCTTTGGGACTACAAGATCATTGGTGAGATATACCGGGGCTCGGTGAGCACGGTGTGTCGGGCGATGACGCCGGACCAGCGAATGGTCGCGATCAAGTTCTTGAACGTGGACCAGTCCAACGTCCGAGAGGCGCGGAAGCACTTTCAGCGGGAGGTCTACCTCACCGCGATGATGAAGCATGAGCGGCTCATCAAGGTCGTCGACTACTACCCCGAGGATCACCAGCCGGCGATCGTCATGGAGTACTTTGACAACAAGAACCTGAAGCAGCGCATCCTGCACAAGGACCCTGCGCTGAAGCAATACGGGTTGAAGATCATGCGGGACTGTCTGGAGGGCCTGGGCTACATCCACGGCCAGCTGGGGTACGTTCACCGGGACATCAAACCGGAGAACATCCTGGTGAGCGAGCAGGGCGAGGCCCGGATCGTCGATTTCACGATTGCCGCGAAGGTTGGCGGCGTGAGCTTCGGGCTTCGAAAGATTGCGGGAACGCGGCTCTACATCGCTCCGGAGACGATCCAGCGGAAGGCCCCGACGTTTCCGACGGACCTCTATTCCCTGGGGTGCACGTTTTACGAGATGATTGCGATGCGGCCGCCGTTCGTTGGAGAAGACATGACGACCATCCTGACGAAGCACCTGCACGAAGCTCCGGTGCAGTTGAAACACTTTGCACCGACGATCGATTCGGAGGCGGACAAGCTCATCCTGCAGATGCTGGCCAAGAAGCCGGAGAGTCGGCCGGAAAGCTGTCAAGCCTGTCTGTCGCGCCTCGTAAAGGTGAAGGCGTTGTACACGGAAGCGCCAGCGACTGCGTAAGCGAGGTAGGGCATGGGCGAGACTCCACCGGAGGCGGACAACGGCGTGAAGAAGCCGAAGGCGAGCGAGGGTGTCTCCGTCAACGGGCCCACGGACTTTGACGGGGCGGTCTTCGAGATCGAGCGTCAGATCAAGGACCTGGAGGCGCTGTCGCGGAAGCACGGCGTGGACTTTGCCGAGAACATCGCCACGCTGCGGAAGCAGCAGGACCAGATTCTGAGGGCGCTCGTGGCGAATCTCTCGCCTTGGGATCGGATTTGCATGGCGCGGCATCGCGACCGGCCCACGGCCAGCGACTACATTTCGCAGATTTTCTCGAGTTTCATCGAGCTTCACGGCGACCGCGCCTTTGCGGACGACCGGGCCATCATCACGGGCCTCGGTACGGTGGACGGCCATCCCGTGATGATCGTGGCCAATGAAAAGGGCCGCGGGGTGAAGGAAAAGGGAAAACGGAACTTCGGAATGGCTCACCCCGAAGGATACCGGAAGGCGCGCCTGAAGATGCTCCTGGCGGAAAAGCTCGGCCTCCCGGTCGTCACCTTCATCGACACGCAAGGGGCGTTCCCGGGGATCGGTGCGGAGCAGCGGGGGCAGGCGCTGGCCATTGCAGAGAACTTGAAGACGATGGCGTCGTTGCGGACCCCGATCCTGGCTCTCATCATCGGCGAAGGGGGTTCCGGCGGGGCCCTGGCCATCGGCGTGGCGGACCGCGTCTGCGCCCAGGAGAATTCCTATTTTTCCGTGATTACGCCGGAAGGATGTTCGGCCATCCTGTGGAAGAGCGCGGACAAACGGCGGGAGGCCGCGGAGGCCTTGAAGCTCGACCCTCGAAGTTTGATGACCCAGGGCATCGTGGACGAAATCATTCCCGAACCGCTCGGCGGCGCCCACCGCGATCCCCGGCGCGCCAGTGAAATCCTGAAGGCGGCCATTCTGCGAAACCTGGCCGAACTGCGGATGACCGGTTTGGAGGAGCTCCTCCGAGCACGCTATTACCGATACCGCCGGATCGGGTCCGTCGTCGAGGGCGTCTAGCACCCCTGTTCATCAGCGCACCCGCACTTGCGAACTCGTCTACTAGTTTTCAGTTGATCCTTGCAGGGACCGCGGTTATAATCCCCACGCTTTTGCAGAAATTGTGTCGTTTCTAGTGAGTCGTGTTGCAACGCAAGCGCTCCGGAGAAGGAGGAGAAATGGAAAAGACGTTGACGACCAAGAGCACCCGGAAGACGGCCGTTCAGGACCCGGTCTATACGAAGATCCGGGAGGACAGCAAGAAGGAGACCCGGAAGTACGTCGAAGGCTGGAAGGTACCCAAGGGCGCCGAGTAACACCTTCACCCCCTAGACGGACTTTTGGAAAGGAAGCCCGGAGCGCCATGACCAGGCCCTCCGGGCTTTTTTGTTCGTCCATGCAGAAGCGCATCTACGGGCTGGAGACGGAATACGCGCTCCTTTACTATCCTCTCAATCCGGGTAGTCCCACCCCGAGCCAGAAGCACATCTACGAGCTCTTCTCGGATGTCCTCCAGCAGCATTATGCCTGTGCACCGGCCTGGTATCGCAAGCAGGGACAATTCCTCGCCAACAGCCTCCTGCTCCATTACGAGGCCCGTGGTGACAGCTATTACCAGGGCCTGATCGAGGGCTGCACCCCGGAGTGCCTCTCCCCCCGCGAGCTCCTCATCTACCAGCGAAGCCTCGACGAGATTCTCCGCGATCTGGTCTCGAAGACCGAGGAGCGGCTCGCGACCAAGGGCTTCGTCGGCCGCCTCGTCATCGGGAAAAACAGCACGGACACCCACGGGAACACTTATGGCTGCCACGAAAATTACCTTGTCGACGACCCGGTCTACCCGCCACTCTGGATTCTTTATCCCCTCTCGCTGCTAGTCGTCCTGGCCATCGGCGTGCCCATCCTGTGGATGCTCTGTACGGTCATCCTCCTCGTGCTGGCCCTCTTCGTCGCCTCCCTCATCGGGACCTACTTGAGCGCCATCCTCTCCAACCTCCCTTTCGTTGGATGGCCGTTCCTCCTTCTCGAACGCGTCTTCCGGACGCCGCTCCGAGTCGTGGAACGGGTCCCTGAGCAGGAATGGTTCAAGATTCTCAACTCCGTCACGCAGCTCTCGTTCCTCCCGCCCGCTGCACTCCTTTCGGCGATCCTCAGCCGGACGACGTTCCGCCCCATCCGCAAGAGCCTCACGCCGTTCCTGATTACCCGGCCCCTTTTCACGGGCTCAGGTTACCTCGCCTTGGAGGAGGAGGCCCCGGGACTCCACCTTTCCCAGCGCGCCCTGGCCATTCGGTCGGTGGCCAAGATTTTCTGGGACGATCTGAACAAGCCGATATACGATCTCAAGAATTTCATCTTCGAAATCGGGTCGCCGCTGAGGCGCCACAAGCGTCTCCATATCCTCTTCAGCGATTCCAATATGTCGGAGGTGTCTCAGTACCTGAAAGTAGGCACAACGGGGCTCGTGCTGAAAATGATTGAGTCCGGTTACGACTTCGGCGCCCTGGAGGTCCGCAGACCCGTCCAGGCCCTGCGCCGGGTTTCCCGGCTGGGCCATGGGGCGCTCCTGGACCTCCGGCGCGGCGGACAGAAGTCCGCACTCCAGGTCCAGCGGGAGTACCTCGCGGCGGCCCGACGGTTCGTCTCGTCGAGCCCGGAGGCGGAGGAGGAGGATCGGCGCATCGTCGATCTCTGGGAAGAGACCCTGCACGGGCTCGATGAGAATCCCATGGCGCTGTGCGGACGCATCGACTGGGTGATCAAGAAACGGATGATGGACGCGGCCATCCTCGAACGCACCACATGGCATCGGTTCAGCCAGTGGGGAAGGATCATCGAGAAGCTCCGGTCCCTGACCGGGGAGGGCCAGGACTTCGGCGATTCCTCGTTCGACGGTCTGAAGGCCGCGGTCGGAGAGGAGGAATTCGAAACCCTGCGTCGGATGGCGGAATCGGCGGGGCTGGAGACGGAGGAATTCCAGTTCTTTTACGACCTGTATTACCAGGTAAAGAAGCTGGACCTCCGCTATCACGAGATCAGCGGCGAGGGCGGCTACTACGGCTGGCTCGAGCAGACCCAGATGGTGGAGCGCATCACGACGGAAGACGAGCTGGAGGAGGCCAGAAAGAAACCGCCGCGTTTCACACGGGCCCATATCCGGGGCCACTACGTTTCACTCTCCGCGGACCGCAAGTACGACGTGCTCGTCGGGTGGGGCAAAATCCGCAACCGGACGCTGAAGCGGACGATTTTCCTGGATGATCCCTTCCAACACGAGCTGGAGCCGTGAGGCCTCGCCGCTCAGCCCTCCTCGTCGGGGCTGTGGCTGTAGTAGTTGCGGTTCGGATAGACCCAGGAGATGCCCGGGAAGCCCCTGGCCTCCTCCTCCTGGACGAGGCATTCTTCGGCGACCGCCTCGCCTTCCCCGAGTTGCTTTTCGAACTCGATGGCCAGGTCCACCGCCTCGTCGGGATTCCGGGCCAGAACATCGAAACCGCACAGGTAGCCGGACGCTTCTTCTCCGTCGAGCTCATTGACCGGCACCGGCTCGAAGAGTCGGACGTCCACGAGCACCCACCAGAGGCACAGACTCTCCGATTCTTCGCCGTACAGCATGTTGTGGCGCTCGAGCATCGCGGGGGTCAGCAAGTTGGCCCGCGCGGCCTCCCAGAAAATGGCCTGGGCGTCTTCCAGACGCCGCATCTCGACCATGGCCTCGAAGTAGCCCTCGTAGCACCAGGACATCATCTCGACGTTGTCTTCATCCCCGTCCCTCGCCAGATTCATCCCGTCCTGAAGCTTGGTCAGCGCATCCTCCGTCTGTCCCATGGCCAGTTGCAGCCTGCCCCACAACATCCAGCCCAGGGGGAATTCCGGATCGACCTCGAGGCATTCCTGAATTTTCACCAGGGCCTGGTCCATCTGGCCGGAACGCCATAGGCTCACCGCCCAGTTGTAGTAGGCGTAAACGTAGTGTGTATTGACCTGGATGGCGCACTCGTAGTAGCGGGCGGCCTCCTCGAAGCGTTCCATGTCGGAGAGGCAGATCGCTGCCTCCACGAGAAGCGAGTAATCGTCGTCCACGCTGCGGAAGTATTCCTGGTACGTTTCCAGGGCCTTCTCCTGTTCCTCCTGGGACTCATAAATCTCTCCGAGGTACTGGACCGCGGAGGCGCAACGCGGATTGATGGCCAGCGCCTCGCGAAAATGTTCGACCGCCGCCGAATCCTTCTCCAGCTTGTACAGAGCGTATCCCCACTCGTAGGCCGTGGCCGCATCACCCGGCATGAGCTCCGCCGCCTTCGCAAAGTACAGCAGACACCGCTCCTCCCGGCCCGCCTCGGAAAAAAGCTGGCCCAGCGACCGGTAGAGCCTGCCCTCGTCCGGAAACCGGCCGATACCCTCGCGGAGGACTTCCTCCGCTTCCTCGAACCGGTCCAACTGGCTCAGGGCCGTCCCTTTCCAGTACAGAAATTCCACGCGGTCCGGATCATCCAGTCGCTCGGCGGGAATCAAATCCAGGCGTGACAGCGCATCCTCGCAATAGCCTTCCCGGATCAAATCCACTGCCTCTTGTAAAATCGTGTCCATCCTGAAAGATATGGAGGGGAAGGGAGAAGCATGCCGTCTCTTCAGTCCAGGAAATTATACTTCCGGTCCCTGGCCCCGCCATGATCGCATGACGCATCGCCGGACGCTCAAGCGGGCCCTTTCTCGCGACCCGTTCCATGGGATGGTATCTCCTCGTCATCGGTATCGGTGCCTTTTACGTCTTCTCGTTTGGGGCGATCGTTCTTCTCGGCCGCCTCAAGCGATTCACCCTCGAGGACGGCACGCCGTTCAGGGATGCGGCCGACAGGCTCTCGTTCCGCTATCCGCCCGCATGGGAGCGGCGTGCCGACGGCCCGGATGTGCTGTTTCAGAGCCGCGAGAAGGACGGCGTCCTGCGGGTGCGCGTCCGTGACCGGCGCGATCTTCCTCTTTCGCCCGAGGAAATCCTGGCGAATCTCACTCGCGAAAGGGAAATCCAATGGGATGATCCCCGTACCGAGGTCATGTCCGCCGGAACTGCCCGAGGCATCCATCTGGAGTCCAGGGCCACCGTAGGCGGGGACCAGCGTTATTATTATCAAATTTGGATACTCGTTAACGATTCCGCCGTGGCTATTCTTGAATACCACTGCTCGGTCCTTTTCGGAATGGTTGACGCGTTTTACCTGGACCGCTTGATGCGCACGCTGCGAATGCCGGCGGCGACTGGCACGCCGACCTGCCCCCCACAAGCCGGATGAAGTTGCGGCACCCCGGTGCGTCCTACCGGGCGTTCTCTTGCGCTTCCCCGTGCGGTATGAGGGGCAGAAGTTAGACGAAAATGAGAAGTCGCTCCCGTCTAGTTACTTGAATAACAGAGACTTACGCTGGACGGGGCCATTCTTGCCTTCCGCAGGATCATCCTGAAGATGGACTTTCCCTGGTACCTAAAGGATGCCCGGAGCCTTTTCTTACCCACGGAGTCGGGGCCTTTCAATCGCCGGGCGGTGATGCTATAATCCACGCTGTTGATGACCTCAAAGGCACCCCGGGCAATCTCCGCGGGCTGACGAAGCTTCCCGGAGTTTTCCTACTCATCTACCGTTTTCTCGTTTCTCGACGGGAGCGCGTCCGCGCGTGATCTCCGTCACCGTGGCCAGACCCCACTTCTCGCCGGTCCAGACCCATGATTCGAACCCTTTGGATTCCCGTGCTTTGGCTTCTTGGTTCTGTTCCCTTGCAGGCCGAACCGACGGCGGCCCCGGATGCTGCGGCGTCCGAGTCGAAGCCTGTGCAGCCGACGGCGTGGCCCGAGATGCCGCGCCAGGCGGGCTCGGGCCGCAGCCTGGCCAGGCCCGGGGCGCCCCGGGGCATGATGATGGATAGCCATTTCAGGCTCATCGAGGACCGGTGGCGTCTCGCCCTGCCACAGTGGGAGCGTTGGGAATTCTCCAGGGGGCTATGGGACCCCTACCACCAGAACGTGCTGAAAGGCGATTTTCCCATCATCGGCGATGAGACCTTCTTCGTGTTCACGGGCGTCAGCGACACCCTCGCGGAGCGCCGGCAGCGTTTCCAGGGAAACGGGATTGAAGCCAACGAGTTCATCACCAACCAGAACTTTTTCGCCAGCATTGAACTGTTTCACGGAAAAACCGTTTTCAAGCCCAAAGACTGGTCGGTCAAGGTCACCGGGGCATTTAATCTGCAGCACCTCGATCTGGACGATACTCGCCTCGAGTCTGATGGGGCGCTCCAGGAGGCCTTCGTGGAGTTGAAGCTTTTCGACGTCAATGATTATTACGATTCCGTTTCCACGCGAGTGGGCCGGCAATTCTTCGTCAGCGACTTCCGCGGGTTCGTCTTCAATGACCTGAACCAGGGCGCCCGGCTCTTCGGGGCCTTCGCTTCGAACCGGGCCCAGTGGAATCTGGCCGTGTTCCAGCAGCAGGAAAAAGACCCCTTCAGCAATTTCAATGAATTCGACACCCGCAACCAGTCCGTCGTCATCGCCAACCTCATCTGCCAGGATTTCGTCTGGCCGGGTTTCTTTGCCGAGTTGAGTTTCCTGTATGACCGGGACCGCAAAGGAGCGGACACGGACCTGGACTCCTACACCATCGGGCTGGCAGGCGACGGCCACATCGGTCGCCTGAAGGTGTCGCCCGCTTTCTACTATGCGCTCGGCGACCAGGAAAACAACTTCGTGGCCGGCAGGGACGTCGATATCAGCGCCTATTTCGCCGCGCTCGAAGTGGCCTACCCCTACGATTGGCTCGAGTTCCGGACCGCCCTGGCCTATGCCTCCGGCGACTCGGACGCGGACGATGGCGATGCCGGCGGGTTCGACGGTATCTTTGATAACCCGAATTTCGCTGGCAACGGGTTCAGTTACTGGGTCCGAGAGGCCCAGGCCATCGGCGGCCGCGTGCTCGTCAATGGCAACAGCTTCTATCCGAACCTCCGGGCCAAGGCGGCCCAGCCGTCTAATTTCGTCAACCCGGGCATCTTCATCGCCCATTTCCGAGTCGACGCCAAGGTGACCCCGAAGGTCGTCGTTATTCCGACCCTCAACTATTTCAGCTTCGCCCATACGGATACCCTCGAGAAGCGTTTCGCCGTCAACGAGGTCGATTCCTCCATCGGCCTTGAATACGGCATCGCCCTCCAGTACCGGCCCTTTCTGAATGAAAACATGATTTTCACCGTCGCCACGTCGGTCCTCCACCCCGGCTCGGGCCTCGAGGACCTCAGCGGCAGCGACGAAGAGGTCTATACCGCCTTCGTCGCCTTGACGCTCGTCTTCTAGTCGACGGGTACGGAAATGCTGGCGCACTTCCGTACCCGTCGACTCAAGAACTCGTAGGACGGGACAGAAACCCTTCACCGGAGGCAGAGTTCATCCCATGAACCGCCTGATGACCTGGATCGGGATGGGGCTTGCGATCAGCTTGGTTTTGAGTGGGGTGTTCTTTTTCCACCGACCACCGGCACAGGCTGAAGAAACGGCCAGGGTCGAAGCCCAGGCCGCTTACAAGTCCGCCTGGGCGGCGGCGACGCCGGAGACGCTGGCGGCGAGCCGCGGCTGCCTGACGTGCCACGATGGAGCGGAGAAGATGCACGCGGCCGCGACCGTGAAGGAGGGCTGCACGGACTGCCACGGCGGCAACGCCGAGGCCACGATCAAGGAGCTGGCCCATGTGTTGCCCAGGGACAAGGAGTTTTGGGCCACGTCCCGCAACCCTCAGAAGTCCTATGCGCGGCTCAACGCGGAAAGCGCGGAGTTCATCCAGTTCATGAACCCGGGCGACCTCCGCGTCGTCCACAAGACCTGCGGCAAGTGCCATGAGCAGGATGTTCTGCACGTGCGGGAAAGCCTGATGGCGCATAGTGCGATGGTTCCGGGAGCGGCAGCCTACAACAACGGCCTGGCGCCTTTGAAGAACTACGTCTTCGGCGAACATTACAACGCATCGGGCTATCCCGAGGCGCTCTACACCGTACCGCCGCCCACTCCCGAGGAACTGAAGCGCGGCGTCCGGCCCTTCCTGCTGCCGTTGCCCGACTTCGCACGGACGTTTCCCGGCAACCCCTTCCGCGTCTTCGAGGATGGCAACAACGGGGCAAGCCTGCGCGGGCCCGGCACCGAAGGGCGCGTCGAGGCCGGGTTCATCGCCCTGCAGAAGACCCGCCTGAACGACCCTTACCTCTCCTTCCTCGGGGAGAACCGGTACACCGGCGATTATCGCTCCAGCGGCTGCTCGGCCTGCCACGTGATCTATGCGAACAGCCGGGACCCGATGCATTCCGGCCAATATGCCAAGTTCGGACACGTGGGCCGGAGCGCGACGGCTGACCCCACGATCCCGAAGGACGAGTCAGGCCATCCCATCCGCCACGAGATGACCCGCGCCATTCCCAGCAGCCAGTGCATCGTGTGCCATTACCACCAAGGGAGTGGAATGTCCTATGCCTACTTCGGCTACTACTGGTGGGACTATGAGACCGACGCGGACAGGATTTACACGGACCACGGTCATATTGCCTACGAAAACTATCCCAAGATGAAGGACATGAGCGCCCAGTTCCCCAAGGTGCGCCTCTCCGATGCGTCCAGCACGGGCTGGCTCTTCCGGACGGTCTACAAGCAGGACATCCGCGGCAACCTGCTGGACCGGAACGGCCAGGTGGTGAGCGCCGAGGACCCGGAGTGGGACAAGAAGGCCCTGCATCTCGTCGATGCACACGCGGAGAAGGGGATGCACTGCATCGATTGCCACTTCAAGCAGGACAGTCACGGTGACGGGAAGCTCTATGGCGAGATGATCAATGCGATCGAGATCGCCTGCCAGGACTGTCACGGCACGTTCAAGGGCAACGAATTGAAGACCTCCAACCCGCCGGGCGGAAACTCGATGGAAGAAATGAGGACGCCCTGGGGCAAGAAGGCGGTGTACCGGAAGGGGAAGAAAATCGTCCTGCGCAGCCGCATCGACGAGAACAAAGAGTGGGAGCTTCCACAGCAACTCGACCGGCTGGACCCGCAGTCGCCCGATTACAATGAAAAGATGGCGCTTGCCCACACGATGCAGAGGGACGGGAAGACCTGGGGCGTCATTCCGGACGACCTGGCCCAGCTCGCCCACCGGACCGTCCCCCTCCCCGGCGAGGAGAACACGCCTTCGACGGAGCGCGGATCGAACGCGATGACCTGCTACGCCTGCCATACCTCGTGGGTGACGAACTGCTACGGCTGCCACCTGCCCAACGTGGCCAACGTGAAGAAAAAACTCACGCATTACTGGCCGGAAACCACCTTCAACGAGGTGTTTTATTACCCGCAGACCCTGCGGACGGACGGCTACCTCCTGGGTATCGACGGCACGGTGAGGGGTAACCGCGTCTCGCCCGTGCGTTCGGCCAGCGCCGTGGTCGCTTCAGCGCAGAACCGCAACCGCGACTGGGTGTTCTATGAGAATCCAACCATCTCGGCCGAGGGTTTCAGCGGGCACGCCTTGACGCCCTTCCCGCCCCACACGGTGCGGAGCGACTCGACGAAGCAGTGCACGGACTGCCATCTCTCGGCCGCTGGGGACAATAACGCCAAGATCGGGCAACTCCTCGGCCTCGGCACGAACGGCTACAACTTCGTCGGGAAATACGCCTTTGTTGCCGCTGACACCGCGGGCGTAGCCGCCGTTGAGGTCGCTGAGGGCCTCGCCGTCGAGCCGGTGATCGGCAGCCAGCTCCATTCCGTGATCTTTCCGGAAAGCTACCAGAGCCACGTCGAGAGCAATCGGATTCTGGAAAACGCCTACAAACACAACACGAAGTCGGCCAGAAAGGTCCAGCGATACGGCGAATACCTGTTTGTCGCCGACGGGCCGGGCGGCGTGCGGGTCTTCGACATCGCCAACGTCGCCAACAAGAACTTCGCCCAGCGCCTCATCGAGGAGCCTTTCTCCCCCCTCGGCCACCAGTCACGCCTGCGCTCGCCGGACGCCCGGTCCCTCGCCTTCGCCTCCAACTTGATGGTCGATCCGACCCGGACGCAGAGCCCGGACAACCAGGAGCAGAAGGTGCAGCCGATCTTCGGGTGCGTTTACGTGGCGGACGGCATCGAAGGCCTCGTGGTCTATGACGTGGTCACTTATATTGACGGGAATCCCCAGAATAACTTCCCGAGGCGCCTGGCAACGTTCAATCCGGAAGGCGCTCTGACGGGGAGCGTCGACCTGAAGATCGTCGGCAATTATGCCTACGTGCTGACCGAAAAAAACGGCCTGGTCGTCGTGGACGTCTCCCAGCCCTCCCAACCCAGGCTGGTGGCGAAGGCGGCGGCGGACCAGCTCGTGAACCCGAAGGCCCTGGCCGTGCAGTTCCGCTATGTCTTCGTGGTGGACGCTCAGGGCCTGAAGGTCTTCGACGTGACGTTGCCTGACCAGCCGGCCATGATCCCGGAGGCGTCGCTGGCGATCGAGGACGCCCGGGACATTTACGTTTCCAAGCTCTTCGCGTACGTCGCGGCGGGCGCGCAGGGACTCGTCATCGTCGACATCGAGCGGCCTGCGCAGCCGAAGCTCTACAAGGCATTCAACGCCGATGGGCAGATCAACGACGCCTCCGGCGTGGTCATCGGCATGACCAACGTCAGCCTCTTCGCCTACATCGCGGATGGACGCAACGGGTTGCGCATCGTCCAACTCATCTGCTCGAAGGACCCGGGCCACCTCGGCTTTTCGCCTTATCCAGCGGACCCGCAGTTGATCGCGACGTATCCGACGCGGGGACGGGCGCTCGCCGTCTCGGAGGGCATCAGCCGAGACCGTTACGTGGACGAGAGCGGCAACCAGATCAACGTCTTCGGCCGGCTCGGCTCGCGGCCCTTCACCTTGAAGGAGATGCAAAGGATGTACCTGCGCGGCGGGAAGGTGTGGGCGGTGACGGACGGGCCGCCGGGGCCGCGAAGCGAATGGAAGGCGCTGGAAGAGAAGAAGGAAGAGCCGGAGAAGGAGAAGCCCGGCCGCAGGCCGAAACGGCGCTGATATCGGGTCTCCCCATTTGGACCCGAAGGGTCATTCCTTCTTCTGATTCGCGGCTGGCAGCTTTCAAAAGGAAAAGAAATCTGCGTCATCTGCGTCATCCGCGGTAAATCTCCTTCCCATGCTTCAGTTGCGGGAGGCCACTACTCAACCTGGGAGTGCGGCGGGTGCCCGCCTCCTGCACTTGTCTCACCGGGAGGAATCCTCCTGAGGAACAAACGAATAACACGTTTGTTTACAACGACTTAAGAAGAAGGCCTCAACCCACAAGTTGGAGTGACGGCTTTAGCCGTTGCCCGAGCAGCGCCACGCCTCAAGGCATGACTCCAACGGGGGGATTCTGTGGAAGGACGTTGGGACGATGTGAGGTGGGCGCGCCTTCGCGGCGGGTGCTCGCGCCCGCCTCTGCACTCGCAGGTTTCCCGGTTGAGAAGTGCACCCGCACTTCCGGGCTCGAAGACTAGGACCGCCTCTGCCCCAAAATCGTTGACGTCGATGCCCCCGGTGAAGTCGAGCCCGTGGTTTTCGTCTCGATCGTAGCTACTTCGCTGAAACGCGTCACCTTTAAAATCTCGAGGAGGTACTCGTTCACGTTGACGAAGACGAGCCGGATTTCCTTCTTCTGGCAGGAGGCCAGGATACGGCCCAGGACACCCAAACAGACCGAGTTCAGCCGGTCGACCAAAGTAAAATCCATGATCAATTTTTTCACGGGCGGCACGAGCTCGCGCAGGATGTCCTCCTGGAACGAGTTGGAAGCGAGCACGGTCCGTGACGGCGGGCACAGAACGTGAAGGTCCTCTCCGGCCCTCTGGACCGAGTAGCCCTGGGGAACGAACCAGCTAAAGTCGGCCGACCGCTGCGCGTCGCTGATGGCCTTTTGCCGGAGGGCCGTATCGGTCGAGCGCGTCTTGACCACCAGGTCCCGCGTCGCCGCAATCGTGTGCGGCCACTCCTGGCGGGCGCGGTCCAGAAGCTCGTCGAGGAACTTGTCGTGATGCTCCGGGGCGTGGTGGAAGAGCACGAGGTTCTGCACGCCCGCGGCCTTCGCCACACCGATGGCTTCCCGATAGGTGCTGTGGCCCCAGCCCCGGTACATCGGGTATTCCTCCGGGGAATAATGCGCGTCGTGGATCAGGTATTCGGCCTCCCGCGAAAGCTCGATCAATTTCGGTTGAAGCTGGTCACCATGTTCCGTGTCGGGGCAATACACGATGGCCGTACCCCCGTGCTCGATGCGGTAGGCAACGGCCCCCTGGGGATGATTGACGACGCACGTGGAAACCCGGACGCCCTCCACGTCCTTCTCCCCCTCCAGGATATCCTTGAAGACCAGTTCGCTGGCCATGTTGTCCATGCTCACCGGGAAATAGAGCTGGCCCATCAGGCCCTTCATGCTTTCTTCGACGCGGCCGTCCACCTTGAACAGGCCGTAAAAGGTGAATTGATTCCCCGCCTTGTAGGCCGGCCGGAAGAACGGGAAGCCCTGGATATGGTCCCAGTGGCCATGCGTGATGAAAATGTCCGCGGTGATCGGTTTCCCCTGGGCCTTCTCCTCCAGGTCGATCCCCAGCCGCCGGATGCCCGTTCCCGCATCCAGGATCAGAAGCCTCTCGTTCGAGGTCCGGACCTCGAGGCACGAGGTGTCGCCCCCGTAACGCATGCATTCCGGATCCGGAGTTGGAATACTTCCCCGCGCACCCCAGAATTTCAGCATCATAGGCCCATTCTCCCCTGTTCCAGAGTCGTTCTTGTTGAGGACATCCTTTTCCGCAACCTGAACTATTCTACACCCAGACTTCGAATCGCCAAGTGCTGAAACCCGTGGTCATCGATGCCCGAATCCCGCCGGGACTCCGGAAAATGTATCACCTGATCTCCGGCCGGTCAGCGAAGCGCCTGCCGTACCTTATTCCGGTTCTGCTCGCCCGAGTCAGACGGGTCGGTTTGAAGCAGTGCTTCGCCAGGTCATCAGACGAGTTCCTTCAACAACCTCCCCTGGGCGGCCAACACCTCCTCGGTCAAAACTTCGCCCTTCACGCACGCTCGGCTGCATTTCGTACCGATAAAGACGGGGCCGGTGGCCTGCCGCAGTACCGAGGCGCAGGCCGCTGCATCGGCGGAAGTGAAACCGCTCGCCCCATCGAGATGCGAGTTGTGTGAGTCGGTAAAGCCGTCGGGACCCGCTCCGGCTCCCGATAGGATGACGCCAGCCAGCGGCACATCCGAGGCGAGAATCCGGCGAATCTGGCCCAAAGGGGCGTCTCCGTTGACCAGCAGCCTCCCCCAATTGGCCATGAGACTCACGGGGTGGCCAGCCTGGCCGTCACGGTTCACTGCGGCCACGCTCTGGAGAAGCTCCGGCAGGGACAGAGCAGCTTTCTTGGCCGCAGGGAACGGTATCGCGTACTCCGGCGGCCGGGAGTCGGTCACCTCCACTAGGAGCGTACAATCCGGCAGAAGGGACGTGAGCCTGACCCGCAACTCCCTCAGGCTTTGGTAGAAGGAAATCGCGTGCGGGATCGGATCGCCTGTGCGCTGGCCCGTGTGCACCACCAGGTTGCGGATGCGAAGGCCATGCTGGGAGAGCGCCAAGCACTGCTGCAAGACCGAAAAGGCATCGAGCAGAGCCGCCTGGCGGGCCGTTTCGTCCAGCGAAGAAAGGCCGTAAGCCCGGTTCTTCTGGCCCGACCGGGCCCATTGAGCCACCAGGGTCACTACCAGGGACGAAGGAATCTCCGCCAGCGCATCGACGACCTCCAGCGAAAGCGGCAGCCCTGCCAGCAGTGGGATTTCCCAGGTGGTGATGCCCCACTCCGAGGCCAGCCGCCGATACCAGCGCGCCTGCTCTGCCGGGGAAAGGCCGCCGATGGATGCGTAAGCTCCCAGCACTTTGTCTGCAATCATGGCCGAGTTTGTTCCCTGCCAGGGTGATGAGCATCCCGTTTGAAGATGGACCCTAGCTCACCTTACCCTTGCGGCGCCACAAAGGCAAGCCGCGGGAAAAGAACTGGCCTCTGCCGGAGTCGGGCCTGTTGGAGCGAAGGGCGTGAGTGCTCTATACTCATGGGCGTCCGGCGGCTGCGGCCGGTCGCGGTCTCTGAACTCCGCTGCAAGTGAGAAGACCAGCGCTGAAACCCCGGAGGCGAGTCGGCACGAAGTGCCCGTGTTCACCATGGCCGAAATCCTCCCTTCCCAGCATTACGAGGCCCTCGTGCGGGCGGCCCTCGCGGAAGACGTGGGGGAGGGAGACCGCACCACGGAATCTCTCGTGCCGGCCTGTGACCGCGGGCGAGGCCGCTTCCTCTGCCGCCGGGACGGGGTATGGGCCGGTGGCCCGGTCATCGCCACCGTGTTTCAGGCCATCGATCCCACCATCCGGGTGGAGCTCCGGGTTCCCGAGGGCGGCACGGCGCGGGTCGGCGAGGTCGCAGCCGAGATCACGGGGCCCCTCCGGGCGCTCCTCACAGGGGAGCGGACGGCGCTCAATTTCGTGCAGCGGTTGTCGGGCGTCGCCACCCAGACCCGGAGATTCGTCGATGCGGTCCGGGGGACCGGCGTCTTGATCCTGGATACCCGAAAGACGCTCCCCGGTTGGCGCGTGATGGAAAAGTACGCCGTCCGTCTCGGCGGGGGCCGCAATCACCGTTTCGGCCTCCACGATCAAATCCTGATCAAGGACAATCACCTGGAGGCGGTTCGGGCCGAGCTTTCCTGCGCGCTTGCCGACGCCGTGAAATCCGCTGTGCGCCGGGCCCGTGAGGCGTCTCCAGCCCTACGCGTCGAGGTGGAAATCGAGGACCTCTCCTGCTTCCAGGCTGCGGTGGAATCGGGAGCTGATATGATCATGCTGGATAATCGCACGCCGGAGGAAGCCCGAGCGATGGTCGAATGGCTCGATCGACGCCGGCCCAGGGGCAGCCCGGCCCGGCCGATCCTGGAGGCCTCCGGAGGTGTCACGCTTTCGAACGTTCGCACCATGGCGGAAGCGGGCGTGGACTGGATTTCCGTGGGCGCGTTGACCCATTCCGCGCCGGCCCTGGACATCTCGATGGAGGTCGAACGCCTTGGATGATGACTTGAACCTCTCTCTCCTGCTCCAGTTGAAGGAAAACCTGGGCGATTGGATCGGACCCCATTCCCTGGGCCTATCGCCGGCGGACCTCCAATGCGAGATACAGAAGCTCGTGAAGGCCGGCGGACACGCCGAATGGAACGAACAGCGAGGCGCACGGCTGCTGAGCTGGCCTGACCGGCTGCACCCGGACGAGATCGGCTGGAAACTCGAGACCCGGATCGTGGGCCGGAGGATTCTGGTTTACGATCGGACTGCCAGCACCAACGACGTGGCCTGGCAGCTCCTGGATACGCCGCAGCCTCACGGCGCGGCCGTCATGGCCGAATCCCAGTCCCGCGGCCGCGGCCGACAAGGCCGCTCCTGGCACGATGTCCCCGGCCGGTCCCTTCTCCTTTCTGTCCTGCTCCTGCCCAAGTTGGCCCCGGAACGCGCCCACGTCCTGACGATCGTGGGATGCCTCGCCGTGTGCGAGGCCATCCAGGACCGCACGGGCCGCAGCCCGCACATCAAGTGGCCCAATGACGTCATCCTTGGTGGCCGAAAAGTCGCCGGAATCCTCGTGGAAACACGGACCTCGGAAAACCGGCCGCCGCAAGCCTTCGTCCTGGGTATCGGCGTCAACGTCAATCAGGAAAACGAGGATTTTCCTCCGGACCTGAGGGAGAAGGCCACCTCCTTGAGATGTGCCCTGGCAAGTCCCGTGGACCGCACCGGCCTGGCCCGAGCGCTCCTGAAGCGTCTGGACCAGCGTTATGCCGAGCTCTGCAGCGGGGACTGGACCGAGCTCGAGGCGGCTTGGCGTCACCGTTGCACCTCTGGAGGCCACGTCGTCTGCCTCGAGCAGGCAGGGCAGACCTATACGGGCCGAGTGGTCGACCTGGACCTCACGCACGGCCTCATCCTTCAGCTCCCCTGTGGCACCCTCAAGGCCTTTCGCTCGGAGCATGTCACCGTTCAATAGAAATCCCTCGTCCGAAGGGCGGCGGCATTTCTCCTTCGGGCTCGCGGATTTCAGAGCGCGGGAGCACTTCCAGCATGGACGACTCGTCGGGGTATCCCATGGCAGGGGCCAACGGCAGGACATCCGATGAAAAGAACACTTTCTCCCTCCGTGGACCGGTGGATTCCATGCACGACGCCGGATACTCCCCGCCCTCCGGGCCGCCCACTACACCGGGTCAGGAACCGGGGACGGTGGAAAGGGTCCCACCGCCGCGGCCCGTTGCCGTCTGGCTGCTTCTCCTCCTCTGCCTCATCCTTTACGGGATTTCCTGCCCGCACGGCCAATGGCATCCGACCGATGCGTCGCTGGTCCGGTTTGGGGCCAAGGTCAATCATCTGATCGACGCGGGGGAGGTCTGGCGATTGCTTTCCTGCGCCTTCCTCCATGGCTTTCCGGCACACCTGATCCTCAATATGCTGGCACTTTTCAGCCTCGGCTACGGACTAGAGATCGCCCTCGGAAGCCGCCGCCTGCTCTGCTTGTTTGTCTCTTCGGCCCTCTTCGCCTCTCTGGCCAGCTACGGGTATAACTCGGCCATTTCTGTGGGCGCGTCCGGCGCCCTCTTCGGACTCTTCGGCACGGAGTTGGTGTGCTATGGGCGCATCCTCCGTATCTGCCGCCGTCGCAACATGAACCCTCCGCCCGGCGTCTGGCACTCCCTCCAGATGGGCATCCTCTTCCTGGGCATCAATTTCTTCCTCGGACTGATCCTCCCGGCCGTTGATAATACCGCACACCTGGGTGGTCTGGCTGCGGGTTGCCTCATGGGCCTCACCCTCCCCATCGGCCAGAATCTGTCCGGAGCGATTTCACCCTGGCGGCGGATCGCACTCAACGCGGCCGCAGGCCTCAGCCTGGGCCTCCTGGCCTACACCGGCCTCTCCGTCTACCGGTTTGCATCCCGGGTCACGCCCGCACAGCTCCGGCAGCACGTGATCGCCGCTCGGAAATCGGCGCAGTCGGCCAGCCAGACCGGGCGCGGCGGGCCCGGAGGGATCGACCGCTGGTTTCCCGGCCGCGGCGTGACCGATTTCCAGCGCGGGGTCGAACACCATGAGCGGCAGGAACTGGATGAGGCGGAGGCGGCCTACCTCCGGGCGCTCGATTCCAACCCGGCTCTGGTGGAGGCGCATTTCAACCTCGGCCTGGTCTACTTGCAGCGCCACCAGCACGATCTGGCGATCGAACGATTCCTTCGGGTGACCGAGCTGCAGCCGCAGTCCTCGGATGCCTATCGCTACCTCGGACTTCTCTACTCCATGAAGGGGTCGTTCACGCTCGCCCATGAATCGTTTGAAAAGGCCGTCGAGCTCGATCCGGAAAACGTGCCGGCGCACCGTGAGCTGGGCCGGTCTTTCGAGCGCTTCGGCCTCAAGAAAGATGCCCTGTTCCACTACCGGGAGGCCGAACGACTCGATCCGGAGGACGGCCAGACCCGCTACGATCTCGGCCTGTTCCTGGTGCGCGAAGGCCAGGAGGATGCCGCTCGCCTCCAGCTCGAAAAGCTGCGCTCCCTCAATGCATCCCTGGCCCGGGAGCTTCAGGCCCGCATCGAAGGCCGATTTGGCTCCCCTGAACGCGGGCCCGAATGAGACGGGCGTTATTATCCCTGTTCAAAAGTGCACCAGCACTTCTGAACAGGGATAATGGAGAAAGGCCACATCAGAGGAGGTAATCTTGTCCACACAGCGTCAGGCCAGACTGGCCTTCATTGGTTGCGGGAGCTTTTCGACGGCGTCGATTTTCCCGAATGTCCATCTCGTGCCGCAGATCGACCTGGTGGCGGTCTGCGACGTGGACGAATCGAAGGCGGTGCGGAATGCGAGGAACTTCGGCGCCCGCCGAGTCTATACGGACCTGGAGCAGATGCTGGACAAGGAGGAGCTGGACGGCGTGTTCTGCATTGGTCCCGCGCCTCAACAGTACCAGCTCGCGCCACACGTCCTCCGGCGCGGCATCCCCGTCTACGTCGAAAAGCCGTCCGCGGTGACCTCGCAGCAGGCGAAGGAGCTGGCTCAGCTCGCCGAGGCCAACAGCGTCTGGGGACAGGTCGGCTTCATGAAGCGCTTCGCGGACGTCTACGTCATGGCCCAGGAAATCCTGCATCGGGCCGAGTTCGGACCCCTGCATTTCCTCTTCTGCAAATTCGCCCAGGGGCCCTATCCCCAAATCTGGGGCATCGATTCCCCGCGCCGGGCCATGCTCATCGGCCAGCTCTGCCATATCTTCGACCTCGTGCGGTTCTTCGCGGGCGATCCGGCCAAGGTCCAGGCCTTCTACCACGAGGCCACACCCACCCAGTTCGCCTACGCCGTCAACGTCGTCTTCGAGTCCGGGGCCGTGGGACAGCTCGACCTCAACAGTCTCGAAGCCAAGACCGGTTTCCGTGACATCGTCGAGCGCCTCGAACTGGTCGGCTGCGAAACTCACTTGGTCTGCGAGGATATGATGCGGTTGAAATGGCAGGCCCGGGAGGATTTCAGCCAGGCGGTCCCTCGGGCCGGCCGATACCTGCACGCCTTCGAGCCGGCGTGGAACTCGATGGCTCGCAGCGCCATTAACTTCGGATACCGCGGCGAGGTCGAACATTTCGCCAGGCGCTGCCTCGGCGAGGCGCAAGGCGGACCCGACCTCTGGGACAGCTACTGGTCGCTCCTCTTTGGCGAAGCGGTCTACGACAGCGCCCACGCAGGCGGCAAGGTCGTCACCCTTGAAGGTTGAGGTCCCGAGGCTCCCTACACGCCGTCATCCCTGGCCGAAGCGCGTGTGCGCTTCGGAGCCGGCGGTTTCTCATAGCCGAAGCGCGTGTGCGCTTCGGGCACGGGCCGGGAGAGGAGAGCGGCCCCTGAGATGCGAATCCAAGCGGAGTCTGAAGGTGCGTGGACGACAAAGGGTGACCGGCGTAGACAAAGGAATTCTGCCGTCTGAATGGAGGCAAGGAGAGAGGATGACATTCAAACTCCCGCCCGAGGCACCTGACCGCGAGCTCGTTCTCGAGTTTTTCAGGGAGTTCTCCGTCTTCGAGTGCGCACTCAAGCGAGAAGGAATCCCGAGGGCCGGCCCAAACAACGCGGCAGAACCTGACTGGGATCGCTTCGGGCGCGAAGTTCAAGGCCGGTTCGCACAGGTTTTGGTCCCTGGCTTCAAGGAAGCGGTAGACGAACTCAGGCGTCTTTCTCCGCGGCGTCGGATTCCGCCTCGACGGTGCAGAACCAGTCCCAACCGTTCGACTCCTCGCGCTTGTCGATCACCTTTCACTTGTCCGCAGGTATCCCGGTCACCTTCACGCCGAATTTCTCGATGTCCTTGGCCGAGACCTCTTCCAGCTTGCAGAGGCCGTAGAACTTGACGCCTTCGCTTTCCGCGTAGAGGCCGGCCCAGCCGCCGTCCCATTCCTTCTCCTCGCATTCCGTCCCCTGGGGGATCAGCATCGAAAAGCCATAGTGCTCCGACATATAAGTTTCCCAATCGGCGACCGCAACAGGGTAAGCGACGGCGAAAAAAAATCCGAAACACGGTAGAGGGTTCGAAAAGTACGCTTCATGGGGCATACCTCACGAAGAGGTGTCAAGGAAGGAATGGATTCGCACGACACACGCCAGGAAGTTGTTATATTGGGAAAGATTGAGGTTTATAGTTTGCCAGAACGGAAATGCGGGCGCAGGTTCGTTCTGGCGAACGAACCGAGGAGAGCCAAGGGATGAACGACATTTCCATCATCATATCTGGCGAGGCGCTGGCTGCGGTGAAGATTCCCCGGCAACGTCTGCAGGCGGAACTGCGGAAAGAGCTAGCCATCCAGCTCTATCGTGAGGGGCTCGTTTCGGGTGCTGCCGCCGCCCGAATTTGCCGGAATGGAGAAAACAAAATTTCACTATCTGCTCGGCCAGCGGGGTGTCTGCCAGCAATACGATGTTGAGTGTTCCCATGAAATACCGATACGACGAATTCACCTGGCCGGAGATCAAGGAAGCCGTCCGACAGGAGAAGGTGGTGGTCCTTCCCGTCGGCACGGTCGAGCAGCACGGGCCGCACCTTCCCCTGGCGGTGGATAATCTCACCTCGGGTGAACTGAGCCGGCGCGCGGTCGAACGCGTCCCCGAGGAGGCGGTCCTCATGCCCCAGGTCTCCTACGGCTTCAACGAGCACCATCTGGATTTTCCGGGCACGATCGCCATTTCTCACGAGCATTTCGTCGGGTTCATCGTCGATATCGGCCGCAGCCTCGCCCACCACGGTTTCCGGAAGCTCCTGGTGATCAACGGGCACGGGAGCAACATCCCGTTTCTCGAGGTGGCCTGCCGAAGGATTTGCAACACCACGCCAGCCATCGCGGCGATCGCCGCCTGGTGGAATCTGGCCAAGCCCGCCATCCGCGAGATACGCGAGTCGCCCAAGCCGGGCGGCATGTCCCACGGCTGCGAGCTGGAGACCTCGGTGATCCTGCACCTGCGGCCCGACCTGGTCCAGATGGACAAGGCGGTGAAGGACATTCACTTCCAGCCGTCGAAATTCATCTGGTGGGACCTGGAGGAAGGCTCTCCGGTACGCTTCATGGAGCATTTCAGCCGGATGTCGAAGACGGGAGTGATCGGCGATGCGACTCTGGCGACGGAGGAGAAGGGCCGGAAGGTCGTGGAATACACGGTGGACCGGCTCGTGGAGTTGATCCGGGAGTTCCGGCGTCGGCGGATTGATCCGCAGGTGGACCACCATTAAATTTCTTGGAGGCCAGCGCACCCGCGCTGGCGTCCAAGAAATTTAAAATCAGTCTGGCACGCTTGCGGAAGCGCACATGCGCTTCCGCAAGCGTGTCAGAGGGGGGAACATGCAGGCTCTGGTCAAGTACCAATTGGGCGAAGGCAACATGGAGCTGCGGGAGATGCCCGAGCCGGCGGCCGGCCCGGGTCAGATCAAGATCGCCGTCCAGGCCGCGGGCATCTGCGGCTCGGACCTTCACATCTACCACCAGTCCATCAAGATTCCCATCGTCCCGCCGGTGGTCACCGGGCACGAGTTGAGCGGACGCGTCGTCGAGGTGGGCGAAGGCGTCGATGATGTCCGGGTAGGGGACCGGGTGACGGCCGAGCCGAGCGCGGTGATCTGCGGGAAGTGCCGCTACTGCCGGATCGAGTCGTACAACCTGTGCCCGCAGCGCCGCGTGGTGGGCTACTCCTGGAACGGCGGGTTCGCGCCTTACTGCGTGGTGCCTCGGCGTTGCATCCATCGCCTGCCGGAGAACATCAGCTTCGAGGCGGGCGCGCTGACCGAGCCGCTGGCCTGCTGCGTGCACGCCATTATCGAGATGACGCACGTGGCGGCGGGCGATTTTGTGGCCATCACGGGCCCCGGTCCCATTGGTCTGCTGGCGCTGATGGTGGCGAAGGCGGAGGGCGGCATCGTCTGCCTGTGCGGGACGAGTCGCGACCGGGCGCGCTTGGCTCGCGCCCGCGAGTTGGGGGCGGATTACACGGTCAACATCGACGAGGAGGACGCGGGAAGCCGCGTCCGTTCCCTGACGGACGGCTACGGGGCCGACGTGGTCCTCGAGGCCTCGGGCTTCCCCGGCGGGGGCCGGCTCGGCCTCGACCTCGTCCGGAAACAGGGCAAGTTCACGCAGATGGGGCTCTATCCGGGCCCCTTCGAGATCGACTTCGTCCAGATCGCTTACAAGGAGCTGCAGGTCACCGGCTTCCTGGCCCAGAAACGGTCGGCCTGGGAACGCGCTTTGCGCCTCATGGCCTACGGCCGCGTCGATCCACGCTCCGTCATCTCACATGAGATGCCGCTGGCTGAATGGCGTCCGGCCTTCGAGATGTTCGAGCGCAAGGAGAGCCTGAAGGTCGTCTTGAAGCCTTAATCAGAGAGTTGGGAAGGGCGGATGAACTTCCCAACTCTCTGACGACCCGAAGCCATCCCGCTCCGCTTGAAAAGTGGTCCGCGATAGGCATGATCTCTCCTCAGTGGCTATTCCATTCGCCTTGAGGACCCCAGGCGATGAAGAAGTTCCTGAAAAGCGCCGTGTTCGTGTCGCTGCTCATCGGCGGGGCCAGCGCCTGCCTCTTTTCCTGGCTCTACTACAGCCGAGTGGACTTCCTGGAGCGCATCGAGCTGGCCGTGAAGGACTACCGGTTCAAGGCCCGGAGCTTCCTGCACGGCGCCATCCCGACCGACGAGTCGATCGTGTACTGCAACATCGACGACGAGTCGTTGAAGGCCATCGGCCAGTGGCCCATCCCCCGCGAATACTACACCAACGTGATCCGCAACCTGAGCCAGGTGGGTGCAGGGGTGATCGGGTTCGATGTTCTTTTTTTCGAGAATGGAGTCATCCACGACGCCCGCGTTCAGGAGGCCATGCAGAAGGCGCAGAGCCTCCCGAAGGTCTTGGAAGAGGGCGTGGCGGCCGAGCCGACGATGGACCCGGCTCAGGTCGAGAAACTGAAGGTCCTGTGCGTCGAGATCGCCGCGGAACTGGAATCCTCATCCAACGGGAGGAAGAGCCAGAAGGTTCTCGAGCAGGTGAGGCAGATTTCGGCGGCTCTTGAGGCCGGGCTGGCGGAAAAGGCGGTGCTTCAAGACAGCACGATTGGGAACCTGCAGCAGCTCATCGGAGAGATGGAGGCGACGCTGAAGAGCCCCGACGAGGACCTCGCCGCGGCGGCGACCGCGCAGGGGCAGGTCCTGTTTCCCATGGTGTTCCTGGAGCATTACTCGAACCAGGACGCGATGGAGGAGGCGAACCGGGAGCTGCAGTGGATCGCGAACGAGATCGACAGCCTGTTCCGACGGCAGAAGACGGACGAGCTGTACAACCTTTTCGACAGTTCACCCTTCCGAGCGATGGCGAGAATCCGGCAGGACCTGGCGGGTGATGGCAACGGATCGAGCTGGACGAAGGCCCGGCTGGCCATGCTTCAAGAAAAGGAGTTGAGCATCATTTCCCGGGTAAAGGAGGTGGAGCGGGAAGTGGTTCAGACAGCGTTGGAAAATGCGAACATGATCGTCTCGCGCCGGGATTTGCGCGAGGCCGATCTTCAGTATTGGCATATTTTCAATCGGGGAACGATGAAGGCGAGGAATCTGCCGGTGGACCCGCCGCTGGAGCCCGTGGAGGTGGCGACGTATGAATTTCTGGGTTCCCCCGCGCGCCTGTACAAGGAGAACCGGGAGCGTCTTCAGAAGCAGGAAATCCGCGAGACTCCATTCGACAAGACGCATGAGGCCATCTTCGCCGAGGCAGTGGGCGGCTTTATCTACAACAAGGGCCGGAACGTGTTGCAGCAGGCGCTGGACCAATGGAAGTCGAATGTTGAAGACGAGAAGTTCAAATCATTGGACTATTATGTTCGGCATTCTATCGCCGAGGAGAAATCGGTCGATCTCAGGGCGATCCTGGTGGATCCGGACGGCCAGCCGCCGCGAGACGAGGAACATGCCCAGAGGCTGATGAGGACGCTGCGGGTGGCGCGGGATCGGCCCTCCGACCCGACGAAGCCGATCGTGCGGCTGGGCCTGGCGACGGCCGAGCCGGTCTATATCACGGTGGAGAAGGACGTCGACGGGTCGCTGCGGAACTATGCCCTGCTGATCCGGTCCGATAGCTCCGAGGGTGAGCCGCGTGCCTTTTTTGCCATGGGATTCGGCATGGCGTGCCGGCACCTCGGCGTGGCGCTCAAGGACGTCCGTATCTGCCCCGGTCACTTCATCGATCTGCCCGGCGCAAAGTACCCGGATGGACGCGTCGCGGACATCCGCATTCCCATCGATGAGCACGGCCAGATGCTGATCAACTGGGCCGGCACGTTCGAAGACACCAGCCTGTTCAAGCACTTCTCCTTCGCCGAGATCGTCAATCCGGAGGGCGCCAAGAAACATCTCGAAGAGCTCAAGGGCAAATTGGTCCTCATCGGGCTCACCGGCACGGGCACGCACGATATCGCACCGATGCCCTTCTCGGGCAACTACCCCATGGTCGGCGCCCACGCCAACGTCATCAATACCATCCTGACGCGGAACTTCCTCAAGCCGGATATCCGCCTGAGCCGGGCGCTCAACGTCGCCATCATCTGTTTTCTGGCGATGTTCGTGGCCATGGCCAAGGCCGTGCTCCCGCGGTTCTGGGGCACGGTCGGCTTCGCCGGCATGTTCGCCCTCTACGCCATCGGCGTCCAGGTCGCCTTCGTGCGCTGGGGACTTTCGCTGAACGTGACCTATTCCTTCTTCGCCATCACCGTGCCCTTCACCGGCGTGCTGCTTTACCGCTACATGACCGAGGAGCGGCAGAAAAAGCTGGTCCGGGCCATGTTCTCCACCATGGTCAGCCCCGAGGTGCTTCAGTACATGCAGGAGCACCCGGACCGTTTCCGGCTGACGGGCGAGAAGAGAATGGCGACGATGTTCTTTTCGGACGTTGCGGGCTTCACGACGATCTCGGAGAAGCTGTCGGCCGAGGGCCTCGCGAAGGTTCTCAACGAGTATCTGACGCCCATGAGCGACATCATCCTGAGTTACAACGGGTACATCGACAAGTATGAAGGTGACGCGATCATGGCGGATTTCGGCGTGCCCTTCGACGACCCGAAAGAACCCAATTCGCACGCCTGGAAGGCCTGCTGGTCCGCCCTGGACCAGCAGGAGAAGCTCCAGGACATCCGGAGGCAGATCAAGGAGCAATACAACGTCGATATCGACGTCCGCATGGGGATCAACTCGGGCCTCGTATCGGCGGGAAACATGGGCTCGCAGAAGAAGTTCCAGTACACCGTCATGGGTGACGCGGTGAACCAGGCGGCGCGGTTCGAGCCGGCGAACAAGCCCTTTGGGACGCACATTATGATCGGCGAACCGACCTACAAGCTCGCCCAGGAAAAGATTGAAGTTCGTTTCCTCGCTTCCATGATCGTCAAGGGGAAGACCGAGCCGGTGAAGTGCTACGAGCTGCTGGCGAAGAAGGGGAAACTGCCGGAGAAGAAGCGCTGGCTGGTCGAGCTGTTCGAGGAAGGGTGGCGGCTGCATGCGGAGAAAAACTTCGAGGCGGCCATCGCAAAGTTTGATGAGTGCCTGATGGTCGACCCGGAAGACGGCCCCTCGAAGACCTATCGGGAAATCTCCCAGGAGTATTTGCAGAAGCCGCCGTCCGGGGGCTGGGCCGGCGAATGGATTCAGACGTCCAAGTAATTTTTGTTGCGGGAATCCCTTCCCGCAACCAAGTTGGTAGACGAGTTGCAAGTGCACCCGCACTTGCCAACTCGTCTACTCACACGACAGCGCTACATTCTGGTGTAAGTCGTTGGAATGACGGCTTTAGCCGGTGTCCGACCGGCGCCACGCCTATATCCCAGCGGGATCCCTCCCGTGGGGATGGTCTATAGTCCCCCCTGTTCTTCGATTGTGATTTGGGGCTTGTGAAGGCGGTATCGTATGAGCCTGACGGCGGACGTGGCCATCGTAGGGGCCGGGATTGTCGGCTGTTGCACGGCCTATGAACTCTCCCGCGCGGGCGCCAACTGCCTGCTCGTCGACGCGCAGGAGGCTGGCCGGGAGGCGTCCTGGGCATCCGCCGGAGTGATCACGCATCCGCCGCCGGGCCGCGGCCCCTACGCGCGCCTGCGCCGGCTCGGCCACGAGGCCTTCGGACCCTTCGCAGAGGAGCTGCAAGCCCAGACCTCGATCGACATCGGTTACCATCGTACCGGCTCGCTCGAGCCCTATTTCACGGAAGAGGAGGAGGCTGAGGCCCTTCGGATGGAGACGCGTTTGAGGTCGGACGGGCTGCCCGTGCAGCGGCTCTCGGCCGGCGAGGCCCGGGCGATCGAGCCGGGCCTCGCCGAGGACCTCCGCGGGGCGCTTTTCCAGGAAAACGATCACCAGGTGCGCAACCCGCGGTTTCTTCGGGCGCTCGCGGAGTCGGCCGTCCGGAAAGGGACGCGGCTGCTCCTCCACCACCGCGTCATTCGGCTGCTGCGCGGCGACTCGGGCATCTTCGGACTCGAGACGGCTACCGAGACGGTCCATGCCACTACGGTGGTCCTCGCAGCGGGGGCCTGGTCCCGGGCGCTGGCGGATACCGCGGGGCTTAACCTCAAAGTCGAGCCGGTGAAGGGCCAGATCGTGCAGTTCGAAGGCCCATCTGGCCTCCTCCGTCACATCGTCCATGGAGCGGACGTTTACTGTGTTCCCCGTGCCGACGGCCTCGTCCTGGTGGGCGCGACGGTCGAGCAGGCGGGCTTTGACAAACGCGTGACGCTCCAGGGGATGCACGACCTGCTCGGATCGGCCCTGCGAATCTTTCCCGGACTCCGCGGCCTGCCCATGGTCGGGGCCTGGGCGGGTCTCAGGCCCTATGCGGCCCGGCCGGGAGGACCCTTCCTCGGCCCGGCGCCCGGACTGCCGGGCCTCGTCATCGCCACCGGACACTACCGCAACGGCATCCTGCTCGCCCCCATCACGGGAAGGCTGGTTCGGGAATTGATCCTCGATGGGAAGACGTCGATGCCCCTCGATCCGTTCCGGGTGGATCGCTAGCATGCCAGTGCGGAATTGCACTGGCACTTCCCCACTGGTGGGCGTGATAGAAACCCCTTCCTGTCCCTTTCTCCGGGTTATAGGTTTGGAGTGCCCCGAATGGAGAGTATTCATTGTCCCCTCCGTCACGACTTCAGGACTCCGATGACCGCCATTGAAAGCCATGGGGAATTCACATGGGTAAGACCCGGCGGGTCCCTTGCTGGGGTGGCCTGCGGAGGAGGGGACAAGCCGGCAGGAGCCCCCGCCGAGCATCACGATTTGAGTTGGCATTTCACTTGCATTTTTTTTTTGAATGTGCTACTACTTGCCTGTATCGCATTCGGGAAAACCGTCCATGGAGAACTCTGGATGCGAAAAGAATGACGCCTCGTCAATAATCCAGAGTTACGGCTTCCCATGGGTTAAGGAGATCGCATCATGAGAATGTCAATGGCCATGCCGCTTGTCTCTGCGTTTCTCCTGGGAAGCTGGCTATCACCATCGCCCGTTCATGCCCTCCACGAGCCCGGTCACGGGTGCTTCGACCCGATATTTGTGCAAGGTGACAATCGGGATGCTCAAGGGCTCTTGGAGGCCAGAAAAGTCTACGAGAGGTTTCAGAATTCAAAGTCGCGGTCCACGAGCCAGGTCAAGCCTGGCGGAAAATCAGGAGAAAGAAAACTGGATCCTCCACAGAACAAAAAATCGGATGATATTCCACGCGACACGAATTCTCAAGCTCAAGGCTCAAGGTGAGCGCGCTCCAGACCGCACGAAATCAGAAAAAGCAATGGAGAATTGACTTATACCACCAAGAGATGCTGTAAGGCAGAAGCCGTGAGTTACTCAGAAAGGTTTGAGCGTAAAATAGCGGTCGTCAGCGGCCAGTGGAAATGCTGGCCCACGGGCATCCTTTTGACGAGCTCTGCCCTGTGTGTAAGTCTCTGCGTGACGAACCTTCCTTGTTTGGGCGAACTGCTAACGGACAGCGAGGAAGGGGCCTCAAAGGCTGCTGAGACGATCGTGGACAAAGCAGAGCGAAATCTTATGCAACTGAACGAGTTTATGACGCTCCAATTAGCTAACCCGGGAGCAGGTGACGTGGACAATCTCCGCAAGCAAGGGGTTGGGCTATTAAAGACCACTTCAGGGGACGTCCTGGGGGCTTCACTAGTCGAGACAAACCTCGAAATCAAACTGAAGTTGAACTATGAGTGTCTTGACATAGCCGGCCGGCTTCAAGGGCGAACGCCTGAACCGGAGGGCTATGAGAATTTTTTGCAAGGAACAATATTGCTTCATAGAGAAATTCTTAATTTTCTGGAAAAGCCATCTTTCGGCCTTCGACAAACCTGGGCATACTTCAAGGCTGACCGTTATTCCGACGCCAGCCGCGGAGCCACCTTGCTTGGTTCGACATTTCCACCATTGAGCGGTTTTTCGCAGCTCATCAACGGCCTCTGCCTCTGGCGAGAGGGGAAAGAAGCTGACGCATTGGCGATACTGAAAAAGCTAAGCGAAAAGCACCCGTCAGACAGTTTCTCTCAGCTTGGTACCCCCCTGCTGGCTTACATTTATCTTAGCCGTGAAAACTACAAGGAAGGCTTATCCTATATTGCCAGGAGCATTGAAACAGAAACGGATCTAAATGCCTTTAGCCGCTGGGAAAGGTTATCCGAAAGCCTGAAGAAGAACTTGCCTACAGATCTTCTTGGTGACGCTAAGAAAGAGGAAAATCCATGATGCCTCATAATCGTTTGCCCCGACTCCTGAATTGCTCCTTCTCGTATTCCGTTATGCTTTTGCTCTTCTCTCTGAAATTCTGTTACGCGGAGGCCCAATGCTCAAAGGAAGATCGGGTTGGTGATATCGACAACAAATGCATACATGCTACTCCGTGTCCTATCGGGTGTAATCAAGTAGGGAAAAATTAATCGCAGATCTGTAACCCGGGAAGATACGACGATATCGATGTGTGCATTCACATAGATGACCCTAAGTCAGTTTGCTATGGGAAGGCGGGAAGAGTACCGGGTTGTGGAATACCCAGGATATTCTTCCCTAATAGTCCTTTTTGTCAAGGAAAGTCCATGAGAATCGAACAGCATTGCTTTTTCAGGGAGCTAGGCGGGGACCGTTGTCCCTTCGATGGAGGCGCCAACTCGCCGTTATGGTTTTTCATAGGTGATCCTAACAATCTCCGATTTCCTCCTCAAGCGAATTAGGGGAATTAGAGATGTTCCTAAGCAGACCACGGGCTTGTGATGGCATGTGTCGATTCACTGTGCTTTTCACTCCATTAGTTTGGTTAACTCCCGATGTAATGACATTGGAGAATCTCAGCAAGGAATTCAGGAAAATCGAAGAGAGGATACATGATATCCATATTGAATATGTAGTTGTTGAAAGGGGGGAGGAAAATTTTCTGAAAGCCCATGTTGAAAAAACGGAGCACCCGGCAGAATGGAAGAAGATGACTGAATATATTGATTGGAAAGCAGTTGGAAAGAGGGAATATTACTCACGCACCTATCAATTAGATGACTTGCAGGTCAGTACGGCTGCGATCAATTGGATTAATCCCCCTTTCCAATATGGCTACGAGTCTGAATCGAAGGCTGGTGGGATTGCCCTCGCTCATCGTGACGTTCCATCTGTATATTTTGACGATGCATCTGTATATTTTTCTGTTCGAAAGATAGCGTTTGAGCCCATAGGCTATCACCTCAGTTTTTCTGACGTTTTGCTTGAAGAATCACGAAAACCGGACGGTGTGATTAGGGTCGCGTCTGAAGGCGATATGCAATGGATTCAGTTTCGCTCAGGAGACGGCTCGGGTGTCTCTTATCGGTTTCGACCTACCCGAGGGTGGATGCCTGATCGAATTGAACAGTTCCAGGCAGATGGCCGCCTCGATGCTATTTATGAAGAGTGTGAACTGAAAGAGGTTGAGCCTGGAATATGGTTCCCTGTGAGAGCTAGACTGTTGGAATTTGGAGATTTTACTGGAGAATGGGAGTTGATGCGGACAGTCGAGTACAAGGCTTCCTATGTCAAAGTTAATGATGAAATCACGGAACAGAGTCTCAGTTTCGGTTTCCCGAAAGGGACCAAGGTGTTTAACAGGATTGGAGAATTTCAGTATATTGTGGGCAAAGAGGATTTGTCTATCCATTTGAAGATTGAGAAGGCTATTGATGAATTTGCGCTTCGTCTTAGAGCAGCAGACTGATGTTTATTGTCCTTTTGGTTTTGGTAGATTTCATGGAAACCGCGGCTGAAGTAGATCTAGAAGAAAAGTGACTGTTTAGCGGGGTAGTGTCCTCGGGCCTTGAAATCGGACGGAGACTGTGGTAAAAATGCGGAAGTTGGTAATTGGCGGTTTCCCTAATAACCGTCAACCTGGCGCCCTGTGTTTTGAAAGGGTGTTGAGCTTTCAAAAAATAGGTAGGTTTTTTCGTCTCTGTTTCTGGCGCCAGCGATGGTCGATTGGGGGAAAAAATACAATGAGGTGGTAGCCGAAAACGTTCTCTTGAAAGAAGAGAACGGCCGGCTGCGAAGGGGTTACCATGCACTTCAAAAAGAGAATGAAGAGATTCGCTGTTTCAACACTCGTCTTCTCCGAAAGATAGAGGTGTTAGAGCGTAGGATAGAAGAGATGGAACGGGCATCGAAAAAGCAGGCCTGCCCTTTCTCGAAGGGCGAGCCGAAGAAGAATCCGAAGAAGCCTGGGCAGCACGAAGGCCACGCACCCGCGAACCGTTCCATTCCTTCGCCCGAGAAGATTGATAGGCTGGTGGATGTGCCTTTGCCGGAGAGGTGCGATCACTGTGAAGGGTCTCTGAAGGATCGTAACCGGCCGATGGAGGAGGCCGTGCATCCGCAATACGTGCAAGATATCGAATTCAAGGTGACAACCACGCAGTTTGACGTTCATAGCGGAACCTGTCCCCACTGTGGACGCCGCGTTCAAGGACGTCATCCGGAGCAGATGTCGGATGCCCTGGGAGCCGCGGGGGTTCAGTTGGGCCCGACTGCGCACGCTCTGGCGATGGAACTGAAGAACCGACTCGGGCTTTCTTTTGGAAAAGTCCGATACCTGTACACCCGGGTGTTCGGTCTTTCCATCAGTTGTGGAGGGCTTTCCCTGGCGAGAAATCGCCACGCAATGAAGCTCCTCCCCACCTACGTGCGGCTTATCCAATTCCTCCAGGTCTCTGCGGTCGTTTACATGGACGAGACGGGTTGGAGGGTAAACGGCAGGCCAGCTTGGCTTTGGGTCGCGACGAATCAATGGGTTACTCTCTACCTAGTGGACCCCTGTCGCGGGCATGAAGTCGTTCAGTTCATCATCGGGCAGACCTTCAAGGGAACCCTTGTAACGGACTGCTTCGGGGCCTATGACCCGGTCAAGGTCAACAAGGGCAAGTGTGCGCAACATTTCCTCAGGGCCTTCGAGAATCTTTCGCAAAACAACCCGGCCACCGCCTTGGGATTCCCCACAGAAGCGAGCGCCATCTTCACCGCGGCCATCCGCCTGAAGGCCGAGGAGGCCCAGTACACCCCGCACGGCTACACCATCGCATGTGGGCGATTGGAGGCGCGACTGGACCGCCTTCTGGCCGGGACCTACACCAACGCAGGGAACCATCGCCTCGCCAACCGGCTCATACGTCACCGAGACCACCTTTTCACATTTCTCTACAAAAACGAAGTTCACCCAACGAATAACATTTCGGAACAACGGTTGAAATTGGGGATACAGGCACGAAAGCTCTCTGGGTGCAATAGGACCGACTGGGGAGCCGCGGCTTATTGTTTCGCCAACTCTATCATTCAAACGTGGCGCCAGAAAGGCATTGACTTCCTAGAGAGCATGAAGCGTGTACTCCGTACTCGAGGCCCCGTGCTACTCGATATCCCTTCTTCC
>JACPCR010000005.1 GCA_016179685.1 Planctomycetota bacterium | reverse complement strand
TTCTCCTGCACCAGGATGGTAGAGGACTTGAATGTGGGGCTGTTCTCCCACATTCTCACCTCCAGACGCCGAGCATGCCCGGCACACGTAGCGGAACGCTTGTGCGTTCCGGCCGAAGTTGGAATTTTGAGGGTCGCAAGAAACCCGGAAGGGCTTGGCTCCGTACCATCATTGGAGGTTCTCAAGAATGAGCTTTGCCGATTTTGATTCCCTTTTTGACCGGTGGGCCCAAGAAGCCCTCCGTGTGGCTGGATTCGCCGCTGAAAAACCTTCTCACGGGGAACGGATTCCCGATGCCGTCAAAAGAAAGGTGTCTAAACTTTGGGAACAAGGCATCTGCTATGCCGACGTAATACCTGCGCGCTTCCGCATGGCCGACGCGTCGGGCGGAGCTGGCGGCCCCTATAAGTGGTTCACCTGTTCCTCGAGCAGCCACAGCATCCTGCCCAACTGGGAGTATTTCGTCCAGTTGGCAGCCTTTCACGATTTGGTTGACCTCTTCGGGTACGATCCGAAGTGGATGAAGTTTGAATATCATGAATCCATTGAGTCGGTCTGGGTCTCCATTGACGTTGGAATCAAGGCCCCTGAAGGACCGAAGGTTTTCGTGGAAGTCAAAGAAACCAAGGCGCAGTGGGAGAATCTCCTCCATGGAATTCTCGAACTGGGCCGGACTGGCGTGGACTTAACCGCGCCAGACCGCGGAAACGACGCCCTTCGAAAGGCAAAGTTCATCGTAGCGGCAAAGCCGATTTTCTTCGTCGGCTATTCGCCCGAAGGCTTCTGCCCATTCCGTGTCCTTCTCCTGCCTCAAGCCCGTTTCGCCTTGGAGCCAACGCAACTTCCCAAGCGCGGCTCGTCCCCTATACTAACCCAGGCACCTACCGAGCCAACAGAAAAAGTGACCGACCCCATCCCCCCCTTCCTGATGGCGTTGCTCGATTTTCTCGAGGACCGCCTGCGCAACCCTGCAAAGGTCATCGAATACCTTCTATCGAGAAAACGGTGTTCGGACTCCTTATGTCGGGAGCATGGATGTGCCAGCATCCTGCGCCATTTGCCCCAGACAAAACCTTGGCAGGGACAACAGGCTTTCTTCGAGTGGGCATGGCGCTGGTATGCGTCGTACAGATACGAAGAGCCTTTCGACGCGGTCTTTGTCTTGCCGGTCGTGGCAGAATTTTTGGCTCGCCAAGGCTATGACGAGCCGACCATCCAAGCCGGCTTTCACATGGAGTTCAAAGGCGGTGGCCAACGCGCCGCGAACGTCCCTCCATGCCTGTGGAAAGGGCAAAGGCCGGTCTGTATCAAGAAAATCTATCTCAATCACCAAATGTGCTGCGACTTTTGCCTCCTGCCACCCTTCCCCAAGGTGGTCGCTGAAGTGAAGGTCGTGGTGCCGGAAACCGCCGGCTCTGCCTTCGACAACTTTTCGGGCGATCTGAGGAAGTGCCGGGAGTGGCTCGCGGACGACGCCTCCCCTTTCATCCAGGATACCTTTGGCATCGACCGCTTTGACTACGCCTTGGCCATTTTGATTGACTTGACGGATGGGTCGGCCTATCGTCGCCACTGGGAGGCGGGAATCGACGAAGAAGGGCTTCGAAAAGAAGGTGTAGTTGTGCGGGTCATCGAGCCGAAAAGGCCAGCTTTAGAACAAGACCGGAAAATCCAGCACGAAAACAATGGCTTACCATCCCCGTGACCTTCTGATCAGCTTCCTTCATGATCCGCCGGATAAGGCGTTGAGAATCCCGGGCCACGAGGAGAGAGCAGCACGATATGCCTCGGCCGCGGCCGGACGGACCGTGACGCCGGAAGAAATCAAGGGAGCAGCGCTGGAGGACGTCCTCGCCTCCGTCGCTGAACGCCTCCCGATGCCCAGCGCCGGCCCGTCCGGCGAGCGCGCCGTCAGCCCCGGCCCGAATGGCGAGATCGAAGCTCGACACCCTATCTCGGGCGATCCCTTCACGCTCACCGGCTGCGCCTTGACCGAGACCCTGGTTCAGGACGCAATCCAGGACATCGTCTCCGGGTTCGACGATCCCTTCGACCGTTTCCTCCTCATCTGGCGGCTGCTTCCCGAGCGGCTCGCGGCCCGAAGGTCATACTTGGCTTGCCTTCCCGCGGACACTCGGGTCCCCGACCACACCATCTGGCATCACCTGGATACCACCGCCGGACTCGCTGCCGCTCTCTCAGGTGTCGGCGGACCCGCCTTCCTGTCCTTCTCGCTGGGACCCGTTCAGCCGTTCGTCGCTGCCGCTCGTTCCGTCCGCGACCTCTGGTCCGGCAGCGCCATCCTCTCCTGGCTCACCTTCCGGGCCATGCTGCCGCTCATTGAAAAATTCGGCCCCACCGCCGTCATTTTCCCTTCCTTGCGGGGCACACCACTGTTCGACCTCTGGCTGCGGAAGGAAAGGGGACTGGGCGAAAGGGTAGACGAGCCTTCAGGTCAGGCCAAGAAAGCCCCGTGCTTCCCCAACCGCTTCTTGGCGGTGGTTGCCTGGGGACCCGATGGGCACGAAGCCGAATCCCTGGCCAGGCAGTGCAGGGAAAGGGCTGAAAGCGGCTGGAAACTGCTCACCGAAGAGGTGCGAAAGGCTCTGGATTCATCCCTGTCTCCGTTAAGTCGTGAATGGTCAAGACTTTGGGATGCACAAGTGCAGTCCTTCTTCGAGATTCGCACCTCCGTCCTGCCCCTGAACAAAGACCATTGCAGCGAAGACCTCATGGCCGAACTGGCCGGACCGATGCAAAAGGATTTCGGGAAAGCCTTTCCCAACGCCGCGGCCGTCCGTAACCTCGCCGACGCAATTCCTGTGGAACATAGTCCCGGCTATGACCAGAAACATGCGGGCCGGTGGCAGGCGCAAGTCGAGCTGTCCGCCCGCCTCATGGAGGCACACCGCTCCATCCGGCACGTTCCCGACTATCATCCCACCGGTGATGTGCCTCCGAAGTGCAGCCTCATGGGCTCTTACGAGCAGATGGGGCCGGCCGGACTGCAAGACTCGGCAAAATTCTGGCAGGACGCTCAGGAAAACAGCTCCAAGGACGGCGTTCGCCTGCGTGCGCGGGAACGTTTCTGCGCGGTCGCTTTGACCAAACGCTTCGCCTTTCCTGCGTTCCTTCGCCACGAGTTGGAACTGGATAGGATGCCGTTCTCGGACACGGCGACCGTTGCCGCTGCCCAGTGGTTGGAAAAAGCTGGCATCGTTCCGGAGCAGATCAGGGAGAGCCATGAGGACTGGAACGGCCAGTGGCTGCATTGGCCGAGACAAGACTTTGACCCCGATGAAGTTAAGGTGCCGGATGACGTTTGGAAGGCGATGCGGCAAGGCAAAGAGAAATGGGGCTCCCCTCCCGCCTATTACGCGATCCTCGTGATGGACGCGGACGATATGGGCCAGTGGCTTCGGGGTGAAAAGACGCCAAAGGTAAAGGTAAGGGAAGTCCTGGCCAAGAAAATGGTCGATTATTTCACGGGTCTCCATGACCAGGAGAAGGTGGAAAAGGGACTGAACGCTCCTCGCCCCGTCGGCCCCGCGCTTCACGCCGCAATCAGCGATGCCCTCACGAATTTCGCCGTCCACATCGTTCCCAGCATCGTTGCCCAGCATGACGGCACGCTCATCTACGCCGGCGGGGACGACGTCCTTGCCCTGCTCCCGGCACGGTCTTCGCTCGCCTGCGCCCGCGAGCTCAACCGCGCCTTCCGCGGCGAGCCAGGCGGCAACGGCGGCGCAAACAATCCCGGCTTCTACTGCAAGAACGGGCGCGACTTGCTCATGATGGGTCCCAAGGCCACCCTCTCCGCCGGCCTCGCGGTCGTCCACTACAAGGAAGACCTCCGCGAGGGGCTCGAGGCCGCCCGAAAAGCCGAAAAGGCCGCCAAGAACTCCGGCAAGGACGCGCTCCAACTCGCCATCCTCCGCCGGTCCGGCGAGCACGCCTCCACCCTCTGCTCCTGGGACTTTGTCCCGCGACTCGAAGGCTGGGTCCAAGCCTTCGAAAAGGAAGCCTCCGACCGCTGGGCCTACCACCTCCGCGGCGAACGGCCCATCCTTAAAGCCCTCCCGATCGAAGCCATCCAGGCCGAAATCCGAAGACAGGTGGGCCGCGCCGAAGAAAAGACGCGCATCCTCCTTGGCAACGGAGATAAGAAAATGGCCGGCCAGACGCTGGCCGATGCCTTCGCCGCCTATCACGCCATGCGGGAGAAACGGGAAAAAGAGCGGCAAGGTGAAGACAACCTGGCCGGCCGCTTCCTCGAAGACTTCATCACCCTCTGCCAATCCGCCTCGTTCCTCGCCAGAGAAAGGCTGCGTTGATGTCCAGAATCCTGGAGAAAAACGGGAAAAAGCAATTCATCGTGCTTCCTTTGGGATGGACGTGTGAGGCGAAGCCGCCCCGGGATGACCGCAGAAACAGCGCATGAACACCATCGGACTCAATCTGCAACCCCTCGACACCCTCTTCTTCCGAGACGGTCGCCCGTTTGAAGCCGCCACCCAGGCCGCCTCCGGCCTGCCCCTCCCTCAAACGCTCGCCGGAGCGCTTCGAACCTGGCTTCTGCGAAGGGCTGGCTGCGACTTCGAAAAGCTGGCCCAGGCCATGGAACAGGCAAAGAAAAACGACAAGGGCTTCGCCGAAGCCGTCGCCAACGGCCAAAATTCCGAGGTCGCCGCCATCGGCAAGCTCCGCTTCCGCGGCCCATGGTTCGCCCTCAATGGCCAGCCTCTCGTCCCTGCCCCCGCCATCCTTCACCAAATCAAGGACTCAGAGGAAATCGTCCGGCTTGCTCCTCTGAAAACCAGGCTGCCCGGATGGAATCCGCCAAGCCCGGGGATGCTCCCCCTTTGGTGGAAAGGCAACAAGCCCACCGAGCGCCTCGATGGCTACCTCACCCGCTCCGGCCTCCAGAAATTCCTCGACGGCAATACCCCTGAGAAGGACAAGAAGGATATCCTCGAAGCCTCTGACCTTTTCGACTTTGACCGCCGCGTGGGCATCGGCGTCGAACCTGAAAATCTGACCGCTGAAGAAGGCCAAATTTACGCGGTCAGCCTTCTCGCCCTCAAGAAAGAAGTCACCCTTTACGCTGAAATTGACGCACCCGAAGAAGCCCTCAAACTTTTCCCGCACCAGGAAGCCGCCGTTCCCATCCCCCTCGGCGGCGAAGGCCGGAGAGTCGCCCTCGAGAGAATCGAACCCGTTTGCTGGCCAATAGCTTCTCCCAGTGAAGGCCGAGCCTTGCTGCTCCTCACTACTCCCGCCTTCTTCGATGTTCGTCGTGCCGGCCTTCGCCAGTACCAGGCCATCGCCGCCGCCGTGCCCGGCTACGAAGCTGTCTCCGGCTGGGACCTGGCCAAACGCGGCCCCAAACCCACTCGTTTCGCCGTCAAGGCCGGCAGCGTCTATTTCCTCGAAAAACCTTTGAACCCAGCGCCCCCCTCGCTCTGCGAAGGCGAAGACGCCGCACTCGGCTGGGGCGGCTTTGTTACCGGAGGATGGAACTATGCCTGAAAACGCCCTGCTCTTCATCCACGCCCTTACCGGCCTCCACCCCGGCTCCGGCACCGCCCTGGGCACGGTGGACCTGCCCGTCCAGCGCGAACGCCACACCCAATGGCCCACCATCCCCGGCTCCTCCCTCAAAGGCATCCTGCGCGACGCCTGCCGCCGCAAAACGGCCAAGAAAGCCAAAGAAGCCGATGCCGATGAAGAAGTCAGCGCGGTCTTCGGCCCGCCAACGACCGACGCGGACGCCCACGCCGGCGCACTCAGCCTCACCGACGCCCGCATCCTCGCCTTCCCAGTACGCTCCCTCCGCGGCGTCTTCGCCTGGGTCACCTGCCCGGACGTGCTCGAACGACTTCAGCGAGACCTCACTTTAGCTGGGACCAACGGTTGGGAGAGCAAAATCCCAGCACTGGACAAAGAACAAGCCGCCTGCGACGCCGGCAGTCCGCTCCTCGTGGACGGCAACAAGCTGGTCCTCGAAGAGTTCGAATTCACCCGAATCCAGGCCGATGTGACCCCAATTGCGGAATGGGTCTCCACGGCCGTCACCGACTCCGCCACCGCCGCCCGCATCAAGACCCACCTCGTCATCCTCTACAACGATGACTTCACCCACTTCGTCCGACACGCCACCGAAGTCGTGGCCCGGATTGGACTGGATTACGAGCGCAAGACCGTCAAGACGGGCGCGCTCTTCTACGCCGAGTTTCTCCCGCCAGAAACCCTCTTCTATTCCGTGGTCCTTGCCGATGACAGTCGGCGCAAGCGAAAAGACGGGGACAAGGAGATCAAGGCCAGCGATGTTCTGCGATATGTCCGGGAGCGCATGAACCCCGTCCTCCAGATCGGCGGCGACGAGACCATCGGCAAGGGCCTCTGCGCCGTCCGACTCTCCAACGGAAAGGAGGCCTGACCATGAGCCAGAGTCAAGCCACTCAGCCTTCCAAGCCCACCCTCGACCAGCGCCGGGCCAAGCATGCCTGGGATGCCGTCCAGGACGCAAAGAACAAGGCCGGTGTGCATCTGAAACGGGAGCCGAAGAAGTTTGGGGGCCAAGCCAAGAAACTCCCGACCCGCATCATGGCCTCGGGCCTTGGCCAGGCTCTGGCCTTCCTCTATGCCAAAGGCTATGCCGATGGACTGTTGCAGGAGATCGCCGATTGGGTGCTCGACAAAAGGGCCAGTCCCGAAAGCCACGAACCCAAGCCCCAGAAGGACGAGTTGATCAAGGCGATCATTGCCGGCAATTCCGACTTCCTCCGCCGAGCCACCGACGAGACCCTCGCGTACCTCCAATGGCTCAATCGCTTTGCCGAGGCGGAAGGCCTCACCGAAGGAGATTAGGCCATGGCGTTCATCGTCCCCCTTCCGCCCTCCATCCGCGCCAAGCTCGAGCTCGGTCAAAACTCACATCCGGGCCTGTTGCTGGACAAATTTGTGCCCTCCTACGATCCCAATGCTTCTCCCGGCAAGCTCTCGGAACTGGTCCAAAAACCTACCGTGGAAGCTGTCGCCAAACTGTCCATGCAACCTCCGCCAGGGCTCGATTTCTCCGGCCTTCTGAAACGCCGGAGCGACATGCTAGATGCCTTGGCTGCGAACCGTTTCCTCGCCAGGACCTCTGGCCCCTTGACGCTCCATCTTGCCCGCGCCTCCGCGCTCGAAAACGCTGGAATCAGCCTGCATCCCCTCTACGGCTTCACCTATATCCCGGGCTCCGGCCTCAAAGGCATGGCCCGCGCCTTCGCCGAAACCGTCTGGAAACCCACACAACCCGATAAGTCCTTTGCTCAGGACAAGATAGAGCAAGTCTTCGGCAACCAGCCCGGCGAACCCAGACAAGAGTTCCAACGAGCCGGCTTCATCATCTTCCACGATGCCTGGCCCGAATCCTGGCCCAGGCTCCTCGTGGACATCGTCAACTGCCATCACCCCAAGTATTACGGCGCAAAGCCTGATGACAACGAGAACGCGCCCGGCGACTGGGAAAACCCCGTCCCCGTCTATTTCCTCGCTGTCCAGCCTGCCACGACCTTCTCCTTCGCCCTGTCCAAGCGCCGGGAGTGTCCTCCCGGGGACGCCGGCATCCTGCCGGCTTCGGTTGGGCTGGTTTCCCAACCTGCCCTTCTTCTTTCTCTGGCCCAAGATTGGCTTCTCGGCGCGCTCACGCACCTCGGCGCCGGCGCCAAGACCGCGGCCGGCTATGGCTGCTTCCAACTGCTTGAAGACGCCGAACCCGCACGCCAAACCGCAGCCCGTGTCCGAAAAATCTGGACCGGCGCGCTCGATCCCGATCTAGCGGTCCGCGCCGAATTCACCACCACCCTTGAACTCGTCACACCCGCCTTCCTCGCCGGCGCGGACCAGAAAGACCCCTCCGGCTGCGACCTCCGCCCTGCCACGCTTCGCGGCCTGCTTCGCTGGTGGTGGCGCACCCTCCACGCCGGCCACCTCGACGTCGCCACCCTCCGCCGCCTCGAATCCGCCCTCTGGGGCAACACCGAATCCGGCGGCGCGGTTCGAATCTGCGTCGAACCCAACCTTTCGTTACCACGCTCACCCATTCCCTGCCCAGGCAAGAAAGTCGGCATGAACATGAAAGGCAAGGAGATTTTGATCCCCGACGATTCGTTCACGCAGAAAAACGAGATTGTTAAAGCTCAGGCTATGACCACACAGGCGCTTTTCTACGCATCCTACGGGATGGACGAGATGAAGACAGGTGACCTGCAATCTCGAAGACAACGATTCTGTGTCTTCCCTGGCGCGAAGTGGCGGGTGTCACTATCGGCTCGGAAAGGCACCTACGACGAACGTGATTCCCGTGGACGAGTCGTCCGTAGCGAGCCCATTTCGGCAATCAAAGCTCTGGAACAAGCCAAGGCATCCCTCTGGCTCTTCTGCTACTTCGGAGGCGCCGGCTCAAAGTCTCGTAAAGGCTTCGGCTCTTTCGAGGATATCCAGGGAATGTCTCTTCCCGCCTGCAAGGCCGCCGCAAAGACGTTCAGAACCGCTTGCGGCCTCGACGTACCAAAAGCGCCAGAGGAGCCGGAATCTCCGGCCATCGACCTCGCGGAAACGCTCACCTTGGAAATCGGGACTTCCTGGAAGAATTGCTGGTTTGCCCTTGACCAACTTGCAGCCGCGGCTCAATCGTTCGCCCAAGCTCACAAGGCCAGTGGCCACGGCAAGCACTGCAAGACCAAACTCGCACTGGGTCTGCCAAGGAAGATTCACGGGCCCTTGAGTTTCGCTCTGCCACGTCAGAAAGATTGGAACCCGCCAGAGGACTTGGTGGGCCCCAAAGGGGATCGCCATGCCTCCCCCGTCCACTACCACGTCGCGAAGGACCCCGCCTCCGGCAACCTCATCATCCGCGTCATCGCCTTCCCGGCCAGGTACCTGCCCGATACCGCCACCAGCCGTTCTTTCCTCGGCATGCTCCTCGTCCATCTCAAGACCGACCTGGAGAAGCGGGTCAAGGAACACGCGACGAAAGGACAAAAGTCCGTTACGGCGGGGCCGGCCTCTTCCATCGCCTCTCGGTCCCAACCGCCCCCCAGCCTTCCCCAGGCCTCGACCCGCGTCGAAGCCATCCTTCTGGAAGAAAAAACCAACAAAGGCGGATGGAAAGCCAGGCATGATCCCTGCGGCCTCTCCGGCCCCATCCAAAATACTTCCGATGTCCCCCCGGACAAGAAACCTGGCGACAAGGTTCAGCTCCTTGTCGCCTCATGCAACCCGACCTCCATTGCCTTCCGCTGGCCTACAGCCGCGGACGAAGAGCGCCTCAAGAATCAAAGCGCCCGGGGTGCTCCCGGCCACCGCACTCCCCCCCCCGGCCGTGGCGGTTTCCAAAGGAAACGATGAAGGATCTGGGGATCGTGAGCCCCCGGGGATCGTGAGCCCCCGGGGATCGTGAGCCCCGGAGGGGCGATGGTCGTTAGCCAGGGGCGTTAGCCCCTGGGGATCGTGAGCCCCTGGGGATCGTGAGCCCCTGGGGATCGTGAGCCCCCGGGGATCGTGAGCCCCGGAGGGGCGATGGTCGTTAGCCAGGGGCGTTAGCCCC
>JACPCR010000063.1:98400-99914 GCA_016179685.1 Planctomycetota bacterium | reverse complement strand
ACCACGATCAGGCCTTCAGCGAAGCCGAGTTCTTTCAACTTCCCGCTGAGTGTCACCCTTTTTACCTCGCACGTTGGAGTGGTGCCGCCAGCGGGAAGTTTTATCATAAAACGCGTCGGATTTGTACTCGACATGGTTTTTCTTTAACTCTTTTTGGGAAAATAGGTTACAGCCAGGATTGGCCGAAATCTGTCCGGTCTATAGCTTGGTATGTTGGGTCTTAAAAGCGCTACCGCCACCATCTGCGAGCCTACCACGAAAGACCTCTTGCGCGGAAACTGAGCCGGGAATGTGAATCCACTTTAAATATTCAGGGTATCAGAAGACTTGACTCACGATTTCGCCAGGAATTCAGACGTCAACTACACGGGGAAGGCCACGGGTAACGAATTTCGCGTTCTTTGCCTACGGAGAGCCATTAAGTCCCGCTTTCACCGGAAAATTCCGGAGGGGGTACAAGGTCTTACATCATCAGCACGTCCCCCCTCATCAATACCGTTAGGCCCGGAAGAATATATCTCAAAATCCGTGCCACGAGAATGCAACCGATACACTAGCTCGTTCCCCCAGAGATCTAGAAGTCTACGACGTGAATAACTTTCCTCATTCAAGAGTCCAGCTACTCTAGCTGCCGAGTGACTATTTTGCATCAGATTATCATAGAGAGAATGGTGGTCCGGGAGACAACTTAATTCTGAATGGTAAGTATCAATCGCTTGACGAACTTGGTTCAAGACAAAGACCGTAACATCCACCCTCCTGAATTTCTTATCTCTATAGTCTTCGATGTGAATGTAAATGAAATTCGTGATAATCAAAATAACAAAGGCAATAATGCCCCAAATCTGGAGACGAGAAAATTTCCCTGCTATTAATCCTGAACAAAAGATTACCCAAACGATGCTAAATAAGAAGATAAAGATCCCCCCCTGGGAGGAATCTGGTCCAGACAGCATGAGACTTCTTGAGCCCATAAATCCCAATCAGAGTGTAAACTCTTTACGCCGGTTTGTTGCAAGAGATTCACTTGCCAGTTTAAAGCAATTCAGGCTGTGGTAATCTTTAATTTTTTGAAAACGCGGTGCCACTGGACAATATACGTAAAAGACGATCAATCAAAATTTACCCAATTTACTTTCGGCCAGGCATTCAATATGCTATTCCATTCACTGGGTCTTACTCGAGTGAACCTCACGATGACATGCTGGCTAGATTCTGTCCACACAGATGCAATCCATTATAGATGATCGGGTAACTTCTTAGTGAAACCCTTATTTCGCCCCTTCAAGGCTCAAATTTATAGACCGGAACTGGATGATCAGGGAAAGGCACGGAAACTGCGCATAACCCTTTAATTTGCAATGGTTTATGTTTGCGCGATTGGGGCATATATTGTGGTTTTTCAGGCTGAAACTGCAAAGTATTGGGTGAGTCTCTTGCGGTCATGATTCGTTTTCGCAGCTCTGAAAAGGTGGTCCACATTATTTTTCTGGACCAAGTGAGAATGCAATTCC
>JACPCR010000063.1:0-98352 GCA_016179685.1 Planctomycetota bacterium | reverse complement strand
CCACATTATTTTTCTGGACCAAGTGAGAATGCAATTCCAGGTAGTCACACGATTGGACTTGGCGGCGATGACAAAATGATGGCCCATTTCCAGAATCGCGTCCGTGAAGGTTTGGCACAGGAAATACGAGTCGGCAACCACGATCAGGCCTTCAGGGAAGCCGAGTTCTTTCAACTTCCCGCTGAGTGTCACCCTTTTTACCTCGTCAGTTGAGTGATGCCGCCAGCGGAAAGTTTTATCACAAGACGCGCCGGATTTGTACCGGAGATGATTTTTTCTATAACTCTTTTTGATAAAATAGGTTGCAGCAAGAATTGGCCGAAATCTCTCCGGTCTATAAACTCCACCCATGAAAGACAGCGCCACTTTGCTCAAAACCATCGAGAAGTTCGCTGGTGACGGTCTGCTGACCGGCGAAGAAATCGCAATCCTGAAGGACGTGGTCAACGGCGGGAACCCGCGCGCTGAAGCCATCATTGACTTCGTCACGGCCTACCTGCCCGCGCCATTCCATCTGCCTGAAACGCGCACCAGGCCGGGACTGCTGGCCGACGCCGGCGAGCTTTCGAGCATTCGCCAGCGTATCAAGTCCGATGCTCTCAGCGCAACCCTGTGGGGGAAGCTCGAAGAATTCTGCCGAAACGTCATGACGCCCGGCAGCCCAAACCACGTTGATTACGAGGAGCGAAAACGAGACGAGCTCTGGCGGGACACTGGCAGAAATTGGACTCTCATGATTTCCAGCGAGCATCTGGGTTGGGCATACCGCATCTCTGGAGACCGTTCTTACGGTGAATACGCCAAAGGCATCATGCTGACCATCGCCCGTTCACGACACGGCTGGCGGCCGCGAAGGTGCAACTACGGTTGGCCTTACAAGGGTTGGCTCAACGACAACTCCCTCGACCTCGGCCACTCGACGCTTTCCTCTGCTATCACCTACGACCTGCTGCATGACCTCTTCTCTCCACAGGAACGGCAAGAGATGGCGGATTACTTTGAGCCCTTTTTCTTCCGTCTGGCGAGCTGGCGATACGACGCGGTCCTGACGCTGCCTACCAACTCGCCGCTCATCGGCTTCAGCGGAGTGGGGCTGTTGGCGCTATCCCTCGCTGATGCCTATCCGCCGGAACGGCGCTCCATCCTGGACGAAGCCGTCCGCTGGGCCAGGGCTTTCATTACCGCTGGGCTGGACCGCACCATCCAGGAAGACGGCTGCTCCGTTGAAGGTTCGGCCTATGCCTCGGCCAGTCTCCACTACATGGCGCTGTTTTGTGAAGGGCTGCGCCGTGTCTGCGGGGTGAATTTGTTCCAGCATCCAACCTGGCAGCGACACCCGCGCTACCTCATCTCCGAGCTTCTGCCGGGCGGCGGAGCGTTCAACAACTTCAACGACAACAACATCGGGGAAGCTCTGACCGCCTTCTGGCTGTTCTCAGCCCGTGGCAGCGACAATCCCTGCGGCACGTATATTTGGGAACATTTCCACGGGCCGCGAGGCAGCGGCAAGCTTATCGAGACCTTTGCGGTCGAAATCCCCTACGTCTTGCTCTGTCGAAATCCGGCGACAACGGACACGACGCCGCAGGAGATCGGAATCGAGCCGGTGCAGCATTTCGACCAGATTGACCACTTGGTCATGCGCACGGGATGGGACGCCGATGACCTGCACGTGACGTTTCAGTGCACGCCGTACGGCCCCTGGGCAGCGACCTCACACACCCAGGCAGATCGGCTCAACTTCACTCTCTATGCCAAGGGCGAGCGGTTCGCCATTGACTCCGGATACGGGATGATTTTCATTCCCGGATCGAGTCAGGTGCACCGCATGGGCAGGAAGGGAGAGTCGCACAACCAGGTGATCGTGGACGGCCAGGGCCAGGCCTTCGGACCTACCAAGCCCGCACCATCCCGGCAGATGACGGGCGAGAGCTTCGCCCCGGACGGCGCTCGTATCGAGCGCTGGGCGAAGCGGGGCGAGTGGGTCTGGGCCATCGGCGAGGCCACGGCCTTCTACGCAAACCTGCGCACGGCAAAACGGGCCATCGTAACCCGCCTCACCAAACATTCGCCGCTCGTGCTCGTGGTGGACTGGATACTGCCCGAACCCGGCGAACACGACTTCGACTTCCTGCTGCACTCCGAACAGGGCAACCGCTTTGAGATTTCTGGTGACGGAAGCGTCCGTCTCGCAGGTTGTCGGCGACAGGGCAGCGTGACGATCCGGCAGGTCGCCAGCCAGGAGGTGCATCTGCGTCAAGATGAATGGCTCGATCATCCCCGCCTGATTGCTTCGAGCCGCGGCCCCTACCTCCTCTTCCTGACCGCCATCGGCCCGGACGGCGTAACCCAGGCTGAGACAAACTCCGATGGACGCCAATTATCCTGGCAGGAAGCCTCCGGCCCCACCCAAGTAACTCTTTCCTGGCTTGACTCGACCGACGGCTCTCCCATGAAGCCTTCGCTGCATCTCTTGCCGCTCAACGAGCGGATTGCTCTTTCAAGGGGCTGATCGGGGTCAGACCTGAGCATTTGATTTAACCGGATTCCCGGGTGTCACGACCGGTCAAAGCTCGCCCCAGTTATCCGGCCTGCCGCGCGGGCGCCTATCTGATCAGGGTTCTTGAGCCGGCGTTTGACGACAGCGGCGGCGACTTTCTTGAGATGGGTCTCAGCCCTGGCCATCGAGCGCTCACGCAGCCGAGTCTCATAAGCCTTGCGCTCGTCGCTCTCCGCGATGAAAACGTGGACACCGGGCTGACCGCTGCTGGGGACTTCTTGCACGCGGGTATTGCGGCCCGCATCGAGCCAGCGGTCTTTTTGAATCCAGTGAAAATCCATTATTCTCTTGACGATTTTGCCATTACAAAATCTGAAAAGCTTCATAGGACAAAACGTAACGTGCTATAATCTAAACTCTTAGCCAGACTGTCCCTCCTTACCAACGTCCCAAACGGGGGTAAAGGTCCAAACATGGGCTAGTGGCAAGGCTGGGACGGGGAGGCGCCCGAGGGCATGGGGATCGGCTCGAAACGGACCGGCCGGACCGATGAGTCGCCCTCGCGAAGGCTCAGACACTGGTCCATCGCGACGTCCTCGAAGACCTGGCGCTCGCCCGACGTCGGCCACAGGACCTCGAGAAGCCGGATACGCCGGGCCTGGCCCAGCCCGATCTCCTGCTGGAGGCTCGAGGAGCCGAAGCTCCCACCGGTCGAGACCACCGCATGAATGTCCCGTTCACCCTCGGGACTCTCCACGCGCACGCGGATACGGACGCCCAGGGCCGATCGGTTCGATCGCACCCCTTCGAGCCGCAGGGTGAGCCAGTGGTTGCCGTGGCCTGGATTGATGAACAGCGCCCTCATAAACGTGTCGCCCTCGAAGGCACCCCCCATCACGGCGTAAATGTCCTGGTCCCCGTCCTGGTCGATGTCCCCGAACGCGATGCCGTGCCCCTTCTGGAGGTGGCCCAGGCCGCCCGAGGTCGTCACGTCCTGGAAAAACCGTCCCTCGGCGTTTCGGAACATCCGGTTCGGCACGAGGTTGGAAAAATCGGCGTTGCCGGTCCCGATGTAGAAGTCCGGGAAGCCGTCGTTGTCGATGTCGCCGAAGTTGGCCCCCATGGGCATGACCGGGACGTTGAGCCTGGCCGTGACGGTCACGTCCTCGAAGCTCCCATCGTGACGGTTGCGGTAGAGTTTGTTGGATCGTTCGAGAGGCACGGACTGTAGCACGTCCTGTCTCTGGAGATACCAGGCGGCGACGATATTCAGCATCTTTTCGCCCAGTTCGCCCTGCGATGAGATTTGCGGGAAGCCCGCGGCGAACAGGTCCAGCCAGCCGTCGTTGTCATAGTCGCAGAACCAGGTGGGAAAGCTGCCGTTGGGGCCTGGAACACCCGCCTCTTCGGTGACGTCGGCAAATCGGGTGCGCTCATTGCGGAACAGCCGGTTCGGCTTCTCGATGAAGGAGAGGTAGAGGTCCGGCAGGCCGTCGTTATTGTAGTCGCCCCACGCGCATCCTTTGAGGTTGCCCTCGATGGCGAGCCCCATGGCCCGCGCGCACTCGGTGAACGTTCCGTCGCGGTTGTTGTGGAAGAATTCCATCGGATTCTGTCCCCACCGGCCCAGCTCGTTCCCGACGAAAAGGTCGAGCCAGCCGTCGTTATCGACGTCGGCCCAGGCGGCCGAAAGGGTCGGATGGAAGGACAGGAGGCCGGCCTGTTCCGTGACGTCCTCGAAGGTGCCGCCTCCGTTATTGCGGAGCAGCGAGTTCGGGTCGCGGCCCGGGTCCGTCACCCACGCGCCCCGCAGCAACAGGACATCCGGGAAGCCGTCGTTGTTGTAGTCCGCATGGCACAGGTTGAGTCCGCCGGTGATACCCGTAAGGCCCGCCTCCCGGGTACGGTCCGTGAACGTTCCGTCTCCCTCGTTATGGAAATAGCGGAGCTGGTCCAGCAGGCCCGAGGACGAAACAATGAGGTCCAGACGGCCGTCTCCGTCGAAATCCTCCATGGCGCAGCTTCCGGACCGGCCCGGAGCGGACACTCCGGCCGCAGGGGCGACGTCGGCGAACCTGCCGGCGTCGTAGGGCGACTCGAAGGCGGAGGGCGGGATGAGCCATCGAGGCGGGACGCGATCGGGATATTCCCCGAGGGTCATGAATGCCAGATTGAGCAGCCAGCGATGGGCCAGGTTGTCCGGCTCGATCTCGAGGGCGGCCAGGTATTCCTGGATGGCTTGGCCCGAGCCCCGCGTATCGACGTGGACTCCTGACCCCTGGATCGGGAAGATGCAGGACTCCTGGCCGTGCCGCTGGAAACAGTTGGATTGCTCCCCGAAACGAAGATGGCAGACGGCCAGACGCGCATGGAGCTTCGCCTGGAAGGACGGATTCTTCAGCCAGGGATGGTCGGAGGCGCCCGCCTGGACCTGCCGGAACACCTCTTGGAACTCCGTGAGGGCTTCCTCGATCTCGCCCGCCCTGAGCAGCTCTTCCGCAAGATCGTAACGGGCGGAGACCTCGGACAGCGGATCGGGATGGGATTTCCGGAGAATCGCGTCGAGCTGCTGGCGGTAGACTGCGGCACGCCTCCGGTTGTCATACAGGTTGGTGAGCGGATTGGCCTCGCGGGCGATCCGGGCGAGCCGTTCCGCCATGCGGCGCGTGCCCGGAGCAGCAGTCGGGTCCGGCACTGGCCCCCCGGCGGATTCGATCTCCGCGTCCATGACGGTCTGCAGGTCCTCTTCCGGCTGCCGATCGGGCGAAGACCCATGCGTCCCGTTTCCGGCTGTTTGCGTCGAGCCGATCTCTTCCACGGTGCTTTTCGATGCGGGCGCGGCGATCGGCTTCGGAGTGGGTTGCTTCTCAGGCGAGATGAGGTCGACAAAGTAAAGGGAGGGAATCAGAAGCACGCCGGCCAGGGCCGCCAGAGCCGCGAGAGGAGTCAAAGGTCGTGATGCCGGGGCCATGGACGTTTTCCTGGCGAACCGGTGGGGGAGGGGAACTTTTCCCGGCCATGGGGCTACGAAAACCTCAGACTACCTGGCACGAGTCAGCAATCAAGTTTCACGCGAACGCCGGGATGCCCGTAATCTCCTCACCGAGGATGAGGAGGTGGATGTCGTGCGTGCCCTCGTAGGTCTTCACGCTTTCCAGGTTGCAGAGGTGGCGGAAGCATTGGCATTCATCGAGGATTCCGGCTGCGCCCAGGATATCCCGTGCCGTCCTGGCGACGCCGAGTGCGGTCTCGACGTTGTTCATCTTGGCCATCGAAATCTGAGGATGCCGCGCCTGGCCCTGATCCTTGAGCTGGGCGAGGCGAAGGACCAGGAGCTGCGCCTTGGTGATTTCGGTGAGCATCTCCGCCAGCTTCTTCTGCACGAGCTGGAAACTGCCGATGGGGCGGCCGAACTGAATCCGGCTCGCCGCATATTGCCGGGCCTCTTCGTAGCAGGCCATGGCCGCGCCCACGGCCCCCCAGGCAATCCCGTAGCGGGCCTGGTTCAGACACCGGAGAGGCGCTTTCAGGCCCCGGGCGGCCGGAAGCAGGGCATCCTCTCCCACCTCGCAATGGTCCAGGAGAAGCTCGGAGGTCACTGACGCCCTCAAGGAGAGCTTCCCATGGATGTCCTGGGCGCTGAAGCCTGGAACGCCTTTTTCCACCAGGAAACCGCGGATCGCGTCCGGGCTGGCCCCCTCCACCCCGGGATCGTTCTCGATCTTGGCCCAGACCACCGCTACGTCCGCCAGGCTGCCGCTCGTGATCCACATCTTGTTGCCCTGGATCACGTACCCCTGGGAGGTCTTCCGTGCCCGGGTGGCCAGCCCGGCGGGATTCGAGCCGAAATCCGGCTCGGTCAGCCCGAAACAGCCCAGTTTTTCGCCTCGGGCCATCGGGGGCAGCCACCGTTCCTTTTGCGCGTCCGTTCCGAAGGCATCCATGGCATACATCGCCAGAGCGCCCTGGACCGAAACGAAGCTGCGCAATCCGCTGTCGCCGCGTTCCAGCTCCTGCATGAGCAGCCCGTAGGCGACGCTGCCGAGGCCCGCGCAACCGTAGCCCCGGAGGTTGGACCCGAACGCGCCCAGGCGGCTCAGCTCCGGAATCAGCTCGGAAGGAAATGTGCCTTCCCGGTAGTGCTGCCCGATCACCGGAAGGACGCGATCGTCCACCCACTCGCGGACGGTGTCGCGGACCATCCGTTCCTCATCGGAGAGGAGGCCATCCAGCCCGTAGAAATCCACTCCTTTGAACTGCGGCATCCAGACCTTCCGGAGGCGGTGGACTTGAACGTATCGATTTCCAACCCGAGGTCATCTTACGCCGAATCCTGCTTCATTTCTTCCATCCTTGGGTCGCTTCTCCGGTCTTCACCGCTCAGACCACGCTGGCCTTCCGAAACTTTTCAATCTCCGAAGGCTGGAATCCCAGCAGGCCCCGGAGAATCTCGTCGGTGTGCTGTCCCAGGAGGGGAGGGGGGCGCATCACCGATGGTGAACGGTTCGAGAATTTCAAAGGCGATCCGGCCATCTGGAGGTTGCCGATGGCGGGATGAGGAATCTGCACCAGCATCTGCCGAGCCCGTACCTGAGGATCGAGGAATACCCGATCGATCGTGTTCACGGGTCCCGAGGGCACACCCTCCTCCGCCAGCGCCAGAAGCCAGTCCGACGCGGGCCGCTGATCCAGCACCGCCTGGATCGTGGGAATCAGCGACTCCCGGTTCAGCACCCGCAAGGGGTTGGTGCGGAAACGCTCGTCCAAGGCCAGCTCGGGCAGTCCCAGGACGCGGCAGAAACGCGCCCACTGGGCATCGTTCCCCACGGCAACAATGATGTGCCGGTCCGCCGTCCTGAAAGCCTGGTAAGGGACGATGTTGGGGTGCGCGTTCCCGTAACGGCGAGGGGTCTCCCCGGACACCAGGTAGTTCTCGCCCACGTTCGCCAGCCACGCCACCGTGCAATCCAGGAGCGAGATGTCAATGCGGTCGCCCATGCCCGTGCGTTCCCGTGCAATCAACGCGGCGAGGATGGCGCTGGAAGCGAAAAGCCCGGCCGTGATGTCCGAGATGGCGACACCCACCTTCATGGGCTCTCCGTCAGGCGAGCCGGTGATGCTCATGACGCCTCCCATACCCTGGATGAGGATGTCATAGCCGGGGAGGTCGCGGTTGGGACCACTCTGTCCGAACCCGGTGATGCTGCAGTAGACGAGGCTGGGATGGATATCGCGCAGCCCCTCGTAACCGAGGCCCAGGTAATCGGCCGTGCCGGGCAGGAAATTTTCGACGAGCACATCGCTGTGGGCGGCGAGGCGCAAGGCGATGTCGCGCCCGACTTCCGACTTCAGGTTCAGGGTCAGGCTTTTCTTGTTGCGATTACAAGAAAGGTAATAGGCGCTTTCGCCCCCGACGAAGGGCGGTCCCCAGTGCCGGGTGTCATCGCCCAGGCCCGGCCGTTCCACCTTGATCACCTCGGCGCCGAGGTCGCCCAGGAGCATGGTGCAATAGGGGCCCGCCAGGACTCGGGACAGATCGAGCACTCGGATATGTTCCAGGGGAAGCGGCATCGTCGGTTTCCGATCTCCACCTTTACCGTCTTGAAATTTCAAACTTCACACTTGGATTTGGAGGAGTGAAGGGGACCGCCGGATTTCCAAGGATGAAGGAAGCCGATAGGACTATTTTATAATTATCAAAGTATCGAATCTCCACTCCCCTCACGGGAATCCGGTGGAAAGCAGGCCTGCCGCCTCTGTAACCGCCACTTGCGGTCTCGGAATTTCAATCGTAGCCGCGGTCTCCGGAGCGGGGATTCTTCGCTCTGGAGAGCGGAGCACTTCTTTACACGCCGAACTTGTCCCTTGGGGAGCGTGATTTACGAAGCTTGCGGACTCGCTTCGTTGTGGCAGAGGGAAACAAAGTCTGTTTGAACCACGGAAAGCACGGAGAGCACGGAGAAAACTAGCAAGAGTATTCATCAGAATCCCTCCGTGTCCTCCGTGATTCCCCTTGGGTTTGCGTCCTCGCTCTGATAAAGGTCACTGCGCCTTGATGACTCATGAACAGTCTCCGTTTGGGGCATTCCAAGCCCATAACCTGGGAAAACGCAGGAAACGTAAGTGATTGTCTGAAAGGGTTTTGACGGGTTGTTTCTCCGGAGGACCTTCTATTCCAGGTTGGCGTGCCGGGCAAACATCTCCTGGGCCTGAATGCCCTTCTCCTGCATCATGAGCATCACGAGGAGGTCCAGCAGAAGGAACAGGCACTGCTCGAAAAGCGACCCCATCGGCTGGACCGACGGGCGTGCAGCGGGCTGGCCTCCCACCGCCTTGGGCGTCGGGGCCGGGATTTCGACCCGGCAATCGGCGAGCTGGCCGATGGGGGAATGGACGTCCGCGGTGAAGAGCAGGATGCGGGCGCCCGTCTTCTTCGCCCGCGCCGCCATGGCCAAGAGACTGACCGTCCGGCCCGATCCCGATCCGATGACGAGAAGGTCGTCCGGCTCAATGGGCGGGGTGGTGGTTTCGCCCACGAGGTAGGCGGGTCGGCCCAGGTGGGCGAGTCGGATGGCGAAACCGCGGATACCGAGGCCGCTCCGGCCAGCCCCGAGGAGGAAAATCCGGCGGGCGCGGCCCAGCTCGGCCAGGGCGGACTGAAGGCTTTCCGGTGAGACTCGTCCCAGGCAATCGGAAACCTCGCTGACGATGCCAGCGACGGCTTCCCTCACGGTGAACATGGCGAGAATCCCTTGAGCAGGTCGAGAAGGCGTCGTGCCGCCTCCCGCGGATCGGGACGGCCGGCGATACCAGAGCCCACCACGAGAATGTCGGCCCCGGCCTGGGCGGCCGGGGGGACCGTGGACTCGCCCAGGCCGCCAGCCACAGCGATCCTGGCCCGGACGATGGGCCGCAGCCGGCGCAACTCGGCCAGGGGCTCGATACCCCGGCCCTGGCGGTCGCAGGCGGTATGAACGCAGAGGATGGGGACGCCCATGGCCTCGAGGGCCTGCGCCCTGCCGGGCAGGTCGGACACCTGGATCAGGTCGGCCACGACCTGGCCTTCATGTTCCTGGGCCGCGTCGAGGGCGCCGCGGACCGTCCGATCGTCGGCTACGGCCAGGACGGTGACCCAGTCGGCGCCGCTGCGAAAGGCGCTGGAGGCTTCGAGGTAGCCCGCATCCATGATCTTGAGGTCCGCGACGTAAGTCCGGTCCGGAAATTTCTCCTTCAGCGTCCGGAGGGCGGCCAGCCCCTCTTCGATCACCAGCGGGGTGCCGACTTCCACCACGTTGACGTAGGGATAGACGCGTTCCAGGACGCTCAACGCGTCCGTGGTGCTGGTGAAATCCAAGGCGACTTGAAGAAGGGGTTTTCCGGGCATGGGACAGCGAAACAGGGGCACAGCGACCTCAGACCGAAAAATCTCTCATCGTGTTCATGGACGTTGGAGTGGAAGTCACCGCGTGAGAGCCCTGGCCTCTGCGATGGTCCAATCCGGCACCGCTCCGGTCCGGCTGGCCACGAGGGCGCCGACGCGGTTGGCAAAGTCGGCCACCTCCGCGACGGACCAGCCTTGGCCGAGGCCGTGGATGAACGCCGCAGCGAACGCATCGCCCGCGCCCACGGTGTCAGCCACCTGCACCGGGTAGCCCGGGGCCTCGAGATAGCATTCCCGGAGGCGCACCGCGCAGCCCCTCGCTCCGCGAGTCACGCAGATGCCCTCGAGCCCGTAGCGCCGGAGATATTCGTCGCAGAAGGCCTCGAAGGATGTGTGCGGCTCGCCATAGAGGCTGCGGACCATCTCCACTTCCTCTTCGTTGATCTTCAGGATCGAAGCCAGCCCCAGCAGCTCCCGGACCAGGCCCGGCTCGAAGCTGTCCTTCCTGAGGTTGATATCGTAAAGCCGCCGGGCCCGGGAACTGGTCCGGACCGCCGCGCGCGTCGCGGCTCGGACCGCTGGGCTCATCTGGGCCAGGGTCCCGAAAACGAGCCAGTCCGCCCGGGCATCGCCCAGGGCGCGTTCCTGGTCCGGCGTCAGCTCCGGGAAGTCATAGGCCGCCGGGCGGTGGATGGTGAAGCTCGGCTGGCCCGCGGCGTCGATCCACACGCTCACGTGGCCGGTCGGATGCTCCGGATCGACGCGGATGCAGGATGTGGACAGTCGAAGCTCGCGGGCTCTTTGCAGCGCCCTCTTACCTCGGTCATCGTTTCCCACCGCGCTGATGAAGGTGACCGAGTGCCCGAGCCGGGCCGCATGGGCTGAACAATTGAACACGGCCCCGCCGATGTGCTCGGCCTCCTGGAATACGTCCCAGAGCACCTCGCCGACGCTGATGATGTTCATACGGTGACGGACCCATCGTGCAGCTTCCGAGCAAGCTGGATTCCCGCTTCGGCCATCATGCCGGCAGCATCGGGAGAGACCTTGCTCCAGAAGGCCGTGGTGCATTCATAACCCCCGCGGGCGTAGCTCTCGGGCGGCGGGGCATACCCCACCATCCCGTTCGCCGCGCCGACCACGAAGGTCGGATCGAACGGGCTTCCCAGCTTGATCTGCAGTCCCGTCTGAACAAAAGCCTCCGCGGGCAATCCGACGAAGACCGCGTGGCCCAGGCGAATGGCCTGGACCTCGGCGCGGCTGATATTCCGCACCTTCTTGCGCTCCACCAGTCTCAAAATCTGCTCCGCGTACGTGGACTCTCGAGCATAGCGCTGGACACCCGGACGGTGCTGCACCTTCTCTCCCGCCAGAATCCGCTGCGACTGCTCGATATCCGACTCCGGAATCTCCCTCAGAGGCAACTCAAGCAACTGACGTACCACACCGATGACCGCCTCCTTCTGGAACTGCATGCGGCTCACCACGCCCGGGAGGTCGCCCGCCAGAACCGCGCCCATGAGATCGATCCCGCTCCTGTGGTCCGGGTCGGTATAGCTCCCATGCATGATGTTCCCGAAAGCGCCGTTGAGGAGCAGGCAGAGACAACCCTCGCGCTCCTTCACTTCTCGGGCCAGCGCGCCCGGCCAGGCCGCCGTCACGGTCCGCAAATCGAAGACCTGCACGGGATGGCACGTCCAGTTGACCAGGTATCCGAGCTTGCGGCCGCCAGGACGCCGCAGGCAGACCACGCCGAGCTGGGGATCGATCGGCCCCTCGTTGTAGAGCACTTCGGGATTGGCCATGCCCGGCTGGCATCTCGTGAAGCCGTTCTTCATGACCCATCGGCGGTTGGCCGAGAGCCGTCCCTCGAAGCCCACTCCGATGCCGACCTCGGCGGGCTCGAGGCGGTTGACGGCCTCGACGGCGAGCCGCGTGAGGGTGATCTTCAGCCCTTCGAGGTACGCCTCTTCGCGGCCATACGGCCCGATGCGGACGATGGCGGGGCCGGCATGGTTGTGCGTCGCCGCGATGAGGATGTGGCCCGCAGGGATGCCGGCAGCAGCCTCGATCCGCTGCCGGATGTCCAGGACGTCGCTGCCGCGGATGGACAGGAGATCGAGCGAGATGAAGGCCGCACGCACGACCCCGGATTCCAGGACCATGATGCGGGCGTAGACCGGATCGCGAATCTTCTCGGCCGGACGAGGCAGGTCCAGCCACCCGGCGAGCTGCGTACCCAGCGGCGGCGTGATGTCCGCCTCGGCCAGAGAGGCAAGAAGCTGATGCGTTTCCATCGCGTGAACCTCCTTCGTGTTCATCTTAACGTGCGCCACACCCGGAACTCAATAGGCAGTCCTGAGTCCTGAGGGGGCCAGGGGGCCAGGGGGCCAGGGACAAGGTATAAGGGGGCCAGGGGGCCAGGGCAGAAGGGGGCCAGGGGGCCAGGGACTTCAGGCTTCAGGTTTCAGGCGACGGGCAGCGCGGGACCAGGGACAAGGGGACAAGGGGCAAGGGGACGAGGGGATATCAGTTTGGCATGTCCTACGACGCGCCAGTGCACAACCGCCGGGCCCGCCGGTCTCGGGCCCGGCGAATCGGTTGGTGGTTGGGGGTTCGTGGTTGACTGATGACTCTTGCCTGACGACTGTTCACTGCTAACCCATTCCCGATTCTGAAGTTCCTTGTTCCTTGTCCCCTTGTCCCTGGTCCCCCCAGTCCTCACCCTCACTTTCCCGGCCTCAGCTTGACCGCCAGGTCGCCCTGGACGTTCGGCAGTGGAAGGACAAGCTGGCCCTGCTGAGAGACCACCGGCATCTTCTCCACCGCCTTCCCGGCCACCGTGTCCCAGACCTCGGCCTCGTAGCTCCCGTCAGCGAGGCCCGCGAGGGTGATCGTTGCGCCCGTGACGGCCGGAATCTGCGCGGCGGGGACGCGGATCACCTCGGGATGATAAATCCAAAGGTCGGCCCGGTTGCCGCCCTGCAGGCCCAGCGCCAGGAGGCCCTGGGTGACGGCAGGCTGGACCTGCGCCAGGTTCTGGCCCCGGCGGTCCTCTCCTTTCATGAAATTCGCTACGGCTTGGAGGGCAGGGTAACGGCCGCCGTAGTGCAGCCAGGGCCACCACCAGTAGCCGGTGCAGCCGGCGTAGGGTACCACGGCCATGGACCAGGCGCCGATGTGAAGCTCGATATCGAGCTGTTGTGGGGGATTCTTGTAGACGTCGCCGCCGAACTCCCCGACGAGGACGGGCTTCTGATGCTGGCCGAGCATCTGGTGGTAGGCGTAATGGTTGATCCACGGGGTGTTCCCGAGCGGGCCCCCGAGCTGCTCGAACTTCCAGTCCTGCCAGTAGGTGTTGCTCTCGATGAACTGCACGGCCGGCGTGGCAAAGAGGTCGAAACCCCGCCAGGGGTGTGAGAAATGCGTGGCCACCAGGTGGTTCGGATCGCCGTTCTGGAAGAGTCCGGCGGCGAACTGATGCCACTGGACGAGGCCCGGATGCCGGCCCGCCTCTTCCTTCGGGGCCGCGCTCGCCCAGTAATCATCCGTGAATTCGCACTCCGTCATGAGAATCCAGCCGAACAGGTTCGGGCTGTAGCCCCAGCGGGCGGTGGTGTAGCGGACCCGATCGGCATAGGCCTGCCGGGCCGCCTCGGAGCTGAAGAATTCCCGGGGAAGCTGGAGGGGCCCACGGTCCACGGGATTGTTTCGGTTCAGCGGGTTCTGCGACCATTCGCTGTCGATCTGGAGGCTGACCTGCCCGTGATTGGTGGTATCGATCTGGAGGTAGACGCCGGCCCGCCGGGCCGACTCGAGGAGATGATCGAGCCGCCAGGCGTTTTCGAGGTTGTAGCGACCAAGGCCGTGGTAGCCAGGCCACTCGCGTGTCCATTCGAGCCCGAGCCACCAGGAGCACTGCCACACCCGGGCCCAGTCGAGGCCGTGTTCCCGCATCTTTTCGAAGTAGCGGTCGTAGAGATAGGTCTGCCGATGCCATTCCTGCTCGAAAAGGCCCGCATAGGCCGCGGCGTTCCGGCCGTCCGTAGGGGAACGCAGGTTGGGCCCCACGGGGTAGAAAAACGTGCCGTTGGAGAACTCGAAGTGGCGGCGGTCCGCGGCCACGCGGATGAAGCCGGGCCGGTCGGACGGAACGGCCTGGAAGGCGGCTGTTCCCTCGGGCGGCCAGGCCTGGCGTCCATTGACCGAGACGGAGTAGCGGTGGACGCCGGGCTGCGTGGGGGTGAATCGGGCCTTCCAGACGGGGGCGCCCTTGGGGGTCAAGACCTCGAAAGTCTCCGCCTTGCGGTGCTCCGGGCAGGGTTGAACGATTTCGGACCGTTCGTAGTCCTGGAAATAAAAAGCGGGCACGGCCCGGGTCTCGTTGCCCGGGGTGATGAACCGGACGGACACATTGATCACGTCGGGATCGAACGGGTTGCGGAAATCGCGGTCGAGGCTGAAGGTCAGTTCGAACTTCTCGAACAGGCCGACGTTGGCGTCGCTGGCTTCGAGGCGGGCGATCTGCGGGGGGCCCTGGGGTCTGGCCCGGCCAGTCTGCCAAAGCTGGAGGTGGTCGACATAGAGCGTTCCGGCGTAAGGCTGATGTCCGAAGATACGGATTCCGATCTGGCGGATGCGGGCCCGGGCCGTATCCGTCCAGGGCCTGGAATGATGCCAGGGTGGGGCGGCGGCGGGGGCCGGCGGGGCCGGCGGCGGAGTCCATGCCCCGGTCCGGGCTGTCAGGTCCACGAGCAGCCGCGTGACGTCGCCGGGCACGAGAAAGGGATCGAGAAGCCTTTGATAATACCAGTAATCGCCGTCCTTGAGGAAGACCAGGACGCGCATGTCGTGGGGAGCGTCTGCGGGCAGCTTGACGTCGAGGACCAGCGTGTCGGTGTCGAACCAGTCCTGGTCGATGGAAGCGACGAGGGGAGCTTCGCCCTCGCCGGTGAAGGAACGGAGGATGGCGAGGGAAGCGCCGCCGTGCGAGGCCCAGGCGGGCGAGGAGCTGAGGCGGGTCTCCGCGCCGCCCGCGATGCCGGTCTCGGGCCGGAACTCGTCCGTACCGCGTTCGAAATCGGCCAGCACGGTGGTCTTGAGATGCGGGATCGCCTGGGGATGAAACGAGAGCAGCCGGGCGTGCGGCGGGAGGATCTGGCTGAGGGTCTGTCCGGCCCGGTCGTGCCAGGCCTCGGCCCCCTCGGCGGGCAGGTCGGCCGCCAGAACGGCGTCGGACACGGCGGGCAGCTCGCCATATCGGGCCAGGAGGTAGCGCCAGAGCTGCTCCTGGAGGGCGATCGCCTTGGGGTTCTGGTAGTACTGACTAGGCGCTTCGAGGGGTCCCCCGTTGGCGGCATGGAGGGGGTTGTCCGGCCAGCGGTGCGTCCGGCGGTTGAAGAACTCCATGTTGCCGTTGAGGCGGAGGGGGAAGCTCTGGCCCGCCTCGGCCGCCTGCTCGAGGACTCGGTCGAACTCCCAGGCGGCCTCCAGGTTGTAACGTCCCCGATCGGCATACTTACCCCAGCGGCTCGTCCATTCCAGGACGGGATGCCAGAGGGGCGTGTCGGCGGGTCCGGCGGCGTCCAGAGCGAACCAGCCGGCGGGCCCGAACTGGGACCGGGCGGCATAGGAGAGGTCGTGAAGGCGCAGCAGAGCCGGGCTATCGAAGGCTCGGGACGCCGCGGCGGCCGCCGGGGCCGTGGCGGTGAACGCGCCTTCTCTCGCGAGATCGATCTCCTGGCCCCCGAGCCGGGCGTCCAGCCGGAAGGTGTGGCGTCCTTCCTCCTGGGGCCGGAATCGCACCCGCCAGTGTTCGGGTCCCTCCGCGACCAGGCGATCGCCCTGCCGGGCGTAGCCCTGGCTGAAGAAGGCGGGGACTCGGCGCGTCCGGCCCGAAGGGCCGCGGAAGGTGACGCCGAGGTCCACCTCCGCGGGATCGAACGGGTTCACGAACGCCCGGTTCAGGCTGAAAGCGATCTCGAAGACCTGGCCGGCGTGCACCTCGGCGGCCGCGGGCTGGAAGGAGGCCACCTGGAGGGGCTCGGGCCGTTCGGGCCATTCGAGAAACTCGAAGGAGGCGAGGCGCAGGGGTCCTGCGTAGGGTCGTGTGGAGAAGAGCCGCAGGGCGACGTCCTGCACCCGGTAACGGGTGTAAAGGGACCATGGCCGGGAGTGTCCGACGGGCTGGAGTTCTTCTCCTGGCCGGAGGAAGAAGAGCAAGGTGGTGGTATCGCCGGGCCGAAGGAAGGCGGGATGGAGGGCTTCGAACCACCAGCCGTCCTCGTCCTTGAGCGAAAGCAAGGCGCGCAGGTCCGCTGGGCTGTCGGGTGGAAGCTCGACACGGGCGCGGGCGATGGAAAAAGCGCTCCAATCGCCGGCGGGTCCCTGAGTGAAGGCCCGAACTTCCAGGCCCGGCGCGATGCCGGCCTCGGGCCCGATGCCGGAGGCGGCCGCTCCTGGCCCGGCCGTCCGGCCGGCGGCCGCCGCGGCCGCGGCGTCGTAGGCGGCACGTTCCTGGAAACCCAGCGGGGAAGAGTGGACGCGGGCGTCCACCGCGCCGGCCAGGGGATGGTACGAGAGGATGAGGCCCGACCTCGGGCCGGGCAGGCCGCCGAGCCATTCTCCGATCTCGCGATGCCAGGCCTCCACGCCGGCCTCGGGCATCTCGCAGGCCAGGACCAGGGCGCTCACCGCCCTTGAGGAAGCGTACCGCGCCGTGACATATCGCAGGAAATTCTTGAACCGGAGGCGCGCCGAAGCTTCTTGGAAGAAGAGGGAGGGCCGCGCCAGGGGGCCTCCCTGCACGGCGTTGAGAGGATTCTCCGCCCAGCGGTAGGGGAAGGAGGCATGGACCGTCACCTCATGGAACTCCTCGTTTCCCAGCAGGCGAAGGGGGAAGGCCAGGCCCCCGGCCTCGGCCTCGGCCAGCGCCCGATCGAGATGGCAGGCGAGGAGCAGGTTGTACTTGCCGAGCCCGCGGTAACCGCGGCCCCAGCCGGCGCTCCACTCGAGGTTGGCGAGCCAGAGGCCGCGGGAGGACGGCCCGTGCCCGGCTTGAACCTGGGAAACGCCCGGCTGCTCGCTGGCCGAGGCCAGGCGCGACCACGAACCGTTCTGCCAGGCCCAGAGGCATCGGTAAGCCCGGTCCGGCTCCGTGATCAGAAACCGGCGCGCGGCCTCCGAGAGAGTGTCGGGCCCGGGGGAGGCGGGTTGGGCAGGCACGGCGTTGAAGGCGGCGCGGGCCAGCTCTGAAGCGGGTCCGTAGTTCTCCCGCAAGAGGAGTCGGAAGCTGTAGGGCCCGGGGAGGGCGGCCGGGATTCGAGCGCGCCACTCGAGGGGCCCCTCCGGCGTTTCAATGCTTTTTTCCCCCCATGCACGGGCCGCGTAGGCCTGGTAGAAAAACGCCGGCTGCGTCCATTTCTTGCCCGACGGGTCCTGTACCTCCACGTCCAGCGATACGCAGGCGGGATCGAACGGATCGGCATACGCCCGCGTCAACTCGAAGGCCACCTCGTTCGTCTGCCCGGCGGGAATCTGGAGCGAGCGCAGCCGGAGGTTGAGGACCTGGGCCGGCGGAGGCGAGGCCGGGCTGCCCGCGGCGGGCACGACGAGGATTCTCTTGAGGAGGATGGGGCCGTCGAACGGCTCGGGCGAGTAGACCCGCATGCGGGGCCTGAGGACGTTCAGGCGACTGTAAGCGGACCAGGGCCGGCCGTGTCCGGCGGGCTCGAGGCCGCCCTCCGGCTCGAGGTTGAATTCGACGCGGGTGACGTCGTCGGGGCGGAGGAAGAGCGGGGGCATGGCCTGATAGAGCCAGCCCTCGTCGTCCTCGAGGGCGAGGAGGCAACGCAGGCTCGGGGGAGCATGGGCGGGCAGCTCGATCTCGAACACGAGCGTGCTCGAGGAGGAGACGTCAAACGCGTCGGGCCCGGCGAAGCAGCGCAACTCGCCGTGGCCGGGAGGCGACTCGATGAACGGGGGACCCGGCAGGAGCGGGCGCGCCTCGTCGCCGTTCGCCTGGGGATGGAGCGAGAGGAGGCCGGGCCTGCTCGCCTCGGGTGCGATGGGCAGGGCGTTCCAGAAAGCGGCGACCTGGTCGTGCCAGGCCGCGGGGCCCGCAGGCACGCGGAAGTCGGCGGCGATCAGGAGATGGCTGAAAGAGGAATAGACGCTGTACCGGGCATGAAGGTAGCGGAGAAGCTTGCGGAGATTCCGGAGCGCAGGCTCGCTCGTGAAAAGCTCCGAGGGGCGGGCGAGGGGGCCGCCGTTCCGCCAGCGGTAGGGATTCTCCGACCATCGCAGGGGGAAATCGACGTGGCTGCTGGCGTCATGAAACTCCTCGTTGCCGAAGAGACGGAGCGGGTATCGCTCGCCCTGGGACTCCGCGGCGCACAGGGCACGGTCCAGCAGAAAACCGTGCGCCAGATTGTAGAAGCCGAGGCCCAGGCAGTCCGGCCGCGGCGGCCCCCACTCCATCGATCCGTTCCAGCAGGGAAAGGTGCCCCGATGGCGATCGGACTCCTCGGGACGCCACCGGCCCGAACCATAGATCGAGGCCGCCGACCCGCTGCGGTCCAGCTCGCGCCAGAGCATCTCCTCGATGGCCTGCCGGTCGGCCGGGCCGGCCGAGCCCCGGGTGCTCGGGGGTCCGACCCTCAAGGCCAGGTCCGGCGTCTCCATGGCGTATCGGCCGGAAAGAACCAGGCGGTAGCGGTAAAGACCCTGAAGCATGGGCCGGAAGCGGGATCGCCACTGCCCGGCCCCCACCGGGACGAGCCTCTTCTCGCCCGCATCCAGGACCTCGGCATACTCCTGGTCATAGAAGGCAAACAGCTCGAAGGCCCGCTGCTGGGGGTCCGTCACCCGTACCCGCACGTCCGCTTCCTCCGGGTCGAACGGGTTTTGGAAAGGCCGGTCCAACCGGAATCGGATTTCGGCGATGGACCCGGCCGCGAGGTCGTCGGAGGGCCTGGCCAGATCGAAAACCTTCGGCGGACGGTCTGAAGGCTTCTGGCGGTCAAGGGACACGCCTCGAATCTCGATGCGGCCCGGAAAGGATGCCGTGGCGGAACAGGAAAGCTCGAGGCCGGTGATACGCGCTAGGGCGAAGTCGTCCAGGTCCCTCGCGTGCCCGCTGGGATACCAGTCGGGGCTCGCCGGGCTGAACCGGAAGCTGAAGCTGTTCCACGATCCGTCCTGCGATAGGAGCTGCGGCTCGGTCTGGTAGCGCCAGTGGAGCGCATTTTCAAAGGAGGCGAAAATCCAGACGTTCTGCGGGGACGGATCGGTCCGCCGGGCCTGAAAGCGGAGGGTCGAGGCATCCTGCCAGTTCTCGTTGAGGGCGACGCGGCCGAGCCCGCGAGTGGAATCGGGCCGGACGCCGCCCGCCGGGGTGTGGATGTCGCGCAGCTCCGCGTGCACGTGCGAGGCGGCCGAAAGGGCAAGGGCGGCAAGGAAATGGAGATGCCAGCCGCGGGCAAGATTGCCACGTAGACTCGGGGCGCACAGGGCGGGCATGCCCGCAACCCGATGGTTGATGGTTGATGGTTGATGGTTGATGGAAGACCTGGAAACGGAGGCGTCCCACCTCCGCGGTGGGTGCTTGCGCCCGCCTTCAGGGACGGAAGCAGGTACGCTTGCCGACTGCACAGGTCCGTCCCTGGCCCAACTTCGCCCCCATCGTGCCAACGACTGCTTAGTAGGCTTCAATACTCCTCGCTCATCTGCTTGTCGCCGTGCTCCGGGTTGGGGATGAGCTTTTGGCCCCTGGGGTCCACCACGAAGTCGAGATATTCCAGCGGAATCTGGCCGAGCAGGTTGGGCACGTCGTCGTCCACTTCCACCACCTGAAACGCCCCGCTCCGGCCCATGAGTTCCAAGCGCACCGATTCGAAGACCGCGCGGCGACGCACGCCATTTGTGGTTTTGGATTGCACTTCGCTTTCCTTGCGCAGGCCGAGCGCCTTGATGAGGCTGGATTGAAGGTAGAGCCGAGTCGCGCCGGTGTCCACCAACGCTTCCGCCTCCACGGTGTGCGGCTTGTCCTTGAGGAGCTTTCGCCGCTTCAACTCCAACTCGAAATAGTTGGTCAACTTGATTTTGACGACGATTTTACCCATATCCAAAGAGTACCCAATCCAAGCAGATGGCGCAATCACATCGCGGACTAATCTGTGGCAAGGGTAAGGATGCGGTTCTGAAGCTCTTGTCCAGGGTTCATCGAGTTGCCAGCCTCATCAAGCGACCTCACTCCCGGCGGGATACCTCCCATAGTCCCAACGGGATCCCTCCGGGAGGACAGGTCCGGGAGGCCGCAACCAAACCAGCTCATCGTCGGGGGCAAGCAGGATTGTGAAACTTGGAACCCCACCAGTAGGGGCGGGTGGAGTCAATTGAACATCCTGTTCACGCCGCCCATCATGAACTCGCCGCGGGGATCAGGACGAACCTCATCTTCCGCGGGGCGGGCATCAACGCGTTCACGGGCTTCCGAGGTAATCCAGTAACCCGACTTCAATTTCTTGGTCATCCGTGTCATCCGTGGTTAGTCTGATTTTTTTATGGCGAACGCAACCCTTCTACCGCGAGGGCCCTTCCAACGCCCTCGAGGGCCTTGGGGTCGGGCCAGCGGGCAAGAATCGGGCTGCCCGACTGGGCGGCCCAGGCATCCTGAGGAAGAAATCTGTCCGGATCGATGGCCCGATCGATGAAATAGACGTGGGCGACCTCACGGACGCGCTCGCGGTATCCTTCGAGTCGTTCCGCATAGGGCGGCGCGGACACGGGATACGCCAGGCGGAAATGGCTGCCGCCACGGCTCTGTAGATGCTGGAGAATCGCCTCGAGCCCGAGTCGAAAATCGCGCCCGTCCGTGCCGCAGGAGACGTCCCGGCTTCCCAGGAAAAGGACGACGCACTCGCCGGAGGGCAGCTCCTGGACGCGGCTGGCCCGGGCGATGGCCTCGAGAATCGGCCGAGATGGCGATGACCCGGGCTGCACGATGACAAACCGCGCGCGGGCCAGACCCTCCAATGCGATGTCCAGGTCCGAAAGAATCTGCACGCCCGGCAGAACCTTCTCCTCCCTCATGAGCTTGCGGAACAGGCGCACAGGCAGCCAGGTCTTATCCACCTGCCGGACGCGATGCTCGGCGAGGAGGAGGCAGCGAGTCCCCTGCTCGTCCCACAGACCGTCGCCGCGGGCCTCGAGGGCCGGCAGGCCCTGCGCAGGCCGGACCAAACGGAAGGTGAAGGACGACGCCACGCGGTTCGACTCCTGCCGCGCCAATCGGAAGGCATCGATGCCGCGGCACTCCTTTGGCCGCAGGGTGAGCCGCACGATGCTCTGCTCATCCGCCTCGGGAAGGTCGTACCACTGGACGATCCCGTCCCGGGACAGGGCATCGAGCCGGAGGGACTCGCCGGGCCGGAGCGGCGGAATGAGGCTCAAATGTACGTGGGCGGCGTCATCCAGATGCAGAAGCGTCGGAAAGTAATCCAGGCGCAGGCCATCCGGCTCGGCGGGAGTCGAAAAAATCCACAGGAGGAAGAGAGAGACGAGGAACACGAGGAAGAGGCAAGAAGGAAGAAGCCAGAAGGGAGAGGTGTTTCAGGCAGTATGCGCCATCCATGCAGCAAACATGCTCGTGCTGTTTGAAAGCCGGACAGGAGGAGAGAAAAATCCGCATGACCCGCGGTTCATCCTTTCAGAGGGAAATTTTTGACCGCGGATAGCGCGGATAGGAGAAGAAAAAGATCCGCATCCTCCGCATCCTTCGCGGTTCATCTCCTTACACCTTCTTCCGGACCATGGCCTTGATCTCCTCGTTTTCGGGAAACCGGCCTTCCTTCTTGCGATCGAAAACGAGCTGGCCGTCGAAGCTGACCTCGAAACGGCCGCCCTCGCTGGGCACCAGGGTGATGTTTTCAAACTTCTTGCCGAACTCCGACATGATGGATTCCGCCAAACTGACGGCACGCGGAGTGTGGTTTCACTGCACACAGTAAAGAATGCCGATCTTCATGCCTTTGCCTCCTTGGGTCACAGGTCGAACAATGAATCCCATTTTACATAGCTTCCGCAGCGGATGCACGCATCAGAACTCCCCGGAAGGCCCGTCGAGGCCCGTTTCGATCCGCGGCTGGCGAACCGCGATCACGTCCTGGCCGCGGAGAAGCTCGACCCGCAGGACGATCGTTTTTCCCGGCTCGGACTCTTCCTCTTCCTCGTCGGCTGATTCCTGTCTGGAATCCTCGTCGCCGATGCTCATCCGGGCAGCGTCGGCGACCTTCAGGGAGGCCTCGAGGGGCGTCAGGCGGGAGAGGCCCGTGCCGAACCAGGGCTGAAGCTCCGCGCGGCCGAGGGCCGACTCCGGATTCCGCACGTCGAAAAGGGTGAATCGTACGGACGAGACGACCTCCCATTGCCGGTGCTGGGCAAGGTGGATGCCGAGGAGGTAATGCGTGAAGTCCTTGCCGGGCGTGCTCCAGATGCGTACGGGGAAGGAGTCCTCGCGGTCCGGCCGGGCCGCAGGGGGCGCTGGCGTGCGAGCGGCGGCGCGGGCTGCATCCTCTGGCCGGAAGGCCCAGTCATAGACCCTGAGGGAGTCGATGGCCGCGCGGGCGTGATCGCCGTCGGCCCCTCCGTTGCCGTCGCCGATCCAGACGCCGAAAGCGGGCGCCGCGGCGTCGCGCAGGCGCGCCGCGGCGGGCGCGAAGAGCCGGCCCACACGCTCGCCGTCCGCATAAAGGTCGTACACGCCGGACCGCCAGGCCAGGACCACGTGAGTCCAGGAGCCCGGCCGGGCCGTCCCAGGCAGCGGGGCCGCCAGGACGCGTTCCTCGGTCGGCGGCAGGCCCTGGCCATAGAACAGCTTCTCCCCGGGGATCACCTCGGAAGAGGCGAGCAGGAGGCTGGGCCGACCCGCGGCCCGGCCGCAGGACACGCTCAACTCGAGGTGATGGCGGAGTGCAAGAAGCCGAAGCGGCCGCGGCAACGCGGCGGGCATCTGAAGGTCGAACTCGACGCTCCCGCAGACCCAGGAGGGCACCACCGGGTAGCCGACGGCGCTTTCCTCGTGTCCGACGGCGATGGCCCGGCCCGACCTGCCAGGCACGCGTTCCGGCTGCGGTTTCCCCTCCTGGCAGGTGACGGGGACCATTCCGCCGCCAAAGTCCGGCTCGAAGTCGCTGTCAAAGCAAACACCGAGGATGACGCCGTCCGGCCTCGGTTTCTGTGGCGCGTCCGTGCCGCGGACCCAGACGATGGCCGTGTCCTCCGGCGCCTTGTCCAGGACAAGGGATGCGTCCACCCGAAGAGAAACTCCGGTCTCCGCATTCCAGGCCTGGGCATGAGGCGCTCCCAGCCCGAGCGAGTCAAAGCCGCCAGCCAGCACGAATCGGCTCGCCGTCGCCCCGTGACTGAAGAGGTACAGAAGCGCCTGGCGGCGACCCGGATTCAGGCTTCCGCCCATCTTCAGGCCTGGCTCGAAGCGCGAGCCAGGCAGCCAGGCCGCCTCGTCGCCGATGCGCAGTTCCCGGATGCCCGAGTCGAAAAGCCCGAAGGCCTCCCGGAGATTCTGCACCCGCTGCAGTTCCGCGGGGATATTGGTGCTGAACGGGAGCACGGAACAGGCCAGCGTGACGCCGAGATAGGTCCGGGCGCAGAGCCAGATGTCCGGGAAGGTTTTCGGGTTGACGTTGGCGTGGAGCATCTGGGCGCCCACAAAACCGAAGGGCAGGCCCGAAAGGTAGGCCCGGGACTTGGCCGGGTTGTAGAACGTGTGGTAATTGCTGAACGACTCCACCCAGATGGCGGGCCATTCGCCGTCCATGCTCATGTCGGCAAAGGTCAGCATGGGCAAGCCCTTCCACGAGGAGGTATGGACCCAGAGGGAATGGTCCAGTCCGTGGTCGGCGAACATCTGTTTGATGCGGCGCAGGTATTCCCGGCCCTCGGAATAGGTGTACCCGGCCCCGCGGGTGCCGTCCGGGCGGATATAAGCCGCCTCGCAGGCCAGCACATTGTAGGACGAGGGCTGGTCGTACGGCTCGTCCACGTACACGCCCCGGATGCCGATCTCCCGGACGCAGCGGTCAAGCCAGTAGACCATGTACTCCTGGAGCAGCCGGTTCGTATGAAGCTTCCAGGTGTAAGGCAGCCGGGCCATCTCGATGAAATGCGGGGGGGCGTAGAGGCCGCTGCCGCCCGGAACGCCGAAATTGATGAACGGGGCGTGGAGTATACCGTCCTCCTTGAACCGGCCGATCCAGTCCTCGTAAGTCCTCTTCTGCACTCCGCCGGGATACGGGTGGTACGATTGTGCGTATTCGTCCCAGTGCCACCACCAGCGGTGCAGCGAGCGGCGGGCGACGGCGTCCGAGGCGCTGTTGCCGAGCACCCAGGTCTGCCAATCTTCGGGCATCGGCTTGAAGGGATTGGCGAGCAGGTAGAAGCGGAACTCGAGCGGCTCGGCGGCCGAGGCGTGGCGGGCGACCACGTTGAACCGCAGGGCGTTCCCCGACTCGGAAGCCACGACCTCCAACGGGGGCACTGCGCCTGGATCGTGAATCCAGCCGCGGTCGTTGTCGGCAAACCAGCACAGCCCGCGTGACTCGTTCCCAACGTGAATGAAGGGCGTGAACCGGAAACGCGTCTCCGTCTCGTGCAAGTCGTTGGAATCGAAAAGGACGCCGGGCCTGCGCCGGGGCTCCTTGGGCATGCCGACGGACCAGGAGATCGGGTTCGCTCGGACGACGCCGGCCTCGTCGCGGGTCACCTCCATGAACCGGTGAATGAAGCCGGTGGCGATCGAGTGGAGGTATCGGAGCGTCTCGGCCCGGAGGGGGATGCGGAACTCGGCCCGCTCGATGTCGAGAACGCCCTTCGGGATCAAAGACACGTCGAAGCGGGCGACGCCGTCGTACTCGATGCGGCCGCGGACCCGCAGGAGGTGTCCCTGGGCCGAGGCGACCTCGGCGGACCACTCCGCCGCGTCTTCCAGATTTTGCACGGGGCCGAGCCCGGGCCCGGCGGAAAACTCGAGAATTCTGCCGCCGGAGCGCACCTCGAACCCCGCGGGGCCCGCCAGCAACTCTTCGCCCGCGGAGACCAGCGACCGGAAAAAACCCGTACGGTCCAGCCGGTGCTCCCTCAGCACCGTGCGGACGGCGTCGGCCTGGACCTCGATAGGGGTGAAAGGAGGAAGGATGCGGACCTTTTTCTCGAGGCCAGCACGGCAGCCCAGCCAGGGCTGGGTGAGCGCCGGGGCGGTCCAATCCGCGGACTGGGAGCGGAAAATCGCGCGGGCTTGCGCGTCGAGCGCGGCGCCTTCGAACCGGTAGAGGCCAGGGGCAAAGGACGCCCCCTGAGTCACCTGGACGGTCTCCTCGCCGAGGCCGGAAGGCATCCAGGCGATCGCGGCCCCGGCAACGATCTTTCCCGTCTCGGCCTCCACGCAGGCGAGGTCCACCCGCGCCGCGGCGGGCAAGGCCGCCGTATCCGCATAGACCACTGCCCGGCCCAGGCCGGGTCCCCAATCCGCCCAGAGCCGCAGGGGCGGCAGCGGCGGCAGATAAAGGTCCTCCGCCGCCGGGGCCAGTCGCTGAACGTCCTCGGGCTCGAGGGCGCGGCGATGGATTCTGAGATCGGAAATCTCCGCGGGGGCCGCCATCACGCTCAGGAGCGCGCCATCGCTGGCGATGGGCTGCATGCGGCTGAGGACCATCCCGGAGGCGATGGGGCGGCCGTCGACGTAGAGGAAGTGCCAGACGGAGCGCCAGGTCCACACCACGTGATGCCACGCCGAGCGCTGGAAGAGACCCTTCGATCCCGAGAGGCTGCCCGCCAGACCGCCCTCGGCGAAGAGCTTCATCCGGACCTCGATGCGGAGCGATCCGACGGGCTTGTCGGCATCGGACAGCTCGCCGCCGGCCTCGTCGAGCCCCGGACCCGGCTTCACCTCCTTCTTTCGATCCCCGGGGATTTCGGAAGACGGCAGTTCCGGGCCCTTGTCCTCTTTCTTCGAATCCGCGGGCGGCTCAGCGTTCTCCTCGAGACGGAGGGTCCATTCGCCGCCGGAAGTCCCGCCGAGCTGCAGCAGCGCCCAAGCGGCCTCCGGACCCGGCTTCTCTGGACCCGGGCCCGGGAAACGGACGTGAAAGCTCACGGCCCCCTGCGCATTCGAAAGAAGCCCCCGCGCGGACCACGCGGCCACCGCCTCGCCCGAAGCCTTCCGATCCAGGGGGGCCAGGCGGACGAATCGCCGTCCATCTTCCTCGAGGAAGCTGACCTTTTCGGCTGCTGCCCGCTCGGGCGACACCCCCACCCTGGAAGAAAAATCCGATCCGACAAAAGCCTGCAGGACAAGGTCCGCACTTGGCTCGGAGGCGAGCCCGTTCGGCTCGGCGGACACTCCTCCGATCAGGAGCGCCAGGTAGCACACAGGCACGGAAGTGCACCAGCACTTCCGTGCCTGTGTGCTAATACTTTTTTTCGATGAAAGCATAGAGCAGGATGTGCGTGATGATGAAGAAGCAATCCTCGAGCCGGCCCATGTGCGTCGAAGGCACCAGCACCGGCAACGTGACGAGGTCCTTGAGCCGGCCGCCCATGCCGGACGTCAGCCCGATGGTCTCGCATCCCATGGAGTTGGCGAACTCGACCGCCCGGAGAACGTTGCGGCTGTTGCCGGAGCCGCTGATGGCGATGAGCACGTCTCCCTTCTGGGCGAAATTCCTCAACGGCTCGGCGAACACTGATTCATAGTTCACGTCGTTGGCATAGGCGGTCAGCGTCGCTACGCTGTCGGCCAGCCCCAGCATCTTGAAGCGCCGGGCCCTGCCCTCGGAGGCGCCCTTGACGAGGTCCACCACGATCTGAGATGCGATGGAGGCGCTGCCTCCGTTGCCGCAGGAGTAGACGAAGCTCCCGCGTTCACCTGCAGCACGGAGCGCCAGGATGGCGCGCTCGATGCTGCCGGGGTCCAGCCCGGAAACCACCTTCTGCAAGTCCGCCAGATAATCCGAGACGAAACTCATGGGGCTGTTCCTGCCGAGACGGGGGAAGGAAATGCAAGCCGGATGCCGCTGTGTTCCACGGTGTACCCGTTCCATAAGGCCGTTGCAAGCCGCTTGCCAAATCGCCCACTCGCCCCAAACGGATTGAGAAGCTACGCCATTCCAGTTGAGCAGCTTGTCAATGGGCCCCTGATGTACGACCGAGCTTCTCTCTTTTGACGCCGCACCTGTTCCCATGGGAGGTTTTCTTCCCACTGGGACAAGTCCGGCAGGGGTTTTCCCGGCGCAGCCGAAGGGCGTGAGCGCTTCGGGAGGCGCGTGAGGGCTTGGATAGGGATTGCGGGGATTTCGACGCCTGGAGAGGCGCCGGCTACGCGCTACGCGCGCGTGAGCGCGTCAGGAGTGCAGCCGAAGCGCGTGAGCGCTTCGGGACGCGCGTGCGTGATGGCTTCTGACCGGGGTAGCCGAAGGGCGTGAGCGCTTCGGGGACGGCCGGGAATGGGAGAGAGTCCCCTGCGACGCGAATCCAAACAGGGTCCGAGTGGGTCAAAGAACGAGTAGACGAACTTGCGAGTGCGGGTACACTGACGAACTCGTTTCCCCGGGCATGACGCCGCCCGGGGATGACTTCCCCATCAGGAGACCAAGACATGAAACTCTGGGAAATGTTGCCGGAACAAGTTCGTGAGGCGGCCCGGAAGAACACCCCCGTGCTCATTGCGGCCGGGGTCATCGAGTACCACGGACCCCACCTGCCCATTGGGACGGATTTTCTGATTGCCCACTCGATCGTGGAGGAGGTGGCCCGGCGTTGCGAGTGCGTCGCCGCGCCGCCCCTGATCCTCGGTCCGACGGGAAGCTGGGCCGCTGGCCCCCTGGACGGCGAATTCGACTTCCCGGCCGAGCCCTTTTTCCATTACGTCAAGGCCGAACTGCGTGGACTCCTCGATATGGGATTCCGGCGCATCCTCGTTCTCCAGCACCACCAGGGGCCCGAAGGCGTCCAGTCCCTCTGCATCCGCCGGGCCGCATCCGAGCTTGCCCTCGAAGATGGACGCGCCCGCGGCCATAGCTGGGGCCAGCGCCCGCCCGCCGAACAGCCCAGGGTCTTCGACCGCATCCAGGTCCTGGCCCCCACCTCCTTCCTCTCCGGCGAGGAGGCCCAAATCCCGTGGGGACACGGCAGCCTCGGCGAGACCGGCTACATTCTCGGGGTCTACCCCAGCCTGGCCAAGATGGAAAACCTTCCGGCCAAGCCCAACATCTCCTGGCTCAAGGAGTCCGGCAAGGCCACCGCCGAGATGGGCCGGCGCTGGTTCGACCTCTGCGTCCAGAGCTGGGTCAAGGCGCTTTCGTAGCGAATTGAAATCCGCTAAGATGAGGGCGGCAGAGGTGTCCCCACCACGGAGCGGCAGGCAGGAGGGCTTCGATGCGAATTGCTTCCGACGTGACCCAGTTGATCGGAAACACGCCTCTCGTCGAGCTCCGGAAGGTGGCCGACGGGGCGGCGGCAAGGGTCGTCGCCAAGCTCGAGATGTTCAATCCTCTGCACAGCGTCAAGGACCGCATTGGGGTGAACATGATCGACGCCGCGGAGCGGGATGGCCGCATCCGCAAGGACACTGTATTGGTCGAGCCGACCTCGGGCAACACGGGGATCGCGCTGGCCTTCGTCTGCGCCGCCCGCGGCTACAAGCTCATCCTGACCATGCCGGAGACCATGAGCGTCGAGCGGCAGAACCTTCTGCGCGCCCTCGGGGCCAAGCTCATCCTCACGCCGGCGGTCGATTTCATGCACGGCGCGGTCGTCGCCGCCGAGCAGCTTTGCCGCGAGCACCCGGATTACCTCATGTTGCAGCAGTTCAAGAACCCGCACAACCCGGAATCTCACCGCAAGACCACCGCGCTCGAAATCTGGCGAGATACGGACGGCCAGGTGGACCTCATCGTTGGGGGCGTGGGGACCGGCGGTACGGTCACGGGGTGCGCCGAGGCGCTCAAACCGAGGAAGCCGGGCCTTCGAGTGATCGCGATCGAGCCGGCCGATTCGCCGGTGATGACCCAGGGCCGGCACGGCTACCATCCCATTCAGGGCATCGGCGCGGGCTTCATCCCTGACGTGATGCGCAGGGACCTGATGGACGAGATACTGACCATCGAGACGGACGATGCGGTCCGGATGGCCCGCCGCCTGGCCCGAGACGAAGGCATCTTCGCCGGAATCTCCTCCGGCGCCGCCGTCCACGTCGCCGTGGGGGTCGCCCGCCGACCCGAGAACCGGGGGAAGCTCCTCGTCGTCATCCTGCCCGACTCGGGCGAACGTTATCTGTCCACCTCGCTCTACGCGGACCTTCCGGACCCGCAGTGGTAGGCGTCAAGCGAGTACTGCGGAACGGAAGTGCACCCGCACGGTAAGTGAGAAACGTCCTATCCGCCGTGATACCAGCATGGCGCTTCCTTCCGCACCTGCCTGAGGCCCCGGAATGAAAGAATGTGCACATCAGGGCCGGCTGCGGTGGGACGCTTTCAGGCCTTCGAGGAGGGCGGGAGGGACGACTGCGGAACCTTCCGGTATGCGGGCTTTCCGCGTGCCGAGCAGCTCCTCGGCGAACCGGCCGATCTCGGATTCTGGGAGGCCGCTGGGGAAGAGGACGTGGACGGTGTGGGCATCGACGTGCCGGATGAGCGGGCGCGGCAACTCGAGGGCCTGGGCGACCTCGCTGGCCTTCGGGGAGCGCAGTTCGAGGCGGTCCGGCAGCCGGCGGATGTCGTGGATTTCCCACGGCTGGGCGAGGATTCTCAGCCGGTGCTGCTGGAGGAGGGCGGCGGCAGGCGGAGGCACGGGGCCGTAGCGGTCGGCCAGGGCTTCCTCGACCTCCCGGATGCGGGCGAGATCGTGGCAACGGGCGAGGTCGCGGTAGACCTCCATCTTCTGGCGGTCGTCGGGCACGTACGCCGCGGGCAGGAAGGCATCGAGTCCGAGCCGGACCTGCACATCGATGGGGACGGCGATGGGCTGGTTCTTGAGCTGGCGGACGGTGACGTCGAGCAGCTTGCAATAGAGCTCGTATCCGACGGCCCCGATGTGGCCGGACTGGCGGGGCCCGAGGAGGTTGCCTGCCCCGCGGATTTCGAGGTCGCGCAGGGCGATCTTGAAGCCGGCGCCGAGCTCGCTGAACTCCTCGATCGCCTTGAGCCGGCGCAGGGCCTTCGGGGAGATGGGCCGGTCCTCGGGCAGCAGGAAATAGGCATAGGCGCGGTGCTTGTAGCGGCCGACACGGCCCCGGAGCTGGTGCAGCTCCGCCAGGCCGAACCGGTCCGCCTCATGGAGGAAGATCGTGTTCGCATTGGGGATATCGAGCCCGCTCCCGATGATCGTCGTGCAGACGAGGATATCGTATCGGCCATTGACGAAATCCATCATGCAGGCCTCGAGCTCGCCTTCGGGCATCTGGCCGTGTGCGACGACCTGCCGGGCGGAGGGCACGATCTCGGCCAGGCGGGCCGCCATGGACTCGATCGTCTGGACTCGGTTGTGAACGAAGTAGACCTGGCCGCCGCGGCTCATCTCACGGTGGACCGCATCGCGGAGCAGGCGAGGGTCGAACCGGCAGACCTCGCTGTGGATGCTCTGCCGGTCCGCTGGCGGGGTGTTGAGGGCGCTGATGTCACGGATGCCGAGAAGAGAGAGATGAAGCGTCCGGGGGATCGGCGTGGCGGTCATGGTGAGGACCTCGACCGTGTGGCGCATGCGTTTGAGGAATTCCTTCTGAACGACGCCGAAGCGCTGCTCCTCGTCGATGACGAGCAGGCCCAGGTCGTGGAAACGCACGTCCTCCTGGACGAGCCGGTGGGTGCCGATGAGGATATCGACGGCCCCCGACTGGACCTGTTCCAGAATCTGCTTCTGCTCGGGCTTGGAGCGGAAGCGGCTGACGACCTCGACGGTGACGGGGTAATCGGCCATGCGTTCGGAGAAGGTACGGTAATGTTGCTGAGCGAGGACGGTCGTGGGGGCGAGGACAGCGACCTGTTTGCCGTGGAGAACGGTCTTGAAGGCGGCTCGCATGGCCACCTCGGTCTTCCCGTAACCCACGTCGCCGCACAGGAGGCGGTCCATCGGCCTTTCCTGCTCCATGTCCCGTTTGATGGCCTCGGCCGCCGCGCGCTGGTCCTCTGTCGGCTCGAACGGGAAAGCCGCCTCGAACTCGAGTTGCCACTCGGTATCCGGCGGGTATCGCACGCCGGGCTGTGAGGCCCGGATGGCCTGGATGCGGAGCAGTTCCACCGCCATGTCCTCGATGGCGTCCTTGACTTCCTGTTTCTTGCGCGACCAGCGCAGCGTGCCGATCTTGCTGAGCTGCGGCCGCCCACGGGTGGGTCCCAGGTATTTTTGGACGAGGTCGATGTGGCTGGCAGGGACGTAAATCCGCGTGCCCTCAGCGAACTCGAGGGCTAGAAAATCGGTGCTCTCGCCGTTCCGCTCCATCCGTTCCATGCCCAGGTAGCGCCCGATGCCGTGGACGACGTGCACGACGGCGTTTCCGGGCTCGAGGTCCAGCCAGTCCTCGAGGGGCGCGCTGGGGTGGCGCGGCCGCACGGGCCGCAAGGCCGCGCGGTCACGCTGGAAAATCTCCCGGTACGTGACGAAGGCCGTCCCGGCCTCGTCGAATTCGAATCCGCCGGTGAGCGTCCCGATCCTCCCTTCGAGCTTCGGTTCGGCCGCCAGGAGGCTGCCCGCGACGATCTCGCGGAGGCGTTCGAGCTCCCCGGCGTTCCGGCAGACGACGACGACGCGGCGGTTGCGGCCGACGAGGCCGGCCAGCTCCGAGGCCACGGACTCGAGGCGGCCCGTGAAGCGCTCGATGGACCGGACGGAGAAGGCGGCGTGATGCCTGCGGGCGCGTTCCGGCAGCCCGGTGAGGTGAAGGACAGGGTGTCGGCCCCAGGCCGCCTGAAGCTCGGAGAAGCGGTACAACTCCTTGCGGGCGGCGGGGCTCTCGAGGAATCGGCCGGATTGCTCGAGGGCCTGCGCGGGCTCCTTGATGATGACCCATGTGTCAGCCGGGAGATGGTCGAGGAGCGTGACCCCGCGGCCTTCGGGCTTCAGGTGGCGGAGCTGCGAGTCCGGGACGGCCATCACCCGCACTTCCTCCAGGCTTTGCGTGGAGCGCTGGGTGGCCGGTTCGAATCGGCGGATGGAATCGACGGTATCGCCGGAAAATTCGATTCGGACCGGGCTTTCCTCGCCGAGGGGGAAAAGGTCGAGAATGCCGCCGCGGATACTGAACTGTCCGGGAGATTCCACCTGGGGCAGGCGTTCGAAGCCGCGGTCGACGAGCCAGCGAGCGGTCTCTTCAAGGGAGTGGTCCCGGCGCAACCGGAAATCGAGGAAGCTGGCGGCGAGGGCGGCGGCCGCGATCACCGGCTGCTGCAGGGCCTGGATGGGGGTGACGACCAGTCTTGGGGCGGGGTAGTCCGATTCGGGGGGCCGGAGCATCCGCCGGAGAACGGATAGCCGCTGGCCCAGGATATCCGGGTGCAGGGGCAAATTTTCGTCCGGGAGGGTTTCCCAGGCGGGGAAGAGGGTGGGGACGACGCCGGCCGGCAGGAAGAACTGAAGGTCCAGGATGGCGTCGTCCGCGTCGTCGCCGGTCGGCAGGACGAGGAGCACGGCTCCGGGCGATGCGGTGGCGATTTCCGCCACGAGCCAGGCATACGCGGGGCCCCAGAGCCCACTGGCCAGGCTTTCATGGCCTGATCGGAGGCCTTCCAGCAGCGTTTTAAACTGTCGGGTGATTCGGAGGGGATCCCCCATTGCCCTCACACTGATCGAGAAGCTGTTTCAGGGTCTGCTCCGCGGCCCGCTGTTCCGCTTCCTTCTTGCTTCGGCCCCACCCCGTGACGTATTCCAGGTCGTTGATGACGACGACGACTTCGAACTCTTTGGAATGGTCGGGACCCTTCTGGGAAATGACGCGGTAGGTCGGAGTAGCTGCAAGCTCCCTCTGAGCATATTGCTGCAGCAGAGACTTGTAGTTCTTCTCATGTTCGTCCTGCACCACCGTTTGAATCTGCTCCCGGAGGTTGTTCAGGATAAAGGTTCGCGCGGCGTCCAGGCCCTGGTCCTCGTAGATGGCCGCGATGACGGCCTCGAAGACATTGGCGAGCACCGAACGCGGCAGCTTGCGCTGGCCCAGGCCCCGGCCCACTCGAATGAAGTCGCCGAGTTGAAGCACCTTCGCACTTTGCGCCAGGATGGTCCGGCTGACCACGACGGACTTGATGCGGGTGAGGTCACCCTCACTGGAATCCGGAAAGTTCTGGTAGAGGTATTCCGAGATGATCATGCCGAGTATGGCATCGCCCAGAAATTCCATCCGTTCATTGCTCTCCGCCGTGGAGGACTTGCTCGACGAATGGGTGAGCGCCTTCTCCAGCAACTGGAGATTCCGGAATGAATGTTTCAGAATCGCCTCACACGCTTCCGATTCGTATTCGGTCACAACTCCTCCTTGCCCAAAGGAATACGGACATTCCGCGGCGGGTCACCGGGGCCGTCCATGCGATTGCGCCGCCGTTCCGGGAGGCCCGAAAGACACCGGGCAGCGGGAGACGCCCGCGCCCCATAACAAAGGTTGTCAGGAAAGATGAGGGCGGCGCTGGGATGAGCCGCTCGCGTTAAGGCAGGGACCGTTCGGGCTCGTGGGAGAGCCGTCATTGCCTGGAAGGCTCAGGCATCGGGGCATTGTGGACAATGGCTTCGGTTCATCCCGCACCGGCTAGCGCGTTCATCCCGGCCGGATGGACGCGCCGAGCAGGGGATATCGGGATGCACAGGAAGGCACACGAATGGCCCGGCGCCTAAAACTTCATCATCTTTCTAGACAGCGGACGGAGGGCATCGCTGTAGCCGGAGGCCCACAGCACGAGGATTTTAGCACGCGGTCTGACGGCCGCAACATCACGGGGCGGGGAATCTTCAGCAACGCCCATGGACGGGCGGAGCGTTAAGAGACGAGCTTGGATAGGGTCCGGTAGGCCACACGACAGGCCTTCTTGAGATCGTGCTGCCGGAAGCATTCGACCGTGAGGTAGCCCGGATAATGGATGCGTTTGAGCGCGGCGGTCCAGCCTTTGAAGTTCAGCTTGCCTTCTCCTGGAATATGATGCTGGAAGTGGGGATACGAGCCCCGATAGTCCTTCACGTGGGCGTGGCAGATGTTCTGGGCCAGCTCCTTCACGGCCTGAGCGGGATCGATCCCGGCAATGGCCAGGTAACACGGGTCATAGTTGTGTTTGAGGCTCGGCGACCCGACTTGCCGGATGAGGGCGCTGACCTTTTCGGGGGTATCGAGGAGGGTGGTGGGCCAGATGGCGTCGAGGGCGATCAGGATTCCGCGGCTTCCGGCGTACCGGCAGGCATCGGCCAGATGCTCCACCGCGCTCTCCCAGGCCAGGTCGAAGGGATGTTCCGTCTCCTTGAAGCTGCCGATATGGACGGTCACAATCCGGGCTCCGACGTCTACGGCGAGATCGACCGCTCCTGGGAGGTTGATGGGGTCGCCGTTCCAGACGGACTCGAGCATCGGGAGGTGGGTGACCACGGCCTCGATTTCGAGTCCGAGGCGCTCGGCCGTCTCCCGGTATCTCCGGCGGTCTTCCTGCGGGAAAAGGGAAGGGTCCTGGGCGCGCCCGCGGGTCGCACTGATATCGATGCCGTCGTAGCCTTCCTTGGCTATGGCTTCCATGACCTCCACGATCGGCAGGTCGGCAATGTCAACGTACTGGTAGGTGTAAAAGCCGATTTTCATCATAGGCTTGTGCCGGTCCCGGACTGTGGGCTTGAACCACTCGAGGGAGACGCCAAGCGCCTGCCTTAACCCTCAAAACGGTCTAATTCTTACGAACTCGTCTGGGAGGTTGCGGACTTGGCCTGGCCGGCCGACGTGCTCCCGGCCCCCTCGCTGATGTACCGCATCAGGTTGTCCCGAATCTCGCGCTGAATTCCTTTCTTGTGCTCATCCGAGATGCGGTAATGATACTTCTCTTCAAGCAGGTTCAGGGTCTCCCCAGCTATACGGTAGGCAAGCTCCTCAATCTTCATTCCTTTCATGGGCGTCAAACCTCTTGGTAAAGAATCTGGTTGAGTTCCTCTTTGAGCTGGTCCAGCTTGTCTTGTGAAAGCTTCGGGTCGAGCACCCGGTAACGCACCTCTTCACCCGGCTGCCGGAGGATGAGGTATTCACGCCCCTCCTCACGCTCCAGGTCCTCGAACTTCAGCCGTTTCTTCCGCATCAGCATCAGCCCGAGGAGGTAACGAAAATGAACCTTGGAGGCCTCTTGCTCGGGTTCCAGCCGGTGAAAGAATTCCATCAGCGCCTCGTCATCCACGAAGGTCTGGGCCTCCTTCTCTCGCGGAGGAACACGGGATTTCCAGAAGGAGAAGACCTCTTCGGTCCGTTTCCCCCAACAGGCCAGGCAAAAGTCTTTCCGGACGAATTCAACGCCCGCGTCGGTCAGGGCCGAATAATAGAACTGGTTTTCCTCCAGCACCGTCTGGCATACCATGCACTTCCCGTGCGCCCGGGAGATTTTCCATTCCATGATGGGGAGTCTCGAGACCTGTAATTGCTAAGCGAAAACTTCTGTCGTCCCTACGGGACTCTTGTGGTTGATGCGCTTTGCCTTCCCAGGGCTGCGTTCGCCTTCGCGGGGCTTCGGCGAACTGATGCCCTGGGCTCATTCCGGACGTCCCTACGGGACTCACAGAAACAGGCCTCCGGTGACGATCACTCAGCAGTTACCGAGACCTGACCAAGAATCGACACGGCGGCCAACAATGCGCCATTGTCTCTATTTTCATGAAATCCGTCAAGAAGAAGCTAGAATAAGGCGGGTCCAGTGGGTTGGGCGGCCGCCCCAGTTCGTGGGGAGGAAAGTCCGAGCTTCGCAGGGCAGGACGGTGGGTAACGCCCACTCCGGGTAACCGGCAGGAAAGTGCCACAGAGAACAGACTTCCGGTTGGCCTTCGGGCCCGCCGGTAAAGGTGAAACGGTGGGGTAAGAGCCCACCAGCAGCCCGGGTGACCGGGCTGGCTCGGCAAACCCCGTCCGAAGAAAGGCCAAATAAGGGAGGAGAGGCGGCCCGCCTCGCTCGACTCCCGGGTAGGCCGTTGGAGGCTGCTGGCAACGGCAGTCGTAGATGAATGGTCGCCGGCCCGGCATCACCGGGTGACAGAACTCGGCTTACAGACCCACTGGACTTAGTATTTCTGTTCAGAAGTGCATCCGCACTTCTGAACAGAAATATCAAAAAGGTTCGTCAAGTCAGCGCCATTCGGGCGCGACCTTCGTTGAGACGAAGAAATGCCATAAAGGCATGAAGAACCCGGAGTTATGTTCGACTCGGCACAGCCTTCTGTGCGTGGAAGGGACTCCCAGGGCCTGCGGCCGCGCCTACGGCGAGGCCCATGCGGAGGCCATCGAGGCCTTCCTCCGCATGGAAGTGCCGCCCAGGCCGAGCCGTCTCCGTTACGCCCGGCGCTGCTGGGCCCGGCTGGGGCAGTGGGAGCGCCCCGTTTCGGAGTTCGCCCTCGGTGTATCGGAAGGGTCCGGCCGGTCCATCCTGGAGGTGACCCTGCTTCTGCTGCACGAGGAGATCGGGCATCTCAAGCGCTGCACCGCGTTCGGGGCGGCCGGACCTGCCACCTGCGACGGCAACCCCGTGATCGGTCAAAATTGGGACTGGTCTCCGTCCCTCTACCCGTGGTCTTCCCTTCTTCGAGCACGGGCGGAAGGCCAGCCGGCGACGCTGACCTATGCCTATCCGGGCCTGTGGTCCGCGGCAGGCCTCAACGAGCACGGGCTGGGCCTCGTCTGGACCAGCTCCGGCCTCTTTCCGCGCCTCAGGCCGCGGGTCGGCATCCCCACCTATGCCCTGATCGCCGGCCTCCTGACGCGGAGGAACTGCCGCGAGGCCCTCGAACTGCTGCGGTCCACCGAACATGCCGGCAGTTTCATCTTTCTTCTCGCGGACGCCGAAGGCGAAGTCTGGGTGGTTGAAGGCTTCCCGGGCCGGATCGAGACGGCTCGGGCCAAGCCCTGGATCAGCCGGGCGAACCATTACGAATGTGTGCGCTCGTGCTGGCTGACGCGCCAGAAGCTGCCGCGCCCCACGGTGCGGAAGAATACTGCCGCCAGGGCGAAGCGCATGTCGGACCTGCTCCGCGCTCATTGCGGCCGCATCGACGGCCGGGTGGCCGAAGCGCTGCTGCGAGACCACGCGGCGGCCCCCGGCATGACCCTCTGCCAGCACCTGGTCCGTGGCCGGACGTCCATGACGCTGGACAGCTTTTACCTCTTGCCGGCGCGGCGCGAGATGCGCATTGCCCGCGGCCTGCCTTGCCGGCATCGCTATCAGCACTACCGGGTTTAGCCCACGCGCAAGAACGGAGTGAACCTTCCCTGTTCACTATCTTGAAAGAGACCCGAAGTGGGCGAAATGAAATAGCCAGGGCAAGCGAAGCGCCGCCCCGTGATGACAGGCGAAGGTCTCCATAGAGCCCTGTATCGAAGGTCCCTCCCGCAGTCCCAACGCGACCCCTTCGGGAGGACAAGTTTGGGAAGGACGGCAGAGGGATGTTCGCTAAGAAGTTACACCCGCGCCTGCGGAAGAGCGAATGCGCTCCCGCAGGGGTTATTAAGGCCGTTGCACCGCCAAGGCAGCGTAGACCTCGCGGCCGCGCCGGAAGAGGTCCTTGACGTTCTGGCGCTGCTGGTCATTGTTGTAACGGCCCCAGGTGTCGATCCACCGGAGCGCTTCCTCGATCGAGTCGAGGAAAAAGCGAGCGGCAGCGGCGCGTTCGGCCGGCGCTGCCCCGCATCGGAAATAGACCGGGCTGGTATGAGCGTAGACCGACTGGCCGAAGCTGTCGCGTGCGTTGCCCCAGAGGCGAGCGGCCACCCAGCCATCCGCGCCGACCTCGATGGCATGCCGGAGCGTGCCCTCCCGCACCCCCTCGGGCCAGGTCTGCGCGCTCGCCACCGCGCCGTTGACCACCAGCTCCACCCGGTCCACCGGATACCACGAAAGGAAACGCGCCTCCACCTCGAGCCGGCGATTCGAGCTCCCCGCCAGCTCCAGCGTCTCCCCCATCTCCCGGTCGCCCACCCTCAGATCGAGGGACGGGCCGTTGGTGATGTAACTCTTACCCGCCTTCATCCCCTGAATCCAGTTGGCGTAGGAGAAGCCCTGCTCCGTCTTGACGTAGACGCGGTTGTTGGAGCAGACGAACCAGTCCGTGCCCGTCGATGCAGGCAGGCGCAGGCCGCAGTTCAGCAACTTGTACCAGAGGTCGTACTCCGGGTCCATCCAGAACGGATCGAAAAGATTGAAGGCATCCAGCTTGCCCAGGGCGGCGGCGACGGGCGCTTCCATCCCCCGCCCGTTGTGACACCAGATGACCACGCCGCCCTGGTCCCGGGCATCGTCGCAGCAGAAGCAGAGCGGCGGATAGTCCGGATCGAACTGCGCCGTCAAAATGTGGCCGCGGCTCACCGGCTGGACCAGGTTGCGGATGTTCAGAAACATGACGTGCCCGTAACCCATGCCCCAGGGTGATTTTTCCCCGTAGTGGCGGTTCTCTTCCCCGATGTCCAGGACGTGATGCGCCGTGGTGAACTCGTTCATCACCCCGATGGGATACTTGTTGCTCGCGTACGGAAGCTGCCGGCGGTCCAGCACGCTCACCACCGTCACGTTGTAGCCCTCCACGGAACAATCCACGGCCAGACGCTCGTCAGGCCGAGTCTCCTTGTCGTCGTAGTGGATGTGGGTGTTGCCGGGATACCAGTGGCTCTCCTGGGGGAGATACCAGCGCCGGACGGGAATCTCGACGTCGACCAGGCCGTTTTCGGGGACTTCGACGACCCGCCGGGCCGGCTCGTATTCCGTGCCGCGCTCGACCAGGACGTCGGTGCGGCCGCGCGGCACCTTGACCTCGAATTCCCCGTCCGAGAAGAAAAAGGGAACACCCGGCCCGTGCTTCAGCAGCGCGGAGGCCGGGTGCGTGAAGTTCCCCATCGCATTCAAGACGTGCACTTTGGCGTTGATCCGGCTTCCGCTCGTCGCGTCCAAGATCGTTCCGTGCAATAGTCCCATGGCTGCTTTACCTCTTAACCCGGATTTCTCATCCCGGCGGGATGAGAAATCCGGGTTAAAGCCGGTAGGTCTCGTAAGGTTTTTGGCAGGGATTCCCGCGGGTCGCGTGCAGGAGGCCCGCGTCCGGCTCGAGGATGACCGAGAAGACGGTTCGCCAGAAGCCGGTGGCCGCGTCGTCATTCGGATGCCGGCAGATGGACCGGGGATAGTTCTGGTGATCGGACAAGGCGGCCTTCAGGGTTTCGAGCGCGAGGGGCCGGCCAGCCTCCCCCAGGAGCTGATCCAGGCGAATCTTGCGCGGATGCGACTGGATCAGCTCCGGGAAATCGCGGTTGACGGGCAGGAGATCGGAGTGCACACAGTGGTTCGTATGCGTCACGATGCCGCTGCCCGGGTCGCGGAGGACGTGAACGTCGTCGATGGTGACTTCGAGATCGGCGGGCCCCTGGGGAGTGGACATCAGGATGTTGGCGGGTATGGCCCGGCGAGCGCGTCGGACGGCGGAGACCGCGCCGACGAGGGACGTGGCCTCGTAGATGCCGCGGACCGTGAAATAGTGCGGCACGCCGACCGCCCGGCTCGGCGCTGGCAGGGTGTTCAGACAGACGCCGATCCCCGCCTCGTTCAACCCGATGTAGGCGATGAGACCCGCCTGCGTGAGGTTCATCAGCGCCGGCTTTCCCCGTGGACGACGCGTCAGGACCACGTTGAAGGCGTCGAGGGCCGGATCGTTGTCCCAGTTCTGGCCCAGGAAGGAACGCCGAGTGGCGTTCACCGGCGGCGACAGGGAGAAGCCGGAGCAACCCGTCTCCTTTTCCGGCTTCAACTGGTTGCGGACTTGCAGCAGCATGAGGTCATCGAGGGACACGCCGGCGGATTCGGACGTTCCGCGCAGTTCGGCCAGCATGTCGGGGGCGTAGGACTCGACGAGCGGGACGCAGGATGCGGCCACCTCGAGGGCCTTTCTCCGGGAGACGCGCACGCTCTTGTTGACCTGCTCGACGGCGACCTCGACGAAGCCGCGAATTTCTTCCCTTGCGGCCTCGCCGATGGCGCGTCCCATGTCGGCCGGCCGGCCACTCACTTCGATCTCGCGGTAACGGGTCGACGGGCTACCCGCGCTTGAATTTTCCACCAGACTCATGGGTCGGGTCTCCATCTCGTTTTCCGGCTCAGAAGTGCGCCCGCACCTCTGAGCCGGGATGCGAGAATAACGGATAACACTTGGAGTTTACGAAAAATTTGGAGAAAATAGTATCCCACAGCGGAAGGGAAGGAGCGCTTTCGCGTTCTTCCAGTTCCGACGCCTTGCGTTCGAAGGTTGCGCATGACAAGGGGAGATCAAAGAAATCCTGAGCCGGCGGAGAGGAAGCCCTTCGGCCCGCTGGGCTGGGCGGTCGTCGCGATTTGCTTCCTTGCCCTGCTCTTGAACTTCGTGGCCTGGAGCGGCGGTTCGTTCCATGAGGTGCGCTGCCTTTCCGTCGCCATCGGCCTCTTCACCATCCTGCTCCTCCTGGTACACCTGCGGGTGAAGCAGCAACTCGAGCGCGAGATCGCCGAGCGCCTGCACGTCGAACTGGCCCTCCGCCGGTTCATCCAGCACGCCCCCGTCCCGGTCGCCATGCTCGACCGGCAGATGAATTACGTCATTCACAGCCGCCGGTGGGTCCAGGATTTCCGGTTGGGAGAGGCTGACCTGGCGGGCCGCAACCATTATGAGGTTTTCCCGGAGATTCCCGAGAGGTGGAAAGAGGTGCACCAGCGCTGCCTGGCGGGTGCCGTGGAGGTCTGCGACGAGGATGCGTTTGCGCGTCGCGACGGGACGATGGAGTGGCTGCGGTGGGAGGTCCTTCCCTGGCACGAGGCGGACGGGCGCATCGGGGGCCTCATCCTGTTTGTCGAGATGATCACCCGGCGCAAGCAGGCGGAGCAGGCGCTGGAGGGCGCTCTTCGCCGCGAGGAGGCCATGGGCCGTTTCCGCGATCGGGTCGTGGCGGTCCGAAGCCTCGAGGACGTCGGCCGGCTTCGGCAGCGCTGGATCGAGGCGGTATCGAGCCTGGGCATCCCCGTCCGGTCCGTGAGCTTCGAGTTCCCGTCGCCGCGGCCCGGTCAGTACCGCACGGGCTGGCTCGCCGAGGAGCATGCGAGCCTGGCGGACCACCCGCTCTCGGCATATCCCTGGGTCCAGCAGGCCTGGGAGACGGGGAGGCCCGTGGTGGTGACCCGCGCGCAGATGGGGGACGCGGGGGGGCTTTCCCCTGAGGTTCAGGCCATTCTCGAGATTCCTCTGCCGGGGATCGGCTCGCTGGGCGTGAGCAGCACGAAGGCGGACGCGTTCGCGCCCGAGGCCATTCAGACCCTCCAGGCCTTCGCCGGCCTGGTGGCCGAGGGGCTGCAGCGGACCCGAGACTTTCTGGCCCTGCAGGAGAGTGCGGACCGACTCCGGCTCATGGTCCAGCAGATGCCCGCGGTGCTGTGGACCACGGACACCGATCTGCGGTTCACCTCGTGTCAGGGGGCCGGGCTGGAGGGCATCCACCTGCTGCCGGACCAGGTGCATGGCCTGACCCTGTTCGAATTTTTCCGGACCTCGGACCCGGAGTTTCTGCCCATCGCGGCGCATCGGGCCGCGCTCCGCGGCGAGTCCTCCACCTATGAAAGCGCCTGGATGGGCCGGACGTTCCAGTCCCACGTCGAGCCGCTCCACGACGCCCGGGGCCAGATTCTGGGGGCGATCGCCGTCTCGTCCGACATCACGGACCGGAAGCGGGCGGAGGAGCAGATACGGCGCGAGAAGGAATTCTCCGAGCGGCTGATCCAGAGCAGCTTCGACGGCATTTTCGCCTTTGATCGGCAGTGCCGCTACACCGTCTGGAACGCAGCGATGGAGCAGATGACCGGATTCCGCAAGGAGGAGGTTCTGGGCCGGAGCGCCCTGGAGGTTTTCCCCTCCTTGGGGGAGACCGGGGAAGACACCTTTTTCCATGAGGCGCTGGCGGGCATGACCGTCGTGGCCAGGGACAGGCCTTACGTCTCGCCGGCGTCGGGCCGCCGGGGGTTTTACGAAGGGTATTTCTCGCCTCTGCTCAACAACGAGGATGATGTCCAGGGCGGGATTGCCATCATCCGCGACATCACGGAGCGCAAGCGGGCGGAGGAGAGCCTGCGGGAGACGAACCAGACGCTTCGGGCGCTCATCCAGGCCTCGCCGCTGGCCATCATTTCGATCGACCGCGATCTCCGGGTGACCAAGTGGAACTCCGCGGCCGAGCGCATCTTCGGCTGGTCGGAGAAGGAGGTGCTGGGCGGCCCCAATCCCATCGTGCCCGAGGATCGGCAGGAGGAGTACCGCTCCCTGGTGCAGGTGGTGATGAACGGGGAGGGCTTCTCGGGGGTGCAGGTCCGGCGGAGGAGGCGGGACGGGACGCCGATCGACGTGAATCTCTTCACGGCCCCGCTGCGGGACGCGGGGGATCGGATACACGGCGCCGTGGCCATTTTCGAGGACGTGACGGAACAGAGGCGGAAAGAGGAGGAACGGAAGGAGAGCGAGGAGCGCTTCCGCAAAATCTTCGAGGAGGGTCCCCTCGGCATGGCCATCTTCGGGCTCGATTATTCCCTGCTGCGAGTCAATGCGACGCTCTGCCAGATGGTGGGCTACGAGGAGGAGGAGTTGACGCGGCTCGCCCTGGGCGGCATCACGCACCCGGAGGACATCGGCCGGGACCTGGCGGACATGAAAAGGCTCGTCAGCGGGCAGGTCTCGCGTTACCGCGCCGAGAAGAGGTTCATTCGCAAGAACCGAGAGGTCATCTGGGTCACCGTGACCTATTCGATGATCCGGGGGAGCGGCGGGGGACCCCTCTACTGCCTCGGCATGGTGGAGGACATCACGGAGCACAAGCGGGCGGAGCAGGCGCTCCGGGAGACGAACCAGACGCTGCAAACCCTGATCCGGGCGTCGCCGCTGGCGATTCTGGCCACGGACCTGCACGGGCTGGTGACGATGTGGAATCCGGCGGCGGAGCAAATCTTCGGATGGACGGCTGAGGAGGCACTCGGCCGCCTGCCGCCCAATGTGCCCCGGGAAAAGGACGAGGAGGTCAGCAGCCTGCGGGAATCGGCCCTCTGGGGCAACACCTTCGCCGGGGTTGAAGTCCGCCGCCAGCGCAAGGACGGCACGACCATCGACGTCAGCCTTTCGCTGGCCCCGCTCCGGGATGCCCGCGAGGAGATCGTCGGAATCGTCAACATCCTGGCGGACATCACCGAACGCAAGCGCGTGGAACGGGAGCTCCGGGAAAGCGAGGAACGCTACCGGCGGTTCTTCGAAGAGGACCTCAGTGGGGCGTTCATCTCGACGCCGGACGGGCAGCTTCTGGCCTGCAATCCCGCTTTCGCGCGAATCTTCGGCTTCGAATCCTGCGAGGAGGCCACGCGGTACAACATGGCCTCGCTGTATCCGGACCCCCAGGCCCGCCAGGCCGCGCTCGATCTGCTCCTCAGCGAGAAGAAGCTCGAGCTGTACGAGGCCGAACTGAGACGCCGCGACGGGAAGCCGGTCCATGTGATCGAAAACGTGGTCGGCACGTTCAACGAGAAAGGCGACTTGGTCGGGATGAAGGGCTACCTGTTCGATATCAGCATGCGAAAGAGGCTGCAGGAGGAGCTCCGGCACGCCCAGAAGATGGAGGCCGTGGGGCGTCTGGCCGGCGGCGTGGCCCATGATTTCAACAACGTCCTCACCGCCATCCTCGGCTACAGCGAGCTTCTGCTGGCCAGGCTCGGGGAGCTGGACCCGATGCGGATGGACGTGGAGGAAATCCGGAAGGCGGGCGAGCGCGCGGCGGCGCTGACGCGCCAGCTCCTGGTCTTCAGCCGCCGGCAGATGATCCAGCCGAAAGTGCTGGACCTGAACGCGGTAGTGGGCGGGGCCGAGCCCATGTTTCGCCGGCTCGTCGGCGAAACGATCGACCTGGTGGTGGTGCCCGCACAGGGGCTCTGGCCCGTGAAGGCGGACGCGGGACAGATCGAACAGGTGCTCATGAACCTCGTGGTCAACGCCCGGGACGCCATGCCCCGAGGCGGCCGCCTCACCATCGAAACCACCAACGTCGAGCTCGATGAGGCCTACGCCGACCGCCACGTCTCCGTCAAGCCGGGCCCCCACGTCTTGCTCGCCGTCACCGATACCGGCACGGGAATGGACGCGGAAACCCTGTCCCATATCTTCGAGCCTTTCTTCACGACCAAGGAACAAGGCACGGGGCTCGGCCTCTCCACCGTCTATGGGATCGTCAAGCAGAGCGGCGGCAATATCTGGGTCTATAGCGAGCCGGGCCGGGGTACCAGCTTCAAAATCTACATGACTCGGGTCCAGGAAAAGCCCGAAGAAGCCCGGACGGATACCAGCCGCTCCCCGTCGCCCCAGGGCCGGGAGACCATCCTTCTCGTCGAGGATGAAGAGGTCGTCCGGACGCTTACCCGGGAGATTCTCAAGCGAAACGGCTACACGGTGCTGGATGCCCGCCATGGCGGCGAGGCCTTGCTGATCTGCGAGCGCTACAAGGACCGCATCCACCTCCTGGTCACCGACGTCGTCATGCCCCAGATGACGGGCCGGGAACTGGCCGAGCGTCTCCTCACCCTTCATGCCGAAATGAAGGTGCTTTACGTCTCGGGCTACCCGGACGTCGCCGTGGTCCGACAAGGCGTGCTCGACCCGGACATGGCGTTTCTTCAGAAGCCCTTCACGCCAGCCGCCCTGGCGCGTAAGGTCCGCTCCGTTCTCGACGGCGACTGATTGGCGACCCGACAAGTGCAATTTTTTTATTGCAATTTGCGACAGATGGGTTATAATCGTGTGGTCTTTTGCGATTGGAAAAGTTCAGACCAGAGTTGCCGAGTGATGAAGTGGACTCAGGAGTCTGGTCGGCGGGGCTTTACTTTTGTTGAACTTATGGTCCTCATCATCGTTTTGGCGCTTCTTGCAATGCTGGTCGTGCCCGCTCTCCGGCGGACCCAGGCAACGGCCATGGCGGCCGACTGTGCGGCCAGGGCGAGAGCCATCGCTGCGGCCATTTCGTCCTACGCTTCAATCTGGGACGGCTGGACGAACCCGGACAAGGATGATTTTGTGAAAGAAATGGGCTTCAAGTTGAGCTCGGACGAGGGCTACTTTGGCGAGGGGCCGGGGTGGTATGACCCGGATACGAACCCGCCGAACGCTTCCGAGTTGTACGCCTCGCGGGTGAAAGATTTGCGGTGTCCTGCGGACGCGAAACCGAACATGAATCGGCACGGCATACCTCAGTCGTACGTTGTCACCTCGACCTTTGGCGGATCGAACATCAAGAGTCTTTACGATTCCGCGGACCGTGTCGTGGCCTTGAAGGAGGCGGGGAAGCGCCATCCGTCGGGCATCACGCGGGGCGGTGTCGCAGTGGATGAATGCCACTATGTTTTCGCCGATCTCCACGTCGAGCTGGGCTACTCGGGCCCCGTCCTGCCCGGACTGAGGGCCAGGGCCTGGCATCAAGGAAGCTACAGTAGTATCAAGGGTGTTGCAGAATCCAAACTAAAATCTCCAGACTACGAGACGGTCTGGACGGGAAATCTCGGGGGCGACGGCAAGTGGCTCTACGTCCTGAACCAGAATCCAGCAGGCGGCCAGGACTGGAACATCACTCACAGCGATGCGCAGGGCTGGAGCTGGGGTGGCTGGGGCCAGCGATGGCCGATCAACTTCTGCTGGCGCTGGGACGGCGTTGTCAATTTCCCCGGAAAAGGACGCTACGAGTTCAACCTGTACCAGGACCGTTACGGCCACGAGTCAGCAGAAATTGGAATTGGGCTGATGGGACGGGGAGAGGGAGCAGATTCAACGTATCTCGAGTGGTTTGGCCCACCTAATCAGGGATGGGCATATAACAAAATGATCACGAACGTTTCGGACCCGTACCCGGTCCAGCTCCTGTTCTGGTCCGGAAGCGACTGGCACGGAAGCTGGAGCTTCAAATGGCGAGTGCAGGACGGGTACGGTAATTATGATTCCCTTTTGGGGGGGAATGCCGGGCAGGTCATCAATATGAATTATTGTGGTCATTATCCCTAGAGAATCGACGTCTCACGAATCGAGAAGGCACAACTTGTGACCCCAAGACTTGAGTTGAATTTTTGTCGCAAAAAGCTATTGCAAAATGCGACCAAGTTTTTTATACTCTATTCATTCGTGCCTTCTCATACTCGTGTCGCTGGTCTGGAGTCTGCCGCTTGAAGCTTCAAGACCCGACTGGGCAGGGTTGGCTCAAGACTGAAGATTTAGGACTCAAGACTTCGGACCCCAAGGAGTGAGTATGCGTACGTTCACCCGACTCATGCTGGCCAGCCTGGCTGTTTCTCTTGTTTTTTCCATGACATCGTGCGGTGATCCGGAAATCAAGCGGTTACGGAAGAACATCAAGAGCCCGGATGCCAATACGCGGGTGAATGCCGCCAGCGAGATGGGCGGGATGAAGCAGGATGCCGCCATTGTCGTCCCCATGCTCATGGACGCCATGGGTGACGAGAACGAGGACGTCCGTCGCATGGCGATCGATTCCCTGATTCTTCTCGGAACGAATCCGAAGGAGATGCTGCCGAAGCTGAAGCAGATTGTGACGACGGACAAGAACGGGACGGTGCGGGTGGGCGCCATCGAGGCGATGGTGAAGCTGGCCGCGGCGGACCCGGAAACCATTGGGACGCTTCGGGGCGCGCTCAAGGACCAGGACCTGGTTGTGGCGAAGACCGCCGCGATCCGGCTCTTGAGCCAGAAGGAACAGGCCGCGGGCGACGTTGCGGCCATCGTCGAAGTCTTGAAGAAACAGGTCCAGTTCGAGACCGAAAAGAAGGCGCCGGGCGAGTCGATGTCCATCGCCTGGGGCCTCGGAGAGTTGGGCCCCAAGGCCTCGGCGGCTCTGCCGGCCCTCACGAGCCTGGCTGCGGACCCCAACCTCATGCCGCAGACGAAGACCATGCTGGAGACGGCCATCGCCTCGATCAAGGGCGAGGGCGGCCCGGCAGGAGGGATGATGATGAACATGGGGAACATGCAGGGGCCACCGATCCCGGGAATGGCGCCCTAGTAAACGGCTTCTGAAATTTTTTTTGCAATTATTGTAGGAGGGTAAGCCATGAAGTGTCGGACAAGAATGTTCAAAGGGTTCACGTTGATCGAACTCATGGTGGTGATCACCATCATTTCCATCCTGGCGGCCTTGATCGTGCCGGCCCTCCAGCGGGCTCAGGCCACGGCCATGGCGGCCAACTGTTCGGCCCGGGCGCGGATGATCGCGGCGACCATCGCAGCCTATGCCCCCACGTGGGACGGCTGGACGAACCCGGACGCTGACGGGTTCGTCAAGGAGCTGGGCTACAAGCTGAACAGCGAGCAGGGCTACTACGGCGAGGCGGCGGGCTGGTACGATCCGGCCACGAACCCGCCGAACCAGTCCGAGCTTTACGCCTCGAGGATCAAGGATATCCGCTGCCCCGTGGACCCGAAGCCTACGATCAATCGGCATGGGATTCCGTCATCGTATAAGGTCACTTCGACTTTTGCTGGAGGTAACATCATGGGCCACTTGGGCGCAGTGTCCCCATCCAAGCTCGAGGTCCAGCCCGCCTCTCTTTCGGGGACGAATGCCGTCCAAGTGGGGCTGACGGCGGACCAGACCCTCGCCGTGAAGGAATCGGGGAAACGCCATCCGTCGGGACGAACGCTGGGCGGCGTCGAGACCATCGAGGGTCATTACGTGTTCGCCGATCTCCATGCAACCCTCGGTTACTCGGGGCCTACGATCCCTGGACTGATGGCCAGGGCGTGGCATCAGGGCAACACCAGCAACATCAAGGGCGTCGCGGAGTCCAAGTTGAAAAATCCGGATTATGAGACCGTTTGGACGACGCAGCTTGGTGGCGACGGCAAGTGGCTCTACGTGCTCAACCAGCTCCCCGCGGGCGGCTCGGACTGGAACATCAGCCACAGCGATTCGCAGGGCTGGAACTGGGGCTCCTCGTGGGGCCAGCGCTGGCCGCTCAACTTCTGCTGGCGTTGGGATGGGGTGGTGAACTTTCCGAGGACGGGCCGGTATGAGTTCAATCTTGCTGACGATCGGTACGGACATAATTTCTCCGAGCTGGGGGTCGGCGTGATGGGTCAGGGGGCCAAAGATCCAACTAATTTTCAGTATTTTGGGCCCCCGAACCAGGGATGGGCGTATTTCAAACAAATCAGTGACATCAGCGAATCATATCCGATGCAATTCCTGTACTGGTCGGGCAGTGATTGGCACGGGGGCTGGAGCTACAACTGGCGCGTGCAGGACGGCGCCGGCAACTACGACTCGATCCTGGGAGGGACCGGCGGCCAGGTCATAAACACCACGTACCTGAGCCACTATCCATAAACGGGGGGCAAGTGCGTAGCACTTTCCTTCGCCGTTTATTAAACCGCTGCTGTAATTTTTCTTACCTTTAGGAGGGCAGGCCATGAAGCACCGCATCCGCTTACCGAAAGGTTTTACGCTGATCGAACTGATGGTGGTCATCACCATCATTTCCATCCTGGCGGCTCTAATCGTGCCGGCCCTCCAGCGGGCTCAGGCCACGGCCATGGCGGCCAACTGCATGGCCCGGGCCAAGGCCATCGCGGCCACCATCGCCTCGTACGCGCCGAGTTGGGACGGCTGGACGAACCCGGACCGTGACGCGTTCGTCAAGGAGCTGGGTTACAAGCTGAATACCGAGCAGGGCTATTACGGCGAGGCGGCGGGCTGGTACGACCCGAACACGAACCCGCCGAACCAGTCCGAGCTTTATGCCTCGAGGATCAAGGACGTGCGCTGCCCGACCGATCCGAAGCCGAACATCAACCGGCATGGAATTCCCCAGTCCTACGTGGTGACGTCGACTTTCGCGGGCGGCAACATCATGAGCCACATTGGAGCGGTGTCGCCACCGAAACCTTCGGTCCAGCCAGCTTCCCTTTCGGGAGGTAGTATCGTTCAGGTGGGGATGACGGCGGACCAGATTCTCGCCGTGAAGGAGGCGGGCAAGCGCCATCCGTCCGGCAGGACGCTGGGGGGCGTCGAGACCATCGAGGGTCATTACGTGTTCGCCGATCTGCATGCGACCCTGGGCTATGCGGGCCCATCCATACCTGGGCTGAAGGCCAGGGCGTGGCATCAGGGTGGCCCCGGCAACATCAAGGGCGTCGCGGAGTCCAAGCTGAAGACCCCGGACTATGAGACCGTTTGGACGACCCAGATGGGCGGCGACGGCAAGTGGCTCTACGTGCTCAACCAGCTCCCCGCGGGCGGCTCGGACTGGAACATCAGCCACAGCGATTCGCAGGGCTGGAACTGGGGTGGCTGGGGCCAGCGCTGGCCGCTCACCTTCTGCTGGCGCTGGGACGGCGTCTGCAAGTTCCCCAAGACCGGGGTGTACGAGTTTGGAATACATCAGGACCGTTACGGACACGAGTCCGGCGAGCTGGGCATTGGCGTCATGGGCCAGGGGGCCAATGATCCGACCAGCTTCACGGTCTTGGGTCCTCCGGGCAACGGGCAAGCATTTGTCTATAACAAGAATATTGGAGATGTTTCCGATTCTTATCCGATGCAGTTTCTCTTCTGGTCCGGCAGCGACTGGCACGGGAATTGGAACTTCCATTGGCGCCTCCAGGACGGCGCCGGAGGCTACGACTCGCTGCTGGGGGGGACCGGCGGCCAGGTGATGAACACCACGTACCTGAGCCACTATCCTTAATAAACGGCGCGCCGTTCCCTTCTCCGAGTCGTAGGCAGAAAACAGCACGGAAGACACGAACAGCCTGGAGCCGAAAAAGGCCCCAGGCTGTTTCTTTTAGGCATGTCCGGGGCGGAGACGCTCACGCGGATTCTCCCGGACGTGCCCTCCCGAACCTCTCGCAGGGATAAGTTTGGGAGGGACATTGGGAGCGTGATTAAGGAAATCTTTACGCCGGGACATGGCACGGAAACAAAATGTCCCCTGGGATATGCCGCAACAGCTCCCGGGTGCAGAAGGCAGTCACCTCCTCTTCCAGCCCGCGGGGATAGGAAAGGACGCCTTTCCGCTCCTCGAGCGAAATCGCGAAAAGTTTTTCGTCCGGGTACAGCCGATACATGTTTTCGTAAAGAGACTTGGGCAGTCGGAAGGGGCCCAGACTGACCGAGTGAAGACCTTCTGGCCGGAGGACACGGAAAACATCGCTGTACAGGCGCTCATAGTGGGCACGAAAGTCCGGTTGGTAGATGAGCGGGTCGAACCGCAGGCCCAATTTCCAGCCGCGTTCCTGGAGTTCCTTCATAGCTTTCAGCCGCTTTTCGATGGGCGGGACACGGTGTTCCAGCGTCTCGCTGATCCCAAGGGGTGTGAAGCTGAACGCCACGACGCAATTCGGTATAACCTTCCTCTCCAGGAGAACCTGGATCTGGGTGCTTTTTGTCCGAAATTCGGTCCAGGCCTCCGGATGCCCAGCGAAGAACGGCAGGAAATTTTCAGCAAAACGAGTCACAGGCTCGAAAGCCAGGCTATCGCAGTCATATCCCGAATAGAAAAAGCAAGTTTCGCCACAAAACCCGCTGATCTTCGCTTCGATGGCGGACCGGAAATCCTCATAGTTGACAAACAACACGTAGTGGGCCGACCGGTACATCCCCTGGAGAAAGCAATAGCGGCAGTCATAGAGGCAGTTCAACATGTGCGAAAAATAGAAATGCCGGTGGTCTCCCAGGCCGTAACCTGGCGGGGTCTCCAGGACCAGCCGGCCATGCTTCCGGGCGAGAATGAGGGCGGGATTTCGTTTCTGAAGGCGGAAGTTCTGGGCTTTGCGGTTGAAAATCTCGCCGTAGCGCCGGCAGAGGATTCGGACCGCCCGGGGGAAGCGTTCGCAGACCTCCCGTGTCCGCGGGTGTTCGGCCACTTCCTCTTCGACGTACAGTGTGTGGATCATGCTGACGTTCAGCCTTCAGTGGGAACGCGACCGGCGGACGAATCCGAATCGATGCGAGCCTTGAGGCAGGCCAGGACGTCCCTGGCGCGGGTCAACTTTTCCAGGCCATCTGGCCATGCCGGCCGGCCGGGGGACAGGGTGCGCCAGCGTCTGAGAAGCCGGCGAAGCTGATGACACTGCGTGACAGTGAAGCGCCACCGGCTCAGATATCTCTCCATCTCCGGCGGATCGGCTTCCCGGCTGGCCAGTTCCTGCACCTGTGACGCGACCCCGTTCACCAGGGCATCCAGCACCCCGAGGTGTTCCTGCATGAGTTTCTCGACCCCAGAAGGGGTGAGCTGAGCGGCGGGAACATCCGGATTATCGGAAATGACCTTGTAGCAATGCACCAACTCGGACGTCGAGAATCGGCATGCGGTGGCATAGAAGCCCGAGGCTTCCATCTCATAGACCCAGGAACCCTGGAAATCCTTCTCCGGCCGGCCGACGGTGAGCACCTCTCCGGTATCACACGGCAGGTCGAGCCTTCTTTGGGGATACCAGCTTTCGCCGGTCGAATGGTCGGTGATCTTATGGGCGAGGACCCCGTAGCCTGCGGGGTGGGATGCGTGGCCAGCCAGTCCGGCATTGATCCAGCCGCGGTCGCCGCCCTTCCCGGTGATGGCGTGGAGGAAGGCCGTGGCGGCGGCGGCCGCGACCTTGCCGATCCCGGATACGATCAGGGCCATGCCTTCGCCCTCATAAGCCATGAAGGGTTCTGCGCCCCGTATGGCCTGAAGCCGGTAATGAGCGACGAGAGGTCGAGCTTCACAAGGCAAGGCAACGACGAAATTCACCATGTCCAGGATTATGTTGCAGGAAGCGGACTTTCTGCAACATAATGAGGAATCATGGACCCTGAAAAAAGCCACGTTTCCGGAAAAACGACCCGTGGGAATCCGATTGCGGGGGGCCGCTCATTCCATTCACTGGCCGAGGCCCGGCGGGCACACTTGACGCCGGGCGACGTCATCCTGCTCCGGGACATGGCCGAGGTGGCTCGCGGGGACCGGTCCAGCCTGAGCCCCACCCGCGGGAAGTGGCGACTTCGGCCCTATCGGCTCGAGAACGGCGAAACCGGCCGATTGCTCTGGGTGGATGACCGGGACAAGGAGCGCCCGGACTCGGCCGTTCCACCGGACCTCGAACTGGGGCTGGACTTGCCCGGCTGGTATGCGATCGAATTCGGTTTTCCCTGGGTGGAGGCGCGGACGGGGAAAGGCATCGCCTTCAGCGGAGGCGTCGACGTGGCCCTGGACACGGACCCCGCTTTCGTCTTCCGAGGGGTGGAGCGGGGCACGCGCCATGGCCGGACCATGGGCGGCCTGGGCTTCGAGGCGACGTGCTTCTGGAAATGCGCCCGCCTCGACGGCCGCGCCCTCCGACTCCGCGTTCCTTACGGGACCTACGTGTCTTTCCCCTGGGGCCTCATCCGGGCCTCTTTGTCCTCCATCCGCCTCGTCCGGCTCAGCGGCGAGCAGGCGGACGAGGTTCAGGCGCACGCCGCCAACTCGGCGGCACACGGAGTCATCGTCGTTGATGACGGCTTCAGCCACTACTGGTTCGCGGGCGAGCCTGGCAAAGGGATTGACGCCCGTTTCGTGCAGCAGTACCGGGACAGCGACGTGAAGAGGCTCTTCTTCCAGACGCCGGCAACCGGGGTGGCGAGCTGGCCGAGCCGAGTCACCTCGCTCCTCGGAGAGGGAGTGACGGACGAGGAATGGAAGCTGCTGCGGCTTGGCGACCGCCGGGCCCACGATTACATCCAATGGGCGGTCCGGCACGGCGAGGAGGGCTTCCGAGTCATGAGCCGCCTCGCCCGTGAAGCGGGTCTGGAGCTTCATGCCTCGCTCCGGATGAACCTGTTCTTCCGGAACGGCGGCATCTTCGGGAACGGCATGGAGGCCTTCTTCAACGGCCGATTCTGGCGCGAGCATCCCGAGCTGCGCTACCCGCCGAACCGGTCGGCCGGCCTCGACTACGGCCTTCCCGGGGCGCGGCAGTTCGCATCGGACCTCCTCGTGGAGCTGGCGTCGCTTTACGATCTGGACGGGATCAATCTGGACTTCACCCGCTGGCCGCCGGTCATCCCGGCGCATCATTCTTTCGAAGTGGCCACGGGCCTCGTCCATGAAATCCGCCAGGCCTTGGACCGCGTGGAGAAGGAGAGAAGCCGAAGCCTGGCACTGAGCGCCTGCGTCGTCGATGGCTACCATGCTCATCGGAATCTGCTGGAGCAGCGCATCGATCTGGAGGCCTGGCTGGCTTCCGGCGACCTCGATTTCATCTGCGTGCAGGCGTGGGAGCACGAGCCCCATCTGCGCTTGGCCAAGCGCTTTGACATACCTTACTACGCCGTCCAGGAGAACACCTCGATACGGACTCCGGGCGGCTACCGGGACGACCCCGAGTGGCGTCAGGAGGAGAAGCCGGACGAGGACCCCCTGCCGGGCGAGGAGCTGGAGGAGCAACCTCGCGTGAACAGCGGGCTCGACCCCATCGAGTATGATGAAGCGGCCCTGGCGCGTTACCGCCAGGGGGCGGACGGCCTTTGCCTCTTCAACACGGGGGGATGGTTTCCCCGCCGCCTGGGCCGCTCGGACGAGATCGCCGAACGGATGGGCAACCGGGAAGTCTGGGCTCAGCGCGAGGGGCCGGGCATCCGGATCGACGGATCATGAAGCATCTGCCTTGAACACCACCACACCGACCACGGCCGAAAAGGTCCATGCCCTTCGCTGGGCTTATGCGGGCGACGCGGCCAACAACGTATTCTGCCAGCTCACCTTTTCTGGGGCAGTTTTCATCCTCTTCCTGAACGAAGTGGGGCTCGAGAAGACCCAGATCGGCTTCCTCCTTTCCCTGTTCCCTTTCTGCGGGCTTCTGGCCCCCTTCATTGCTTCCTCGGTGGCCCGGTGGGGCTTGAAACGAACCTACCTCACCTTCTGGGGCACCCGGAAATGCATCATGGCCTTCGCCGTCCTGATCCCCTGGGTGCTGCACCAGTTCGGCCCCGCGGCAGCCTTCGGCTACGTCACCGCCCTCCTCGCCGCCTTCGCCGTGTGCCGCGCCATCGCCGAGACCGCTTACGTCTCCTGGCTTCACGAGTTCGTTCCCCAATCCATCCGGGGAAAATTCACGGCCACCACGACCATCATCAGCACCCTTTGCGGGGCCGCCACGACCCTCGTGGCCAGCCGGGTGATTGGCGCTTCTTCCGAACTGGAACGCTTCACGTGGCTGATCACGGCTGGCCTCTTCTTCGGATTCCTTTCCGTCTGGTGCGCCTCCTTCCTGCCCGGCGGGTCGCCGATCCCCGCCGCCGCCGGCGACCCCGCATCGGCCCGGGGCCTTCGGGTACCTCGGGACAGGAACTTCCTCCTTTACCTCGCGGGTCTGGGGCTGATCACGCTCTCTTCAGGCATCCTTTCCTTCGTCCCCCTTTACGCCAAGAACCAGATCGGCCTCAGCTCCGGCGACGTCATCCTCCTCCAGGTCTGGGCCATGCTCGGAGGGCTTTTCTCGAGCTATCTTTGGGGCTGGGCCTCGGACCGCTATGGAAGCCGGCCCGTCCTGTTGTTCGGGCTGGCCCTGATGCCTCTGATACCACTGGCCTGGCTCTTCGTCCCCCGCCATGACGCCTGGAGCGCCACCGCGGCCATGACCCTCGCCGTCTTCAGCGGCGTCGCCGGCTCCGCATGGTCCGTCGCCTGCAGCCGGCTGCTCTATGTCAGCGTCGTGCCCTCTGAGAAGCGGACCGAATACATGCCCTTCTATTACGCCTGGATGGGCCTCACGGGCGGAATCGGACCCCTCCTCGCTGGATACGCCCTGGACAGGTCCGGCCCAGTGGCTGGGCGGCTCGCCTTCCTCACTCTCGACTCCTATACCCCGCTCTTCGCGTCCAGCCTCTTCCTGCTCCTCGCTGGCCTCTTCTTGCTGCGATCGGTCCGCGGCGACGGCCGCATCAGTCCCGGCGCCTTCGCCGGCCTTTTCCTGCAAGGCAATCCCTTCATGGCCGTCGAGTCGCTCATCCGCTTCTCCTTCGCCACCGACGAGGAGCAACGCGTCGAGGTGACCGAGCTCATGGGCCAGGCCAGAAGCCCCCTCAACGTGGACGAGCTGCTCGAAGCCCTTTCCGATCCCAGCTTCAACGTCCGATACGAGGCGATCATCGCCATCGCTCATACCCGGCCCGACGACCGTCTCATCTCGGCCCTCGTTGATGTTCTCCGGGGACAGGAGCCCGACCTCAGCCTCGCGGCCGCGTGGGCGCTCGGCCGGATCGGCGATCCCCGCGCGATCGAGCCCCTACGAGAGACCCTGACCTCCGGATACCCGCTCTTGAGAGCGCGGAGCGCCCGGGCGCTCGGGACGCTGGGAGACGCGGCCAGCGCCCACTCTTTGATCGAGCGGTTGCGGACCGAGGCCGATGATGGACTGCGCATCGCCTATGTGGCAGCCCTCGGCAGCCTCGGGGCCCGGGAGGCCGTGCCGGACATCCTGGCCTTCCTCGCCCGGGCCGGTGATCCGAAACTCCGGATGGAGATCGCCCTCGCGGTCGCCCGCACCGTCGGGCCCGAAGAGGCCTTTGTGCGTCTGTGGCGGCGGGCGCGGTCGGACCGCGGCACATCGCTCTCGCAGGTGCTTTCTTCCTTCGCACAGGAGAGGGAAGCTGCCTCCGGCCGGCCGAATGACGACCTGGCCCAGCTTGCCGGCGAGTGTGCTCAGGCCTTCGCGCGGGAGAATACGGAACGCGGCCAGGCCGCTTTGCTGGCCCTGCTCCTGCACCCCCAGGTCCGGCAAATCGGCGAGCCCCGCCACGCCGTCCTCGAGGAGTGCCGCCAGCGTCTGTCCGAATCCGGCCGAGACGGCCTACCCTACCTTCTTCTCGCCATTCATACACTCGTCAACGGCGGCGATCATGCTCCCGCGGCCTCGCCGCGGAGGAACGGCGAAGCGGACGCTTCGAATCGTAAGAACTGAGTGAACCTTCCCTGTTCACTATCTCAGAAGAGCCCCGAAGCAGGCGGAAAGAAATAGCCAGGGCAAGCGAAGCGCCGCCCCGGGGTGACCGGCGAATGCCTCCATAAAGCCCTGTATCGAAGGTCCCTCCCATGTCCCCAACGGGATGCCTCCGGGAGGGACGAGTTTGGGAAGGGCGGCAGAGGGCTGTTCGCTCAGCAGTTACCCGAACAGGAAGGTGCTCGGATTTGCCGTGCTCGCTGGCCAGGCACGATCACATCATCGAATGGAGTCAGGACTTTTGACCGCGGATGCCGCGGATGCCGCGGACAAGAGAAAAAAATCCGTGTCATCCGCGGTCAAGCTCCTTCCGAGTATCCCTGTTCAGAAGCGCACCCGCTCTTCTGAACAGGGATACTGGCATTCTCTGAAGCAGGCTCGTAGAATTCGGTCTGCTGGCGAAGGACAGCCGCTTGCACGCTCGCTGCCGATAGAACCACTGACGGATGGGAAATCGATGAGCCACACTTGTCTTGCAGGCGTCGGACGGGCGGACCTTACGCCGCCCATGGGACTCGAGATGTGCGGCTACGGCCCGCATTTGAAACGGAAGGGGCTGGAGGTGCGCGATCCCCTCGCCGCCCGCGCTCTCCTGGTCTCGGACGGCGAGCAGAAGGTCCTTTTCCTGACGTGCGACCTGATCGGGCTGGACGAGCCGGCGATCGAGGGCATCCGCCGGGCCATCGAGTCCGAATTGGGTGTGCCGTCGAGCCACATCCTCGTGGCGTGCAGCCACGCCCATTCGTGTCCGGCCACGATGTTCACCGTGGCGTGGGGCAAGATGGACGAGGCCTACATGGCCTCCCTGCCGGCCCGGTGTCTCGAAGCCGCTCGGGCCGCCTCGAACTCGCTCGAACCTGCCCGCATCGGCTACCGCCGCCAGAGAATTCACGGCGTCGGGGTGAACCGCGTCCAGCCGGACTTCGGGCCTCTGGACCCCGCGGCGCAGCTCCTGCGGGTGGACCGCGCATCCGGGAAGCCCCTGGCCCTCCTGTTCAACTTCGGCGCGCACCCCGTGGTGCGCTACCCCTTCACGTGGCGGATCAGCGCGGACTGGCCCGGCGTCTGTTCGCGTCTGGTCTCGGACGCCTTCGACGGGGCGGAGACGCTGTTCCTGCTGGGCCCCTGCGGGAACATCAACGGCAACCAGATGGATTTTTCACGAAACGACTCGGACCGCAGCCACTGGCTGTGCGATGAGCGCGTCGAGGACACCGCGCGGTCGCTCTTCCAGCAGATCGCGCGGCCCCTGAAAACTCTCGAGACCGTGCCCGAAGTGCGGCTGCAGGCGGCCCATCGCCGCATCTCGTTCCCCCAGGAATTCCCGGATACGGAGTCGCTGAAACGGTTCATCGCTGAGAACCAGAAGGCGCTGGAGGAGACGGGGATTGAAGAGGGCAGGGACCTCCGTGACATTCAGGAGGACGAGCCGGAGGCGCATGCGCGCTGGCGTCGTTTGCGCTTCCAGGTGGACCATGCCACGCACCGCCTGCGGCAGGCGCAGGAGAAGCGCCCGCCCTGGCGTTCGATCCCGTTGGAAGTTCTGAAGGTCGGCCCCGCGGCGTTCGTCTCCTGGCCCGGCGAAATCTACGTCGAACTGGGGATCGAGCTGCGGCAGAGGTCCCCCGTGCCGATGACGTTCGTGGCGAGCTTGGCGGGCGGCAGCATCGGCTACGTGGTGACCCCGGCGGTGTACGAATCGCAGGGCCGTCCGAACCAGTTCGGACCTTATGAAGGCATCATGGCGGCCACGATCTACGGCCACTACCAGTACCGGCCCGAATGCGGCCCCCTGCTCATCCAGCATACGCTGGACACCCTGCAGGGACTGGTCTCGGACGGCCGTTAGCGAAGCGCTGCCTCAAACCGGCCGGTGCGGCTCGAGCGACTCGGACCGGATCGGGTGAAGAAACACCCACTCCTTGGCTGGACGCTTCGACGCTTCGTGACTACTTGCAGCGTCCGCATGAAGGTTTTAGCATATAACCCTGCAACATTTACACGCCTGCTTCTTACGGGTTTCTTCCTATGAGCAACACACTCGAAGCGGTGACACAGGAACAAATTCCGTACGAACGGTGGTCGCGGCCCGTGGCGTGGTATCGGACGCCCATCGATCCGGCGCTCCTGAAGAAGCTGCACCAGCGCAGCGACGTGCTGGGCGCGCTCCAGACGTTCGGCTACCTCGGCGTGCTCGCATGCACCGGCGGCCTGGCCCTCTACTCGATGGGACGCTGGCCGTGGTGGGCGACGGTGCTGTTGGTGTTCCTGCACGGGACGTGTTTCGCCTTTCAGATCAACGCGGTGCATGAACTGGGGCACGGCGCGGTGTTCCGGACCCGCTGGCTCAATGCGTTTTTCGAACGCGTGTTCGCCTTCCTGGGCTGGATCAACTTCCACATGTTCGACACGAGCCACGTCCGCCATCACCAGTTCACCCTGCATCCGCCCGACGATTTGGAGGTTGTCCTGCCCACCCGGATCACGGTGAAGCAATTCTTCAAGGGGAGTTTCGTGAATCCGTTGGGAATCAAGTACGCCGTGCAGGGAAACCTCCGCATCGCCCGCGGCCGGTTCTGCGGCGAGTGGGAGCTGGCGCTGTTTCCCGAATCGTACCCGCAGAAGCGGCTTGTAGCCGTCCGCTGGGCGCGCATCCTTCTGATAGGCCATGCGCTGATCGTCGGGGCATCGATCGCCGCCGGGTTCACCGATTCCCGTTTCTGGCTGTTGCCCGTGCTGACCTCGTTCGCGCCGTTTTACGGCACGTGGTTGTTCTTCCTCTGCAACAACACCCAGCACATCGGCCTGCAAGACAACGTTCCGGATTTCCGCCTCTCCTGCCGCACCTTCACGGTGAACCCGTTCGTGCAGTTCCTTTACTGGCACATGAACTACCACACGGAGCACCACATGTACGCGGCCGTGCCGTGTTACCGCCTCGGCGAGCTGCACCGCGCCATCCGGCACGATCTTCCGCCGTGTCCACGGGGCATCGTGTCCACGTGGAAGGAGATTGCGGCGATCCAGAAAATCCAGAAGGCCAACCCGCAGTATCAGCACGCCGCACCCTGCCCGAATCCCCAGCCGCGCAGCCCCGCACGCTCGCGGTCCTGATGGCCTCGCCCGTCGGCGGACCCGGGTCCCTCAGCGCCCCGCTTCGGAACGTCTCTCGATTTCCCTGGCGAACTGCAGCAGCAGGAAGCGGTGGCACTTCTTCGGCGGCTTCTCGTAGCAGATCAGGTAGACGTCCTGCTGGCGCGCTCGTTCGGCGATGTGCTTCAACTCCTCGATGGCCGAGGGATGACGCCAGAACTGGTCCGCGAAGCGCCTCTCGTACTCGACCTCCTCCCAGGCCCGGTTATGGGCCTCGATCTTGCCCAGGCCCCTGGCCTTCAGCTCCTTCTCCCGCTGCTTGAAGTCCCGGAACAGGTCCTCCGGCGGCGCGAGCAGGTCGTGCCCGCGCTTGCGCATGACGAAAATCCGCCCCTCAGGTGGAACGTTTTTCAAGTCCGATACGTACGATTCGAGGAGGGACATGGGGGGCAACTCTTTATCCCGCGGTGATGAAGGGTTCTCCCGTGACCATCGGATTCCCCTGGAATCGCGGGTCCACGAGCGTGTCCGGCACCACGAGGGCGTCATCCCCGAGAATGGTATAGGCGCAGAAGGAGACGTCCCGAGGCGTCTCGCGTGCGTCAATGCCCTGGCAGGACTTGAACCACTGGCAGCCCTCAGCGACCAGGGTGACGAGAGCGACGGGCACATCCAGCGCCCGCACGGCTACCCGCGTGATGCGATCGAACCGTTCCTCTGAGGGCGTATAGAGGACCCGCAGGGCCTGGAGGGCGGCCAGGCGTTTCGGCTCATCGGGCGGAAGCGGTATCTGAGGCATGTTGGAGTCTGAACGTGAATGTGCGGCCTCACCGCAGCGAGGCTTCACTTAAGGCGGGCGAAGCCCGCAGCCGAACAAGGCTCGGAAAGGTGTCAGGGTTCAGGGTTCAGGGTTCAGGAATCAACTGACACCCGACACCTGACACCTTTCAACTTCTCCGCGTGGCGCGGAGAAGTTACACCCTAAGACTCTGAGACCCTTGACGGACGGTCACCTTTCAGGCATAGCCGGCTGAGGGCACAAAAGGCACCAGGCTTTCCATCCATGGCTCGTTGAACGGAACGGAAGCACGCCCGGCGTCGATCAGTCCCATACAGGCTGCCAATGAGCCCACATCGCCCCATCTCCGTGTGGGACGGAGGTGATCGGCCACACGCTCCGGTCATCCATCCGCATCACGTAAAGCTGGCGAGTACCCGAGCGAGTCGACCCGAAAGCGACGTACTTTCCGTCAGGTGATGGCTTGGGATGATAGTGAAGGACGCCGGACGAGGAATGGGTGAGCGGCTCGATGCGGCCTTCGCGGGAGACCCGCATGAGTTCGACGGAGGCCCCGACCCGGGCCGTATAGAAGACGAACTGGCCGTCTGCGGACCACACCGGCACATCGCTGCTGGCGCTGTGGAAGGCGGGTTTTTCGAGCATCTCGACGACGCCCCTGTAGCCGCCGCGGCTCGCGAGTTGGCGCAATGCCGATCCGTCCCTGCGGCACAACCAGGGATGGCAGTCATAGTGTTCGCCCGCCAGGAAGAGCAGCAGCGATCCGTCGGGCGACCAGGTCGGGCAGAAGTTGAACGGCTTGGCCGTGTTCACGTGCCGCGCGTCTGAGCCGTCCGCGCTGGCGACATAAACCTGGTAGCTCCGGTGGTAGGCGATCCGCTGGCCGTCGGGCGAGGCCGTGAAGCCGTAGGTGAACCCCGCGGCCCCGCCCGAAAGGTCCTTCTTGCTCCGGCCGTCACGGTCCATGCTGAATGGCCGCGACTCGCCCCCGATGAGCGCCTGGAAGCCAAGCCGTGAGGAGTCGCCGGGCCAGAAGAAAAGCCCGCTGTTATAAATGCTGACCCTTTCGACGGCGGTGAGGTTGACCGCCTCGCCCGTTGCCAGATCGACCAGGCACACGTCGTAGAGCCAACCGTCGGTCATGCGGAAGGTCTGGTGCTGTTCCTCCCAGGCGGCATTTTCACGACTTTCCCAGCCGCTGCCGATGATGCCTTGCCGGCCGTCGGGCGACCATCCGGCGAACTGGGTCCAGGAATCCGGCCTTTGGAGGAGCTTTTCGCCCACGCGTTTCCGGTCCGTGCCGTCGGCCTGGACGACGCACGCCCGCATGCTGCTCATATAAGGCAGCATGCCGCCGGGCAGATCGGCGCGGTATTCCGAATAGCCGATGAGGGGAATGGGATCGTCAACCGATGCCGCCGACACGCTGAGTCTCCAGGGGAATAACCAGCCATTGTCTCAGGTCCAGCTCTGAAGAGTCAAGAACGGTTTTTATGAAGCGAGCGGACCGGCCTGTTTGTGACAGAGAGAAACCAAATCGGGGTGAACCACGTGACCCGCCATCCTCGTGGAAGCTGCTTGACCCGTTCGATGGCGATCTCTCCTGCCTTAAGAAACTCTTTTCCAATTGTCAGGGTTCCCGCACGATTTCCGCCTCGACCTGCAGGATCAACTGGTTCGTCCCGTTGATCCGCTGAAAGCCCCGTGAAGGGTCGTTGAACTCGATCTGAGTTTGCGCGGTCACCGTGACGGTGCTGACCAGGATTTCACCCGGGCCGCCTCCGGGTTCCGGCTGCCGGTATTGCTGGATCACCTGGATGTTCCCCACGCCGAGAATCCGGACCTGGGCGTCCCGCGGCACCTTTTCGGACATGCTGTCGAGCAGCCGCTGCTTGTCGTAGAACTGGCTGGAGAGCTTGGCCTCGAAATCGGGTGAGTTCCAAGACGCGGCCAGTTCCTTGACGGCGTTTTTCAAGGTCTCAGGTTCCACCGACACGGGTTCCTCCACGGGCAGAGCGCCCTCAGGCAGCTTCTGGCGAGTCGGGATCGGCCGCAGGTCGCGAAACTCGCGGGCCTCTACCGGAAAGGGGCTGCTCAAGATCAGACTCAAGAATACCGTCTGGAACATTTCAGTTCTCGGACGCCGCACCGTGAGGTTATGGAAGCAGCACGACCTCCTGCAAGTTGACGCCCCCGTTGAGCGTTGTGCCGGGCCGGAAGGTGATGCGGAACTGCTTCCCGGTGGCCGCGTGGCGCACCGTGCCCGTGCGGGCGGAGCCGTCATTCGGGAATTCCAGTCCACTCGATCCGTCTGCCAGGACGAACGTTCCTGACATCGGCGGCGAGACCTGGACAGGGTTCGGCGGTCCGAGGACTCTCAGGTCCAGGACCACGAAAAGGGCCGTATCCGGCATATTCTGGTTGGTCACGTCGGCGGGCAGGATTCGCGTCGTGTTATTCGCCACATCGACGAGGATGGCCGCGCTTCCCACGTCCTGGGTGAAGACGAGATAGTTGGCGAAGGCGGGGACGCCGGACAGCGACACCGGCCCCTGGGGAACAGGCGCCGGCTTCACGGGCTGCTGGGCCTGAACGGGGGCGGCCTGCGCTTGCTGCGCCTGCTGCTGCCCCGGCGTGACGACCTGCCCGTTCTGGTTGTTCACCGGCTCCGACGCATGGAATGGGTTGTTGCCGGTTTGCGGAATCACCTGTTGGAGCATGACGTTCTTGATGACGATCTTGGGCTTGATCTTCGGCTTCGGTTTCGGCTGAGAGGCTGCCTCTTCCGCGGGCCTCAAGAGCTTCTGGGACGGGTCAGCCTTCTCGGTGATCTCGAACTTCACCTTCCCTCTGCCGACGACCAGGCCATCAGCGGCCAGTGGCCCCGAAGACACAAGAACCGTGTGGGCGAGCATTGCGAGCCATCTGAGGCGGCAAGGTTTTGGCGACCTTCGGCCTGCGAACAACAAGCGACATCCCAAGGCATGGAACATCCCAGATTCCTCAAAGTCCTTCGTTTCTTGCCGCCGGACCGAATTCGCGAGAGGGCCTCGGGCTACTCCAGCACCACTTCCGCGGTGACCTCCGGCGTCTTGCCGATGTTCTCCTTCGAGCCGTGGAGCATCAACAGGGCCGTGGACTTCGCCCGGCCAGGCCCCTCCGGGCTCACCAGCGTTTTTTCCGACTTGAATTTACCGATGGCGGGGTCCACGTGCCACCGGCATGACGCCCGCTCGAGCAGGTCCTCGGGCAGGCCCGAAATCCGGGCCACCAGGACGAAGGAGTCGTTGATGGCCGCGGCCGCAGGCGCCTGGACGGTCACCTCCACCTCGAATTCTTCCGCCTCGGGGCCCTCGAGAATGGCCGCAGCCCGGCCATCCGGGTCCAGAACCGACACCTTCTCCAGCAGTCCAGTTGGCTTGCCGTTCTCTACGCCCACGTCCGCGCCCGAGGTGAAGGGCTCTCCCGCCGACCGTGTGAAGCGTTTCTTGAGTGTTGCGGCGGTTCTTGCCGGGGCCGTGATCTGCAATTGCCACTGCGCCTCGCGGGCGGCCATGTCCGCGGGGCCGAAGACCGAAAGCCGGAAACGCCGATTCTCCGGAGTCGTGGTGGCATCGAGCGCCAACCGATTGACCGTCACTGCGATAGGCTCGGACGTGTAACTCGCCTCCGTGTTCAGGCCCTCGAAGAGGAGGCCCGAGGTCGTGAACGCTTTTCCCACGTCGGCCACGGCAAAGAGCTTGATCGAGCCGGTGTGGAGCGCGCCGCCGCCTCGGGGGGCGAGGCCCTCGGGTGACCGCGTGAGAAGTTCCGGCCCGTCCTGCTTCAGTTCCACCCACGGCACGTCCGCCAGTTTGACCTCCTGGACGGACTCTCCGCCGGCGAAGGTGAATCCCAGGAAGCATTCGAGGACGTTGGGCACGCCGCCGCCAGGAGTGAACAGGTCGAAGCGAGCGGGAGCGGGCTGCAGGGCGTCCGAACGGCAACGGCCGTAGAGCTTCATCTCCTGGATGCGAGGCGGAATCACCCGGAACGACTCGAACGTGCCAAGCTGGAGGCCTCCAGGCTGTATCGTTGCAGAAAGCTCCATGAAGTGGGACCGCGTGCCTTCCCGAGCGCCCAGAGCGTCCTTGTCGGCCCAGAATTTCAGATTCTCCGGAAGGATGCGCAGCGCCGTGCTGGCTTCCCAGGTCCCCGAGCCCGCCTTCCGGAACGTGCTCGAACCGCCCCATGCCCCTTCGACCTTTATCGGGGCGGTCTGGTCCAGCGTCGAGGACGAGTTGACCGAGGCGTGCTTGGCCTCGCGCAGAGGCGACCATTCGACCGTGTGGCGGCTCAGGTCGCCTGCGCCCTTCACCACGACCCTGACCCGGTAATTTTCGCCCGCGGCCAGGCTGCCGGAGACCGGCTGCGGATCGATGGTCATCTGCACATGGCCAGCGCTGATGGTGTATTCCGGGCTGACGATTCGGGGCCCGTCCAGGGAACCCAGGTCCAGGCGAAATCGGGTGGGGCCGAAACCGCCCTGGTACTGGGCCGTCACGCCCCCGCCAAAACTGAAGGTATTCCCGGAAAGCCGGTGGACCTTCAGATTGGACGCCGGGGCAGTCAGCAGCACCTCCTTTTCTCCATCCGTGACGAGGACCAGGGGCTCGAACTGCAGCCCGAAGGACGAGGACCCGTAGTTCTGGACGTGCCGATCATCCAGCAGGAGTTCCAAGGAAGGAGGATTTCCAGGCTCGAAGTCCACGCCCTTCAATCCAATCTTAACGGCCTTGACACCGATGATGTTCGCCAGAGGAAACTTCCGAGTGGCCTCGAGGATCGCTTTCTGGTCCGGGCCTATCTCACGAAAGACTTTTCGGGCCGTGATCACGGCTCGATGCAGCCCCAGACCCGGCGGGAGCAGCCTCGACTGGTTCTCGTTCGCCGGGACGCCTTCAACCGCAACGTCGGGGAACAGCGAACGAATCTCCCGCGTGGCCTCCATGCCGGCCACGAAATCACCCCTACCGCCCTCTACATGCCCTGTCTTGGCATCCAGGAAGCCGACTTCCCGTTCCTCCAGCTTGACCCAGCTTCCCTCGATGCGTATGGGGACGCTTTCGGGCAGTCCGAAGAATCCGGCCGTGAGGGAATCGGCCGGAAGAAGCAGCCATGGGCCATCCTCACCCGAGGACACCGTCTTGGCTCGCGAGAACACGAAGGACCGCAGTAAGGCGTCTCCGTGCTGGCCGCTGCTGAGGGAATGGGTGATCTCCGCGCGGACGCTGACGAGGTGATTTCTGAACCGGGGATCGAGCTTCTTCCCATCGGTCGCCAGGGCGTCGAGGGGAACAGGCCTCCGGACGGTCACCGTGATCGTCTGTCCCTGGGGCAGACCGAACCCGGCAAAGAAGAGCTCCTGGTCCGTCGGGAGCTTGCCGCATTTTTTTTCCGCCTCATAGAGCCGCCTCAGGGCATCGATTTCCCGGCGATAATTGGCCAGGCTTTCCTGCATGAACGTGAGCGGATTATCGCGTGCAAGGAGGGATTTCACGCCGCTGCCGGTTTCCGAACCTGCCTGTTGTGGCCCCTGTGCGACCAGGGAAGAAATATTCCCCATGCTGGCATGAGCGGCAGACCGGCCGCCAGGAGTGCCGGGGGTAGAAGCCTGTGCGCCTGCTTGCCCCGAAACCGCGCTCTCAGCTTTTTCACCGGTTTTCCGAATGGGAACAGGGAAGCTCCCTGTCTGACTTTGCGGCGTTTCGCTGGCCGTCTTATTGCCAGGCGGTGTCGTGGCCGTGGTGCCGGATGCGACGCCCGCGGTGGTCGCCGGCTGGCCGGCGACCACGGGCCTGCCGGTCGCAGAGACGTCGGGGCCGCGGCTCGAAGGCGCACCGGCCTCAGGCCGGCCGGTCGCAGGGACGTCGGGGCCGCGGCTCGAAGGCGCACCGGCCTCAGGCCGGCCGCTGGACACGACCCCCGAAGCGGACGCCGGCCGGACGCCGAGGTCGTCCACGAATCCGGGCAAAACTGAGGAGGAGGGTGCAGGCTTCGAACCGACAGGCGTCTTGGCATCCGCAAAGCTTTCCCCGGACCCCTTCTGAGACGCTGCCTTGCCCGGCTTGGAACGGCTGGAAAGGTCGCCGGGCTTGAGGCCCAAAGCCTCTGCGGCCTCCTCGCTCTTTGCCAGGAGCTTTCCGGTCTCTTCCGTCGGAGCAGCTTCGGATATCGCCTTCTGGGAGGATGGCGCGCCGGCGGGCTTCGACCTCCCGGCCTGGACGTTCTGCAGCTTTTGGGCCGCGTTTTGAGCCGCCTGGGCCGCCGCCTCCGTCCTGGGTTTCTGCAAAGTTCGATTTCTAAATTCCTGCACGGTCTCGTCGGTCAGCAAATTGATTTCAATGCGCTTGCCCTCTTTGAAGCCGTACTTGAAATACCCTACGGACCCGCCTCCGAACTCGACCAGGGTCGCACTCCTTGTTCCGACCATTTGCTGGATTTGCAGGTCGAGCAGCTCCTCCCTGGTCAGATTGGACCGAATACGCTCCAGGTTCGCCTTCTTCTTGATGAAGTCGCCCTCGACGAGGCCCGCCTTCACCTTGCCGCCCTCTTTGTAGAAGTAGACGTTCCCGGGGCTCAAATCGCCCGCCACCAGTTCGGCGTCGACCATCTTTTCCGCCAGGTCGAGGATGGCCCGCTGATGCTCCACCGGAAGCTTTCCGCCGTTCTTGTTGACCACGTCACTGACGAAGGAGCCTTGTGGAAGCCGTTCCTTGATCACGTAAGGGACCCCGTCAATCGTGTCGCTTTCAATCACTTTGGCCACCTGGATGCCAGCCTCCTCGGCGAGTTTCGTCCCCTCCAATTCCCGTTTCATGTTTGCAGCAGGCTGGAAATCAGGGTTCGTTATAGGTTTCCCGGTCCTTGGATCGATGGGTGTCTTATAAAATTTGACGACCTTGGTGGGGTCATTCTGGAACGCCATCACTTTGCCAAACCCCCCTTCACCCAGTGTTCCCCCCAGGGTCAGCGTCTTCCCGTCCTGGGTGGTGATGGCTCGCGGAAGACTTTGCCCGCCCGGGATGCTATCAGCCGGTGGTTTCGGACCGCTAACGACCTCCGTATCGCCGCCGGGCCTGCTCCCTGCGGATTCCGCGTCCCCGGGCCTCGGCTTCGATTCATCCTTGGGCCTGCTGCCCGCCTGCCCGCCACCGGGCTTCGGCTCATCCTTGGGCCTGCCGATGACATCGGTGTCCGCCGTCGCCGTGTCCTGCTTCGGTGCGTTGTCCTTCAGCGATTGTTCGAGTTTCTGGTCCGCCTTGGCCTGCTCCTGGACGGCCTTCTCCAGGTCCGCCTTGGCCTTCTTGAAATCCTTGGCGGATTCCACGGCCTCCGGGTGGGTCCGTGAGAGCGTCTTCTCCTCCGCGAGAATCTGGTTGGCCTTTGAGTTGAGCTGGCTCTCGCGTTTCGCCTGTTCCGCCAGCTCACGGATGAGCGTCGCCCGCTGTTTTCCGCGGGGCATGAGCGTGCGAAGCCCGGGTAACATCCCCTTCCCCGCCATGGTGACATTGAAAGCCTCCATGGCGGTCTCGAAATCCTGGTCAAACCGGTCATTGAGCGGCTTCAGGTCCTCACGGTAACCGTTCGCTTTCGATCGATAACCCTGGAGGGAATCCAGGTATTGCAGCCGCCCATCGGTGTCGCTGCCGAAACCGGACTCCGCAGGAAGCTCGGTCGAGAAGGCATCGATCTGGGCCTTCAGCGCGCTGAGCAGGGTCTCGCTCTTCTGCAAGAAGGATTGAAGCTTCCCTCCGGAGTCAGACGCTTCCTCCGACTTGAGGGATTCCACGGCCTTGTTCACCAGCGAGCGAGCCGACTGATAAACGCCCTCGATGCTATCGACGGTGAGCGACTTTCCGAGACCCAGCAGGGCTTTGCCGGAGGCCTCTCCAAAGGACTGCGTGGGGTCCGAAAGATTCTCCACGACGGGCTTGGTGAAGACCTCTCCCATGCCCTGGACGACTTCAGCGATCTTGAGGGGGATGTGGATGCGCTCGAGCCGCAGGAGCACGGCGTCAGCGTCGGCCTGGTCCCTCTCATCAGCGATCCGCAACTGGAGGTATCGATTGCCGTCGCGGAGGACCTCGAAGCGCCTGGGGGGCTGCGGGGCGGATACCGTCTTGGGGAACTGGAGGGCGTCCATGCCCTTCAGGGTCACGTTCATGCCCGGGAGATCGGCCGCTGCCAAGCGGAACTGAGGGTCCCGAAATCGCGCCCAAGGCGCATCCTTGAAGGTCCCCAGAACGTGCTCAAAATCACCGGAGAGGAACAGGTCGCGCAGCCGCGCCTTTCGGGCCTCGTGCGCAAGACGGTAGGTTTCCAGCGCCTGGAACTTGGACTGCAGCTCCGCTCGGAGGTCTTGCATGGCCTGCGGTGAGTAGCGGGCCTCGTAAAGCCTGGAGGCCTCCTCCCATTTCTGGTAGATGGCGTTCTGCTCTTTCTGGATATCCTCAGCCCTCGAGGCCACGTCCCCGTTGAAGGTCAGGGCCTCGAGCGGCACGCCGTAAAGATTTCTCATTCCCGCGGCAGGTGGATGCTCCCCGGTGACCTGTGCGGCAAGGTCCGGCGGCAGGAGAACCTTGGCGCGTTCAGCTTCCAGCTTCAGTTTCTCATGGCTTCCCTTGAGCCTTTGAAGCTCCTTCATTTCCGGCGCGTCCGCGAGGACTTGCAGGAGCGCTAACCGGTAACTGCCCACGTAGTCGCCAGCAAGCTGCCGGAATGCGGAAGGCGATCGGATCAACTCGAGGACGGTTTCCTGGGCCTCCCGGCCGTCCTGACCCAGCAGTATCTGCGTCCGGCGAAGGACTTCTTCCCGGATGGCTTCGCAGTCGGCCGCCGGGACCGGCGGCCGCGCAACCGATTCCGACTCGGCGGGTACAACGGCGCAGAGACCGATCCCCAGAAAGGGCAAAATCATTCTCGTGGCGTTCATGACTTGAAATCCTGTGAGCGGGAGAGCAGGCCTCGATTCACTGGCGGCCCGTGCTCCGGCTCTTCTTATTCCGCTTCTGAAATTCCTTGAGTTTTTGCTCCAGGTCCGCCCGATCCTGCTCATACGCTTGGATGTAAATCTTTGCGCCTTTCAGCATCGCCCCCATCAATCTTTCCAGGTCCTTCAATCGATAACCATTGTGAAGGACCTCGGTCTCCGCGTGGACCTCGTATTTCAAGGGCAGCTTCTCCGTATCCGGTGATACGATTTGTCTCCAGAATTCTTCCGACCCCTTCCTGCTCCTTTCCACCATTTCTTTCGAGCGCTGGTAAAAATCAGGCTTCAAGAAATCCTCTGGCCTGGGCAAGACGTCACCTGGCGACGCAGCCTCCAGTCGCCGGACGAATTCCTGCACCTGCCGCTCGTCCGATTCCATCTGCGCGCCGGTCTCCTTGAGGAAATCCCTGGCCACGTTTCCGGGGTTGAATCGGCCGACCTGCGCATGGCGGTAGATGCCCCGGAGGATGACTCTGCCCGAGGCGTCCTTCTGAGGGACAGCGATGAGGATTTCATTGCTGGCCGTTTCGTTCAGGTCGATGACGGTATCGTCAGCGCGAACGGGTGCGGGCGCGAGGAGCAGCAGGCACAAGAGAGACAAAGGAAGGGATGGGAGCATGGGAAGGGTAGCTTCGCCATGCGCCTCAGCGAGGCGCACGATGCACGGCGAAGACCTCCTGACTTTATCTCCGTGGGAGGGACCTTCGAGTGAGGGCTTCGTGGTTCGTAGGGAAGCCGGTGAGGGCTTCATCCGGTCCTCCACTTTTGAACGCAGGCCGGAACGCTGGCGCGTTCCGCTACGTAGGGAAGCCGGTGAGGGCTTCATCCGACCCTCGGCAAATGATATCCTTTCAGAATTGTGTTGCAAAGGTTCAAACGGGCACAAAGGCTGTGCCGCGCCGCCATTGTTCTCAGCGGCCCACCGTGCCAAGACTTCCCTATTCGCTTTCCGAGTGCGCTTGCCGGCCCACCTGGTAAAGCGTCCACTGCTCCCAGTAGCCCATGTCCAAACTGGACAGGGATGTGAACTCGAACTCCTCGCCCAGACTCTCCTGCTGAGCGGCCAATCCATCGGGCGGGATCAGGAAGGCGACGGGCCTTCCCTGTTCGAGAAACCATCGAACTTTGTCCCGCTTCATGGCCTGAAGCTCCTCTTCCGTATGCTGGCGATAGAAGTCACGGAAACGTTGAGTGCGCGCCTCTTGCCGCCTTGGCTCGCCCGGAGAGGGTGTCTTGTTGAAGTTCTTTTCCCCATACTCCGAGGTGAAGCTATCGAGGTCATAAAGGAGGAAATTCCGGCGGGTACCGACGTGCCAGCAGAACGGTATGCGGGTGAAGAGGACGGCATCTGGTGGGAGGGCATTGGAGGCCAGGCGCGCGGCGGCGGCCATCTCTCGGCGGCCGAAGGCGTGACCGCGGAGGGCCTTGGCCAAGTCCTCGGCCGCGGCGGAGACGGCAAGGGTGCAAAGGATGACCATGGCGGCCCCGCGGGCGAGAACGGATACGTTCACCCTGTCCAGAAGCAGATAGGCCGAGCCGGCCAGCAGGGGAAAAAGGTCGATGAAGAAACGCAAGTAAGCCATATTGGGGGTGGCCCAGTAGTAGCTGGCATAAAGGGCATAGATGGGCAGAAACCAGGCCCACCGGAGCAACCGGTCGGGCCAGGGCCCGCAGAACACGAGGCCCAGGATGGCGAAGGGGAAGATCATGGGGAGCGCTACTCCGCTGAGGCCTCGGTTCAGCATGCCGAAATTTCGAGCGAGGTAGGCGAACGAAAAGGCGTATTGCTCGTTGGACAGGGCGTAGCCGGTGCGGAGAGGATGGCCGAAGACGAAGGCGTTATAGGCGGCGAGGAGCGCCGGGAAGACCGTGTAGGCGAGCACGAGAAGGAGGGCGGCGCGCCGCATGGGCCCGCGGTCCCCGCCGGTCCGCCGCCACTGAAGGCCGACTGCGGCGGCCACGGCCAAGGCAAGAGCGCCTCCGCTGTGCCGCACCGTTGAGGCGAATCCGAGGCACAGGCCAGTTCCGAGAGCCCAGCCCATGCCGGGGCGCTGCCACCACTTCCAGAGGAAGTACATGCCCCAGGTGATGAAGCAGACACTCGAGGCGTGCGTCAGGAGGTATCCCGAATAGAAAAGCATGGCCTGGTTGGTCGCCAGGGTAACGAGGGCGAGCAGGCTGGGGAGGAGAGGCATCCAGGCGCGGAAGAGGAGAAATGACCCGAGCAGTGCGATGCCGCCCAGGACCGGGCTGACGATGAACAGGCCCTCGTCACCGAAGGCCAGATAGCCCAGGGCCATCAGCGCCGGGTAGCCCGGCGCGAACTTGGGGATGACCTCGCCGCGTTCGTTCTCGACCCAGACGTGCGAATGGTGGAGGAAGGGGTCATCCTCCTGCCGGGCGAGGACGCCTCTTTCGGCGAGCCTCCGGGCGAGGACGATATATCCATCCGGATCGGCCTCCATGTATCCGGGCGCGAAGGACCGGACCTGCACGAGACCGTAAAAGAGGAGGATCGTGCACACGAGAAGGCCGGGAAGAACGGCCCGCAACCACCTGGGCAGCCAGGAGCAGCAGGGTATGGCCCCGCATCCGTCGTCGGAGCTTCCGGCTGCGGATTCGTGCGGGTCGAGAGGGTCTGGTTTTTCGGCTAGAGAAGAGGGCACGATGGGTGCTCAGTTACATCCATAGGCGATCGGGGGGCAATTTGAATTTTTTCGTGGTGTCACAGGATCACCAGTGAATCCTGTGACAAAACTGCGGACTTCGGCTTCCTGGTCCCTCGGTGGCCGACGCCTGCGGGCTCTGCGGACTGCTTGCGCGCGAGGCGGCCATCCATAAGATGACAGCGAAGCCGCCGTTCGGCTGCCTCAAACCGGCGAGTCTTTTCCTCTTGCTCGTCCTCTGCGTTGTGCTCCTCCTGAGAACGCGAGCGGACATTCCGACGACGAGGAAGATAACACATGGAGACGGACACCGCCTTCGAGATGGCCGCTTCTGCCGTCCGTTTCGGCCGCGAGGTCACCCGCGAGGTTGGAATGGACCTCGCGGATTGGGGCATCCGGAACGTCCTGGTGCTCACGGACCCCTTTCTGGCTCGGATGCGCCCCGTCGAAGTGGTTCTCGAGTCCCTTCGCGAGAATCGGATCGCCTGCCAGCTTTTCGACCGCGTGCGAGTGGAGCCGACGGACGAGTCTTTTCACGAGGCCATCACTTGTGCGCGGAATGGCCCGTTCGACGGCTTCGTCGCGGTAGGAGGCGGCTCGACGATGGATACCGCCAAGGCGGCAAATCTCTATTCTACTTATCCGGCCGAGTTCCTGGATTACGTCAATCCTCCCATCGGCAGGGGCCGGCCGGTCCCGGGCCCCCTCAAGCCGCTGATCGCCGTGCCGACGACCGCCGGAACCGGCAGCGAGACCACCGGGGTGGCCATTTTCGACCTGGTTCGCATGCACGCGAAGACGGGGATTGCCCATCGGCGCTTGAAGCCGACGCTGGGCCTTCTGGACCCGGAGAACACCAGGTCCCTTCCTCCGGAAGTCGCAGCTTCCACGGGGCTGGACGTGTTGAGCCATGCCCTCGAGTCCTACACGGCAACTCCGTATCACACGCGGCAACGGCCGGAAAGGCCGGTTCTCAGGCCGGCCTATCAGGGCTCGAATCCGATCAGCGACGTCTGGTCCCTCGAGGCTCTCCGGATGGTCGCACGATACCTGGTCCGGGCGGTCGAGGACCCCTCGGACGGCGAGGCCCGTTCCCAGATGCTGCTCGCCGCCTCGTATGCCGGCGTCGGCTTCGGCAACGCAGGCGTCCATCTCCCGCACGGCATGTCCTATCCCGTTTCCGGCATGGTCCGAGACTTCCAGGCCCGGGGCTATCCGGTCCGACATCCCCTCCTGCCTCATGGGATGTCCGTCATCCTCAACGCCCCAGCGGTCTTCCGGTTCACCGCGCCGGCGTGTCCGGAGAGGCATCTTCGCGCAGCCGAGATACTGGGGGCCGACGTGTCGCGGGCGCGGCCGGGTGACGCGGGCCGGATTCTGTCCGATCGCATCCTCCATTTCATGCAGCGGCTGAAGATGCCGAACGGGCTGGGGGCCGTCGGCTACGTCCAGACGGACATCCCGGCCCTGGTGCGGGGCACCCTGCCGCAGCACCGAGTGACGAAGCTTTCGCCCCGGCCCGCGAGCGAAGAGGACCTGGCTGGCATGTTTCGGGACGCCTTGGGTTACTGGTAATATTCGCGTTCGGAAGTGCAGCCGCACTTCCGAACGCGAATATTAGCTCCATGGCCACGCTTCATCTCGGCACGTCAGGCTGGTCCTATGCCTCCTGGGTGGGTCCGTTCTATCCGGAAGGCCTCAAGCCCGGGGACTTTCTCGCCCATTACGCCTCCGTCTTTTCCTGCGTTGAAGTGGACTCGACCTTCTATGCCGTCCCTTCCGCTCGGACGGTCCAGCGGTGGAAGGAGGTCACTCCGCCCGGCTTTCTCTTCTGCCCGAAGGCGCCCCGCGCCGTCACGCACGAGAAGCGCCTGGCCGACTGTGAAGCGGAATGGGATGACTTTCTGAAGACGATGGAGCTTCTCGGGGACAAGCTCGGCATCGTTGTGCTCCAGTTCGACTCGAGCTTCCGTTACGAGCACCGCGAGGCCCTCAAACGCTTTGCGCCCAGACTGCCTACCGGTCACCGTTTTGCCATCGAGTTGCGGGATCGGAGCTGGCTGAAAATCCCCTTCGCCGAATGGCTGCGGGAGCGGGGCATTGCGCTCGTGCTGCAGGACCATCCTTCCATGCCTCGGCTGGCGGAAGTGACGGCGGAATTCACCTATGTCCGGCTGCTGGGCCGGCGCTCGGACATCCCCGGCGAAGACTTTTCCAGGGTGGTGATTCGGCGGGAGGCGGAGCTGCCCTACTGGGCTCGCACGATTCGGCAGTTTCTCGCGGAGGGAACGGAGGTTTATGCCTTCTCGAACAACCGCTACCAGGGCCACGCGCCCGCGACCGTGCGATCGCTCCTGGAGGAAATGGCGCGCCCGGAGAACCGCGCGTAACTTCTCGACAGCTTCGGGGAGAGGGACTCGTCCGATTTCATAACCGATGATGATTCTGTGATACGGGGATTTTCGCAGCGAAGCGCTCCCAATGGGGACTTCGATTCGGCGTTTCGACTGCGTTCGCCGGGTGTCAGCCCTGAATCCTTTTCGCCGGCGTCCCATTCACGCTTCGACTTCTTCGAACCGGACGGCGACCTTGCTGGAGACGCCCGGCTCCTGCATCGTGATGCCGTAGATGCTGTCGGCGACCCGCATGGTCCGCCGATTGTGCGTGATCATGATGAACTGGGTGCTGCGGTTGAACTCGAGGATCAGGTTCAGGAAGCGGTCCGTGTTGTTCTCGTCCAGCGGCGCATCCACCTCGTCCAGGATGCAGAATGGGCTGGGCCGCGATCGGAAGATGGCGAAGAGGAGAGCGACCGTGCAGAGCGCCTTTTCGCCGCCGGAAAGCAGGGAGAGGACGGTGTTCTCGGACTTGCCGGGTGGCCGGGCGACCACCTCGATGCCGGCCTCGAGAATGTCGACGCCCTCCTCGAGGAAGATGTCCGCCCGGCCTCCGCCGAACAGCTTGGCGAAGATGGTCTGGAAGTTCTCTCTGACGCTTTGAAACGTGGTCTCGAAGAGACGCCGGCTCGTGCGATTGATGCGGCGGATGATCTCCTGGAGCTTGGTCTTGGCCTGCAGAAGGTCCTGTTCCTGCGTGGTCAGGCTCTGGGCGCGAAGCTCGAGAACCTCATATTCCTCGATGGCGTCCTCGTAGACATTGCCGAGATTCCGGATGCTGGCCTCGAGCGACCGGATGTCCTGCTGCACGGCGTCCCAGTCACGAGCCTCTTCCTGACCCTCCTGGCCCGCCGGCGCGGGAAGGGCGAGGTCCAGCTCGTTGCGGGCCTGTTGGATCAGGTTCTCCATGTCGATCTGGAGCTGCCTCTCGCCCACGCGAAGCTCCTGGATTTGGTTCTCGAGGGTGCGGATTTCCGAGGACACGGACTGCATCTCGGCCCCGCGCTTCTCCGCCTCGACGCGGAGAGCCTCCCGCTGATTGCGGGCCTTGAGGATTTCCTCCTCCCGCTGCCGCAGCTCCTCGAAGAGGCCTTTCAGCTCGCCCTCGAGCCTCCGGATTTCGGCCGACGAGGACTCGATGCGTTCCTCGCATTGTTCCCGGTCCGCATGGCGGACGAGGACCTGCTCCTTCTGGTCTTGAAGGCTGCGGGTGAGGTTGAGCCGTGCGATGCGCAGGTTGTCACGTTTTTCCTTGAGGGTGGCCAGGCCAGCCCGAAGGTCGCCGGCGGCCTTGTTCAGGGCTTCCCGCCGCCCGTCGATCTCGCCCTGACCGGCCTCGAGGACCTTCAGGGCCGACTTGATTTCCTCTTCACGGGCTTCCGTGCGCGCCACGAGCTGATCGATGGCAGCGCACTGGTCCGTGTTGCGAGCGAGCTGCTGCTGGAAATCCTTCAGGTCAGACGCCAGGACTTCTTTCTCCTGCTCGAAGTTGGAGAGCTCGCGCTGGGCCGCTTCGAGGGCCGTGCGCTGCTCGATCAGCTTCATCTGATGGCCCGAAATCTCCGCTTGGACGGCCTCCAGGTCGGCCCGGAGCGCGCTCAGACGCTGCACGGTCTGGTCGCGTTCCCCGGCCAGTTCCGCCATGAGGCCGAGAAGCCGGCTGATCTCGTTCTCGATCTGGCGCAGCTCACTCTTGCGGGAGATGAGGCCCAGGCGGTCCACTGCCCCGCCGCCGGTGACGGGACCCGAGGCGCAGACAACGTCGCCCTCCAGCGTGACGAACCGCGCGGGGCCGGGCCACCGCGCGGCCAGATCGAGCGCGGCCTGGAAGTCCCGGACCAGGTGCGTGTGGGCCAAGAGGTGGGCCAGGACCTGGTTTCCCGTCCCGCTGGGCCGGACGAAGTCGAGGGCTCGGCCGAGACAGGAGGGATGATCGGGGCGGTCCGGCAGGCCATTGCCGCCTCCCTGGAGTCGGTCCAGGGGCAGGAAGCTGGCGCGACCGCGGTCTCCGGACCGGAGGTATTCGATGGCAGCCAGCGTATGCTCGGTCTTCTCCGTGACGATCGCCTGGGCCGCGTGGGCGAGGGCGGACTCGATGGCGAGGGCGTATTCGATATCGACCTCGAAAAGCTCGGCGACCGTGCCGACGACGCCCTGGAGCGAGGCGGGCTGCTGCTGGACGGCGCTGAGGACCTGCTTAACGCCGGTGCCCATGCCTTCGCGGCGACGCTCCAGGTCCTGGAGAAGCTCTCGCCGGGATTCCTTGCTGGTGAGCCGTTTCTGTTCCTGGTCGAGGCGCTCGACAATGCTGATCTGCGACTCTTGCAGGCGGCGGATTTCCTCCTGGATGCCCCCGAAACGGGCCTGGGCCGACTCCAGACGCGCGGCCACGTCGCGGATTTCGCCTTCCAGGCCCTGCCGCATCATCGACAGCTTGGAAAGCTCGCCATTGACCTCCTCGTGCCTCCGGCGGTTCTTGTCCATCTGCGTCGTCAGCAGACGCCGGTGGCCTTCGAGAGAGGTCCGCTCGTTCGTGTAACCGGAACGTTCGTTGACCACGTCGAGGACGCTCGAACGGTGGTACTGGATTTGTCGGCCCCGCTGTGCAGCCTCCTCGGCGAGGACCCGGACCGCCTCCTGGTTCTCCTCGAAGCGGGCGGTGTTCTCCAGAATCTCCACTTCGGTCCGCTCCGAGGTTTCGCTGTTCTGGACCACTTCAAACTTGATTTCCTCGAGTCGAGCGGTGAGCTTCTCGATCTCTCCCCGGATGCGTTCGCGGTCGGTTTCGGCCTCCTGGATGCGTTTGCGGGAATGCTGGATTTGGGATTCGCAGCCATGGGCACGGGACTGGGCGTCGGCCTTGCGGCCCTCGAGGTCGATCAGGGCCTGGTCGAGGTCCAGGGCCTGGGCGGTGAGGCGCGACGCCTCGGCGTCCAGGCCCGCCCTCCGGGCCTCCGCGGCCCCACGCTCGTCCTCGGCCTTCCGAAGCTTCTCGGCCTGGATTCCCAGCTCGTTCGAAAGCAGACGGCAGCGATGGAGCGCAAAAGCCGTCTTCAGCTCCCGAAGTTGATGCGTGTACTCGCGGTATCTCCGGGCCTTGCCCGCCTGGCGCTGCAGCGACTTCATCTGCCGCTGCACCTCCGCCAGGATGTCGCTCAACCGAAGCAGGTTTTGCTCGACGCGCTCGAGCTTCAAGAGGGCCGATCTCTTCTTGCTCTTGTACTTGCTGATGCCCGCCGCCTCCTCGAAGATGATCCGCCGGTCCTGGGGATTGGATTGGAGCAGCGCATCCACCTTCCCCTGCTCGATCACGCAATAGGTGTTCGCCCCGACGCCTGAACCCATGAAAAGCTCCCGAACGTCCCTCAGCCGGCACTGGGACTTGTTCAAGAAATACTCGCTCTCGCCGGTCCGGTAGAGACGCCGGGTGACACGGACCTGGTCGAAATCGACCGGAAGAATGTTCTGGCTGTTGGAGAACAGGAGCGACACCTCGGCGTAACCGAGAGATTTCCGGTTGTTGCTGCCCTTGAAGATGACGTCGGCCATTTCTTCACCGCGCAGCGACTTGACGCTCTGCTCGCCGAGCACCCACCGGATGGCGTCGACGACGTTGCTTTTGCCGCAGCCGTTGGGGCCCACGACGGCCGTCAACCCCGTCTCGAACGTGAACTCGGTCTTTTCGGCGAAGGACTTGAACCCAATGAGTTCCAGCTTGTCCAGATGCATGGATGCCCCCGGGGGGAGAATTCGAAGACCAAGGCGTAAAAATACCTTCTCCCTCGGGAGTCCCCGGGGCGCGATGCCCATGGAAACGCCCGTGGAGCGCGGATGACAAGTGAGGCTTGGGTCAGGTAGGAAAGCCGCCCTTTTCAGGTTGGGCTTGTATTATCTTGAATCGCGCGAACATGTCAATGAAAATCCGGCATCAAAGTGGCATGATCCGACACGAAGCGTGGAGTCTCCCGGTCTACCCACGCCCCCGGTCCACGGACTCGAGAAGGCGAGCCACGGCGCCGGCAGCGTCGGGTTCTCCCATCACGGCAGCAATGACGGCCACGGCATCAGCGCCGGCGCGGATGACGTCCGCGGCGTTCTCGGCCCGGATGCCGCCCACGGCGACGAGAGGAAGCGGGGTGGTTTGGCGGACGGCTTCGAGCGCTGCCAGGCCCAGCGGCTGGCCGTAACGGGCCTTCGAGGGCGTGGCGAAGATGGGACCCAGAACGAGGAAGTCCGCCGCCTGGCTTTCCGGCTCGGCTGCCTCGGCGGGTCCGTGGACGGACACGCCGAGGAGGAACGGGTGCGGCGACCAGGAGCGGATGTACGAGGCGGGCAAGGAGTGGCGGGCGAGCTGCGCGCCGTCGGCCCCCGCGGCCAGGGCCACGTCCACGCGGTCGTTGACGAGGAGCTTCGAGCCCCAGGCGCGAGCGATGGGGAGGAGCTGGGAGGCCAGGGTGAAGAGAGCGCGGGCGGCCAGGTCCTTCTCCCGGAGCTGGAAGGCGAGGCGGCCGCGCCCGCTCCTCGCCCCGGCCTCGACAACCCCTGCCAGGGGTTCACGAGCCTGATGGCGGTCCGTGATCACGTACAGATCGAAATCCAGCTTGCCCGAGGACATGAGATGGATTCTATCATGGCTTCGCCGGCGTTCCCGAGTAGAATATTCGAAGCAACGCTGGCTTCGGACCGACGCGAGAAGGTGTTTGGGGGCTGATGGACGAGAAAGGCGACGGTTTCTTCTTAACTCGAAACGATCCAGATACCCCATGGCAAGACAGAAACATCGTGAAGTTTCGAAGGCTCGGCGGACCGCCGGGGCGACTGACCCGGTTTACAGCCAGTTCGAGGAACAGGCAAAGCGAGTCACTCCTGAAAACCGCGGCGAGATGATGCTGTGGATTAAGCGGGAGAGTTGCAGGTTGTTGGACGAGCCGGAGTTTGCGGAATACCGGCCGGACGGCGTTCAGGCTCTCGAGACATTGCTCCGGGAGCTGGAATGGTTTCAGGACGGCGTGCTTTCTGCCGACGAGACGGAACGGTGGTTGTACTGCCATGAGGTGCAGCGCAGCGTTCTGGATCTCTTCTTCTCTCCCGAACAGCTCGTTCGCATCAGCAACTGTCTCCTGAAATACTCTCGGCGTGTCCATGCGGCCGGCCCGCTGACGCCTGAAGCCCGGGACCGCATTCTCTGGGCCGGGATGTTTATTGTAAATCAGGACGGCGGAATGCGCCGGGAACAATGGAGTCTGTTGCGGAAGGTCTTCGGCTCGGCGCGAGCCGGGGTTTCCGTGCCGGGCGAATCGAAGGATAGCCTCCGGCAGGCCCTGGCCCTTTACGAGCAATATGAAGCCATGGGAGATGAGAGCCCAATCCTGAAGTGGCTTTACGGGGGCGGGAAAACGCCCGTTCCCCGGACTCCTCCTATCGATCCCGAGCAGGGTAAGCTGCTCAACGAGCTCAGCCATGCCGTCACCGAGGGTCAGGTCCGAGTCGAGATTTTCGAGCCCCTGGAGCTGGAGAGCCTTTTCGACCCGCTGCTGGCGTTCGGTCTTCACGAGCCGCACGGGAACGGCGAGCACATGCACACTGCACGCATCAACCTGGAACAGAAGGTGCGCACCTTTCTCTGGGGCTATCGTCAATCGAGCCGCTGGGGCCACTTGGCCACCCTCATCGGCGTGATGGCTTCCGACGCGGCCCTGTCTTTGGACCTCAAGCAGCGTCACTGGGCGCCCCATTTCCGGGCTGTCGTCGAGACCCTCGACTCTTTCTACCGCGGGTCTCACCCGTTCCTGGGGAGGGCCGCCATCTTTCAGGCGCAACGCGTGATTGTCCAGTTTCTGCGGGAGGCCCAGGAAAAGAAGGCCGAGTAGACGCGTTCGGAAGCGCCGGTGCACTTCCGAGCGCGTCGACTTGTAAGGAGCGTGATTTACGAAGCCTGCGGACTCGCTTCGTTGTGACAGAGAGAAACAAAATCGGTTTGAACCACGGAGAGCACGGAGAGCAGGGAGAAAACCAGCAAAACTCATGGACTTGACCCGATCCTCCTCCCCGAATTTATTGAGAAGCTACGTTGTCTCTTAGGAGCGGGACGTTCATGGCGGACCTGAGGCTCCCTCGGGTCGTGATGGGCGCGCCGGGCAGCCACTCGGGCAAGACCACGGTGACCCTGGCCATTCTGGCGTGCTTGAAGGCCTCGGGTCGGATTGTCGCCCCTTTCAAGGTCGGACCCGACTATATTGATCCCCAGTTGCATGCGCGGGCCGTGGACCGGCCCTCCTACAATCTGGACACCTATCTGGTCCCGCCGGAACGCGTCGCCGCTTCGTTCCGCCGTGCGAGTCGAGACGCCGGGCTGGCCGTCATCGAGGGCGTCATGGGCCTCTTCGATGGGGCGCACCCAGGGGCCCGCGGCGGCAGCACGGCCGAGATCGCCGCTCTCCTCCGGGCCCCCGTCATCCTTGTCGTCGATGCCTCCGGGATGGCCGGAAGCGTGGCCGCGCTCGTGCAGGGATTCCGGACCTACGATCCCGGCATCCGCCTCGCCGGCGTGGTCCTCAACCGGCTCGGCGGCGAGGGCCACTACCGGCATCTGCTCCCGGCGCTTGAGGGTCAAGGCGTCGAGATTCTCGGCTATCTTCCCAAGGATGCCGCGCTCTTCATCCCGGAGCGCCAGCTTGGACTTCTGCCCGCGTCCGAGGAGGACCGTGTGACTCCACTGTTGGGCCGCCTGAGCGAGCTGGCGCGGCGGTATCTGGACCTCGATGGCCTCCTCCGGATCGCCGAATCGGCCCCGCCTCTCGAGGAGACGACGGACGACGTTCGCCTTCCCGTGCCCGAAAAACGCATTCGCCTGGCCTGGGCCCAGGACGAAGCCTTCCATTTCACCTACCCGGAGAACCTGGACCTGCTGCGGGCAGCGGGCGCGGAGATTGTTCCCTTCAGCCCATTGAGGGACGCGGAACTGCCGGAAGGCTCGCACGGGGTCTGGATCGGCGGCGGCTTTCCGGAGCTTTTTGCGGCCCCGTTGTCCGCCAACGCGTCCCTGCAGAGGTCGATACGGAGGCACGCCGAGTCGGGCCGGGCCATCTACGCGGAATGCGGAGGCTTCATGTACCTCTGCGAGTGGCTGGAGGACGCAAACGGCCAGCGGCATCCCCAGGTCGGCTTGATCCCCGGCGGAACTCGCATGACACGCACGTTGCAGCAGTTCGGCTACGCAGAGGCGACGCTGGCCCGGGACACGCTGCTCGGCCCAGCGGGCACGGTCGTGCGGGGACACCGCTTTCATTACTCGGTCTACGTGCCGGACCGAGGCCCCATCCCCTGGGCCTATCGCGTGCGCCGCGCCAGCACGGGCGAGGAGAACTGGGAGGGCTACTCCTCCGGCCGGGTGCTGGCCACTTACCTCCACCTCCACCTGGCCAGCGATACCGGCCTTGCCGCACGGGTCGTCCAGTCGTGCGTGTGAAGGCCTGGGGCGGGAGCAACTGCTGAGTGATCGTCACCGGAGGCCTGTTTCTGTGAGTCCCGTAGGGACGTCCGAAATTAGCCCAGGGCATCAGTTCGCCGAAGCCCCGCGAAGGCGAACGCAGCCCTGGGAAGGCAAAGCGCATAAACCACAAGAGTCCCGTAGGGACGACAGAAGTTTTCGCTAAGGAGTTACGGGCGGGAGAGGCTACCGCAGGTCTCGTTTTTCCTTCTCACGGCCCGTGTCGCCCCTCATCCTGTTCCGTAGTGCGGGATGCCCACAGGGTCTTCCGGCTGAAGCCCGGACGACGAGCACGCGGCAACGCGCGATGTCCGCCTGGGGAATCGGTTGGTGGTTGGTGGTTCGTGGTTGCTGCTTGACTGATGACTCTTGACTGGTGTCTGTTCACTGCCAACCCATTCTGGATTCTGAAGTCCCTTGTCCCTTGTCCATCGTCCATCGTCCCCTTGTCTCACTGTTCCTGGTCCTCTTTTGCCCGCTTCTTTCTCCCTGCTTCCCGTATCCGCTTGCCCCTCCCTCCCCAAGGGTTACCATGCCAGAGTTGTGGGGCATGAGAGACCTGTACCCTTCGCGCGTCGCCCAATTTTTGGAAACCAGGCCCTCCTTTGTTCGTCTTTGGCAAATCGGTTCGAAAACAGACCTCATGAGGTGCCGTATGAATGCGACATCGGGTAAGACAGTTCCCGCTGCTGCAGTCTGTCAGATTGTGGCTGCGCTCCCAGGGTGCGTGACCTGGCCTAGGCGCGACTCCCGGACCTGTTCCCACGGGAAAGCATCCTGCGAAGGCATCTCGCCGCTCACGCGCATCGGGACAGCTTGTGGTGGTGCGCCTCGTGCCGTTCTCGCCCTGCTCCTTCTCCTGCATTTTCCTTTCCAAATGAGTGCTGAACCAGGATGCCGCGCTAACCGGGAGAAGGCGCTGGAGTTGTACAACCAAGGCAACTTCCAGGAGGCGTACGAGCTTTACCGTGGCCTGGCGCTGGACCCTGCGGACGAGGCGCTGCAGGTGGGCTCAGACATGCTGATGGCCACCTATTGTCTCTCGAGCCTGAATCGCGTGCACGAGATTGACGCCTTCCGCGAAGGCGTGGTTCGGGCTCACCCGGACAACTGGCGGCTGCTCATGGAGGCGGCCCAGAACGGCCTGGGCCAGAATCACGTCGGGTTCATCGTGTCCGGCGAGTTCAGCCGGGGCTATCACCGCGGAGGCGGGCGTTACGTCAGCTCGGTCGAGCGGGACCGTGTCCGGGCGCTCCAGCTTTTGGCCCAGGCGATCGAGAAAGTCAAGGGGGAAGAAGACAAGGGAGCGGCGGCCAATCTTTACCTCGTTTTTGCCAATGCCCTGTCGCACGCCCGCGACGGAAACCAGGCCTGGAGGCTGCAGTACCTGACGGACCTCGCCGTCCTCCCGGACTACGAGGAGGGATACGGCTACGGAGGGGCCGTGTCCTCGGCCGCCCCGGTCAATCCCGACGGTAGTCCGGTCACTTACCGTGTGCCCCGTAGCTTTGCGGAGGCGCAGAGCGACGGGGAGCGCTGGCGCTGGCTGCTCGTACAGGCGATGGAATTCGCCCCGGAACGCGCCGGGGGGGTCCTGTTGATCTTTTCGAATTTCTTGAGGGAACAGTTTGGGGAGCAGACGCTGGCGGAGTACGGCGGGTATTTTTTCGGGTCGGACGACGATTCGAAGAAAGATGAAAGCGGGACGTATGCGCTGCACACGCTGAAGGAGGACGAGACGATAGCGAGACTGGCGACGGGCGTGAAGCGCTTCAAGTTGCCGGACGAGTTCAATTTCATCCGCCTTTACAAGCAGATTGCGGACGGGGGTCAGACGCCCTGGGGCGAGGCCTCGCTTCAGGCTCTGGCGGAGATTTATTCGAACCGGCGTCAATATGACAAGGCTGCTGCGGTCTGGAAGCGCAGCCTCAAGGAATACGGTGAGGGTCCGAACAACGAGAAGCAGCAGCACCTCGGGCAAATCCTGGGGCATTGGGGGCAGTTCGAGCCGGTCATGATGCAGCCGGCGGGCCAGGGCGCGAAGGTGGATTACCGATTCCGCAACGGGAAAGAGGTCCATTTCGAGGCCCACGAGATTCTGGTTTCCAAGCTGCTGGAGGACGTCAAGGCCTATCTCAAGGCGCGGCCGGCCCGGCTCGACTGGCAGAAGCTGCAGATCGACAACATCGGCTACCGGCTCGTCGAGCAGCAGGAGAAGCAGTACCTGGGGAAGCGGGTGGCCTCCTGGGACCTCGACCTGGAGTGCAGGCCGAACCACTGGGATCGGCGGATCACGGTCTCGACGCCGTTACAGAAGGCGGGCGCTTACCTCCTGACGGCCCAGATGGCCGGCGGGAACATCAGCCGGATCATCCTCTGGCTCTCGGACACCGTGATCGTGAAGAAGCCGCTGGACCAGAAGACCTACTACTTCGTCGCGGACGCGCGGACGGGCAGGCCCATCGCCGGGGCGAACCTGGATTTCTTCGGCTACCAGCAGCGCTACGTCCGGGACAACCGGTACGAGGTGGACATTGTCGAATTCACCGCCTTGACGGATGAAGACGGGCAGGTATTCCCGGACCCGAAACTGCAGCGGCAGGACTTCTCCTGGCTGATCACGGCGGCCGCGGAAGGCGGCCGGCTGGCCTACTTGGGCTTCACCGGCGTGTGGTACGGTCAGTACTACGACATGGAGTACAACCAGACGAAGATATTCGGCATCACGGACCGGCCCGTCTACCGCCCGAAGCAATCCGTGAAGTTCAAGTTCTGGGTGCGTGAGGCGAAGTATGACCAGGAGGACAAGTCCGCCTTCGGAAACCAGTCTTTCACGGTGTGCATCAACAACCCGAAGGGCGAGGAAGTTTTCCGAAAGCCGTATACGGCGGACACTTATGGCGGATTCGACGGCGAGTTTCCCTTGGCCAAGGATGTGAGCCTGGGCGCTTACCAGGTGTATCTCCTGAATTATGGCGGCGGGTGCTCCTTCCGCGTCGAGGAATACAAGAAACCCGAGTTCGAGGTGAAGGTGGAGGCGCCGTCCGAGCCCGTGATGCTGGGTGAAAAGGTGCCGGCCACCATCTCCGCACGCTACTACTTCGGCGCACCCGTCACGAAGGCCAAGGTGAAATACAAGGTCATGCGGTCCAGCCACACGGCCTCGTGGTATCCCGTCGGGCTCTGGGACTGGTTCTACGGCCGCGGTTACTGGTGGTTCTCCTGCGATTATCCCTGGTATCCGGGCTGGTCCGAGTGGGGTTGTCTCCGGCCGATCCCCTGGTGGTGGAACTGGCAGGCGCAGCCGCCGGAGGTGGTCATGGAGAGCACGGTGGACATCGGCCCCGACGGCCAGGTGAAGCTCGAGATCGACACGGCCCTGGCGAAGGAAATGCACGGCGACCAGGACCACCGCTACGACGTCACGGCCGAGGTCGTGGATGAATCCCGCCGCACCATCGTCGGAAGCGGCACGGTCATGGTCGCCCGCAAGCCGTTCAGGGTCTATGCCTGGGTGGACCGCGGCCACTATCGCGTGGGCGAGTCCGTTCAAGCCGAGTTCTCTGCCCAGACGCTCGACAGCAAGCCGGTCTCCGGAGCGGGCAAGTTGAATCTTCTTCGGGTGAAGGCCGATGCGGACGGCAAAGTGAAGGAGACAGCGGTCCAGCAATGGGACTTGGCGGCGGACGAGCAGGGCCGGGCGCGGATGCAGCTCAAGGCCTCCGAGCCGGGGCAATATCGGCTCTCCTACAAGCTGACGGACTCGAAGCGCCATTCGGTCGAGGGCGGCTACGTCTTCGTCGTCTCCGGCGAGGACGTGGACTCGTCCCAGTTCCGCTTCAACAACATCGAGCTGATCCAGGACCAGCGGGAGTACCGGCCCGGGGAGCGGGTCAAGCTGATGATCAACACGAACTGGTCGGAGGGCACGGTAGTGCTGTTCGTCCGGCCGGCGAACGGCATCTACCTGCCGCCGAAAGTCCTGCGCCTTCAAGGGAAAAGCACCATCGAGGAAATCGAGGTGACGAAGCGGGACATGCCCAACTTCTTCGTCGAGGCCTTCACCGTCAGCCAGGGGCAGGTCCACAGCGAGGTCCGCGAGATTCTCGTTCCGCCGGAAAAGAGGGTGCTCAACGTGGAGGTCATGCCTTCCTCGGAGTCCTACAAGCCGGGTGAGAAGGCCAAAGTGAAGCTGCGGCTGACGGACCTGGCTGGCAAAGCGTTCGTCGGATCGACGGTCCTGGCCATCTACGACAAGGCGGTAGAATACATCTCCGGCGGGTCCAATGTGCCTGAGATACGAGCGTTTTTCTGGAAGTGGAGGCGAAGCCATAACCCGCAGACCGAAACGAACTTACAACGCTATTTTGCCAACCTGGTCAAGCAGGGCGAGGCGGTGATGGAGATGCTGGGCGTATTCGGGCACTCCGTGGTGGACGATGCCATGGAGGGGGTGGAGAGGGAGGGTGGGGGTCCGACTCAGAAAAGCGCCTTGAAGCGGCAGGTGTTGAAGGGGGCGATGCCGCCGGCCCCGGCGGCTGCTGGAATGGTGATGGAAATGAACGGTGCGAGGGGCGAAATGGCCGACATGGCCGCGATGCCGATGGCGGCGGCAGCGCCGATGAATGAGCAGGCCGGGATGGGCGGCGGAGGAGGTGGTGGCGGCGGCGGCGCGGCCCAGCCCGAGCAGGTCCAGCCCACGGTCCGTGTCCAGTTCGCGGATACCGCCTTCTGGAACGCGGCGCTTTCGACCGATTCGGAGGGTCTGGCGGAAATCGAGCTGAAGATGCCTGAAAACTTGACCACCTGGAAGGTCAAGGCCTGGGCCATGGGGCACGGAACGAAGGTCGGCGAGGCCGCCGTCGAGGTCGTCACGACGAAGAATGTGCTCTTGCGCCTGCAGTCCCCGCGCTTCTTCGTCGAGAAGGACGAGGTCGTCCTCAGCGCCAACGTCCACAACTACCTGAAATCGAAAAAGAACGTCGAGGTCGTGCTCGAACTCGAGGGAGGCTCCCTGATGCCGACGGCGAACCTGGCGCTGCCCGCCGGCGGCGTCTGGAGTCTCTCCCAGACGATCGAAATCGAGCCCCGGGGCGAAAAGCGGGTGGACTGGCGCGTCCGCGTGGCGAAGGAAGGCGAGGCCATTGTGCGCATGAAGGCCCTGACGGACGAGGAATCGGACGCGATGGAGATGCGTTTCCCGGCGTTCGTGCACGGCATGGACAAGATGGTCGCCTTCTCCGGGCTTCTGCGGCCCGAGGCCGAGACGGCCGCCGTGCAGATTCAGGTGCCCGCGGAGCGACGCGAGGCATCGACGCGCCTCGAGGTCCGCTACTCGCCTACCCTCGCTGGCGCTATGGTCGACGCCCTGCCTTACCTCGTCTCTTATCCCTATGGCTGCACGGAACAGTCGCTCAGCCGCTTCCTCCCCACGGTCATCACGCAGAAGGTCCTGCTCGATATGAACCTGGACCTGAAAGCCATCCAGTCGAAGCGGACGAACCTCAATGCCCAGGAGATCGGCGACGACGCGGAGCGGGCCCGGCAGTGGCAGCGCTGGGAACACAACCCGGTCTTCGACGTGGAGGAGGTCCGGGAGATGGTCCGGGAGGGCGTGAAACGCCTGTCGGAGATGCAGGTCTCCGATGGAGGTTGGGGCTGGTTTTCCGGCTGGGGCGAGCATTCCTACCCGCACACGACGGCCTACGTGGCGCACGGCCTCCAGATCGCCCGCGAGAACGACGTGGCGGTGGACGAGGGGATGCTCGGCCGCGGCGTCCAGTGGCTCAAAAGCTACCAGGATGCCCAGGTCCAGGAGCTGCTGAACGCGCCGAAGAAGACGCACCCCTGGAAGGAGCATGCGGACGATCTGGACGCCTTCGTCACCATGGTGCTGGTGGATGCCGGCGTGCGGGACCCCCAGATGAAGGAGTTCCTCTACCGGGACCGGGTGGGGCTGTCGGTCTATGCCAAGGCGATGGCCGGATTGGCCTTCCACAAGGAGGGCGACAAGGAGAAGGTGGACATGATCGTGCGGAACATCGATCAGTTCCTGGTGAAGGACGAGGAGAACCAGACGGCTTACTTGAACCTTCCCGGCGGGTACTGGTGGTACTGGTACGGGAGCGAATATGAGGCGCATGCGTATTATCTGAAGCTGCTGGCCCGGGTGGACCCCAAGGGCTGGAAGGCCCCCTGGCTGGTGAAGTACCTGCTGAACAACCGGCGTCATGCGACGTACTGGGACTCGACGCGGGACACGGCGGTCTGCGTGGAAGCCATGGCGGATTTCCTCAAGGCGAGCGGCGAGGACAAGCCGGACATGACGATCGAAATCTACCTGGCTGGAAAGAAGGAAAAGGAAGTCCGGGTCGCCTCGGACAACCTCTTCACGTTCGACAACCGGCTGGTGCTTGCGGGTGACGCGGTGAAGTCGGGCGTGACGCCGCTGGAATTCCGCCGGGCGGGGAAGGGTCCCCTCTACTTCAACGCCTATTTGAGCTATTTCAGCCTGGAGGACTTCATCCCGAAGGCGGGCCTCGAGATCAAGGTGGACCGAGCCTATTACAAGCTGAAGCGGGTGGAGAAGTCCGAGCACGTGTCGGGCGGCCGCGGCCAGGCGGTGTCGCAGAAGGTGGAGAAATACGAGCGCGAGCCGATCGCCCACAGGGCATCGCTGAAAAGCGGCGACCTGGTCGAGGTGGAGCTGACGATCGAGAGCAAGAACGACTACGAGTATCTCGTGTTCGAGGACATGAAAGCCGCGGGATTCGAGCCGGTGGAGGTGCAAAGCGGATACGGCGGGAACGACATGGGGGCCTACATGGAGCTGCGGGACGACCGCGTGTCGTTCTTCGTGCGCTGGCTGGCCCGGGGCAAGCACAGCGTGTCCTACCGGCTGCGTGCGGAGATTCCGGGCCTGTTCAGCGCCCTGCCGACGCGGGCCTTCGCCATGTATGCGCCGGAACTGAGGGCCAATTCCGACGAAATCCGCGTGAGCATCGAGGATTGACGCGGGGGCGTAACTGCTTCGTGACCGTCACCGGAGGCCTGTTTTTGTGAGTCCCGCAGGGACGTCCGAAAATAGCCAGGGCACCAGTTCGCCGAAGCCCCGCGAAGGCGAACGCAGCCCTGGGAAGGGAAAGCGCATCAACCACAAGAGTCCCGTAGGGACGACAGAAGTTTTCGCTAAGGACTGACGCGGGGGCGGGGGGCGTGTTCTCTTCTCAGTCCGAGATGACCCGGATGTCCAGTTCCCGCGCCAGGCCATGGAAGAGGGCCTGAACGGCCGGAAGCTCCTCGGTCGAGTTGCCCTCGGCGATGACCGGGTAGTCCGGTGACAGCGCTTCCATGCGCCGGAACAGCGTTCGGAAATCGACGCAGCCGCGGCCGGGGCAGCCGTCCTGGATGTGGAGGGCGAGGCGGTCCTCGATCCAGATGTCTTTTGCGTGGCAGCTCACGATGGTGGGGCCGAGGAGATCGAAGTGGCGGTGAATGGCCCGAGCGGTGTCATAGACCGTCTCGCGGGTGATCCAGTTGGCGGAATCGTAATCGCAGCGGACCCAGGGGGAATCGACCTGGTCGAGGATTTCCCGGGTGATCTCGGCGGATTCGAGGGTGACGAGCTGGTGTCCCTCGAGGCTGAGGAAAACGCCAGCGTCCTCCGCGGCCTTGGCGCCTTCCTTGAGGCTTCTGACCAACTGGCGGCGGCACACGGCCGTCCAGTTGTCCGGGTGGGGAAACCAGGGCCCCCGGGGGCTCATCGAGCCGGGTCCGGTATCGATGCCGCGGGCGCCGAGCCATCCGGCGAGGCGCAGCGCAGCCTGGAGCGTGCGGACCGACTGGGCACGCAGCGACTCATCCGGCGTGACCAGGTTCTGCCAGTAGCCCGTGGCCTGAAAGAGCCGGACGCCGTGGTCTGCGAGAAGGGAACGGAAACGTTCGGCCTGGCCGCGCGGGGTCTCGAGCGGAGGATTCTTGGCAAACCGCGTGAAGATGCCGCTGAAACCAAGGTCCCTGACCCTCCGGCACATCTCCGGCGTCATGTCCTTCATGTCCGCGGGCAGGAAACATCCGCTCATTCCGAAGCGCATAGGCACAGCATAGCATCCGGCTGCCGATTGCGCCTGATGGCGAGGCGATGTGCAAGACTTTATTTATGCTGATCCGGGTGAACTTTCCTGGGTCGATCCCGTGCTGGAGGCCATCCAAGACCTTTCGCTTCCTCGGGCGGACTGGTGATACAGCGGGGGGATATCTGGGCGGGTGGCCAGTCGAACGCGCTCCATGCGCTCATCAAAGCCGAGCAGGAGCGCGGCTCGGACTTCTTGAGCCTGGCTAACGCGCTTACTGCGCCATACCGTGTTCAGAGTGAGGGAAAACGGTTGATTGACGTCGTGTTGTTGGCGTGGAAATAGATAAAGAATTTTGTCGCTCTAAATGTAATGGAGCTGCCCCTTCTTCACCCGGGCGGCGGGCCCGGCAGTATTCGATTCCTTCCCGTCCCCGGCCGTCTGATAATCGTAAGGCGACCGGGACCAGTCGAGGGCCGGCCAGACCGTGGCGACGCGCCGGGTCCGGATGATCCATTCGAGGAGCAGCCGCCGGCACTCCTGGACCACGCTCCGATGCGGCGGCGACCCGTAGAGGTTGCTCGCCTCGTTCGGGTCCGCTTCAAGATCATACAGCTCGCCGATGTCCCGACCCCCGAACATCTCCCGCTGGTAGTGGACGAACCGCCATCGTTTCCAGCGGAGGGCCTTGCTCCAGGGATGTTCGGTGACGGCGACGTCGCGGACGGGCGTATCCTCTCCCCGGAGGAGGGGCGAGAGGTCCTTGCCGTCGGCGGTCTTCATGGGCGGCAGGCCGCAGAGGCTGGCGAAAGTGGGAGCGAGGTCCACCAGCTCGACGAGCTGGTGGCAGACCGCGCGGGGCCGGGTGACGCCGGGCACGCGGCAGATGAGGGGGACGCGGCACACGGCGTCGGAGCAGATGCCCGGAGCCTTTTCCGGAATGCCGTGCGTGCCGCTGTAGGCGCCGTGATCGGCTGAATACATGACCAGGGTGTTCGAGGCGAGGCCGGCGCGGTCCAGATAATCGAGCAGCAGCCCCACCGCGTGGTCCACGTGGCTGATGCAGCCCAGGTAGCCGCGCCAGAGACGGCGGGCCCCGGCCTCGAAGTTGTTCGGCTCGATGGGCCATTGCATCTTCCGGAATCCCTCGTAGCTGGCGCGGAAGTGAGGCGGCCGGCCAGAAGGGTCCTGGTTCAGCGTCGGCGGCAGCGCCAGGTCCTCCGGATAGAGGTCCCAGAACCGCTTGTCCGGCGTGAAGGGCTGGTGCGGCCGCTGCAGCGAAACCTCCATGCAGAAGGGCCGGCCAGCGCAGGACTCCATGAATCGGATCGCCTCCTCGACGCTCCAGCCTTCCTGGGAAAGCTCGAACGGCAGCGGAGAGGGGAAGCCCTCGACCCCGTACCGAGGGTTGCGATGGAAGAAGTAGATGTCTTCCTTCTCCATCAGGCCCAGGGCGCGAAGCTTGTCGTAGAAGGGCGTCTGCTCATGCCGGCCGTCCACGGACTCGCAGTAATCCAGGAAAAGGTCGAGGTGGCTCTCGAGCCAGTTGCGGGGATCGTCGGGCGTGTGCAGGTTGCCGATCCCGGCGGTGCGGTATCCGTGCTCCTTGAAGTGCGAAAAAAAACTGGGTAGAGCGTGCGGCGCCGGGCCCGAAAGCCCGTAATAGCCGTGATTGTGACAATACTGGCCGGACAGGATGCAGGTGCGGCTCGGCGTGCAGATCGGATTCTGCGTATAGGCCTGCCGAAATCGGGTCGAGCCCGCTGCAAGACTGTCCAGGTTCGGGGTCTTCACCTGGGGGTGGCCCTCGTGTCCCAGGCAGGTGGCCAGATGCTGATCCGAAAGGATGAGGAGGACGTTCATGAGAATCTGCCTCGCTACAGTCTCAGGTTGTGACCTGGCCATTGGCCATTGGCCAATGGCCATTTGTTACCGCCACAAGCAATGAACGCAATAGGAAATCTCGAGGTAGGCGTTGAGCGGGGTGAAATCGAAGGTGAGGCTGCCGTCGGGCTCCTCGATGATCAAAATCTTGCCGGGCGCGAATTGCCAGGAGAAGGGGAAGCAGGGATGGCGGTATCGCTGCAGGAATCGGGCGTACTTCTCGAACTCCCCGGGCGTGAGGTCGCCTTTCCCGTAGTAGGTGATGACACTGCTGGGGTTGAACCAGTTTTCGACGCGGAGGCTGTTTCTTTTCGGCAGCGTGAAATCGAAGACGCGCGTCGTCTCTGCCGTCAATGGCCGGGGGCTGCTCCGCCTGGAAGGCTTCCAGTCTTTTTTGATCCGCCGGAGGCGGGCCGGCCTCCGGCCAACACGCTCCGGCAACTAAGCAGAGAAAACCCAAAAGGAGATTGACCACCGGCCAGGGTCGCCTCGTCATCGGAAGGGTCAGCGCATCGGCTGAGCGGAGACATTGTCGCCCAACGCTTCCCAGGTGAAGTCCTTGGGCATCGTCACGCCGTATTCGAGGTGCAGCATCTTCTTTTCGCCCGGCTGCAGCTCCAGAAGCCACTCGAGACGGCCCTGCTTCTCGTCCTGCTTCGCAGGCGTCGTCGTCGAGGCGTCCAGCCGCACGGTGACCTCCTCGACGTCGCTGACGGGTAGGTTGTCGAGCACCAGCACGGCCTGCTTTTCAGCCTTGTAGTTCGCCACCTCCGTGTCGAAGGCGTAACGATGCTCCTTCCTGCGACCGGACACGTTCACCCGCGTGCGCTCGGGATCGGCACGCCGCTGGACCTTGATCTCCTCATCAATCCCGAAGGAGAACTCGACGTTCTTGCCCGGGGCGACGAAGGGAAGACTCGCCGTGCCCATGAAGCCGCTTTCCCGGAAGATATCGACGGGGCCCGGCAGCATCGGAAAATTCGTGCGGTTCACCGTCTTGCCCCGCAGATAAACGTAACGGAGCGCCTTCGGCGTCGTCTCGAGCCCCAAGACGGGCGCGTCGTCCCGGAACGTCATCACCGGCAGCTTGTGGGCGCGCCGGTCGCTCGGAATGCTGCTGCGGCCCGGCACCTGGAAAGCGACGGACGTCCCGGATTCCTGCACGGTGACCTCCTCGGGCGGAGGAGGCGGCGCTTCCGGCGGCGGGCCCGGCTCGCCTTCGCCGACCTCGGGCGCAGGACTGGCCGGGGCTTCGGCCATGGGCCCAGTCGCCGCAAAGCTGGCCACGGTCCTGGCCGGCGTCTCCTCGGCCAAGTCGAGAGCCAGGGCGGCAAGCGTCGGACGCGCCGATCCGAACGAAGGCCTCGCGGTGGAGAGCACCAGCTCGACGCTGTTCCAGTCCTCGCCGGTCCCCTGCCGCACCTCGCCCATGTAAGAGACCTCGAGCCTGCCGCCGGCGAGCCTGGCCTCGTACCTTGGCCGCCACCAGGCATCGCCGATCAGGTAGCTCACGGAAAGAGGGACTTTTCCGTCCCCTGCGCTTTCCAGCACAACGTCGGCGTAACGGATGGTCTTCCGGGCCGGCGTCTCGATCTGAGCGATGCGCTTTCGGACCTCCTCCAGCTTTTCCGCGGCGTCCTCCTGCTCCACCTGGATGCGCCGCCGCTCCTCCGAGGCGGCCGCCCGTCGCACGGCCAAAAACTCGCCCGCCTCCTTCAACTCCTCGGCCTTGACGCTCCCCAGCGTGGTCCGCTCGGACAGCCCGTTTTGAAGCACCTGCTCGAACGCCCCCAGATACCGCTCCTGGTCGGCCAGCACCGCGCCCCGAGCCGCAATCTCCCGGAGCACACGGTTCAGCCCGTCCTCCTCCTTTTCAAGCGCCCGAAGCCGCTCGTCCTGCGTCTCGAGCCGCTCCTCGGTCCGTGTGGTCACCGAAAGCACCTTGGCGCGCACCTCGCCGGGCAGCGAAGCCTGAAGGGAGGTCTCGACGAGCCCCACCGGCAGCCCCACCACTCGGATGGTGTTGATCCCCGGCCGCACCTCGACTTCGCCGGTCCGGCGCGCCAGGGCGCGGTCTTCATAGACCGTGACGGCGGCAATGGGCAGCGACGCCTCCGGCAGGGCCGGCTCTCCAAGGAGCATGGCCGGCCCCAAGAACAGGCATCCGAGGGACAGAAGGATGGAAAATCGGAAGGGCATGGCGGTACAGGTCTTAGGTGTCAGGTGTCGGGTGTCGGGTGTCGGGTGTCAGGTGTCAGGTGTCGGGTGTCGGGTGTCAGGTGTCGGGTGTCAGGTGTCAGGTGTCAGATAACTGATAACTACTGACACCTGACACCTGACACCTGACACCTTGGACTGCCTACTTGAGACTCTGATTCTCCCTCGGAACGAGCCTCGTCCGGCTCGGATGAGAGACCGTGTATCGGACCGTGATGGTCTTCTCCTCGCCTGGCTGAAGCCGGAGGTCCCAGCGCTTCAGCCCTCCTTTCTCCACCTTCGTCGCGGCCGGATCGAGCAGCTCCTCCTTGATGGCCAAGTCCTTCGACGTCGAGAACGGAATGCGTTCCATGACCTGGACGGCGATCTCGCGGTTCTTATCGTTGCGCACCTTGACGGTCACCGCGTGGTGGTGGGTGTAGCGGTTGCCGCCGAGCCCGGTGGTCTCACGCTTCACCTCTTCGGCGCGGGACACGACGATCCCCTCATCGACTCCGAGGCCCGCCTTCAGCTCCTCTCCCGAGGAAGTGGTCGATATCTCTCCCTGGGTGACGAAATCGTTGCCCAGGAAGATGCCCGCGGGGCCAGCGAGCAGGGGCGACCGGAAGGGGTTCTTCAGAGTGGCTTGGAGGTAGGCCCGCTGGGCGAGTTCGGGCACGATTTCGTAGAAAAAGGTTGCGGGGACGGACTCGCGGGTGAGGGTCACTCGGGAGAAGGCTCCGTCGGAGGCGACGGATTCCGCCCTGAGTGCCCGGTACTTGTAATCGTAACCGCCGCTGGACTGAACCGGGCTGATCACGCCCGTGGCGAGCTTCTGGGCCTCCATGAGCCTGCTCGCGCGCTCGATGTTCCACTTGGCCTTGTTCAGCAGGTCGCCGAAGGCCTTCTGCACCTCGGCATCCTTCCCGTAGCTTTCCACGAGCGCCCGGTTATCCGACAGGTACTTCGAGTAATCGCCCTTCCCCAGGGATTCCGACTGCTGCTGGTAGAGCCTCTGCACGCTTTCCAGCTTCTGCCGGGTCTTGCCGGCCTTCCCCGCCATTGGGGCCTGCTGTACCTGTGGTTGAACACTGTCGATCGCGTTGTTCGACGGATTTTCGGACGCGCCGCTAGAGTTGGGCGCCTGCTGCGCCATCTGCAGCTTCTCTTCAAGATCGATTTGCTCCGCGGGCTTGGACGCCGAGGGCTGAGGCTGGGCGGGCGCGTTGGCTTCGAATTCGCCTTGCGACATTTTCGAGAACGATAATTTCTGAGAGGTGGTCCCGCGCCCGCGCCACGGGCCCGCGAGGGCCAGAAGCTCCCTTCTCCCTTCCACGCCGCCGGAGGGGCCGATGTGCCAGGCGAGCAGCTTGGGCAGGTCCGCGGACCTCGAAGGCTCGGCCGCGCTGAACTCGAGGGACACGTCCTTCCAGTCCTCGCCCGTCTCCTGCCGCACCAGGGCGTCCATGGAAAGTTCGAGCGTGCCGGCGGACAGGTTGGCCCGAACGTCATAGCGGGGAAACCATTGTGGGCCGGCGATGAGATAAGAAACCTCAACGAACGCGCGGCCGCCCGGCTGGCCCCTGACCTCGAGCGCGGCGGTCTTGGACGACTTCGTTTCGTAGCTCAACAGCCGCTGGGCGCGGGCGCGGGCAACCGTGATCGCGCTCTGCAGCTCGTCCATCTTGTCCTCGAGCTGCAGCCGCTCCGCCGCAATCCTCCGGAGGCTGCCCGACACCGTCTCGAGCGTCGAGCCCCAGGCGGCGACGTGCAGCGGGACGGGGTCCGTTCTCTCCCTCTGGTGGCCCGGGGGCAGAGCGCCCACTCGGAGCGACCTCAGGAAGGCGGCCTGGCCGTCGAGCCCCGAGAGCTGGTCCCTCAAGGCCTGAGCCTCTCGGTTCAGCTTTTTCAGCTCCTCGGAGGCCTGCTTGGCCTCTTCCTTCTGAAACTCGCTTCGATGCACCAGGATGACTTCCAGATTGAGCAGGCGCGGAGCGTTCGGGCCGTCCTCGAAGCGCACGCGGACGGAATCGTCCGCCAGGCCGAACGGAAGGCCTTCCAGGAGCAGCCGCTCCGTCTCCTTCTGGAAGGCGATCTCGGCCCGCCGCGTCACCATCGCCTGGTCGGAATAGACCAGCACGCGGCCGATGCGGCTGGCGATGGCCGTACCCTCCGGCGCGGCCGTCTCCTCGGCCCCCATCGGAGGGAGAAGCAAGCAGAGCCCGAGGGCGAGTTCGAGCCTCCAGGTTGAACAATTGAAATACCGGGACTGGAACATGAGTCTACGCCGCTCCCGGCTTCGAGGACGGGCTGCGGGTGATCCCCAGAACATTGAGGAGGTCCGCCGGCCGGTCCGTGCAGATACCGTCCACCCCGCCGTCGATATAAGGCTTGAAGTCTTCCCAGCGACTCAGGAAGGAAACGTGCACCTGGAGTCCGTCGGCATGGATTTCCCGGACCTGGTCCTTGTGAAGCCAGCCGGAGTGGGTGGACGCCCAGATGGCGTCGATGCCCTCGAGACCCGCCTTGCGGAGGCCCAGGTAATCGGCAGTGGTGAGGCAGGAGACGCCCACTTTCACGCTCGGATTGGCGGACTTGATACGCCGGGCGGAGTCCACCGCATCGACGGCATCGAAGACGAGCGTGTTTTCAACGGACCGCGTGAGTTCGATGACGCGAACGATGCACTCCTCGCTGCCGGGGCACATGGGGCCGATGGCGATGGGCACGCCCCGAAGCAACTCGAGCGCCTCTTGCAGCGTCGGGACTTGCTCGCGGGCGAAGGGCTCGCCGAACCACCCTCCCGCGTCGAAACGTTTCAACTCCTCGACCGAATAGGAGCGCACGAGGCCCGTGCCGTTGGTCGTGCGTTCAAGGGTGGCGTCATGGATGCAGACCGGGACGCCGTCGCGGCTGACGCGGACGTCGATCTGGATGCCGGAGCGCAGCCCATTGGCGATGGAATAGGAGATGATGGTGTTTTCCGGGGCGACGTGCGGGACGCCCCGAGCGGCATAGACCTGCATGGTGGTGCGACTTTTCAGGGTCAAAATCTTAACGCGGCCATCGGCGGCAACCCAAGTTGGAGTGACGGCTTTAGCCGTTGTCCGAGTAGCCTCACGCTTAGAGTCTTAGGGTGTAACTTCTCCGCGCCACGCGGAGAAGTTGAAAGGTGTCAGGTGTCGGGTGACAGTTGATTCCTGACACCTGACACCTGACACCTGACTTCTTTCCGAACCTTGTTGGGTTGCGGGTATCACCTGCCTTAGGACACGGCGCATTATAACGCAGGGAAAGGCTTGTGCCTCGCCGATCGGCGGATTTTGGAAAAGCTGCTGACCGGCAGATGATCGAATTCACCCTTGGATCGCCGCGGGTATCCCCAGCGACTCCACCAAGGACTTCAACCGATTCATGGTCTCGTCCGTGGGAGGCGAGATGCCGTCCAGGGGATACTCCTTGCCCAGGCGACTCCATTTCGCCTGCCCCAATCGATGATAACGCATCAGGTCCACGCTTCTCAAACTCGGAGCGGATGCGGCCAGCATCGCGGCAGCCCGGATATTCTCCTCGAAATCCGTGTAGCCCGGGATGATCGGGATTCGGACCACCAGGGGCACGCGCCGCTCGGCCAGAAGCCGGAAATTCGCCAGAATCTGCCCGGAGTCCACGCCGGTCACCTCCCGGTGTCGGCCGCGGTCCATCAGCTTGAGGTCGAAGAGGACGAGATCGGCCAGACCGGCGGCTTTCTCCATGGCCGCAGGATCGGCGCAGCCGCTGGTATCGAGGGCTGTATGCAGACCTGACGTTCTTGCGGCCAGGAGGAGCGCCAGGGCGAATCGAGGCTGCGCCAGGGGCTCGCCCCCGGAGAGCGTGAGCCCGCCTCCGGAGGCATCGTAGAAGGGTCGGTCCCTTTCAACCTCTGCGAGGACCTGCTCGGCGTTCATGGCTTGCCCGCACATTTGCAGAGCCTGGGCGTAGCACGTCCGGGCGCAAAGGCCGCAGTGGACACACCGATCGAAGTTGATCCGATGCGTCGTTTCGTGGCTCAGAGCGCCCTCGACGGGGCAGGTATTGAAGCATTTTCCGCATCCGATGCATTTTTCGGGGTAGAAGAGGAGCTGCGGCCTCTTCTCCCAGGATTCGGGGTTATGACACCACGGGCATCGGAGGGGGCATCCTTTGAGAAAGACGGTGGTCCGGATGCCGGGCCCGTCGTGGAGCGAGAACCGCTGGATGTCCAAAACGATGCCGCGGACGGACAAACTGACACCTCGATGGCGGAAGTGGCGGACGCTGAGTATAGCGTCCCACAAATTCTTCCCAAGTTTTCCCTCACCCCGGCCCTCTCCCAGGGGGCAGACCTTTGCCCACAGTTACACCGTGGGTTTAACCAGCCGGCTAGAGCCCGGTTAAGAAGACCGTTTTTACCACGGAGAGCACGGAGAGCACGGAGAAAGCCAGAAAAGGTATTCATCAGAATCCTTCCGTGTCCTCCGTGGTGTTCCCTTCGGCTTGCTGCATCCTCACAGAGAAACAAAGACCGTTTTTACCACGGAGAGCACGGAGAGCACGGAGAAAGCCA
>JACPCR010000106.1 GCA_016179685.1 Planctomycetota bacterium | reverse complement strand
TCCCGTAAGTAAAACACAACCGCCGTAGTGTCGCCAGCCTTTGGGGGGAAGCGACCGACCGACCGGTCAAGAATGTTCAAATTATCTGCCAAACTCCAGAGGCGAAGCCCTTCCGGGCTTCGCCGAAGCGCTGACGCGCTTCGCTACGAAAATCCGTAACGTGCTGAATCATCATCGGTTATGAAATTTGGCGGGGTCATCTCCCCGATCTTATTGAGAAGTTGCGAAGTACGGGGTGAGATCGACGCGCTGGCCTGTCGCAGCGGACACGTAAGCGGCATATCCGACGATCACGATGTCTCTAGCCAGCTCGATTCCGCTCTGAGGCGGCCGTCCGGCGACCGCGGACTCGCAGAAATCCTGGAATTCGTTGTAAAAGCCGTTTGACCAGTCCTCATCGGGATTGGTGAAGTTCCACCCGGCCTTGGTCTCAAGTTTCTCGCGGAGGTATTCCTGACCGAATGTGGCGGGTGAAGGGGCGTAAGCGACGACGCTGGTGTTGGGATTGATGTTGCAATCGATCACAGACTTGCTGGAAAGGACTCGGAGGACGTTGTGGATGCCGCCCAAGGTTGTGTCGCCCGCGGTGATCTGGGCGACGGACCCGTCCTCGAAGGTCACCAGCATGCTGCCCCAGTCCTCGCAATCCACCCAGCCGGTGCGAATGAACTTGTCAGGCTCGGCGACGAAGGAAGGGATGCGGGTGAGGTGGGCCACCTCGGCGGTGACGGCCTTGGGTTTGATCGGCTTGCCGGCTTTGCGGCGTCCTTCGTCGTATTTGAGGTAAAGGGCTGCGCCCAGGGGATGGCAGCCCTTGTTGAGGAGCGCTCCGCCGCCGCTGGTCCTCCACTCCATGGCGTAGGGCGAATGCGTCCCGCTGTGGGACTCCTCGCCCACGATTCGAAGGATGGTGTTGTCGGACTGGGCCAGCAGACGCCGGGCCTTCTGGACCGCCGGGGCGTAGACCCAGTTCTCGGCGTAACCGAAGAAGCGGCCCGCCTTGCGCACGGCCTCGGCGATGCGTTCGGCGCCCGCCATGGCCTCACGGAACATCAGGTCTCGAGGGACGCTCTCGAGGGTCTTGCCGCGGTCGCCGCCAAAGTAGCCGGTCAGCGGCTTCTCGCAGACCACGTGCTTGCCAGCGCTGGCGGCCCGGACGGCGAGCGGCTCGTGAAACGCGTTGGGGCAGCAGAGGTCGACCCACTGGACCTCAGGATCGGCGAGCAGGTCATCGACGCTGGGATAAGCGACCTCGAGGGAATGTTCCTGGGCGAAGCGTGCCGCGCTGGCCGGATCGCGTGAGGTGACGCCCTTGACACGGACATCGACGCCGTAAACGCGGCGGTAGGCGTCAAGGTGGAAGGAGGCGGCGAACCGAGCGCCGACGAGACCGATGGTGATTTGGGGCCTGGTGAGCATCGTGAGTATTCCTGATCAGAAGTGCTTCCGCGCTTCAGAGCAGGAATACTAGGGAAAAACGGCGGCGAAATCCAAGAGCTCTTTCGACGCGAAAAGTCTGATTTTGGTATAGGATGCCCGCAACAACTCAGCCAGTGCGGATGCCCTTGCCCACTCGTCACCTCGGGGGTATCAGGCCCACGTCCATGAGCCAGAGACAGCGTATGACTTCGGACTTCGCCCTCTACCTGGCGCTTTTCGGCGTCCTGCGGATTCTGTCCGCCTTCTGGTTCACACCCCGGTATTCTGAATTCACGGATTTTCATTACCCCTTTGCGCAACTCTCCGACTACGGGCTCTATCCCTTCGTCCATTACTGGCTCGAATATCCGCCGCTCTTTCCTTATCTCTCGGTTGGAATTTATCGGCTTCTCGCCCTGGCGTGGCCTGCCGGCGGCCCGGAACACTTCCAGGCCTATGGCCTGGCCCTCCAGGGGACCATGGCGTTGTTCGACGTTGGCAGCGCGGTCTTTCTCTACCGGATCGTCGCCCGGCAGGCGGATAAAGTGCGGGCCGGCTTCGCAGGGGGGGCATTCTGCCTCACCTTCCTGGCCAGCTTCGCCGGCGCCGGCTTCTTCGACGGGATGGCGCTTTTCTTCATCCTGTGGTGTCTCGATGCCTTCCTCGAGGAACGGCCGTACCCCGCAGGCCTGGCCCTCGGCCTGGGTTTCGCAACGAAGCTGTTCCCGCTCGCTTTGCTGCCCGCACTGATCAAGTTCCGCCGCAGCTCCGGTGAGGCCGCAAGGCTCGTCCTCGCAGCGCTCATCGCCGCAGGCCTCTTCTGGGGCAGCTTTTTCGCCGTCAACTCGGAACTGGCGGTCATGCCGCTGAAGGCCAATGCCATACGGCAACCGTGGGAAACCGTCTGGGCGCTTCTCGAAGGCCATTACGGAATCGGTTACCTCGGCTGGCAACTCGCTCCTGGACAGCCTGCGCCCGAGGTGCCCGCCGCAGCCGTCGAGGCCGTCAAGAGGATGGAATCGACGCGCAGCAGCGGACTGTCTCCCGTGCATCGGATGCGGGTACTCAGCCGGTTCTCCACTGACCTCTCAGCCTTTCCGGGCTCGACCCGCGGGGGGCTCTATCTCCTTGCGGGATTGATCTTTCTGGCCCTTTTCGCCGCCACGTGGTCGGGGCTGCCCACAAAGGACGCACGCCGGGCCGTCCCCTACGGCGGTTATCTCCTGCTGCTCTTTCTGCTCTATTCGAAGGGATGGAGTCCACAGTTTTCGATCGTACCGGCCGCGCTCCTCCTCGCCGTTTATCCCACCCCGGGCGGGGCCGGCGCGCTCCTGGCCTGGACGGCCATTCATTTTGTCGAGATGCCGCTCTGGCTTTACACCTTCAGCGTCACGGACCGGGGCCCCGCGGTGCTCCAGGCTGTGGTGGCCGCGCGGACACTGTTTCTCGCTGTCCTGGCCTGGTCGTTTTACCGAGGAGCAAGGCAGAAGTAGGCCATGACGACGACCTGTCGATTCGTGCTGACGGGCGGGCCCGGAGTGGGGAAGACGGCGCTGCTCGAGCATCTGGCCGCGCGGGGCTACACGGTCGTGCGGGAGACGGCGCGGGACCTGATCGAGGAGCAGAAGGCGCTCAACAGCACGGTCCTGCCGTGGAGGGACGCAACGGCCTTTCAGAAGCGCGTGCTCGAAATCCAGCTCGATAAGGAATCCATGGCCTCGGGCCAGGTGGTCTTCCTGGACCGGGGAGTGCCGGACGGCATGGCCTACCTGCTGCTCTATGGCCTGGCGGTGTTGCCGGAGCTGGTCGAGCACGGGCGCGGGCGTTACACGGGCGTATTTCTGCTCGAACCTCTGGCGGGCTACCAGAAGGACACGGTACGGCGTGAGGATGCACGCACCGCCCGCCGCATCCAGGAACTGCTCGAGAAGGCGTATCGGGACCTGGGCTACGAGCCGGTCCGAGTGCCACCCCTGTCTGTGGAGGAACGAGCGCAGCTCGTTCTGGCCGCCATTTCTCATCCCGCCGGGATGAGAAATGGCGGCCAGAACGGATCGACGTCCACGTAGCATTCCGCCTTCTCGCCCAGGTAGACGCCATCGTAGAGCACATCGAGCGCTAGGAGATGCCGGCCGGAGGCGGACCGAGGCGCACGCACGGTAAAGGCCAGCCTGGCCTCGCCGTCCGGGGGCACCTCGGCGGTGCATATCTCGGGCGTGCAGAGCCAATCGGCAGGCACGACGAGTGCGACCGAGGCGTTTCGGGTCTGAGCACAAGTGTTGTGCAGGGCAGCCATGACGTGGAAATCCTCGCCGGCCCGAGCCTGCTGCACGTAGGGGAAGAGCCCGGTCCAGTGGGGGTCGTGGTGTCGTTCGAGGTTGCCATCGGGGGCGAGGGCTTCCATCTGCCTGGCGGTTTCCTCGGTCCAGGCCAGGGCCTTTTCGAAATGGTCGCGGCGATAGAGGAAGGGGTGGGTATGTGCGCAGAGCATCCATTCGGGACGGATGTCCATGACGAGCTGGATGGATTTTCGCCAGCCGCGACGGGGGTTTCCGCCGTTGAGGCCGCAGAGGCCGCCCATGCCGCCCCATTGTTGGGCCGGGTAGAAATTGTCGCCCGAGAAGAGGACGTGGTGTCCGTCCACATGCGCCTCGTAGCAGGCATGGAGGTCCGTCTGGCCCGGATAGAAATGGGCCGTCAATTCGTACTCGCGCCATCTGACCGTATCGGCCTCGCGCAGAGCGCGGTCCACGCGCAGGCGCTCGCGTGCGAGCCAGGGACGCCGGAAGGCCGAGGGCTTTTCGACTACCGCGGCGAGGTTTTCGTGCACCCACACCTGGGCCTCGGGGAAGACGCGGCGGAGGTTGCCGACCTCTTCAAGGTGGTCGCAATGGATGTGGGTGATCAGGACGACCTCGACACGGCGTCCACCGCTTTCGCGGGCGAAATCGTCCCACAGGGTCTCCGTGAACGCGTTGCCGCAATCGACCATGAGGGCGCCGCCCTCGTCCGCGAGCAGGAAGTAGCTGTTCGCCCACAGGAGAAGATGGTCGGTCAGCCGCGTCAACTGCGTTCCCCAGGGACGGATCAGGCGCTGATCGGGTCCGCAACCTGGAAAAATGCTGTCCTTGAGCCGGCCGAGCCTTTCCAGGGCGTCCTCGGTCTCGAGAAAAACGGGCCAGGTGTCGCCCCGAAAGACGGGCCCATGGGAGGGGCAGAGGACGTTCGGGCACAACATCCGAAGGCTGCGCAGCGAGTCGGCGGCCCGCCGCGCTCCCGTCCCCGTGTAATGGTCCGTTTCGAGGTGATAGGGCTCGTGTATCTTTCCCGGAGAATGAATCTCGTCGCCGCAGAAAAGAACATGGTGGGGGTCCTTCCACCAGAGGTAAGCGACCTGGTGGCCGGTGTGGCCCGGCGCAGGATGCACATCGAGAAGGAATGGCCCGAAGCGAACGGTCTGGCCCGGCTGGACGTCGAAAAGGGCGTGGGACATGGGCCGCGGAGGCTCGAACCCGTCGCCGGGGTAGGCCCGGAGAAGGGGGGTGGCCAGGCGGAAATCCCGGCGTTTCTCGGGCCGCACGAAATCCTCAGCGGCCCGGGGCAAATGGAGCGGGACGCCAGCCCTGTCGAGCCGGTCGGCGCCTTGGCATTGGTCGCGGTGCGCATGGGTGAGCGTGACGGAATCCACGCGGCGGATGCCCAGACGCGGGAGATCATCGAGGACCGCGCCGGAGCCGAGGTCGATCAGGAGCGCGCGGTCGTCCCAGCGAAGGACGTAGACCGCGCAGCAATCACCATGGTAACGGAAGAGGTCCGGCAGGACCTCTTCAAAAGGCTCTTTCAGGACGGGTTTCAGGGACATCGGACATCGACCGTTCACGAGGAAAGGATCGAGGGGATGTTAGCCGTTATAATACCCGCTCCCGGTTCGGTTGCCGAGCCTTATTGGCTTGCGGGTATCACACTCCACTTGAGCGCTTGAGGCTGCAAACTGGAGAAACTTGTGGAGAAACAAGTGAGGAAGATGCCATGAAACCGAAGACTTACATCGAGACCTTCGACCAAGGACCTGGTGGCTGGTTCGGCTGGATCGACAACGCGCTGGGCCCCGGAAGGCTGGAGGCGAGGAACGGCTGTCTTGTCTCGCGCAGTCCCTGGTGGATCGATTATAACCACGCTCCGCCCGGCGCGGGCTACATGCACCTGCTTTACGCGCTGCTCACGGCCGGCAAGATGGGGGAGCATTACCGTGAGGTGTGCGGGCGTAACCGCTTCATCGAGGGAGGATTTCCGACCGATTTCACGAATGCGCGGGTCACCTTGCGGCTCAAAGGCGAGTTGGAGGCGCGGAACACCCAGATGCTCCTCCTCGTCCAGGGAACTCACGGCGGACTCTGCTCCGGCTGGTTGCTTGCCGGCCAGCCGTTTCGGGTCAGGCCGGAATGGACGGAGGAGACCGTGGTCTGCACGCCGGACGAACGGCAGTGGATCGCTCTGGGCGCGAGGCACGACCGGACCGACTTCTACGGCCGGATCGAATTACCGAGAGTTCTGGGGGATGTCAACAACGATATCCTGCTCGTGTTGTACCCCTTGGAGATCGTCCCCATGGGTCCGATCGACGGCGACGCCCATCGTTTGCGGCCGGAAAAGGACTACCCGGTGTGGCGTTCCCGGCTTCCCGAGGGATACGTGCTGCTGGATACGGTGCAGATCGAATTTCCATGAAGCACGAATGCTGGAGCACACGATCCTTCTATTAGACCAGGGTTCGCCCTTTCTGTAAGTCCTTGTGACTGATGTTGCATCGGGCAGTCGGCGCTCGTTCAGCGGAATCGAGGTCCTATAGCGCGCGCATCTGATGCGTACGTTGGGCTTCCCGTTAAAGTAAAAGAGGAACGGCAAAATGAAAACCAAGAATGCCGCGGTTATTCCGGTTTTGTGCCTATGGCAATTGGGAGCGTGCCATGCGGAGCAAACGATGTCGCTTTATGACAAGGCGATGCAGGCTGGACATAGCCTTCGCGGCAAAGGCGATCGGCTTGCGGCTATGGGCGAATTTGGAGTAGCCCTCGCATTGGCCGAGAATGCTGCGGATGCAGCACGAGCCCGTAATCAAATTGCTTTTGGCCTGAAGGAGCAGAAGCGGTATGAAGAGGCTCGTGTTCTGTTGAGCAGGAGTTTGGATGCCGAGGATGTGGACGCTGGAGCCAAGACCGAAGCACAATACCTCTTTGGACATTCATGGGTCGATCAGGGAAACTGGCTGAAGGCGCGCGAAGCGTTTGCCAAACTTCTTCAGATGCAGGACCTCTGGCCGTATGCGCAGTCTGAGGCGTCTATGATTGTCGGCATCGGATTGGTGGACGAAAAAAAATATGAGGAAGGGCGGACGCTTCTCCGCCAGTGCCTGGCATGCGAAGGCGGGGCAGTTTCGCACAAACAACATGCTCAACGAGCCATTGCCGGATCCTTTGCACAGGAGGGGAAGAGCAGGGAGGCCATTGCGGCCTATCAGGCGTTGTTGAAGATGCCGTCGCTCGATGGAGAGATGCGCAAAGAGGCCAAAACCGCCTTGACCAAATTGCAGGGGCCCAACGAGACGGATACAGGCGACGGCAAATAGCCGCACCTGATCCGTGACGTTAGGCCGCCTTCAGAGGATGACCTGAACTTAGAGATCACTCTGGTTCGGTCGCTTGGCCACACCGTCGCGGCCGAGGTATCAGCTCTTCGGGGGTCTTGACAGGGGCCCCCGACGCGCGCGGGGCACTTCGTGCAGCTCTGGCGCTTGCACTCCGCGTCCTCGCGGAGCGGAGCGAGATGGGTGAACTCGAAGCAGACGATCTTGCATTCCATTCTCGCTCGATGTGCCCGGGCGGCTCTGGGGCCTGACCACCGGCGGTGACAGCTATTTCCGATTCGCCCATAGAATCCGGAATCCTGCCCGGACTTCCAGTTCAACGCCAACCCGCTCGGGCATCCCGACCCGGGGTTTATGGGCCATACGAATCGTGGGGGAGGATTTTACCGTGGTGGTGACGGTGCCCGTCCTGCAAGAGTGGGCCGTGCTGGTGTTCGAGCTTGGTAGTGGTCCCGCTTCCAAAGTTGAATATCATCAGTGGCCAATTCATGACAGGTACTGATAATGGTTGGGCCGGCGCAGAGTGGCTATGTTCGGACAACCTTTCACGGGCTTGAGATGAGGAAACACGTCATGGAGCTACGAGGTCGAGCGGCGCAGATTGCAGATTCTCCCACCCTGGCCATCACGGCGAAGGCCAAGGCATTGAAAGCGGCCGGGGAGGACGTTCTCGGGCTTTCGGCCGGCGAGCCGGACTTCGACACCCCGGACTTCATCAAGGAAGCGGCGATTGCTGCTCTCCGAAAGGGCCAGACGAAGTATTCGGCCGCGGCAGGCATCCCGGAGCTGAAGAAGGCCATCGTTCGTAAGTTCAATCGGGACAACGGGTTAAACTATACCGAGAAGCAGATTGTCGTTTCTTCTGGAGCAAAACATACCCTCTACAATCTCTTTCGCGTCCTTCTCGGCGAGGGCGATGAGGTCATCGTGCCCGCACCCTTCTGGGTCAGCTACCCTGAGCAGATCGATTCTGCAGGCGGGAAGACGGTGGTCGTGGAAACCTCGCAGAAGGACGGTTTCGTGCTCCGTCCCGAAGCCCTGAAAGCCAAGATAACCCCGAGAACTCGATTCCTCGTTCTGAACAGTCCGAGCAATCCGACGGGCGGGATTTATGCGAAGGCAGACATTAAAGCCCTGGCCGAGGTTTGCCTGCGGCAAGGGATCGGCGTCATCTCCGACGAAATTTACGAGAAGCTGGTTTACGAAGGCCACACCCACTACAGCATCGCCCAGGTCAGTCCCGAGATGCAGGCCCAGACCCTCTTGGTCAACGGGCTGTCCAAGGCGTATTCCATGACCGGTTGGCGTCTGGGATACCTGGCGGGCGATGAGAAAGTCGTGGATGCAGTCAGCCGGTTGCAGAGCCAGAGCACGTCCAACCCGGTGACCTTTGTGCAGTACGGGGCCGTGGCGGCGCTGGACGGGGATCAGGCCTTTGTTTCGAAGATGTGTGCGGAGTTCGACGGGCGCAGGAAATACATGGTCCAGCGCCTCAATGCCATGCGGGGCGTCTCATGTCCCATGCCGCTGGGGGCTTTTTACGCCTTTCCCAATGTTTCCAGTTACTACGGCAAGTCCTTCAAAGGGGTCAAGGTCAGTGGCTCGTTCCAGTTCTGCGGGGCTCTCCTCGAACAAGAGAAGGTGGCGATCGTGCCCGGCCAGCCTTTCCACGCCGACGGACACGTCCGGCTCTCTTATGCCACCTCGATGGATGAAATCCGGAATGCGCTGGATCGGATCGAGCGTTTTCTGGCCTCCGCGAAGTAACGAAGGACTTAAGGGGCTTCCTCGGGCGCCTCTTCAGGAGCGGCGGCGCCTCCCCCGCCCTCGGGTTCCTTTTCTTTTTCCTTTGCTTCGCCTGCGGGTGCGGCCTCCCCCTCCGGTCCGGGCTCTTCCTTGCCCTCATCCTGGGGCCCCGCTTCGCCTGCGGGTGCGGCCTCCCCCTCCGGTCCGGGCTCCTCCTTGCCCTCATCCTGGGGCCCCGCTTCGCCTGCGGGTGCGGCCTCCCCCTCCGGTCCGGGCTCCTCCTTGCCGGCTTCCTCAGTTCCTGTTCCACCCGGTTCGGCCGCGGGGGCCTCTTCGCCTTCTTTGCCAGCTTGCTCCGAAGACCCTTCACCTTCGCCGCTTTTCATTTTTTCATCGTCCGTCGCCGGAGCGGACGGCTCCTCAGCCTTCGTGGCTTCATGCTCGGGTGCCTCATGTCCCGGTGTCTCCCTCTTTACGGGCGCGGCAGGTTCATCCGTGCCGCCACCCTGGCCGCCTTCTCCTTCGGCCGCCGGAGACTCCTTCTCTCCGGCCTGCGGCTTCTCGGACTCGGGATGTTCACCGGAGTGGCCGTGCGGATGCGCCTCGCTGCTCGACGGTTCGCTGGCTTCCGGCGTCGCCGCTGGCTCCTCATCCTCCTCTTCCTCCGCCGCTGGTTTCAGGATGTCCGGTGTTCCCGTCCCTTCGATGGCCGCGAGATCGATCGACGCCAGGCCCGACCAGAACTTGCGGTGCTGATAATCCTGCACGATGGCCTTGTAAAGATACACGGCCTCATCTTGTCGATTCAGGCGCTCGAGGGACTTGGCGATGAAGTAGCGGGCCGGAGCTTCGAGAGGATCGTTCGGGATGGGATCGTTGGCCAGGAACAACTCGAAGCCTTCAATGGCCTTCTCGTAGTTCTTGCGATCGAATTGGTCCTTGGCCCGCAGGTAATTGCGGTCCATCTCCCGCGGAAAACCAGAGAAGGTGTTTTCATCTTTAGTTTCCTCCCCTTTTCTCTCCTTCTTTCCCACGGGCCGGGCGACCTCGGAGGCCGCCGTCGCTGCCGTCGAGGCCGGCGGCGTGGAGGCCGTTTCCGCTGCGGGCTTGGCCTTTCTTGCCGCGGACTTTGAGGAGGACCAGAAGCCGCGCCTGCCATTCCCGGACTCGGCATCACCGGTCTTCCCGGCGGGTTCCTTGGCTTCCTCCTCCTCCTCGGACTTTTTCTTGCCGGAGAAGCCCTTCTTCCGCTTCGCCGGCTTGCCTTCTTCAACGGGTGGCCCGGCCTGCGTCGCCTGTTCCATGGCGGCCGATTTTCTTCCGCTGGCCGCGGAGGCCTCTGCCGGGGCCTTTTCATCGGCCTTCTTCTCGGCGGACGTTTCCTTCTCGGCGGACCGCTCCTTTCCGTCCTTGTCGAAGGGCCAGAACCCGCGCCTGGATTCCTTGGGCTTGGGCGCGGCCTCGATCTCCCGGGCCTTCCGCTCCTTCTCTTCGACGACCGGCTCCCCACCCCTCTTCTCGAGAAGGACGCCGGTGCGCCGTTCCCGCTGAGTCAAGTGGCCGCGACGACCAACCTTGTACTTGGCGTTCCACCGGGCGTCCTGGCTGCCGGCCTGGTTGCCGCCGGAAGTCGTGGTGGAGCGCAGGTCCTGGGCCTGGCCGACGAGGCCAGAGGAGAGCCCGAGGCAGCCGCACAAGAGATAGCTCAGGAGTCTGAAGTGTTCCATGCTGTTCATCCTGTCTTGGCCTGGGTTTATGGGATGGAAAGCTGCCCGCCTGGAAGGCGCTGCAAAACCCGTCTTTCACCCCATAGGCGCCGGTCGCAGATATCCAGTTCCAGCGGGAGCGTAGTATAAGTTGGCGGACGTACCGGATCAATCCGGCGGAAAAACGAATAGAATCATCGTCCACCTGTCGGGGCGAGCGAGTCTCCCGCGGCCGGGGATAGTGCAGCGTCATTCCGGGCCGATGGACTGGGCTTTGCGGTATGGTTTCTTCCTCTGGCGGAGTTTTCGTTCATGACTGGCGAGACCCAAGAAGCGGGTGTTTTGTCACGGATTGCCCGGGCGACCTTCATCATCCTGTTCATCCAAATCTTCTGGAAGGCGGCGGGCTTCCTGCTGAACGTGCTGGTGGCCCAGTTTTACGGGCCGAGCCTGGAGGCCGACGCCTACTACTTTGTGAGCGAGAACGTCATCTTCCTGCTTCAGACTCTTTTCCTGAAGGTTGCCGTTCCCGTGATTGTGCCGCTGTTCAAGGAACAGATGGGGGAACGCGGCGAGGAGAAAGCCTGGGAGTTCCTCAATACGGTCATTAACCTCGTCCTCGTGGTGCAGGTGCTGACGATGGCGGCCGGAGCAGCGTATGCGCCGGAGTTCGTCGCCCTCGCCGGGCGCGGGCTGAACCGCGAGGCGGAGGACCTCGCGGTGAAGATGATGCGGTGGTGCATGCCCGGGGTGCTGTTGATCTCGTTCACTGCGGTGACGTATGCCGTTCTCAACTCCTACAACGAGTTCGCTTACATGAGCGCCGGGGATGCGGTCCAAAAAATCCTCTGGGTGCTCGCCTTCCTGGCGCTGGGCATTCTGGGACACCGCGACATCGATGCGATCATCCTCAGCTTTCTGGTGGGGGCGGTGGCGGGCCTGACGGTGCACCTGATCGGGCTGAAGACGCGGTTACATTTCTATCGGCCCGGCTTTCCACAGGTTTCCCTTGGCCGCCGGGTGAAGGAAGCGGCTCTCCTGTTGCTTTTCGGGGCCGGCATGGCCGTTACCGGCGTCTGGTTAGCGCGCCGCGAGGTCTCCGAGGCCATCCTGCAGGCCGCCTGTGCCTCCATTGCAGTGCTCTATCTGCTCCTCCTCTGGTGGCGCGCTCGGCGGGTGGGCACGGTCATGGCGAAATTCGCTGCGCTCTCCGTTCCTCTGCTCATCGGCATCCTTTTCGCCAAGTATCGAGATCTTTTCACCAAGTATTACGCCACCTTCACGAGCGAGGGTGTATTTTCCGACCTGGTCCTGGCCCGGAAGGTGGGAGAATTGCCGAACACTCTTCTGGCCCAGGCGGTGGGCATGGCCATGTTGCCTTACCTATCGGACCTGGCTCAGAAGAAGGAATGGGGCGAATTCGCCCAGGTGATGACGAGGACTCTCAAGGTGATGTTCCTCGTCTTCGTGCCCCTGACGGTGGCCACCGTCGTTCTGCGGGACTCTTTGATCGCCCTGCTCTACGACCCTGGAAACTGGGACCCGTGGCATCTCCAGCACGCTGGCGACGCCCTGGGCCTCTACGTTCTCGGCCTGCTCTTCTTTGCCATCGAGAATCCGCTCCAGCAGTCCTTTTTCTCGATGCAGCGGATGTGGACCCCAACGGTGCTGGGCTTCGTGGGGACCGGTTTTCATCTCCTTTTCCTCTACCTGGGCATCCAGGTCTGGGGATTTCCCATCTTCCTCATGGTGGCGCTCGTGTACCCCGTGGCAAGAATCTTCAAGGGACTCCTGCTCCTGGGAACGATGAGGGCCGTCGTGCCCATCTTGCCCCTGAAAAGCACGGCCCGGTTCGTCGGCCAGATGGCAGTCGCCTGCTTGGCGATGGGATGCGTCATGAGCTGGAGTCACGCATGGCTCACGAGGCGGATGCCTCTCGAGCCTCATCGCGCCGGCGAGGTGCTCCTGGATACCTTCAACGTCGAGGCCCGGGGCTGGGTCCATGACAACCTGGACGAGTTCGAGGTCGTCCCTCGGCCCGACGAGGAGGGAGGCGGGCACTGCCTCTCGGCGCGCATCGTGCCGTCGCCCAGACGACAAGCCGCCCTCCTCCGAAATATACGCGGCCTGGCCCTGAGGCCCGACTCCGCTCTCTCCTTCGAGGTGAAGGCCGATTCTCCCGTCCGGATCAGGGTGCAGGTCATCGGCGAGAACGGCGAGAGGAGCGCGACAACCCGGCAGGAGATTCCACCCGGCAACTGGCATCGGGTGCGTTTCGAGATGCCCGATGCGCCGCCCGGCGTCCGCTGGAACTGGTTTCGGATTTGGGCCGAGCTCGATGGCGCGGCCCGGCGGCCGGTGCGGCTCGGGTTGGATGATCTCGCCCTGGGGGGACTTGGGAATGAAGAGGTCGTGGAGGACATGGAAGCCACGGCCAGAGGATGGGAGCGATGGGGAGCGGGTTCCCTAGGTGACGCGCCGCCGCTGGAGGTGGTCGATGTCGATCGGGACCGATGCGTGGCCGAACTGGTTCGATGGGGGTTGCCGGGAGAAGAAGCGGGGTCCCTGGCGCGGCAGTTTCCCGAGCGCGCCTGGCAGCAGTCGAGGGTCGTCGAGTGGATGGATCGGCGGCATCATCCTGCTCTGGGCAGCCCGGCGGAGTATCTGCGAGCGGCCATTCTGGGGGATCGGCCACCCCCGGAGGAATTCGGCGACCCGCCTCGGGTCGAAGTGGAATACGCCCTGCTCCTGGACCGAGGCGCAGCCGGATCGGCCGGCTTTATCCGCTCCCTCCGGGCCTACTCGCTGGCCGGCCTGACCCACCTCACTTTCAAGGCGAAGAGCGAGCGCAAGACCCGCCTTCAGGTGACCCTGGAATCCCCGGGAGGAAGCATCTCGGGAGAAGTGGAAATTCAGGTCAGCGCGAAACGGAAGGTTTACGAGATTCCTCTGAGCCGGTTCGTGTCCTCCGGAGGGTCCTTCTCGCCCGACTTGGCCAGCGTTCTGCGTTTTTCCGAGACGGGCGGCCGGTCGCCCGGCCGGCTCTGGCTGGATAACGTGGGCTTCGTGCGTCCGGTGCGGCGTCTTCCCTTCGAGGCTTTGAAGGTCCTCCACTGCGCCCTTCCATCCCTCCTCGGCGCAGTCGTGTTCCTGATGCTCCTGAAGCTGCTCAGGGTCGAAGAGGCGCGGGACATCGCCCAGTGGCTACGGGAGAAGGTGGCCCGCCGGTTTCGGCGCAGAACGTGATCGCGTGAAGATCCTCGCTGGACATCGGTCCGGCTTCTTAGAGAATAAAGAGTGTCGCACCTGCCATCGGGAGTCCTGATTTCTCCCCGGGCGAAGACGGGACCCGGGGCCGCCGCCCCGCCCATGAACCTCTTTTCTTCATCTACGACCCTCACTCAGGCGTCCGGTCTGGAGCAGGGATGCCTGCTCGCCCTGCAAGGCACCCACCGTGGAAGGCTTTTCTGCCTCGGGGAGAGCGGGCTGGTGCTCACGCCTGCCATGGAGTGGGTCCCGCCGGAACAGGCGGAGGGGGAGAAACTGGCGGACCTCTACCGAGTGGGGAGGTCGGTATTCATTGACCGGCATGGCGGGGAGGTGAAGATGTGCGGGGACCCGGTACGGTCTATGACGCCGGCCCCCTGCAATGCGACCATCGAGGTGGATTCCGCCCAGTTCAGGCTCTTCTACGTGGGAGAGAATCGGCAGTCCCTGACGGAGAAGGAGGGAAAGGTCAGGGCGCTTCCGCCTTTTCCGGGCCTGCTGCCGCCGGACTGGGAGTGGTCGCCGGGAGTCTTGCAGGAGGTCCTGGCGGCGATTCCGCCCGAATGCCGCCGATTTCTGGCGCGACTGGGGCCGGACCCGGCCTTGCGCTATTTTCTGACGGAGTTCGCCCGGCATCCGATCTCGGTGATCCGTGCGGAGAATCGGGCGTTGGCGGAGGTGGCGGACGAGGAGATGCGCCGCAGCCTGGCGCGGGAACTGACGCTCGGGCGCGCCCGGGTGGAGGCTGCGCTGTTTCCTTCGTCGGAGAGCAAGACGGCGGGGACCTATGACGAATGGAACAACGTCCTGTATTTCGCCCAGAACGACTACCTGCCGGGGCATCGTTTTGTTCTGGGAGATGAATCCACGTACAACCGAGAGAAGCTTTGCATCGACAAGATGGGCGAGCCGGCGGGAGCGGAGGCGGGTTCCCCGCACAGCCTGGCCAGCTTTTTCACGGCCAGCCGGATGCTCGCGGCCGAGGGCGGCGGCGACGATTTCCGCGCCGGCCTGCGGATTTTCTTTTCGCTGGTGGACCAGTTTGCTCCGGGCCCCCTCTTCGAAGAGAACGAGGTGGTCACCATCAACATCCAGAACTTTTTCGATCAGGGCGGTGTGTGCCGCCATAAATGCGCCGTGCTTCAGGTCGCCTTGCAGGAGGCGGGAATCCCCAGCCGCTATCTCCGGGGGAAGCTCTTCTTCGGCGGCTATCACGCCTGGATCGAGGTCGACGTCTTCCAGGACCAGAGCTACTCGCTCATCCTCGATCCTCACCTCTATCACGTGCTGCTTAAAACGGAGATCGTCACTTCTCCGGCGGGGGATTTGTATCTCGTGGACGAGGGTTACCCGGTCAAGCCGGTCTTCAATACCGTCTGGCGCGGCAAGCCCAAGAAGTAGACCTCGGCGGGCCTGCGGCAAACGATGCCCTTCCCTTCGAAGAGGCCGGAAAGCCATTGAGCCGCCGTTTCTCATCCCGGCGGGACAAGAAACGGCGGCTGGCGCTTACCTCTTGTAGCGCTTGCTGGCGTCGCGGAGGAAACGGCGCTCCTGGTCAGAGAGGGAATGGAGACCCTGGTCGGAGACCTTGCTGAGGAGCTCATCGACGCGGCGTTCGATCTCCTCGGATTTTCTTCTCTCCTTTTCCTGGCGTTTCTGACGCCGCCGGATGGCCCACCGCTCGAAAAAGCCGGGCTTCCTGGGCTTGGGGGCCTGGGGCCCGCTGGCCTCGAAGCTGGTGTAGCCCTGTGAAAAATCGTAGCCGAAGACGGACTCGTCCCTCAGGGCACCCTCCTGGATCATGATTTTCATCTGATAACCTTCGAAGAAGATGAAGAGGGCGATGAAGAAGAGGAGCGGCATGCTGAACACACCGGTGATGGCCAGTCCGACGGCGCAGATGTTGCCCATGAAGATGGCTCTCAATGTCGCTTCGACGAAGCCCATCCGGGGCCACCAATAGCATTGGAGGATGCGGCCGCCGTCCAGAGGGAAGGCCGGCAGGAGGTTGAACGCCAGGAGGGCCAGGTTCATCTTGAAGACGTGATCGAGCCACCAGTGGAGGAAGAGGGCGTTGCGGCCCGTGCTGTACCATCCTTCGAAGTGATAGGTGACGGGGACGCGCAGGGCGAGGATGACGGCGCCGAGCAGGAGGCCGATGAGGACGTTGACGGCGGGTCCGCCGATGGCGGTTTTCATTTGGGCCCGGGCGGTATTGGGCGCCTCGACATAAGCGAGGCCCCCGAGGGGCCAGAGGAGGACCTCATCGCCGCGGCCACCGACGCTGCGAGCCGCGAAGCAGTGCCCGAACTCGTGAAGCAGGATGATGAGAAAGAGGGGCGTGTCGAAAAGGACAAAATAGAACAGGCCGAACGACGCCGGCATCCCCGATCGAAACATCCAGTTCAGAAGGTCCGCGCCCAGGAAGATGAGGAGAAGAATGTGAAGACGGACCGTGATCCCGAAAATCCGTCCGAGCCTCAGTGACCAGTTCACCACGCCCATGGTCTTCCTGCTTTCCGGCTTCCGCTGGACATCACTCCGCCGGTCCGACAAGCGAAGCGTTCCCTGCTTCCTGGCGCTGGCATCCAACGCTCACTATTTAACCGCCGGGTGAAGAGAAAGTCTACTGCGGTCCGCTGACTGGCGATTGGCCAGGAAGCACTCTGAAAGGGCGAGCAGAAGGACGGCCGCGAAGAAAAAGTTCCAGAGCTGCACGCCCTGCCGTATCTTCTCGATCCGGTCACGGACCGCCTCCGGCGTCCGGGCAACGTGAAGCGTGCGGGCCGGGATCAACCGGCGGATTTCCGGCTCGCTCAAAGGCTCGAATTCGGATTCGGCGGAATCCACGTTGACAGCGAAGGCCGCCGCGGGGACTGCCTCGCCGCCGGTGAAAACCTCGTGAATCCCTGCCTCAAGCGCCGGCTGAAATTGAAAGGTCTGGACACGGCCATCCCGCGTCACGGGCGCTTCGAAAGTGGCACCTCCCGGGGTGACGACTCGTACAACCGGGGAGACGGTCCCGGACTCGAAAGGCATCTGCACCGGCTGGCCCACCTGGAAGTCGTGGCGGCGGCCCCGGCTCTCCGTCAGACCGTGGACCATCCGGTGAAGAAGGGGCAGGAAGAGATTGTTGACCGGAAGGTTCGATCCGGCTGTGGTGGCGGGGACGGACCAGAGAAAGACTTTGCCCCGGCCGCAGAGGGCCTGGATGAGGAGAGGATCGCCGCCCGCGGTGCGCAGAAGGACCTGAGTCCCGTCAGCGACCTCGACCTCAAGGAGGACGTGATGGTGAATCTGGACCTGCCGGAACAGGTGTCGGGACTCCTGCTGAAAGGGCTGGAAGAGGGGGAGGGCGAGGTCCGGCTCCTGAAGGCCTTGGGGGCGCGCCTCGGAGGGTGCCGGCCCGGCGGAGGGAGACGCAACACGTACCCCGAGCCAGGGGCGGGCCCCGGCTGGCGCAAAAAAGTCATTCCAGGCCTGGGGCCGGAGGTTCTCGCCGAGGAAGACCATCAGCCCGCCTCCCTCGTCCACGAAACGCCGGATGGCCGCGTCCGTCCCCGTCGGGATTTCCACACATTGTGCCAGGATGAGAACAGGGTATTTTTCGAGCAGGTGCTCGTCGAGGCCCGGCAGGATGGTGGCGTCAACTTGCAGGGCGGACCGCTCCGGGTGACCGAGACCGCGGAATGGGTCGAGGGCCTTCTCCAGGTAGAAAACGTGGTCGAGGACCGGCACGGCAGAAACGGCGTCACGGGCCAAGAGAACGGGGAGGCGGGGCTGGACGTCCAGGTGGAAGAACCGGCGATTGTCGGTTTCGAGGTCGTCCTCGGGCAGCAGGACCCACCCGGAGTGGGGCCCCGGCGTATCGAAGGTGAAGGTGAAGAGGGCGACGGCCTCCGAAGCGGCGGCGATTTCGATCCGCTCGTCAGCCTTCTTCTCACGGTCGATGTAGAGGCTCACCGTTTTGCGGACGCGATCAGGTTGGAAATTGCGAATGTGGGCCTCGAACGTCACCGGCGTGCCGACGGCTCGGCGTTCTCCCCGGACGCGGAGGTCGGTGACGGCGGCATTGAATCCGGCCTCTTCGCCGCAGTCGATGACGAAGACGTGCACGCCGGGATCGAGGCCGGGGATCGAAGGTGAGGACGGCCAGGAGTTTCGCTGGAGGTCCGAAATCAGGACCATCTCCCGGTTGGGCCGGGAGGAGGCGGCCAGGGACGCCGCGGCCTGCCGCAGGGCCTCGCCGAGATCGGCGCGGCCGTAGGAGAGCCTGCAGCTTTGGAGCATTTCGCGGGCCTCCTCGGGGCTTGTGGCGGCGGTCGGCCGCCCGCCCGCGGCCGGCGCGGCCAGGAGGGACACGGAGTCGGCGGGCCCCAGTCCGCCGAGCACGGCCTCTGCGGCCTGCCTGGCCCGCCCGAATCGCGTCGCGCCGCCGGCGGAGGCCCCCATGCTGTAGGAGCAATCCAGGACGAGCACGGCCTCCGTCGCGGCCGTGCCGCCCAGGAGCGAGGCCCCCGAGCGCAGGAACGGCTGGGCGAGCCCGAGAGCCAGCAAGGCGAGGACCAGAGCCCGCAACAGCAACAGGAGGAGGTCGTGGATCCTCTTGCGCCGTGCGGTTTTCTGGTGGGAAATCTTGAGGAAGCGAAGCGTGCTGAAGTGGTGGACCGGAGCGCGGCGCTGGTGCAGCAGGTGGAGAACGACGGGGATGGCCGCCGTTGGAACCGCCAGAAGAAAGAGGGGGTTGAGGAAAAGCCCAAAGAAGGCGCTCATGGCGAAAACTGCTGCCGGCGGCTCAGGTAGGCCTGAAGCATGCGGTCGTAGGGCGTGCCGGTATGGGCCTGCACGTGGTCCATGCCGGCCTCAAGACAGTGCTTGCGGACTTCGGTGATAAAGGCCTGAACCTCGCTCAGATATTGCTGCCGGACATAGGCGGGATCGATCTGGATGCGTTCCCCGTTCTCGAGGTCTACGAACTGGGTGATCTGGCGGAAGGGGAACTCCAGCTCCGCCCGGTCGAAGAGATGAAAAAGAATGACCTCATGCTTGAGGTAGCGGAAATGCTGGAGGCCACGGAGGACCTCCCTCGGCTCGTCGAACAGGTCGGAGAGGATGACCACGAGACCGCGGCGTCGGATACGCTCAGCCATCTGATGGAACACGGCCGAGGCGTGGGTCGCCCGGCTGGGCCGGATATCTTCCAGCCGGCGGAGGATGTGGTTGAGATGTGCCGCGGAGGTGGCCGGAGGTATAAAGGCCTGGATGCCCTCGTCGAAGAGGACCAGTCCGACCGGGTCCGACTGCTTGATCATGAGGAAGGACAGGCACGCGGCCAGGAACGAGGCGTACTCGAGCTTCGTCAGCCCGTTCGCATCGTGACGGTAGCCCATCGAGGCGCTGACGTCGAGCAGCAGGTGGGCCCTCAGGTTGGTCTCTTCCTCATATTGCTTGATGGTGCGCCGGTCCGTCCGCGCCAACGTCTTCCAGTCCAGGTGACGCAGGTCGTCCCCTGGAACATACTCGCGGTGATCGGCAAATTCTACGCTCGATCCCCGGTAGGGGCTGCGGTGCAGCCCGGCATAGAAGCCTTCGACGACCGACCGGGCGACGAGGGACAGACGCCCGAGGCGGTGGAGCGCCGCTGGTTCGAGATACGTGTAGGGTCTACGGGGCATGGAGGGAGGCGGGGGCCGGCGGCGGCGGCGTGACCGCTTCGTTGCTGATCGGCACGGGAATGGACTGTGCAGGGATCACCGTCCGAGGCAGTTCCAGGTCCACCCGCTGGCCACCGAGCTTGACGATGCGGGCCGGCGTGCCGGCCACCGTGCAGTTGTCGGGCACGTCGTGCATGATGATGAACGAATTGGCGCCTATCTTGGAGTTCGATCCGACGACAATGGGACCGAGAAGGGTCGCGCCCGTTCCAATAAAGACGTTGTTCCGGATGGTCGGATGCCGCTTGCCGTGGTGCTTGCCGGTCCCCCCGAGCGTCACATTGTGGAACAGGACACAGTCGTCCCCGATCTCCGCCGTCTCCCCGATGACAACGCCAGCGCCATGGTCAATGAAAAAGCGACGGCCTATGGTCGCTCCCGGGTGAATCTCGACGCCCGTCCAGAACCGGGCGAGGACCGAGAGCAGCCTTGGGACCAGGGGCAGATGCAGCCGCGCCTGAAGTCCGTGGGCGATCCGGTGCAGGAAGATGGCATGAAACGGCACGTGACAGAGGAGCGTCTCGAGACGGTTCTTGGCCGCCGGGTCATTCTGTTGAACGGCATTGAGGTCATCCAGAAACGTCCTGAACATGGTTTCTCATTTATAATACGTCCTGCACTGTCTCTGCGCTACCCCATTCCCTCTGGTCAGAAAGGAGGGGCCGGTGACCGCCGTTCTTAGCGTTCATCCGGCCCATCACCAAGCGAAAAATGGCCTCGGCCTTCGGCCTCTGCCACTTCTTCATTCCTGACACCCGACACTTAAGGCGGGTGGCGCCCGCAACCGGCCAAGGCTGGAAAAGGTGTCAGCGTTCAGGGTTCAGGAATCAACGGACATCTGACACCTTTCAACTTCTCCGCCGGATGCCCGCGTAGCGGGCGCGTGGCGCGGAGAAATTACACCCTTAGACTAACACCTTTCCGAGCCCTGTTGGGTTACGGGTATCACCCGCATGGAGCGCTTGGGGCGTCAAAGTTGAAATGTCCGGCCTCTCATTCCTCCACACCGTGTTTCTCGCAGGCCTGGCCACGATCGCCGTCCCCATCCTGATTCACCTGCTGTTCAAGCGCCAGAAGAGGACGGTGGTCTTCAGCACGCTGCGCTTCCTGCGCCGGGTGACGGAGGAGAAGGCGCGCCGGCTGCGCCTGCAGGAATGGCTGCTGCTGGCGTTGCGTGTTCTGATCTTCGTGTTGATCACGTTGGCCTTTGCGCGGCCGTTTTTCAGTGAGAACGCGGTCCGGACTCCCTCGCGGACGGACCTCGTGGTGGTTCTGGACGACTCGTACAGCATGGGCGTCCGCGGGGACGCGGGCATCCGACTCGACGCGGCCCAGCGGAAGGCCCTGGAGCTTCTCGAAGAACTTTCTGAAGGCGACCGCGCCGCCTTGATCACCACGTCCGGCGGGGTGGTCCGGCGCGCTCTGACGCAGGACCTGGACCAGGTACGGGAAGCCGTCCGGAAGACATCGTCGAGCTTCGAATTCTGCCGGTACTGGCCCGCGGTCCGGCGCGGGCACGGCCTGCTGGGCGGGCCCGGGGCCGGCCGCGGCCGCATCGTTCTGATCACGGACGGCCAGCTCGTCTCCTGGGACGGCATGAGCGAGGTCCGAGAGCTCGAAGGCTTCGGGAAGTCCTTCGCCCTGGAGGTCGTCCGTATCGAGGCCGGCAGCGCAGGCAACCTCGCCCTGCTGGATGCCCGCGTGCCCGCTAGAATCTGGTCCAAGGGAGAGCCCCTGCGCATCGTCGCTCGCGTCGCTCATTACGGAAAGCGGCCCCTCGACCAGGTCCTCCTCCGCCTGACGTGGCGGTGCACGGAGGCGGCAAGCGACCCTGACGGCAGTGGCTTCCTCGAAAAGACCATCTCGGTCGAGCCGGAGGAGATCGCCTCGGCATCGTTCCTGTTCCACACCCCGAGAAAGGATGATCTCACCGGCGAGATCGAGGTGGTTTCCGAGGACGAATTACCCGCGGACAACCGCTTTTTCTTCAGCATTTCCGCCGAGGACGCCGTCCGGGTGCTCTGCGTCGAGGAGTCGATTGCCTCGAAGCCTTTTCTGCAAGCGACGTACTACCTGCGGCGCGCCCTGGAACCGGTGACCGCGGACGATACGGAGTCTCCCGGCTACGTTCGGACCCAGGTCGTTCCGGTGAACCTGCTCCCTTCGGCGGCGCTTGGGGGGATTCACGTGGTGATCCTGGCCAACGTGCCGGAGGTGTCGGTGGAGGTGTCGGAGCGCCTCGAATCGTTTGTCCGCGGAGGCGGAGGACTGGTGTTCTTTGCCGGAGCCCAGGTTCAAGCAGGCTCTTACAACGATCGGGCATACCGGGGTGGCGCGGGCTGGCTGCCCGGGTCGTTTGAGGCCGGCGACGGTGAGGACCGCCCGTGGGACCGCTTCATGACCCTGCTGCCGCTCGATCGTGCGCATGAATTGTTCAGGCCCTACGGGGACGAGGAATGGACGGAACTCTCTTCCGGCCGTTTTTACCGCTACTTGAGCGTGAAGCCCGCGCCGGACGCGAAGTGCCTGGCCTCGTACGACAACGATGCCCCGGCGATCCTCGAGCGCCGGGTGGGCGAGGGGCGCGTCATCCTCTTCACCAGCTCGTGCGACCCGGAATGGACGGACCTGCCGAAGCGCGGCATTTACGTGCCGCTCATGCATCAGCTCGTGCGTTACCTGGCGCCGAGGGACCGGGAAAGCCGTTCGAATCTTCTTGTCGGTGAGGCTCTTTCCGCGGCCCTGGGCCGTTCGCTTCTGGGACCCGGGCTCGAGACACTTTCCGCACGCGACGGTGACGGAAAGGCGCTCGCGCTGAATGAGCCGGTGACGCGCCCGGGCCTCTATGCCCTCATCAGGGCAGACGAGCACCGAGCCGCACGTAGGATCGCCGTGAACCTGAACACCAGAGAGTCGCATCCGGCCCTGGTCGAGGGGTCGGAGATCGCCGCTCTGACACAGCAGCCGGAAGGCCCGGCGGCGGACCTCGATGCTGCCGGCCAGACCCGGTGGGAGGACCGCGGCCGAGCCTCGCCCTGGTGGCGATACCTGCTTCTCGCGGCGATCGTGCTGCTGATCCTTGAGCTCGTGCTCGCCAATGGATGGCTGCAACGGAATGGGTAAGGCGAGGCTCCGGCACCTCCTGCTCTGGCGGCCATCGCCGGGCCAGCGGCAGAACTGCCCAGCCCCTACCTGAAGAGATGCCGCTGCTCAGTGTTGAGATTCGTGACGTGGCCCAGCGCCTCCTGGTCACCGCCATTGAAATGCTTTCGCCCCGTTAACAAGCACGGGGAAGGCGTAGGAGAGTATGCGGACCGGCGCTCGGAATTTTTGCAGACACGGACACCTCTTTTGGAGATCGGCCTGCTCCGACAGGGGACGCGCATCCAACTTTTGGGCGAACTGCCGCAGGCGGCCTATTACGTCTTTCTGAGCCGTTGGTAGCGCCGCCCCTGCACCCGGGTCTGGCCCATGGCGCTCCCTGCGCCATGGCCTGCTGTCCCCGCTCCACTCTCGCCGCCAGACCCGGATGTCCCCCTCGACTTGCAGGCCGCCGCCCGTGCCTGTTTCACCCTTGTCGGCTATGAACGCCTGCTGAACCACCGAGGCCCGCTCCCGCCTCCGCCTTTGAACGCGGAAGAAGCAGCCTGGGCAGAGGCCCTCGTGCGCGCCACGGGTGGGCGTTAACCACCGCTGATGGCGGGCAGGAAGTGAATCTGACTCGCTTCCCCCACGTCGCGCATCATGCCCTGCCGGTTGATCTCGCCGTCAATCCATACGGCGATATTGGGCCGAATGCGCCCCTCGGAGCACAGACGATCACGGATGCCCGGGAATCGGCTCTCGAGCCGGTCGATCACCTGCCGGAGCGTCCCGGCCGGCACATCGACCGTTTCCACGCCGCCGGTGAGGTCCTGGATGAGAGAAGGGATGTGGACGGTCGCCATGATGGGAGGTCATCTCATCGGGACTTGTTTCAGAGCGGGCCCCCTGCCGCCATGAAGCCCAGCAGCGAAGCGCCCGCCGCGGCTCACGATGAGGGGAAACCCGATCGGCGCTAACGGGTTGGGGGCAGGGGCTTCGCTACTCCGCCTCCTGCCCTTCGCCGCCCAGCTCCCCGTGAAGGTCCGCATAGATGTAGTAACGATCGAGCTTGCTGTCGAGGCGGCCCGGCCGATGCCTCTTGTCCTTCTCGAACACGGCCAGGACCTTCTCTGCCGGCTTCGAGTGATCCCACAGGCACTGGCCGGCAAAGGCGGGGGCCACCTGATAGGAGGACGGGATGCCATGCTTGTTGAGCTTGGGGACGCTGTCTTCCGGGCAGGAAAAGTCCCGGATGCTGGCGGCGTGCTTCTGTGATTCGGTCGGCTTGCGTGCGCTGGGCGAATACCAGGGAGGCGGTTCGCCGTAGTAACCGGGCTCGGAATTGAGCTTGTATCCGAATTCCTTGACGTAGTAGTGGGCGTCGGGGTATGTCCAGCCCTCATACTGTTCGGAGTAGGCCTTGATCGCCGCGGCGATGTTGCGGGCCTTGGCCATACATTCGGGCAAGGGCTTCCGCGATCCGAAGTGTCTGGACCAGGCCAGACCCAGGGAAACGAGGGAACAGATCAGGAAGATGATGATGAGCACTTCCTTGAGAGCGAAGCCGTGTGCAGTCGTGGTATCCCACTTCTTCATCTTCAGGGTCGAACGGAGTTGCGCAAGTGCGGATGCACTTGCGCAACTCGTTTATCAGGCCTTACCGAGCGCTTCCAGAATCCTGCGGGGCGACATGGGCAACACCCGCATGCGGACGCCGATGGCCCGGTAGATGGCATTGGCGATGGCGGCGGGAGGCGGGACGATGGGGACCTCGCCGACGCCGCGAACGCCGTAGGGGTGGCCGGGATTTGGCACTTCCACGATCACGGTATCGATCATGGGGAGGTCCAGGCTGGTCGGCATGCGGTAGTCCAGGAAGCTGGCATTGATCATGCGGCCCTGGCCGTCGTAAGCGTATTCTTCATTCAGGGCCCAGCCGATGCCCTGGACGACTCCACCCTGCATCTGTCCTTCGACATAACTGGGGTGGATGGCCCGGCCGGCGTCCTGCACCGCGGTGTACCGGAGGAGGGTGACCTTGCCCGTGTCCGGATCGACTTCCACGTCCACGACATGAGTGGCGAAAGCGACGCCGACGCCAGAGGGATGGACTGCGGCCCGGCCGACGACGGGCCCACCCGTCTCGCCCAGTCGGGCGGCGACTTCCTTGAACGTCATTTTCTTGGACGGTTCCTTCCGGTTCGTGAACGTCGCGTCCGCGAAATCGACGTCGGCCGCCGTGATCTCCCAGAGCTTCGCGGCCCGCTCGATCATCTGGCGCTTGACGTCCTGGGCGGCCTCATAAGCGGCCCAGCCCGTCGCAAAGGTCGTTCGACTGCCGCCAGTGACCTCCGTGTAGCCGATGGACTCCGTATCGCCGACGAGGGGCCGGACCTCCTCGGCGCGCAGTCCGAGCACCTCCGCGGCCTGCATGGCGGCGCTGGCCCGTGTGCCTCCGATGTCCGTCGAACCTTCGACCAGGGTCAGGGTGCCGTCCGGATTGACATTGGCGACCGCGGAGGACTGGCCGCCGTAATTCATCCAGAAGCCGGAGGCGACGCCGCGCCCGCGGCAACGGCCCTCGAGGGGGGCCGAGGCGTGCGCATGGGCCTTCGCCGCCTGGACGGTCTCGAGATACCCGATGCGGGCGAATGCCGGCCCATCGGCCCGCGTGTCCCCTTCCTGGGCCCCGTTCTTCAACCGAAAATCGAGAGGGTCCATCCGAAGCTGCTCGGCCAGCTCGTCGATCACCGTCTCCGAGGCCATGGCCGCGTTCGTCGCTCCGGGTGCCCGATACGCGGAAGTCCGCGGCTTGTTGACCACCACGTCATAGGCGTCGATCAGGACGTTCTCGATGTTGTACGGGGCGAAGATGCACATCGCACCCGCGCCGACGGGCGAGCCGGGGAATGCGCCCGCCTCGTAGGCCAGGTAGGCCTCCGCGGCAACCAGCCGGCCTTCCCCAGTCGCTCCCATCTTCACCCGGATGTACGAGCCGGGCGTCGGACCCGTGCCCATGAAGACCTCGGCCCGGCTCATGGTGATCTGGACGGGTCTGCCGGCCGCCCGGGAAAGGAGCGCGGCCACGGGCTCGATGTAGACCTGAATCTTGCCGCCAAAGCCGCCTCCGATCTCCATGGGAACGACGCGGACCCTCGAGACGGGCAGCTTGAGCAGCTCGGCGACCTGGCTGCGAGTGATGAACGCGCCCTGAGTGCTGCACCAGACCGTCACGCTGCCGTCCGCATTCCACTGCGCCGTGGCATTGTGCGGCTCGATGTACCCCTGGTGCACCGTCGCCGTCTGAAACTCGCGCTCGAGAACCACATCCGCCTTCTGAAAACCCCGGGCCACGTCCCCCTTCTTCATCTGGGAGTGGCTGGCCACGTTGCTCACCCGGTTCGTCTTCTTCCCGAGCGACTCCATCGTCAAAGTCGGGTGAAGCAGCGGGACGCCGGGCTTCATCGCGGCGCGCACATCGAGCACCGGCTGGAGAACTTCATATCCCACCCGGATGAGCTGGATGGCCTCCTCCGCGATGTGCGGGCTGGTCGCGGCAACCGCGGCGACGGCGTGGCCGTGGTAAAGAACCTTTCCCGCGGCCAGCACGTTCGTGCTCAGGTCTCGCAGGTTCACCGCCCCTTCCCCCAGGTCCGCTATCTTGTCCGACAGCGCCGGGAGGTCCCGAGCGGTCACCACGGCCTTCACGCCGGGCAAGGCCTCCGCGCCGGAAGTATCGATGGACTTGATGATCGCGTGGGCGTGCGGGCTGCGCAGTATCCGGCCGTGCAGCATGCCGGACAGCCGGACATCCGCGCCATAGAGCGCCCTGCCGGTCACCTTGTCCAGCCCATCGTGCCGGATGGGGCGGGTGCCGATGACCTGGTAGCCGTTCGTTTTTTTCTTGGAAACCGTGCGAGTGGTGCTGCGGACCGTGTTCGACATGAGACCATGACCTCCTCAGTCCTGGGGGCGAAGGGCAGCGGCTCTTTCCGTCGCGGCCTGTTCCAGAAGGGCGCGGCGGGCGCTTCGGAGGCAGAAAGGCTTCATTTCATTTCTGACCCGGCGAGCCGCATGCCGATGCGTCCAAAACGGCGCGGACAATCTTGTCGTAACCGGTGCACCGGCAGAGGTTGCCGGCGAGCCAGTGCCGCACCTGGTGCTCCGTGGGCTTGGGATTCCGGTCGAGAAGGGCCTTGGCGGCGACGATGAAACCCGGGGTGCAGACGCCGCACTGCAGGGCCGCATGTTCGAGGAATTTCTGCTGGATCGGATGGAGTCCCTTCGACGAGGCGACGCCTTCGACGGTCGTGACCTCGTGCCCCTCGACTTCTACGGCCAGAACGAGGCAGGAGTTGACCAGGCGATCATCGAGGACCACGTTGCAGGCCCCGCAGTTGCCGTTGTTGCAGCCTTCTTTCGCGCCCGTGAGGCCCAGCTCGTCCCGGAGGACCTCGAGCAGGCTCTGCCGGGGCTCGCACAGGAATTCCACTTCTTCACCATTGATGCGCGTGTGGACGTGAATTTTCTTCGACATGGATGGCTCACCAGGGTAAGGATGAACTTGCAAAAATGACGTCACGTGCGTGTGCTTTGTTTCTGATCACTCTTCCATTCGTGGTTTTCCTTCCCTCCACAGGACCCCTCCCCTGTCTCAACGTCCCAACGGGATTCCTATGGGAGGACCCCTCCGGGAGGGACAAGTCCGGGAAACGGGATTCGTCCCAACGGGACAGGTCCTGGAGAATCCGTGAGGATACCCTTCTCCGGCTGCGGAAGAAATCCGCGGTCGGCGGAACAGCGATGCTAGGCCCTGCCGTTGCGGGCGCGCTCGATGGCTTTCTCCAGCGCTCGCCTCACGAGCACGGCGGAGAGGTGTTTTCTTTGCGCGGCGGACCCACGCATGTCCGTGATGGGCCGGGCCGCGGCCCGAGCACTCTCGGCGGCTTGAAGCACGGCGGCCTCGGAAACTTCCCTCCCGGCCAAAGCGGCGCCGGCCTCCGCCACGTACAGCGGAGTCGGAGCGACCGCGCCCAGGGCAATGCGGGCCGAAACAATGGTCTTCCCGGCCTTGTCCAGCACGACGGAGGCGCCCGCGCCGACTACGGCGATGTCCATCTCGTTCCGGGGAATGAAGCGCAAGTAATGCGCCCCCGAGCCCTTCTTCGGCGGGGGAAGACGAAGGGCGACGACCATCTCGCCGCGCCCGAGCACCGTCTTCCCCGGGCCCGTGCAGAATTGCTCGACTGGAACTTCCCGGCTGCCTTGAGGCCCTGCGATGACGCAGGCGGCCTCGAGAGCGATGAGGGCAGGGATCGAATCCGCCGCAGGCGAGGCGTTGCACAGATTGCCGCCGATCGACGCACGGCCCTGGATTTGAACGCCACCGATGATGCCTGCAGCGTCCAGCAGCCCCGGATAGGCCTGCGCCACCTTCGAGTCCGAAGTGATGCGATAACACGGCACGGCCGCACCGATGACGAGTCCCTTCCGGGCGCTGCAGGAAAGCTCGTTCAGCTCCGGGATGTTCTTGACATCGATAAAAAGCTTCACCCTCCGGCGGTTCTCGCGGACCTGCACAATGAGGTCCGTGCCGCCGGCGAGGACACGCCCATCATCGCCCGCTTGCTGCAGGAGGGCGGCCGCTTCAGCAATGCTTCGCGGGGCCGCATAGTCGAATGGGGACACGAGAGATACCTCCAGGATTCGTGGTATATGCGTCTCCGCGGCCCGCGAATCTCACCCGGCCCACGGAGCAGCCATCAGATGCACTTATTTTGGCAAACCCCTCCGGAAAGGTCAAGTCCTTGCCTTCGTACCTCTGCAATTCATTTGCATGGCCATTCCATCGCCGGATAATTCCTCCTGCTATCCCTGTTCATCAGTGCACCAGCACTGACGAACAGGGATACGAGCAGAAGAGCCGCTTCTTCCCGCCGTTTGCTCGGAGGGATCGTGCCGATGATCCAAGGGCGATACCTGATTTATGGAGGCGTGGCGCTCTACGGCATCCTCATGCTGCTGGCTCTGAAGTTCGGCCTTTCCTCCCCGGCGAGCCCGGAAGCCCCGCGCCCCGCAAAGGCCGGACGGACCGAGGACGGTCACTCAGCCGCTCCGGCGACCAGGGAAGCCGAAGGGCACGCCCAGACCCCTGCGCCCGATCCGCATCCCAGGCCAACAGACTATGTGTCCGCGCCCGAGGACGCGAAGGTTGCCGAGCGCATCGAGACCGTGGGGCCCCGAGATTACTTCGAGGCGATCGAGCGGCCTCAGTTCGCCAGCATCTCTGAGGCCTCCGCCTTCATGTCCGATGCCGAGGTGGTCCTCGGTCTCGAACTGGGCGAATATGCCCGGGCCTATCCCATCAACTATCTCAACGACCATGAGATCGTGCGCGAGGAAATCCATGGCCTACCCCTCCTGGTCACCTGGTGATCCCTCTGCCGCACGGGCATCGTGTATGCCCGAATGGTGGATGACCGCGTTCTGGAGCTCCGGCATCGCGGCTGGCTGCTCGATGGGTCTTTCCTCCTCTATGACCTCGAGACGGACAGCCTGTGGGTTCAGGCCACCGGTAAGGCCGTGTTGGGTCCCCTCAAGGGGCGGAGGCTCGAGCGCTTGCCCGTCACCCACACGACCTGGGGAGAATGGAGGCGGCTGCAGCCGGATACGGCAGTCTTGGCCAAACCGCTCGCCCGAGTGGAACGCTATCGCCGCGACCGGTTCGAAGAGTATTACCGGACTCACGAAATCCAATTCGGGCTCTCCGTGTGCCTGGATGGGGGCCAGAAGCTCTATCCCCTGGCGGAGCTGGAGAAGACGCCCCTGGTGCAGGAACATATCGGGGGCGTGCCCGCGCTGATCGTCTTTCACCCGCCGAGTGTGACGGCCCAGGCGTGGGACCGTCGCTTCGAGGGCGCAGTCCTCGATTTCGACCTGGTGGAGACGAGCCCCGGAGACGTCATCTTGCGCGACCGGCGGAACGGCACGAGGTGGTCGGGCATGACGGGACGCGGCCTGGATTCCGGGCCGTCTTTGGGCTGGAAGCTGCCTTCCCTGCTTTCGAGCCAGTTCGCGATTCCCAACTGGAAGCGGCACTATCCGGAAGGGACCGTTTATACCGCGCCCGGCCGTTGAACGTTGAGGCGAGATGGGGGCTCGGAGGCAGAGGTGCCAAGTGAGGCGCTTGGAGCGTCAAACCTGAAAAAAGTTTTTAAGTTCGAGTCGCGCTTTAATGGATATGAATTCTTTCGGTCCCGATGCCGATCCCGACGTGCGCTCCATGGAGATGTTCCGAGATGAACTGAGAAGTAGGAGGCTTGAGTCGGAGACTTCTGCTGACGCGCCAGGGTCGGGCCGGCGAAGCCGGGCCAATCCTGGCTCTGAAATCCGCGGTGCCCGGAGGGCGCAGCGGCTTTCATGGGGAGTGGACGAGGACGAACCGGATACTGGTGTCCCGGACGGAGATTTCGTCCTGGTTTCGGAGGATGCAGCGGCTTGCGGCACTTCCATTGACCTGCGATCCGTTCCGGCTCTGGAGGTCCTCGAAGACCCACTGCTCGCCCTCCCGGCGGATGGAGAAGTGCCGGCGTGAGAACCAGGGCTCCGAAACCTGGACGTCGCAGTCCGGCTGGCGGCCCACGATGGTGACCTCACGGGTGATGGGGATGCGGCGGCCGACCTCACGGCCAGAGGTCCACAGGAGAGCGGCCTGGTCAGAGGGTGTCGCCGCAGGTGTTGTCCCGGCCGTTTTCCGAGCCGCGGCGGGGGACGGGCCGGGGCCCGCGTGAGGGAGTGCTTCGCCGGGCGCGGAAGCAGCCTTTTCCAGGCAGGCCTCGATATCCTGAAGGGCTTCCTGGGCGGAACGGTGTCGCTGGAATCTCTCCTTGGCCAGCAGGGTCCGGATCAGGCGCGACGTCTCGGCTTGGACCGTAGGCAGGAGCTCCTCCGGAGGCCGAATCGGTTCGTGGATTTGTTTGTAAATGAAGGCCGCGGGCGAATCGGCCCGAAACGGAAGGTCCCCCGTGATCATCCGGTAGAGAATCACCCCCAGGGCGTAGAGGTCGCTCCGGATGTCGAGGTCCTTCACTCCGCGCGCCTGTTCCGGTGAAAGATACTGCGGGGTGCCCAGGATCATTCCGTCATGTGTCACCGTCCAATCGCTGGCCTGCTGGGAAAACTCGCGGGCCAGGCCGAGGTCGCAAATCTTCACCTGGTCGCCGGCCAGCAGGATATTGCTGGGCTTGAGGTCTCGGTGCACCATCTGGTGAGCTTCGAGGTGGCTGAGGGCCGCGGCGACTTCGCGAACGATGCGGAGAGACGCCGCCTCGTCCATTCGGCCGTCCAGGACGAGCAGTTCCTGGAGGGTGACGCCCTGGACCAGTTCCATCACGAAATAATAAATGTCCTCGATCTGGCCGAACTCGATCGCCTGAACGATATTGGGATGGTTGAGGCGGGCGGCCGAACGCGCCTCGCGGTAGAAGCGAGCGAGGTCGTTGCGGCTGCGCGCTTCCTTCCAGTTGAGAATCTTGAAGGCGACGGCCCGGCCCACGTTCAATTGAGTCGCCCGATAAACCTGGGCCATGGCGCCCCGGCCCAGACGCTCCTCCAGATGGAAACCGGGTATCTCCGGGTAGGCGAAGAGCCCCAAGGCCCTTTGCTGTTCCAGCAGGGCCTGGAGACCGGCGGGCTGCAGCAGGTTCTCCTCGACCAGCAGTTCCCCGAGGCGTTTGCGGCCGCCTTGGCGGCTCAACAGAATCTGGTGGCGCTGGCATTCCTTGAAAGCCCGCGGCGGCAGCAGGCGCTGCTGCAGGCAAAGCTCGCCGAGGAGCGGCGCAGGAACACGATGTCCGTAAGATTGAGCCATGGCAACGGAATCTTACCTGGATGGAGCGTGTGGCTGCAATTCGGCCGGCGTTGATTCGCTCCGGAGTAGAAGCATGACGCGGTCGCCGACTTGCCGCCTTTCGAGGGAATTCCAGATACCCCGGACATCGGGCGGAAGCCGGTCGAAATCATCCTCGGTGGCAAAAAGGAAGGCGCGGCCGGGTTGCCGGGCGAAACGGGCGACCTCCTCGCCGTCGAGCAGCTCTTCGAGGGAGCGGCCCGTGTAGTACACGTACGCGTTGCTCTTGGCGTCGGGCCCCAGGTAGCCGGCGCGATCGTCGGGCCCGGCCCTCTGAAGAAAGGCTTCGCACAGGGGCCTGGCGGACTTGTAAGGATTGATCGCCGGAACAGTGAAGAGGGAGGCCGACACGTAGGTGGCGGCGAGGGTGGCCCAGAGCAGATGAAAAGAGGCGGCCGGCCGCCGGCCGGTAAGGAGACACACGAGGCCGATCCCTCCCCCGGAAATCAAGGTGAGCGAAGGGAGCAGGAGGCTTTTCAAAAGGTCCGCGTGATAGGCTTTTACCGCGGCGTAGCCGACAGCGGCCGCCGCCGGAAGAAGGAGGTCGGCCATGCCGAGCGGGATGAGGATGCTGAACGGCCTCGATGCCGGGCGAGTCTCCGGGTCGGCGTGTTCCCATTTCCAGGCGATGGCGAGCGCCAGGGGGACGTAGATCGGGAGCAGGTACTTGCCCTGCTTCGATCCGGCGGAGGAGAAGAAGAGGAAGGGCAGGAGAATCCAGAGGAGAAGGAAGGCGGCGTGCGGCCCCGCGGGTCCGCGACGCTGCTGCCAGAGTCCGAGGAGGCCCGCGGGCAGAAACAGGCTCCAGGGGAAGAAGTCCAGGGGCAGCGCGAGCAGGTAGTGGTAGAAAGGATTCCGGTGATCGAAGGGATGGAAGAATCGCTCGATGTTCTCCTTGAGGAGGTTTTGCCGGGCAAATTCGGGTCCCAAGGCTTTCGAAGAAAGCAGATACCAGGGCAGGGCGATGCACGCGGCCAGGGCCGCCCCGGCGAGGTGGGGCGCGAACTGTCCCAAGGATGGGAACTGGCGGTTTCGGAGATGCCGCCCCGCGAGGAGAGGCCCGAGGACGAGGAAAAGAAGGACGAGAGCGAGAGGCCCCTTGGCAAGCACGGCGAGCCCGGCGGCGGCGTAGCCAGCCAGGGAGAATCGCCAGTTGGGCCGTGGCCCCTGCTCCGAATGGTAGAGGCAGGAAATCGAGGTGGCGGAAAGCAAGCTGAACAGCATGTCCGTCTGGATGAATCGCGCCTCCCAGTAGAACAGCGCGGCAGTGGCCAGGATGAGGGCGGCGCGAAAACCGGCGCGGGGCCCGAGAAGCGAGCGGCCAAAAAGAAACGTGACGAGGACGAGGCCGGTGGCGGAAAGGGCGGAAGGGAGTCGGGCGACGCTTTCGGAGACTCCACCGGCGACTTTGGCGAGAAGAACGATGGACCAGAACAAGAGGGGCGGCTTCTTGGAGTAAACCTTTTCGTTGCGATGGAGGACGACGAAGTCGCCCGAGAGGAGCATTTCTCGAGCCACGAGGGCGAAGCGCGGCTCATCCGGATTCCAGAGGTCTCGCCCGCCCAGGCGGGTGAAATACAGCAGTCCGCAGAGGAGAAGGAGGAGGCCGAGGGGCCGGTATCCCGTGTCCGGGCTTCTCATGTTCAAACCGCCATGACTTTATTCGTTCCGTCTGATATAAATACGGCAAGCGGAAAGAAACTTCCGCCGTCGGACATTTAAGTGCGGGCCGTGGAAACTGGCAACCGGCCCCACCAGCCAGCAGGGCGCGTCCCGGGTCCGATGGCCAGCCTCGCACGACGCGGGTTCAAGCGCTCAAGCAGGGAGTCCGGTTCGGTGCATATTCAGGAAAAGCTGACCATCACCAACAGTGCGAAGAACCTGGTGACGGTCCGGGAATTCATTTCCAGGACGTTGACGCACTCGCCTGCCTTTGCCACGGAAGAGACGGGAATCGTGCTGGCCATCGACGAGGCGGTGGCCAATATCATCGAGCACGGCTACCCTCCAAATGTCACGGGCCCCATCGAGATTGAACTCGAGATCGCGGATGCGGTCCTCGTCACCCGCATCCGCGACCGGGCCAGGCCTTTCGATCCGGGGCAACCGACCGCGCTGGATATTCGGGCCCACGTGAAGGCCGGGAAACGAAACGGGCTCGGGCTCTTTCTCATGCGAAAGATCATGGACGAGGTGCGGTACAGCCGCCCCGTCGATGGGCAGAATGAGCTGACCCTGGTGAAGAGGATTCGCCAGAATTAATTCCTGGGTGCGGGAATCCCTGCCCATGACAAGGTTCAATGAAGGAGACTGGGATGCGCCGACTTGAGATGACGCTGGGACAATTCCCGAACGGGGTGATCCTGATGACCGTGAAGGGATTTCTGGATACGGACACGTATGAGGATTTGGAGAAGCAGATCAACCAGCTCTACGCGGCCAAACGATTCCGGGTGATTGCGGACCTGGCCGAGTTGCGGTACATATCGAGCGCCGGGATTGGGGTGTTCATCGCCGCCTTCAGCGAGGCCCAGGAAAATCAAGGCAAACTGGTCATCCTGAACGCCAACGATAAGGTGAAGCAGGTCTTCGAGCTCCTGGAGCTCGGCGAAATCTTCACCTTCACGACCAGCCGGGAAGAAGCGCTCAAAGCCTTCGGGTAGCAAAGCGCTGCGCCAGACCCATCCGTGTGGCTGGGGCGACCAGAACCGAAATAGGATACGGCAAGCGCTTCGCTCGAGAAGACTACCCGGCATTGAGCCGGGCGACGATCCCGCAAATTTTTTCCTCAGCCGTGGCGGGATCGAGCTGACACGTCCCGGCGCCGGCGTGGCCGCCGCCACCATATTCCGCACAAAGGCTGCCGACGTTGATGGCACACGTGCGGTTGAAGATGCTGTGGCCGATAGCGACGTTGACGGTCTTGCCTTCCTTGCCCCGCAGGATGCGCGCCTCCACGGTCGCAGCCGGGAAAAGAGTATAGACGAGAAAACGGTTGCCCACGGGCGCATCCTTGACGCTGCGGAAGTCCGTGATGATGACCTTGCCCTCCAGCCGCGCATGCTGCTGAAGAAGCTTGCGGAACTCCTCGATCTCGTTGCGAACGCGGTCGGCCCTCTTCTTCACCTCGCGGTGCTGCAGGATTTTCTCGATGGACACCTCCTTCACAACCTCCACGAGCCACCGGAAATACTTCTGAAACTCGGGACCCAGCCCCGTCCGAGGGTCCAGAGTGTAGCCCAGCAGAATCCAGCCCTTCGGGTCCGTCACGTCCTCGGGGTTGAGATGCGCACTGTCCAGCCGGTCCGTCTCCTTCAGCAGCTCCTGGAATTTCTCGAACTCCGGACGCCGGTAGTGCTCATAGACCAATCGTGCAGCACTCGGCGCCTGGCCGTACTTGCCCTTGAAGTGGCCTATCTTCGACACCTTGCCTTCCTCGGAGATGTGGTGATCGAACCACATCCCGCATCCCTTGACGTAGGGCAGGTTCACCACAATGTCCTCCGAGGTCGCTTCTACCCTGCCATCCTGCACGTCCTTGGGATGGGCGAAACGAATCTCATCGACCTTCTCAGCGATGGTCAAAAGTAAGGAACTGGTCATCCCGTCCAGGTCGCCACGAGTCAGAATGCGCATGGTATTCTCCTTGAATCTTAACGCGGGTGATACCCGCAACCCAACAAGGCTCGTAAAGGTGTCAGGTGTCAGGTGTCAGGTGTCAGGTGACACCTGACACCTGACACCTGACACCTTTTCAACATCTTCACCGGGTGCCCGCAGTTGCGGGCGCGGAGAAGTTACAAGCTTAGACTCTACAGGAACATGTCGTGCCCGGGCCGGTCTCCTGTTTGGGGCAGGAAAGGAATCACCATTTTAGGTTCAGGACCCTGGCCGATCAACTTGTTATAATGGCATCAATGCCTCGAACGACGCCGACGCAACGGCACGACAGGAAGCGCCTTTCGGGGTCGCCTCGCCACGTTCCTTGAGGAGTCCGCCATGCCGCCTTCCGCCCCCGCACGCCCAGCCCTTTTCGCCCTCCTTTTCCCTGTTCTCTTCCTCGGGTGCAAGAACCTGGCCACCGTCAACGTCACGGTCCGAGACGAGCGGACCGAGATGGAGAAACAGGTGCTGGGGACCTACGAAGAACTTTCCGAGGACCTTGCTCTCGTCGCTTCCGTCCGCGGCGTCGATGAGACCGGGAGGGTCAGGGTCCCTCCTCCCGAGTCCTCGGGCAAGAAGCGCGCTCTTCTGGCCATGCAGAGCCGCGAGTTCAACCGCGACGACATCGAAAGCTTCAAGAAGGAAGGCGCAGCCGGCGAGAACAACCAGGGTCTTCTCACGTTCTTCGAGACGGAGAAGACCCGGGCCGACTCCAAGTACAAGAGCTTCGTCCAGTCGAAGATCGAGGAGGAAAACCTGGACCGGACGGTTCTGATGCGCCGCGTCATTGAAATCACACCCGGCCGCACGGAAAGGGACCTTCCGGACATTCAGAAAATCATGGCGAGCCGCAACCGCGACAGCGCGAAGCCGGGCGAGAAGATTCAGCTCGAGAACGGCGAGTGGACGGCCAAGTCCGAGAAGGCCGGCAATCGGTGATTTCTGGGCAGTTCTTGTCTCGTGCTCGTCTCGTTGCTTGTGCTCGTCCTCGAAATGAGCGCCGTAAATCCCCAGGCTGGGGACGATAGCGCACAGCGCTCCGGCCTTGTTTCCCGATGTCGTCTTGATCGTCCTCGAAACGCGGGCGCAGATTCCGACGACGGGGACGATCACACGCGGTAATCCAGAACTTGTTTCGCTTGTTGCGGTTTTTACCCTTGTAGAGGTCTCCTTCGCGTAGTTCCTCAGCAGACCGAGCTGGCGGCGCTGTTCGAGTCGGTGTCCTCGCCTCCGGGACGGATCGATGCGGGGAGCAGGTGCCGGCCGCGCCCCTGTGATGGTGACCTTTCCCGGAGTCCAGATGGCGAACAATCTGGCCTTGACAGAAGGCCACCATTGCCCGATCCTGCGGTCATGCCCTTGCACCCCGTCCTGGTCGAGAAGCTCAACACCGCCTTCGAGCCGACCCGCCCGGCGCCGTTGACTCGGCGCGATGCGCGGCTCGCGGCGGTGCCGGGCAAGGTGCACTCGGTGATCGGGATGCGCCGCTCGGGCAAGACCACCTTCCTGCGCCAGCTCCTTGAGGAGCGCCGGGCGGAGCTGCCCCCGGAGCGCGCGCTGTACCTCAGCTTCGACGACGACCGGCTCGCCGGCATCGAGCTGGAGCAGCTCGGGTTCCTGCTGGAGGAGTACTACCGCGCTCAGCCGGCGCTGCGCGGGCGCGAGAGCGTGCTCTGGCTCCTCGACGAGATTCAGTTCGTGCCGGGTTGGGAGCGCTTCGTACGCCGGGTCATGGACTCCGAGCGGGTCGAGGTCGTCGTCTCCGGCTCCTCGGCGCGCCTCCTCTCCCGGGAGGTCCATACCTCGCTGCGCGGCCGGGGGATGGCGACCGTCATTCGGCCGTTCAGCTTCCGCGAGTTCCTGCGCCACCGCGGCGAGGAGCCGGCAAAGGAGCCCCGGCGCTGGACGGCCGCCGAGTGATCGTTGGTGGAAAAGCGGTTTCGCGAGTTCCTGGTCGAGGGCGGCTTTCCCGAGGCGCAGGGTCTCGCGCCGGCGCTGCGAATCGAGCTGCTGCAAGGCTACGTGGACACGGTGCTCTTCCGCGACGTGATCGAGCGCTACGACGTCTCGCAGGTCGCCGCCCTGCGCTGGCTGGTGCGCCATTGCCTGCGCAGTCCCGCGGGTAGCTTCAGCGTCCACCGGTTGCACCAGGACTTGAAGGCGCAGGGGCACGGCGTGGCGAGGGACCTGGTCCACGCCATGCTGTGCCATCTCACCGATGCCTTCCTGCTCAGCGCGGTGCCGCTCGCAACCGATTCGGAGCGCAAGCGCAACTCGAACCCGCGAAAGGTCTATCCCGCCGATCCGGGCCTCATTAAGCCGTTCGACGCGAGCGGCCGCGCGAACCTCGGCCACGCGCTCGAAACGGCGGTGCTGAACGAACTGGAGCGGCGCGGCGCCGAGGTGGGGTACGTGAAAACCGACGAGGGCCTCGAAGTGGACTTCCTGGCTCGTTATCCGGGGGGCGGAGACGAGCTGGTGCAGGTGTGCGCGGACTCATCAGGCGAGGCGACGCTGGCGCGCGAGCTCCGCGCGTTCGCCGCCGCGGAGAAGGAGCACCCGCACGCCGTGCGCCGGATTCTCGTGCTCGACCGCGATTCCACTCCGCGGGTGGACACGCCGGAGATCCGCGTCCGGCCTGGATACGAGTGGCTGCTCGCGGCGCCGGGCGAAGACTGAAAGGAAATGACAAATGAAGATGTGACTCCGGATTTTCCCTGGGCCGCGAAGCCGTGATCCTCTATTCCAAACAGTCCTTCGCTGTTTTCGACCAGGAGGACTACACCAAGACTCTCCTCCAATTGTCCAGGCCCGCCCGCCATAACATGCTCCAGCGCATCGAAACCCGCCAGCA
>JACPCR010000105.1 GCA_016179685.1 Planctomycetota bacterium | reverse complement strand
GGATACAGACCTTGTCCAGCGAGTGGAAAACTTGACCTGCCTGCCGCGCCGTGCGCGGCGCAGGCAGGCTCATTTGTAACGGTTTCGACCGTAAGAGACATCTAGTCCGCATTTCTCAGTGCGCCAGGTTAAGCCTGGTCAGTCTAGCTAACTGAAAGGAGTTAGCCATGTCAATTGCTCGTTCGACATGTAACCGCGGTCTCCTTGAGTCGGGTAACCGACACAAGGGAGCAGGCCGGTCCACGCATGGAGGCGGGGCGAAGGGGGTTAATCCCTCTGGACGGTGAAGGTGAGAGTCCTAGCGAAAGCGAACTCGATTCGGCCTCGTTATGCCAATAGAGGTGGCCATCCTTCTGAGAAGGGTGAAGCCTGGAATCAGCGGGGAAGGAATGAGCGCAAGCACCTGCTGAGCCTCTCGGGGTGGTTGGAGAGGACGCTTACCGAAAGACTGGACAGGAACCTGGGAGAGCCAGCCCGGTGCGGTGGTGACCGCAACCCGGTGGGGGAATGAATAACCCGACCAGGGGCTTGGCTGGCAGTCGGAGGGGTCCATAGTAGCGTCGAAGCGGGGTAATTCCCGTGGAGTCAAGGGACCTCACTGGAAGCATGCTGAAGTTAAAGGAGGGAGAGCCGCTTGGTCGCCCCCAAGGCACCCACTACGGAGGAAATGGAAGAGTTTCTTGAGACCCTTGAAGGGAAGCGAGTGCCTCTTCCACGGAAAGTCGCCCTTCTGAGACGGAAGCTTGGCCGGAAGGCGAAGCTGGAACCGAGGTTTCGATTCTATGCCATGTACGACCGGATATACCACCGGGACGTCTTGGCAATGGCGTGGGACCTTGTTCGTGTAAACGGGGGAGCTCCTGGGGTGGATGGGGTCCGAATTGAGGACATCCTGAAAGCCGAGGGGAATCCCGAGGATCGGCGTCCGAAGGAGCTCATCGAGGACATTCGGAATTCGCTTCTCAACAAGACCTATCGCCCAGGACCGGTTTTGAGGGTCTACATCGAGAAGGAGAACGGAAAGCTGCGGCCTCTGGGCATCCCGAACGTTATAGATCGGGTGGTTCAGACCGCAGCACTGCTCATCCTGGAGCCGATCTTTGAAGCGGACTTTGAGGGCTGCTCGTATGGGTTTAGGCCCGGCCGCTCGGCCCACCAGGCATTGGCAGAAGTTCGCCGCCACCTGCAAGGTGGCTACAGGGAGGTGTATGACGCAGACCTGAAAGGTTACTTCGACTCCATACCATGGGGCAAACTCATGGCCTGTGTGCGCATGCGGGTGGTGGACGGGAACGTTCTGAACCTCATCCGTATGTGGTTGCAAGCGCCGGTGGTAGAGCGAGACTCGAAAGGGAGAAAGGTGGAAACACATCCCCAGCAGGGAACGCCGCAGGGAGGAGTTATCTCCCCTCTTTTGGCGAACATCTATCTCCACTGGTTCGACAAGGTCTTCCATCGGAACAACGGTCCGGCTCACTGGGCTAACGCCAAACTGGTGCGCTATGCGGACGACTTTGTCGCCCTGGCAAGGCACCAGAGCAAACGCTTGGTGGACTGGATGGAGGGCAAACTCGAAGGCTGGCTGGGTCTGTCCGTCAACCGGGAAAAGACGAAGGTGGTGACCCTGAAAGCGAATGGAGAAAGCCTGAACTTCCTGAGCTATACGTTCCGGTTCGACCGAAGCCTATACGGGACAGGTCGAAGGTACCTGAACGTTGAGCCATCGAAGAAGGCGGTGGCCAAGGAACGAAGAAAACTCCGGGAGTTGATAAGCCGGGAGATGAACTGCGTTCCCATACCTACCGTCATCCAGATGGTCAATCGACAAGTCGGGGGGTGGGCCAACTACTTCAGCTTTGGGTATCCACGCAAAGCTTGCCGGCGTCTCAACTGGTTTATGCAGAGGCGTTTGGGCCGCCACTTGAGGCGAAGAAGCCAACGCCCCTACAAACTCCCTAAAGACACCTCGATGTATGTTCACCTGAAGGAACTGGGACTGCATTACCTGTAATGCGAAACCGGGTGCAGCGAAAACCAACTGACGACAGCTTCCAGGAGAGCCGTATGCGGCAAATCCGCAAGTACGGTTCGATGAGGGGGGAGGCGAGGAACCTCCTCTACTCTACCCCGACGTGTTCGAAATACGCCCTGCGGGCTTCGACTCGAACGACTTGCGCCGTTCTTGCTCAGGGCTAACCTGGATCGAGGTGCCAGGAAGGCGGCCTTGAAGCCTGCATTGCAACGGATTGCAGCACAGGAGGATATCGAGCGTGCCGTTGCGATTTGTGAGAAACCCCGGCTAGCTGGCCTGCAAGACCCAAGAGGCCGGAATTATTCACGAGTTTCTCGTGAATAATTCCTGTTGAGGCCGCGTACGGCGGCTTCGCTGTTACCGCGGCACGGAAGTAGGAAGACGCTTCCCTTATCGAGGACCCGCATGAACGAGCTCATCTTTCGCCTGAGCTTCTGCCTCACCCTTGAGGAGGTCGAACCATGATTCGCCGCACCATCGACCTCAACGGCGACATGGGCGAGAGCTTCGGGCTTTATCGCTACGGAGCGGACGACCAATTGCTGCCGCTCGTCTCGTCGGCCAACATCGCCTGCGGCTTCCATGCAGGCGACCCGACCGTTATGCGGGCCACCGTAGCGCAGGCAAAACGCCTGAATGTCGCCATCGGCGCCCATGTCGGCTTCCCCGATCTTCTCGGGTTCGGACGGCGTCGCATCCAGGTTCGTCCGTCCGATCTCAAGAACACCGTCACCTACCAAATCGGCGCCCTTGACGCATTCGTTCGCGCCGCGGGCGCACGGCTTCATCACGTCAAACCTCACGGCGCGCTCTACATGATGGCCCTTGAAGACGCTGACCTTTCCCGAGCCGTTGTCGAGGCCACCCTGGACCATGATGACCAGCTCATGATCTACACGATCAGCGATTCGGCGACTCATCACGAGGCGGACCGACTGGGGCTGCGCGTCGTCCCCGAGTTTTTTGGCGACCGGGGCTATCATTCCGACGGCAAGGTGAAAATGTTCGATTGGAAAATCGAGGAAGCGGGCGGCACGCCCAAGGCCATCGGCAAACGCATGGTCCGCCTCCTGCGCGAGCACGTGGTGGAATCGATTGAAGGCGGCGACATCTCGGTGGAAGCGGAAACCGTCTGTGTGCATTCTGACACCCCCAATGCTCCGGCGATTGTCCTGGCCATCCGCCAGGCACTTCGACGAGCTGGGGTAAGGATTGCTCCGCCTCGTTGAACCTCGTATTCGGGTTTGGAAGTGCACCCGCACTTCCAAACCCGAATACTTTGGGAGACTCCGGCGAAATCAAAGAACTCATCCGAAGCGGGCCAGCGAGCATGCGCCTCCCCGCCGCTGGAGTTGGATGGATTCTGATGACCGCGGGCATAGGTCACGACCGAGCCCGCGAGGTCCGCCGGCCCAGTTTCCGAGGGTCAAGCGATCCCCTCACACTTCGCGGCGTGTGACCGCTGCACGAGCCCGTGCGGTGGGGCCCCCGAGGTCCGCCGCCCCCCGCACGTCGCGAGACCCTCAGCCTCGACCCGGCTTTGCGGGGTTCTCACACACGGACACTGGGGCTGACGTATTTCGCTCAAACTTGTCTATCGAGTATCCCTGTTCATCAGCGCTGGTGCGCTGATGAACAGGGATACTCGCCGAGCTCCTTCATCAGGACCTCTCGGCCCAGCTCCGAGGATCGTTCCGCGGCCTCGCAAGCCGCTACGATCTCTCGTCCGTACTCGCCGTTTACGAACGGTTGCCGGCCCGTCTCGATGGCCTCGAGGAAATCTCGCCACTGCGCCAGGTGCACCGCCTCCCCTTTCGTCTCCACCGCCTCAAACTCTTTCCCACGGCACAAGAAAAGTCTCTCGTCCAAGAGCCTCAGGATGCCATGGCTGGCGGTGAACTCCGCCGTGAAATGGTAAGTGCCGAAGCGGTATCCGGCATGGGTGATCGTGGCATAGACGCCGTTTTCGAACTGGAGCATCGCCATCCCGCTGTCCGCGGCGCTGTACCCATAAATATCGCTGCTGACCTTGGCCTTCACCGAAACGATCCGGCTGCCGATGATGCGCCTGAGCCGGTCCACGTGGTGCGGGCCGTTCATCCACCACATTCCGCCGCCGCACTCCCGGTCCAGAAACCAAGGTGGTCGCACGCCTTCGTGGAACGGCTTGAACCAGCTATCCGTGGCGAAGACCAGGCGGCCGATCTGCCCCGACTGAATGAGCCGCCGGGCCTCGACGTTGGCCGGAACAAAGTTGTGATGGTGACCGATGGCGAGTTTCACACCGGCACGCCGTTGTGCGGCGAGAATCTCGTCGCACTGGGATGCGTTCAGTGCCATCGGCTTTTCGATCATCACGTGCTTGCCGGACTCAAGGGCGCGCAGCGCCATCGGGTGGTGCAGGTGGTGCGGAAGGCAGACGGCCACGATATGAACGTCGTCACGCCGGATCAATTCCTCAGAACTCTCGAAGATCGGGCAGCCGAACTGTTGAGCGAGCGGCGCATGCCGTTCCCGATTCGGCTCGGCTATGCCCACGAGGCGGAGTTGTGGAAAATGCGCGGGTATCCCCGCATGAGCCCCGACGACGCGTCCACCGCCAAGCACTGCAAGACCCAGGGACATGGAAGTTTCCTTTAAGGTTTCGGGATTTCCATCACTTCCGTGCCGATCGAATCTCGAAATGGAAAGGCGTCAGCAGGAAGGATTGACGCTGTGCCGCGAATCCTCCTGGCCTACCACCGCGGGAATCGATTCACCCAGTTCGGCTCGTAGGTCCGAATCAAGCGCTGGTCATCACGCCGCGCCTGTTTGGCCCGGAGATATTTTTCGTGCAGCCGGCCGAGCTTTTCCGGATCAATCTCGACACCGAGGCCGGGCCCCCGCGGCACGTCCAGACACCCATCCTGGAAACGAAACATCTCGCCTCGGATCACGTCTTCTTTCACCCACGGGTAGTGCGAGTCGCACGCATAGGTGATTTGCGGAGTCACCGCGGCGGCATGGAGCATAGCGGCCAGAGAGACCCCGAGGTGGCTGTTGCTGTGCATCGAGACACCCAGGCCAAGTACTTCGCAGACGTGGCCAAGATACTTGGTCGCCACCAGTCCGCCCCAGTAGTGGTGATCGCTGAGGACCACGTCGACCGGCCCCAGTTCCACGGCTTCAGGGAAGTGCGACCACGCTGTCACGACTCCGTTCGTCGATAGAGGCACGGGGACGTTCTCTCGCACCTCCGCCATCTGCGCCATTCCGGAACAAGGGTCCTCGAGATACTCCATGTTGTACTGCGCCATCGCCTTGCCCATCCGGATAGAGGTGCCTACCGCCCATACCCCGTTGGGATCGATGCGCAACTGATGGGAATCCCCGAAATGCTCCCGGAGCATCCGCAACGTTTCCAGTTCCTCTTCCGGCTTGAGGACGCCACCCTTGAGCTTGTGGCACTTGAAGCCCCACGTCCGGTGAAACCGTTTCGCCTCCCGCAGCATGGCTTCGGGGTCCATGACTCGACCCCAATCGTCATTTTCATCCTCGTATTTATAAAAGAGATACGCGGAGAACTCGACCTGATTCCGGATGGGGCCGCCGAGCAATTCACTTACGGACAACCCCATCGCCTTGCCTGTAATGTCCAAGCAGGCCACCTCGATCGGGCTGTATACGTGAGGGTCCCGAATGGCCATTCGCATGCACTCCAGCCGAGTTGGACTCTGGCCGATGACAAGCGGCCGGGCGGCCTCGATCCCTTCCACGATCGACTGGCCGCCATAGGTCTCCCCGGCCCCCTCCAGCCCCTCGTCAGTCCGGACTTGCACGATCGTCCGGATGGCATAGGGCTCGTGCACCCCCGTCGAGTTTCTCAGAGGAGGGTCTGCAAATGCCACGGGTGTCACTCTCAACTCGGCAATCTTCATAGGTATTTATTCCCTGGCCTGGCCCGCAGATATCCGCCGGCGAAGTATCCACCCTGGCGGGGAAACGGGAACCTTAATAAAAGCGCAACTGAGACCTAAAAAAGGTTTCTCAAGTTTGACGCCCCAAGCGCCTATTCGGGTTCGATATCCTTCCACCGCTGAGTTTACCACCGAAAGCCGAGCAATCCAGGTGGCATTCTTCGATCCGGATGCCAGAATGAAGAGAGCGGTTGGTCCAATTTCCCATCTTTCGTACGGTCTTGTCCCGATACCCAGGCTTCCGGGGCCTGCTGTGAAGCCACTCCTACGTTCGAGGCAGCACCATGACTCCCCACCTCTGCATCTTTGAAGACGCGGGCTGCTCCCGTTTGCTTCCCCTCGTGTTTTTTCGACCCACCTGCAACCTGCGCTGCGGCATCAGCTCTTTGAAGGAGAAAATCCTGCGCGCCTATCCTGGGGCGACCCTTACCCTTCACTGCCGCGACTACCTCGCCGCGTACATGAGGGAACGCAATCCTGGGGTGCAGGTCAATCAAATCTCCACATCCCACTGCCTGTTCATGAACGGCCGCGTCATGGCTGGCCCGTCCCTCGCCGAACGGATTCCACCCGCCGCCGACAGGGACACGGTCTACGTCAAGGAGGACCAGCTCGTCGCAGCCTTTGTCAGCGGCCAGAATCTCGAGAGGCTCAAGACCAAGTTGCAGGGGCTTCTTTCCCTTGCCGACTTCCAGGGGATTCCCCGGCAGGAAGTGGACGTCCCCCTCATTGTCTATCCCTGGCATCTTGTCCAGCGCAACGGCGAAGAGTTGCGCCGGGACTTCGAGGCGCTCGTCGGGGCACGCGGGCCCGACCGAATCCGCGGACGGGTGCACGATGGCGTCCACCTGCTCAAGCCGGATGACATTTTCATCGATGAGGGGACGACGGTTAAGCCTGGAACGGTCATCGACGCCGAAGACGGTCCCATTTACATCGGCAAGAACGTTCGCATCTTTGCCCAAGCGACGCTCATCGGCCCCGTTTGCGTGGGCGACAGGTCCTGGATTAAAGTCGGCGCGGAAATCTATGAAAACACCTCCATCGGACCCGTCTGCAAGGTCGGTGGGGAAGTCGAGGAGTCCATCATCCATGGCTACTCCAACAAGCAGCACGGCGGCTTTCTCGGGCACGCCTACCTCGGTACCTGGGTCAACCTCGGCGCTGACACCAATAACAGCGACCTCAAGAACACGTATGGCAGCGTCAAGGTCATGGTCAACGGCGAGTCGGTCGACTCGGGCTCCCAGTTCGTCGGCCTGACCATGGGCGACCACTCGAAGAGCGCCATCAACTCGATGTTCAATACCGGGACGGTGGTGGGCCTCGCCTGCAACATCTTCGGGTTTGGCTTTCCGCCCAAGTACGTCCCATCCTTCTCCTGGGGCGCGGCTGGCGAGACCTTCACCACGTTCAACATCGACCGCGCCATCGAGGTGGCCCGGCGTGTCATGGCCCGCCGCAAGATTCAGCTCACGCCGACCGAGGACCTGCTGTTTCGCAAGGTGTTCGAATTGACGAGCGTCGAAAGACGCCAGCACGGCATGCCGTTCTGAAAATGTCTGAGTCCGAGAATGACTCGTTCTTCGGGTTGCGACTGGGCAACGGCACGCTCATGTCGCTATAATCATTTCGAGGATAACTGAAACTGGATAAGAGTTTTTTCAAGTTTGTCCCCCAAGCGCCGATTGCGGCTTCGCCGCCTATCGCATGGAATCCGCCGCGGCACGGCTCTGAGCTGCGGCGGCAACCGGTTTGTGCCCACGGGCAAATTTCTTCATCGGGGTCCCTTCTTCTCTTGCCTCTTCTGTCCGAACAGCCGTTGAAGCAGCTCTGCGCGGCCCTCTTCGAAGCCGCCGGTGCATCCGCCTCCGAAGCGGAAATCGTGTCCGATTCCCTCGTCACTTCCAATCTCCTGGGACACGACTCACACGGCGTCATACGCGTCATGCAATACCTCCGGTCCATCCGCCAGGGAGACATCGTGCCAGGGTCGCCCCTCGAGGTCGTCCGGGAGACCGATACCCTGCTCCTCGTTGATGGTCATTGGAACTTCGGGCAGATGACTGCCCGATCGGCCATGCAGAAGGCCATTGAGAAGGCCCGGAGAAGCGGCGTGGTGGAGCTTGCCGTTCGCCGCTGCAACCATGCGGGCCGCATGGGCGAGTATGCCCAGCAGGCGGCGGAGGCCGGGCTGGCCTGCTGGCTGGTGGCGAATGCGGGCAGGGCGCGGGGGAACGTCGCACCCTTTGGAGGCGCGGCTGCGCGCTTGGCCACCAATCCCATCTGTTTCGCCGCGCCCTGGAAAGAGGATGGAGTTTTTCTCCTGGACCTCACCACCAGCATCGCTCCCGAGGGCAAGGTTCGCGTCAAATTGAACCGAGGCGAACGGCTGCCCGAGGGCTGGATTCTTGATGCCGCCGGCCAGCCCAGCACTGATCCGAGGGACCTGTACGGACCGCCGCCCGGTGCGCTCCTGCCCCTGGGAGGCTCCATGGGCCACAAGGGCTTCGCCCTCTCTCTCATGGTCGAGATTCTCGGCGGCATCCTGACCGGGACGGGCACCGTCGGCCCCGAAAAGCCCCAGGTTGGCAATGGTATTTTTGCCCTCGTTCTCGATATCGAGACCTTCTTGCCCAGGTCCGAGTTCCAGCCCCAGCTCCAGGCCTTGATTGATTACATGAAGAGCTGCCCGACCCGACCCGGCTTCCAGGAAGTCCTCGTGCCCGGCGAGCCCGAGTTCCGCACGCTTCGGCATCGCCGGGCTCATGGCATCCCGGTCGAGGAAGAGACCTGGCGTCAGATTTGCACTCTTGCTGCCGAGCTCGGCGTGACCCCTCCGATTCCCCTCCATGCCCGAGCCGGCTGAAAGGATGTCCCTCAATTCCATCCATGACTGACACCCACGAGCATTCTGAGCCGATGAAGGCGACAGGAACCTTGCCGGCGACCGTCGGAAGCCCGGCGGATACTTCAGTCCCGCCTGCTGCGGCGGGCGACGCCGCCGCAGCAGGCGGCCACCCTTATCGCTCCGGTTTCATCGGCATTCTCGGCCGGCCCAACGTGGGCAAGTCCACCTTTTTGAACCGTGTTATTGGGGAGAAGGTGGCCATCGTCACGCCCAAGCCTCAGACCACGCGTGACAAGATCATGGGCATTCTCCATTTCGAAGGCGGCCAGATGGTTTTCCTGGACACCCCCGGAGTGCATCGCGGCACGACCACGCTCAATCGGCACATGGTCCAGGTGGCGTTGCGCACCCTCGACGACGCCGACCTGCTCTTCTGCCTGTTCGAGCCTCCGGCGGCGTCGCTGGGTTACCCGCGGGGGGACCAGGGCCTCTTCCTGGACGATGAGAGTCTCCTCCTCCTCGAACATCTCAGCCGGACCCGGACCCCGAAATTTCTCGTGATCAACAAGGTGGACGTCCTGGACGAAGGGCCGGTCATCGCCCACTTCACGGGTCGCCAGGCCCTCCAGCCTCTCGTCGAGGCGGTCCGCCAGCACGCGGCCTTCGACGAGTCCTTCGTCATCTCGGCCCGGACCGGCGAGGGAATCGACGCCCTGGTCGAGGCGGCTAAGAGCCGCATGCCCGAAGGCCCGCCGTATTTTCCTGAAGGGATGTTCACGGACCAGACGGACCGGTCTTTCGCCGCCGAGGTCATCCGCGAGAAAATATTCCTTCTCCTCGGCCAGGAGATTCCCTATCATTCTGCCGTCACCATTGAAGAATTCGACGATTCAGAAGAGACCCTTCACCTCCACGCGACCATTCACGTCGATCGGGAGTCCCAGAAAGGCATTGTCATCGGCCACCGGGGCCAGATGATCCGGAATCTCCGCATCGCGGCCCGCGAAGAAATCCAGAAAATCCTGGGCCAGCCCGTTTTTCTCAAACTCCAGGTCCGCGTCAGCGAACGCTGGAGTCAGGACGACCGCATCATGAAACGCCTCGGTTACCACCTTTAGCGAATCACCGCCTCAAACCGGCCCGCACTGATGGTGAGCGGCCGGAATGGAATTGGCGCTGTTCACTCCCATACCCTGTTTTCCCCTGAGGTGACCCCTTGCCCTTCCGTGAATTTGGACTGAGCCCGGAAACCCTTGCTGTCATCAGGGAACGCGCCTTCGTCAAGCCCACTCCAATCCAGCAGAAAGCCCTGCCGCATCTCATGGCAGGTCGAGATGTCATGGGGCAGGCCGAGACGGGGACGGGCAAGACCCTGGCCTTCATCCTCCCCATCGTGGAGAAAGTCGATCCCGGTCGCGTCAGCGTCCAGGCCCTGATCGTCACTCCCACCCGCGAGCTGGCCCATCAGATCAAGAAAGAATTCGACCGTTTTGCAGCGGCCAAGCGGCTTCGGGTGGCGCTCGTGATCGGCGGCGAAAACATGGGGGAGCAGATTCTCTGTCTCCGTGGCGGAAGCCAGATTGTCGTCGGCACCCCGGGCCGAATCCTCGACCACCTCGAATCCCGTACTCTCACCCTGGGGTGGGTCGAGCGCCTCGTCCTGGATGAGGCCGATGAACTTCTCGACATGGGCTTCATCGACGCCATCCGCGAGATTCTCAAGAAGTGCCCGCCCGAGCGCCAGACCATGCTCTTTTCCGCCACCTTCCCCTCCGAGGTGGAGCGCCTCGCCCATTCCTGCATGTCCAGGCCCATCAAGGTCTCCACTATCGAAGGGCTCACCACCGTGCCGGAAATCCATCAGCAGTACATCGCTGTTCCCACGGATCGGAAACTCGACAAGCTCTGCGAGATACTGGACGGAGACAACCTCAACGTCTATCTTGTGTTCTGCCAGACCAAACGAGAGGTGGATGTGGTCTCCCGGCGGCTTCTCGGCCGCGGCTACCCCATCGCCGCTCTCCATGGCGACTTCTCGCAGGAACACCGGAACAAGGTCATGGAACGTTTCCGCAGCCGCCGTCTCAGGGCCCTCATCGCCACGGACGTGGCCTCCCGCGGCCTGGATATCGACGTCGTTTCCCACGTCATCAATTACAGCATCCCGCGGGACGCCCGGCGTTACGTGCACCGCATCGGCCGTACCGGCCGGGCCGGCCGCTCCGGCGTGGCCATCACCTTCGTCAGCCCCGAGGATCGGTGGAAGCTCAAGTCCATCCAGCGCATCGGTTCCGGTCAGGCTTCCGCGGGACGCCTCGTGCAGGAGAACGAGGGGTATCCGGGCGGCCGGGGCGAACGCGGGCCGCGGAGTCACGGACGCCTGGACGGACGAGAAGAGATGCCCGGAGGCAGAGGGGACCATGAGCGTGAACGCCGGCATCGAGGCGGTGGCCGGCGCGGGCACGAAGCCGAGCACGGACACGGGCCCAGCGAAGCGCGCCGGACCGAGGGAGAACACGGGAGGCATCCCGGAGAGGCACGCCAGCACGACCCGGGACAGGGTTCGCAGGGTCAACGCGGCGGGAGCGGCCATCGGGAACATCGTTGAGCATCAACAACGGAAGCCCTCGAGCAGGTCCGCGGGCATTCCGATGTCCGCGACCATAAGCTGGCCCGACATCTCCGGTCCGCGACCCGTCAACAAACCGCACTTCGGCAACACGAACGACACGGTTCGACTCGCTCGGACGCAGCACCCCAGAATCGCGCCCGTGTCCGCATGCAGGCCCGAGGGGATGTCCACCGCCAGGATCGGCCGGCCCGATTCGTTCATCCACTCGATCACGCGGTCCAGTGGTGGGGCCACCGGCCGGGACAGGCCGGTCCCGAAAAGGGCATCGACGATGAGTGACGAGCAGGCCAGCGCCTGCGCCCAGCCGCCGGGGGCCAAACCCGGCTGGAGAGTGCAAATCCGAATACCTTTCATCCGCCGGACCGTTCCGAAAGGGACTCTCGCGTCGCCTCGGACATCCGACTCGGGCTGGACGAGGTAGAGGGTGACCGAGCATCCCGCGTTCTGGAGATGCCGCGCCGCTACGAAGCCGTCTCCACCATTGTTCCCGCGCCCGCACACGATCGAAATCCCTGCGGCCTCCGGAGCGCATGCCAGCATCTTGAGGGCCTCCTCGGCGACTGCGCGGCCCGCGTTCTCCATCAGAACCACACCGGGAATCCCGAACTCCTCGATGGCCCTGCGGTCCAGTTCCCGCATCTCCGCCGCACTCGCCGGTCGATTCGTCATCTGAGGCATCCGCATCACACCTCGCTGTCATGCGCCCAGCGCCGTGCCGGCGGGCGCTGCTCAGTAAGCGCCTAATGCCTTGATTATCCTTGTTTCCTTTCCCGATTCCCACAGAGTTCCTCTCGGTCTGATCCTGCCTTTCCCGGCCTCCTGTGCTAAAATAGATGGCATTCGCGGTCTGCCTCCCCACCGTTCTTGACCGATGAAGGCCCTCGAATCGAGTCAATGGAGCGTTCAGTTCGCCGCGGCGGCGTCGCCCTGGTGGATGCTCCTCTGGATACCCCTGGCGGCCATCGCTGGCTGCCTTCTCTACCGCCTTCAACTGCGCGGCACGGAGAATTGGCACGGCGTCGGCCTGGTCACCTTGCGGCTGGCTCTCCTCGTGCTCCTTATTTTTCTCGCCTTCCGTCCCAGCCTGATCGCCCGGCGCATTCTGACCTACCCTGGCCGCATCCTCCTCGTCATCGATGATTCCGAAAGCATGGCCGCCCGTGACACCCGTATGGCCCTGGAGGAGGCCTTGCGCCTGGCCCGCCATCTCGAGCCCGGCCGCCGCAAGCCGGGCGAGCTTGGTCACGAACTTGCCGAGGTCCTCTTCGAGGTCGAGGCCCTCGTCCGCCGTTTCGAGACCTTTCAGCGGGGGGCCGACCGCCGGGAAGACCGTTTTTGGGAGCAGTCAGGCCCGCAGCAGGACGCCATCCTGGGTCGCTTCCAGCGTCTGGAGGAGCTGATGGCCTCGATACCCGGGCTGGCGTCCGAGGACCGCCGGCGCCTCGAAGCCGATGTCCTGGACCTCCGTACGGGTGTTCAGGCGCTATTCACCGGTGAGAAAAGCCCCGGGAAACCGGTCTTCGAGAATCTCTGCGCCCGCCTGGAATCCCTCGCCGAACGCTACTTGAGCATGCAGGCCGGCGCCGATCAAGCCGCGCTCGCCAAAGGTGATCCGGCCCTGCGGGCCGCCGCGGAGGCCATCCGCATCCGGACCCGCCTCGAGCTCATCAGTGAGAAGCTCGGCGAGGCCCGCCGCCAGCTTCCCACCCTTGCCCCGGGCCAGGCCTTCCTCCTCGTCTCCCTCATGTCCGGCCGGGCATCCCTGCTCCACGAGACGCCGGAGGGGCCTCTTCCCCCCATAGAGGGCACGACCGACATCATCGGCCGCCTCGAAGCTCTTCTCGAGGAGAAAAGCGATTTCCCGCTCACCGCTATTCTTTTATTCAGCGACGGGCGGGACCTCGGCGGCCGGCAGGCGGCGACCCTGGTTCAGGCGCTCAACCGCAAGCAGGTTCCTCTTTACGCCGCTGCTGCGGGAAGCTCGAAGGAGCCTGACGATCTGGGCGTGCTGCGCGCCGTCGCCCCGCCCTTCACCGTCCTGGGCACACCAGCCCGCGTCCGTGTCCAACTCAAGACGGTGACCGATTCGTCCGAAAGCGCCGGGCTCCAGATTCTCGGGCCCGAAGGCGTTGCCGCTTCCGCCGAAGTCGAGGCCGGCGGCCGCGATTTCCACGCGCCCAACCTAGCCTTCACGCCCGGTCAGGCGGGTCTCCTCCGCTATAGCGCACGCCTCGCGGCCGCGCCCGGCGAGGCCTTCCCCGCCCAGAACAACTCCGCCGACTTCGTGACCCACGTCCGCAGCAACAAGGTCAGGGTGCTCCTCCTCGACGAGCGCCCGCGCTGGGAGACGCGCTTCGCCCTCCATGTCTTCCAGCGACTCGAAACGATCGACCTCAACGCCATCATCGCCGTCGTCCAGGAGAACGGCACGGTCGCCCGAGGCGTTCGCCGCGGCGCATGGCCGGAAAACCTCCCTGCCCTCGAATCCTATGATCTCGTCGTCATGGGAGACCTGCTCCAAAACACCCTCTCCCCTGCGGAATGGGACGACCTCCGCCGGTTCGTCTTCGAAAAAGGAGGCACGGTCTGCTTCCTGGGCAACGGCCGCACCGATCCTCTTCCACCGGATTCCACACTGGCTGACGCCCTGCTGCCGGTCCGGCCAAGGCCCGCCCCTTCCAATCCGGCCGCTCAGGCGCGCCCCCTGGAACGGCTCGAACATATTCGGATCACCGACACCGGCGCGCTTCACCCCGTCACCTGCCATCTCGCTGCTGGGCTTGAACCCGGCCGGGAAGCGCTCTCGGACCGGTTGCGTCCCGACACGCAGGTGCTTCTTCTGCACGCCGATTCGGGCGATCCTCTGGTGAGTTGCCGTTTCGCTGGCGCGGGGAAAACGCTGTTCATCGACGCCGACCCGCTCTGGAAGCTGTTGCATCCCTCCCTGCTCGCCGCCCATGCGGAAATGTACGTCGGCCTGGTCGCCTGGGCGGTCCAGGGTGGAATCCAGACCCCACCGGCCGGCAAGCCGACACCAGCCCTCGGACTGGACCGGCGGATTCTTGCCCGGGGCGAGCCCATGCAGGTCTGGGTCTCCCCACCGCGTTCCGACGCCATCGTGGTCGCTGAGGCTGGCGGCGGCGTAATCGCCGAGGCCGCGGCGGAAGCGCCTCGAGACCAAGCGGCCATCGCCCGAGCGGTTTTCAAGGGCCTCCCGGCCCGGGACGTGACCTTCCGGCTGAAGGGCTCACCGGAGTCTGTTGCGGGCCCCGTTGCCGTGGTCCGGGAGAATCCCGAGCTGCACCGCGTCGCCCGTGACGAGAAATTCCTCCGGGCCCTTACCGCGTCCACCGGTGGTGAATATCGAGAATTCGCCGAAATGGAGAAATTCTTCATGCAGCTCCAGCCCAAGGAGCGAGTAGAGAAGCTTGAGAAGACCTGGCGACTCTGGGACTCACCCGCCATCCTAGCCCTTCTTTTCGTACTGCTCACAGCGGAATGGGTCTGGCGCAAGTTCGCCGGCTTGGTCTGAATATCGTCTTCCTCGGAATTCCTGTTTATGAAGGCTACAGCTCCCACGAGCCAAGTGACGGACGTTCGCCCGTGCGAGTGATTTTCCGTCCGCGCCTGGGGGGAGTGGTGACCTCATCCCTCCTGGTCCTGATTGTCTCGTGCTTTTCCATCAAACGGGCGACGAAGCGCGGGCGATCCCATCTATTTCCTGAAATGAGCGAGTGGAAAACCATGATGCCCTATTCTTTCTGTGGAATGGGCTCGGTGCGATCGGTCGGATCGGTCCGATCGGACCCGATATCCCCTCTCCGATCCGATCTTGCCGAGGGCGCGGCTGCAAGGCCGCGCGGACTTCATGAGCACTCCATCTTTTCAATGGCCTGACGGACGCCGCGTCGCCGTCAGTCTGTCCTTCGATGACGCGCGGCTGAGCCAGGTGGACCGGGGTCTGCCCATCCTCGACGCCCACGGCGTCAAGGCCACCTTCTACGTTTCCTTCTCCTCCCTGGAAAAACGGCTTGAAGGCTGGCGTCGTGCCGCCGCCTCCGGACACGAGATCGGCAACCATACCGTTACCCACCCGTGCAGCGGCAACTTCCGGTTCGCACGTTCCAACGCGCTCGAAGATTACACGCTCGAACGCATGGAGAAGGAGCTGACGGATGCCAGCGACCGCATCGAGCGGCTGCTCGGCGTGCGGCCCCGGACCTTCGCCTATCCCTGCGGCCAGAAGTTCGTGGGACGCGGCGAGAACGTCCGCAGCTACGTCCCTCTGATCGCCCGGCACTTCGTCGTGGGGCGCGGCTTCCTCGACGAGACGCACAACAGCCCCGTCTGGAGCGACCTCGCCCAGGCGACCGGAGTGGAGTTCGACGGGACCTCTTTCGAGAAGCTCCAGGCCCGCATCGATCAAGCCGCCGGCGACGGCGGCTGGCTCATCCTTGCGGGGCACGAGATCGGGGATGATGGACGCCAGACGGTGCTGGCTTCCACGCTGGATGCCCTCTGCCGCCACGCCCGCCAACCTTCGAGCGGCATCTGGCTCGACACGGTCGCCGCCATCGGCTCCTACGTGCTCGCCCGCCGCGCCCGCACATGAAGGAGAGCCTGAGCCGCCAAGAGGTGTCACGGCCGGTGGGGCCGGCCCCGCCGGCCGTGAAAGTCGCCAGGGCCGCGGCTGCCGCCCTCGAGGGAAAGAGCAGGCGATAGAGCGAGACCTTTCGCCTTTCCCGAGGCGGAAATGCGGGAATGGGCAGGTGCTTTCCCTGCCGTTCTCTGGGGCGTCCCGGCGGGATGTCCCAGAGAACTAAAGCACCCCGTACCATCCATACTGCTCCTCCGGCACCAGTACGAAGTTCATCCGCGTCGCCGGATACCAGGTCGCTGGATTCTTCTTCCGGTGTCCGTCCACCGCCCGGACCTCCACGAAGTACATCCGATTCATCTCCGGCACCTCGAACACCAGCGAGGTCCCCTTCCGCATGGAGGCGTGGATCGGCTGCTTGCACGCGCGGTGCGAGAACACCCGCACCTCGTATTGCACTGCGCCGCCGCCCATTTTCAGGGACCTGGCCCAGTTCAGGCGCACGCGACGGCCCTGAAGCCGCTGGGCTGGCAGGGCCAGCGGCAACGTAGGCGGGAGGTCCTTCTCGGCGCCCAGGTAATAGGAGTAGTAGGGCTGCGAGCCCCAGAGGCCGAACACGTAGCCCTCCACCCAGAACCCGTCTTCGCTTTCGACCAGGTCCGGGTCGTACGCCAGGCACTCTTGAGGATAGGCGTCCGCTTCGTAGGGATTCGCTTTCAACTCCGCCACCGAGAGCACCCGGCCGTCGCGCTGCGGCTGGTGCGACCCGAAGAACAGGGCGTCCACGATATGGTCCCCGCCGTCGTAGGTCGCCTCCGCCACCACGTGGTGATGGAGGGAGACGGACCGGCCCGGAATCCCGGCCGCCTTCAGAAGCGCCAGCGTCAGGATCACGCCCTGGCCGCACTTCACGTCGTGCGACTCCAGGATTCCCACAGGATGATGGGTCCCCGATTCCTGGATCGGGTTGTAGAAAACCGACCGCTTGATGAAGCCGCCGATGCGCTTGACCCGTTCCGCATCCGACTCGCAGCCCCGCGTCACCATCTCCACGAGATGGCGGAAGTAGGCGTCCGAGTCCGTCTTCTCCGCACGCCGGTTCAGCTCCTCGTTCCGGCCCTGCGTATAGAGAGTCGCCGGTCCGCAAAGGTTCGTGATCGGCGGCGACCATTTCGGCTCGGGAATGTAGAGCGACCGCACCTGCCGGTATCCGCGGCGGCAGCGCGCCAGGTGCGACGCCCGATCAAAGTTCATGTCGTAGAAACGGTAGCGCGGCTCGTCCTCCGCCCGTACGTTCTGCAGCACGAGCCAGTGCCCGTACTGCTCGCCCGCAACACCCGGCTCTTCGAAAGGCAACACCATGCCCGTGATGGCGAACCGCTTCCCGTCGGTCCAGTTGTAGCAGAGCAGCGGAACGCCATCCGGCTGCTCCGGCGCGACCAGGTAATCGAAGCTCCTCGAGGACGGGTCGAAGACGAGATAGCGTTCGAGAAAACGGTGCGGCCTGCCGTCCACGGAAAGCGGGCCCTCCGGAACAATGATCTTGCCCGTCTTCGGATCGAGCCGGCTCGCGTGCCTGTACGTGCTCAGGCAGATGTACGCCTTCCCCTCGTAGCTGAAGGTCCCGCCCATGAAACCATAAATCTTCCCATGGTCCGGGGTCGGGATCGGATCGTGCCATCTCCTCGATGCCGTCTCCATCACAAAGATGCGTCCACCCGCGGAATCGTTGATGTACAACGTCCCCGCATGATCGTGCAGGCCCGACGGGTTCGCCTCCGGCCACGGGATGGCCGTCTCGTCGACGAACCGTTCCGCGGCGGGATCGTAACGGATCACCCTGGCCGGGTCGGCGAGGCACGAGTAGATGAGGCCATCGCTCAGAGCTTTGCCCGCGGCGAGCTGGCCTGCGTAGGGACACGCCACGGTCCTGGGCCGAGCCTCGGGCCCGTCCAAGACGAGCACCCGGGACGACCCGCGCTCATAAAGCAGCACCTTCCCGTTCGGCGTCTTCGTGCCGTACCAGACGATCGGCCGTTCCCCGCTGACTTCCTGAAACCGGCATCGGCCCCTGGCCGTGTCGTAGATCAGGTAAAAGGGGGCCTCGCCCACGGTCAGCACCAGTTTCCCCTCCCAGGCGAAGACCTGATAGACCGGGCGGTTGCCCATCTCGGGGACTGCGATCTGGCGCAGCTCCGCCGTGCGTAAGTGGTGAGCCGTCAAGCGGTTATAACCGCAGCCCTCCCAGAGCCAGCCCTCTTCGTCTACGTCTATCCCGTAGGGTCTCTGCGTCAACACCTCATCGTGCCGGTACATCCACGTCTTCATTCTCGCTCCTGGTCCATGATGCGTTGTATTTCAGGTTCATGAGAAGATACCACTTCCCGGCCACAGATGAAATGCGGACTCCCAGCGCATGGGCTAAGAAGAGCGAATTGGAGAGTGCAAGGAGATGCCGTAGAATCAAAGGCATGTGCGGAAACCAGTAGACGAGGTTGGAAGGGCGGGTGCACTTCCAACCTCGTCTACTCGATCAAGGCTTGGAGAGTTCAATGGAAGGGCGGGAACAGGGACTCGAGGACACCCGGCCGGCGGTCCCGCCGGAATCGCCGCGGTTGGGATGGATGAGCTGGATGCGGATAGTCGGGCTCGGCCTCCTCTGCACCGCTGTCGGGGCCCTCTGGGAGCAGCAGGCGCAGCTCTTGCGCGGCACGTGCCACGTCGCAGAGTCGGTGCCGCCCCTGTCCGCCGTCGCAGCCCTGATCTTCCTCCTGGCGCTTCAGCGGCTGCTCCGATGGCTCGGGAATCCGCTGGGGTTGAGCCGCGCCGAAATCCTGTGCACTTACGCCTTCGTCTGCATCGCCGTCACGATCGGTTTCATCGGACTCTTCCGGCAGATGCTGTGTCTGTTGAGCATGCCCGTCTACGGCCCGCAGGAGGACTCGACCGTCAGCGCCATCCGGCCCCATCTCCCCGGATGGCTGTTCCCCACGGACCCCGAGGTGATCCGGAAGATGTGGGAAGGCTCGAAGGGAGAGGGAGTCCCCTGGAAGGCCTGGCTCGTTCCGCTGGCATTCCTCGGGGCGCTCTTCACCGCCTTCTTCTTCACCACGGCGTGCCTGATCGGGCTGTTCCACCGTCGATGGTCGCGGGACGAACGATTGAGGTATCCCGTGGCCGAACTGGCCGTGGAGGTCGTGGGAAGGGAAGAGGGCGCGGGGCCCGCGGTGCTTCTGAAAAGCCAGATGTTCTGGCTGGGCGCGCTCGGGGCTCTGCTCTTCAATCTCTATTTCATCATTCCATCGCTGGACCCCCTCTGGCCGGTGCCTCGCAGCCAGTACGACTTCCACGACCTGGGACTGGACCTTCCCTGGAAGGCCGGCGGGCCTGGCCCGTACCTGCGCCTCAATCCCCTCTTCTTCGGGCTCGGCTTCCTCGTCCCGCTGGACCTTCTCCTCACCGTCTGGGTCATGGTCATTGTTTTGAAGATCGAGGCCGTGGTCGCCAGCACGTTCGGGGTGCCTTACTATCCCCTCTTCCACATCCGATTTCAGCAGGGCATGGGCGCCTACGTGGGGCTCGCCCTCGTCATGCTCTGGGCCGGAAGACGTTACACCCTGTCCGCCCTCGGCGATTTCTTCCGCCGGCCCGGAAAGATCGATCCGGACGGCCCGGGGAAGTGGACCCTCGTCGGACTGGCGGGCGGGACCGCGTTCCTCCTGGTCTTCTTCATCCGTGTCGGCATGGTCGCCTGGTTCGCCGTCCTTTTCCTCGCCCTCGTCCTCGTCCGAGTACTCGTCATGGCCCGCGTGCGCGCCCAGGCGGGCATCCCCAATATCTACCTGCACGTCGTCGAAATCCGGTCCTTCGTCTGGATGCTCGGGGGAGGGACGCTCGCGGCGCTGGGTGAAGTCACCCTCGCCGCCCTCGTCTTCCTTTCCTTCCTGATCTGGTGCACCTACGTCACGCCTTACCAGGCCGATGGCTTCCGCATCGCGGAGATCACGGGCCTCGGCGGCCGCCGATGGATTTGGCTCTCGACCCTGGCCGCGGCGTCCGGATTCGCCCTCGCCAGCTTCTTCCAGATTCACGCCCTCTATGCCGAAGGGTTCGGCACCCTCAGGCAGCCCCTGTCCATCTGGCCCGCCAACGAGATTTTCAACGCGGCGCGGGCCTCCGACCCCATCGACCCCCTCCGGCTCACCCTGATGGCCGTGGGCCTCGCCACCACCGCTGGACTCGCCCTTCTCCAGGGTGTCTGGCACTGGTTTCCGTTCAGCCCTCTCGGCTTCGTGGTCGCCTGCGCCATCGGTGATTACGTCGGCGCGATGCTCCTGATCACATGGCTCGTCAAACGATGTGTCCTGAAGTTCGGGGGCGCGCCTGCCTACCAGGCCGCCCGCACGTCGTGCATCGGCTTGGTCTTTGCCCATCTCACGATCGCGGCCCTCTGGGGCCTCCTGGGACTCTTCGATCTCCCACCCACCAAGCGCTACGTGATCGGATTCTGGTGACCCGGGCGGATTCCGTTTGGCTTCCGGCGACCGGGACGATAACATCACGGAGGCTCGTGCCCCTGTTCAGAAGAGCGGCAGGGCTTCCAAGCTCGTGTGCTCGCCCGTTCAGGGCGGCCAGCGGCGTTTCCCAGGCGCGGCCGCAGGGGACCCTCCTATCCTGTTTCCGAAGAGGCGCGAAGGATGAAGAAGCAGCTGAAGATCGGACTGGCCCAGACGCGGCAGGTGGACGACATAGACGCCAACGCCCGAACGATCCTGGATTTCATCGAGCAGGCTGGCAAGGCCGGGGTGCAGATTCTCTGCTTCCCGGAGACGCAGACGGTGGGCTACCGGGTGGACATTGCGCGGCCGGACACGCCCGTGCCCGTGAAGAAGCTTCGCGAGGTGCATGACTCGGTGGCCCATCGATGCGGGGAGCTGAACCTGGCCTGCATCCTGGGCACGGAGACGCCGCTGGAAAGCGATCCCCACGCGGGAAAGCCGCATAATTCCGCCCTCGTGATCTCGGAACGCGGCAAGATTCTGGGGGTCCACCACAAGACCAAGCTGACGCCCCTGGATGCCATCGCCTACACGCCCGGCTCGGGCTTCCAGGTCTTCAAGCTCCACGGCGTCACCGTCGGTGTCGTCATCTGTTTCGAGGGATTCCGTTTCCCTGAGAGCACCCGCGAGTGCGTGCGGCAGGGCGCCCAGATCGTCTTCCACCCCCAGAGCAACACGACCCGGCCCAACGAGTGGAAGATTCCCATCCATCAAGCCATGATCACCACGCGGGCCGCCGAGAACACCATCTGGTTCGCCTCCTGCAACGCGTGTCTCGAGCCGCATCAGAACTGCCGCTCGATGATCATCTCGCCGGACGGCCGGGTCCATGCTCATTCCGAGCTTCGGCGCGAGGAACTGGTCGTCGCCGACATCGACGTCAGCCAGGCGACCCGTGCCATGTTCCTCTGCGACCTGGAAGGCTGCGCCCCGCTCCTCTTCGGCAGCACCGTCAAGCGCGAAGAATACGAGTCCGCCCTCAAGAAGCGCTAGAGCCAATACTGTTCACTTGAGCGCCGGAGCCGTCTCCGCAGGGGTTGGAGTGACGGCTTTAGCCGTTGTCCGAGAAGACCACGCCTGAATCCGTCCCATAGTCCCAGCGGGATGCCTGCGGGAGGACAGGTCCGGGAGGCCTGCCTGCGCCGCGGGCGCGCCTGCCTGCCGCGACGCTCGCGGCGCAGACAGGGCAGGCAGGCGTAACTTCAACACATCGCTTCGACCTCGCCAATGACAAACGATACGGCCGCGACAGTTCGTGCGCTCAACTGCACCGTATTGGGGCTAGGCCCCCTTCGTTTCCTTGGAGTATTTCTCCACCGCCACCGTGTCCTGCACGTCCGCCCGGAGAACCCATGTCCCTTCCCTCACGTAATGGACGGCAAAGGCCAGGCGCGGCCGGTCCGGCGACCGGTTGGCGTAGGACCCATGGATGGTCATTCCCGTGAAGAAGACGCCTGCGCCGCGGGCTACCGAGAGGCGAGCGACCTGCCCCTCATCCAGACCCTCGATCTGGAAGGAATACATCCGCTGTTTCCACTCCCGGCCATCGCGGCCGCGCATCAGATAATCGTGTTCCCAGCTCACGTGGTCCTCCGCCAGATTCCGGTGCGTCTGCCGCAGGTCGCCGCGGTGGCTGCCCGGCACGACGCACAGGCCGCCGTTCTCCGGCCCCGTCTCGCTCATCGCCACCCAGCAGGCCATCAACGTGTTCGGTTCCGTCGGCAGGTAGTGCGTGTCCTGGTGCAGGGCGATCCCCTTGCCTCCGGCCATTCCATCCGCCCGGGCCGGCGGCTTGGCCAGGTACATGGTCTGCACGATCCTCGGCACGCCGCACAGGAGCTGTGCAGCGATGCCCGCCACGTTCGGATGCTTCGCCACGTAGGCCCTGGGCGCGTCCACCGTGTGCGACAGGAGGCCGCGATTCAGCTCCGGCGGCTTCGGACGAGCTTCATGCTCCACGAAGGCCGCCACCTCCTCTTCCAGCAGCAATCGCTCCACGATCAGGTATCCGTCCCGGTGGTAGCCCTCCACCTCGGCGGGCGTCAGTCGAATCGGCTCGAATGCGCTCATGGTCTCGCTCGCAAGGAATAGGGTCCAAATGTAGAGCAAATCGTATATGAAGGCGGGCGAAGCCCGCAACCCAACAAGGGTGGAAAAGGCGTCAGGGTTCAGGTATCAACTGACGCCCGTAAGAACTGAGTGAACCTTCCCTGTTCACTCTCTTGTAACTCCTTGGCGAAAACTTCGGTCGTCCCTACGGGACTCTTGTGGTTGATGCGCTTTCCCTTCCCAGGGCTGCGTTCGCCTTCGCGGGGCTTCGGCGAACTGATGCCCTGGGCTCATTTCGGACGTCCCTACGGGACTCACAGAAACAGGCCTCCGGTGACGATCGCTAAGCAGTTGCGCCTCAAGGAAACGTTCTAGTATCCCCGTGCAGAAATGCTCCCGCACTTCAGTATGCGAGTACTACGCATAGCAATCCCGCTCGATCCGTCGCTCCAGCGGTTCGAGGGCGTCCAGCAGCCGGCCGAGCAGACGCAGCCGGTCCCTCGCATACGCCGGGTCATCCCACCGGTTCACCCTCTCCCTGGCATCCGCCTCCAGGTCATAGAGCTCGCCGTAGTCCTGCCCGCAGTACCAGGTCAGCTTCCGGTCCGCGGTGACCAGAGTCTTGAGCCTCAGACCGTGAGGGTCATCAACGCATTCGATGAGGGCGTTGTCACGCAGGCTGGACGCCTCCCCTCGAAGCAGCGGAAGCGCATCGAGGCCGTCGAGCGATGCCGGGCGGTCGAGGCCGGCCGCCGAAAGGATCGTCGGCGAGAGGTCCACATGGCTGACCAGGCCTGAAAGCGTCTGTCCGCCGGGGAAGCCTCGCGGCCATCGCAGCAGCAAAGGGATGCGGACCAGCGATTCGTAGTGGAACGGCCCCTTCATCCAGAGTCCGTGATCTCCCAGGAGCTCCCCATGGTCGGTCGTGAAAATGACCAGGGTGTTCTCCGCCAGGCCAGTGCGATCCAGCGCGTCCAGAATGCGTCCCGCCTCCTGGTCGATGAGGCGCACCAGGCTGTAGTAATAGGCCCGTCCCAACCGTGCATCGGACTCGGTCACGCGCCGGAAGTCGGAGTTGCCCATTCCAGCGACTGAGAAGCGTCCCCGGATTCCGGATTGCTCGAGCCGGCCGGTATGGGCCTCGAGGAAGTGCGGCGGCTTGTCGTCCAGCTCGCCTTCGGCGAAGTCCGGCAGCGGCACGGCCGAGGGATTCACCCTCGCCTGAAAGGTCCGGGGCACGCAATGGGGATGGTGCGGGTCCTGAAATCCTACGGCGAGGAAGAAGGGCTGCCGGTCCGCATGGGCCTCGAGAAAAGCAATGGTGCGGTCCGCGGTCCAGACGCTGTTGTGAAGCTCCACGGGCAGGTCCCAGTCGTGGGCCTGGCCGCCAAAGGCGAAGGAACCGAGGCCGGTAGATTTCCTGAAGCCGTTGAGGGCCTCCTCGGAGACACGGGAACGGACCCATACGCCGTAGTGCCCAGCCATGCCGTAGGTGGCGTGCCCGAGGGCCAGTTCGACGCTCTGGAATCCATAATAGGGGCCCTGGAACGCCGGATAGCGTTGTTCCCAGCCCTTGAACGATTCGAACGATTTCTCAGGCGGCCCGCCGAAGGAATGGAAATGGGCCTTCCCGATGTAATGGGTCCGGTAGCCCGCCGCGGACAGAGGAGTGGAGACCATCGGAGCGGCTTCCGGCACGTTGAGTCCCACGTTCCACGCGCCGTGCCGGCTGACGTACTGTCCGGTAAAGATCGAGGCGCGGGCCGGCGTGCAGACCGGATTGGCGCAATAGGCGCGGTCGCATCGGACTCCCTCGCGTCCCAACCGGTCCAGGTGCGGGGTCGAGGTGAACGCCGAGCCGTACGTGCTCAGGCTGTCCGCTCGTTGCTGGTCCGTGGTGATCAGCAAGATGTTGGGGCGCATCGGCATGTCGGACATCTCGATAGTCCAGGAATTTCAATCGCAATAGAAGTGCCGGGCACTTCTATTGAAGCGCAACTCAACACTCAAAAATCCTTTCCGATTTGGCGCCCCGAACATAGAACCTCAATCATTGGCTCACCGCGCGGACCAGCGTTCGAGCTGTTCCTCATCCAGTTCGACCCCCAGCCCCGGCCCGTCCGGCAGACGCGCTGCCGCGGGGCCAAGATCGAGCGGCCTCCGGATGAGGTCCGCCTCGTGGTACAGCGGACCGATGAGGTCGGCCGGGTATCGTTCACTCTGAATCCCCTGCACGGCGGACGCCAGGTGAATCATCGCCGCGCTCGCGATTCCCAGCTCGAGGTTGCTGCCCAGATGGCAGGCGAGGCCCGCGGCCTGCGCCACGTGGACCATCTCGATGGAAGCGGCGATCCCGCCGGTCTTGCCCGGATACACGCTCAGGATGTCCGCCGCCTGGGCCGAGGCCAGGCCCCACGCGTCCGAAAGGGTGAACACGCTCTCGTCCGCCATGATCGGAATCGAGGTCGAAGCCCTCAGCGAGGACAGGGCGCGCGGGTCCCCGGGCGATATCGGCTGCTCGGCGAAAAGAAGGTTCAAGGGCTCGAGCTTCTTCAGCATGCGGCGCGCCGCCGGCGGGTCCCAGCCCCCGTTGGCGTCGATCCCGATGGGAATGGCGGGACCCGCCAGGTCCCGGACCGCCCGCACGCGTTCGAAGTCCTCCTCGGGATCGAGCCCGACCTTCACCTTGAGGCATCGGTAACCTTGCTGGAGGAACGACTCGGCGAGCCGGGCGGCCCGGGGAACGTCAAAGGCCCCGACGACCATCTTGATGGGTATCGAGTCCCTGACCGGCCCGCCGAGCAGGCGGCAGACGGGCAACCCCGAGGCCTTGCCCGCCAGGTCCCAGAGCGCCATTTCCACGGCCGCACGAGTGAAGGGGTTGAGCCGGATCGACCGGTCCAGCCGCTGGCGAAGGCTGTTGAGACGCGTCGGGTCCAACCCGGCCAGCGCGGGCCCCAAGATTTCCTCGATCGCCGCCACGCACCCGCGACTCGTCTCACCGCTCCACCTCGGCGAGACCGTCGCCTCACCGAGGCCCACCAGTCCCTCGTCCGTGTGCACGCGCACGATCACGTAGGGCGAGTCCACGTGCTCGCCGTGCGCCGTCTTCGTCGTCATCCCTTTCCGGAGCGGGACGCGCACCGGAAGAGCCTCCACGCGGGTGATCTTCATGTCACCTCATGAGTAAACGAGTCCGTCAGTGCGCCCGCACTTCTGAATAGGGATACTCGGGCGAACGGCAAATCTCCCGGGTTGCAGGAAAGATAACATGGACGATGAGTTTCTGCCGCCTCTGGAAGGCCGGGATCAGCCCAAATCCAACCCCGGACCCTCGTGGCGGGCGTCACCCGGGCTTGCCTTGCATTTCCTGCGCCTGCCTGGAGAATGCCCATTCCATGCATCGGGCACGCCTCCTAGTTCGTATCGTTCTCCCCGCTGTCATTTGGGCCGACCCCGGGCCGCCTCACGGATACCTTCTGCGAGCCGAAGAGGTGCTGGACCTCTCCTTCTGTTCCCCGGAGGTGGAGACGCCCCACGTGAAGTGGGCGAAGCCCTACGCGGGGGGGGCGACCTCCGCCGCTTTCTTCCTTCTGGGCCGGGACGCCGCTCGCGAAGTGCCCGAACTGGCCCAGCGGTTCGACCTCCGGCCCGCCAGTTCCCTCGGCAGCTTCCACAACCCGATGTACGACACCGGAATCTACTACGGCCGGCTCAACCCGAACAACGTCCAGAAAATCTACAACGATCTTCTCGCCCCGGGCCGGAGCTACGAGGTGCTCGTCTTTTGCGGAGGGGCCTGGGATGCCTTGACTCACCCCTCGAAAGCCAGGGCCCGGGAAATGGTCCGGGCCGGCGCTGGCCTCGTCTGGATCGATCCCGCCCCGGGCGATCCGGCCGCGTGGGAGATGCTGCCGCTGGACAATCCGGGCAAAGCAACGGAGGCCGACTGGTCGGCCGACGAGGAGGTCTATCTCACGCAGGGGATTCCGTGGAAGGCGCTGCCGCGTACGGCCGCAACCCGGTTCGGAGAGGTCCGGGCCGAGATGGGCGACGCGGCCGAGACCGTCGCCAGCGCCGGCGACCTTCCCCTGGCTCTTCTCTCTGAATACGGCAGGGGCCGAGTCGTCACGCTCACCTACCTGGCGCGGCAGCGGGAGGCCGGCGGGCTGCTTCCCCGTGTCGCCGCTTTTCCCAACAAACTCTCCTACCCCTACTGGGAATACCACTATGCCCTGGTGGGCCGTGCAATCCTTTATGCGGCACGGAAGGAATCGGAAACCCGCATCACGTCGATCCAGCCGCCGGCGAAGATCGCCGCTGGAAAGCCATGCCCGCAGCCCCTAACCCTCGTCATCCACAGCCCCGCTCCCCTGTCCGCCCGTCTCCGTGTCCAGTTCCTGGACGTCTTCGGGCAGGCCATCGGGGACCGCGAGACCGATCTGACCCTGGAGCGGGGGAAGAACACGGCCCGCGCGCCGCTTCCCGCCCTTCCTGCCGGGCTGAACCTCGCCCACCTGTTTGTGAGCAGCGACAGAGGCGTGCTCGACTTCGCCGCCGTGGCTCTTCCCGCCGATTCCGCCGAGTCCCTCGAGCCGCTCCAGCTCGACCGGGAGGCCTATCGCCGGGACGAGACCATGCGGGCGGAGGTCCGCGTCCGGGCGGAAGAGACGGCAGGCCTCGCCATCGAGGCCGATCTGACCGACGGCTACGGCCGCGAGATGTTCCGGCGCGAGATGCCCGCTCCCGGAGGGACCGCCGCCGTCGTCGAAGTTCCACTCGCGGACGCCATCTCCATGCTCGGCGTGCTGGAGGTCCGACTCAGGCGCGGCGGACAGGTCCTGGACCACCGGCAGGCCCGCTTCGCCATCAGCGCGCCCCGGGCCTGGGACGAGTTCGAGTCCATTATCTGGGCCGCCGGGGCCTACAACGGCGGCCACGAGCACCTCTTTGAGGCGCGCCTCCAGCACATGAAGCGCATGGGCATGACCGGGCTCGTCCTGAATCCGTCCGATCACGTGCCCGCCTACCTTGACGCCATGATGCGGCACAGCCTGAAGGTCGTGACCAAGGGAGGTGACGAGCTCATCGGGAGGGCTGGCGCACGATACGGCGCGCTTCTCAGCATGTGGGGCGACGAGCAGGCCGTGCGTGAGGATGCCGAGTCGCCCAACCTGCCGCCCGCCTTCCGGGCCTGGGCCCGCAGCCGTTACCCCTCCCTCGCGGCCCTCAACGAGTCCTGGAACGCCCGGTACGAGTCCTGGGATGAGGTCCTGCCCATGACGTCCCTCGAGGATGCGGTTCAGCGCAACCGCGACACGGGCTTCATCAACTTCGCGCCCTGGTGCGCCTATCGTGATTTCCTCGATTGGGGATTCGCACGCCAGTTCCAACTGGCCCGGGAGGCGCTCGAGCGCGGGGACCCGGAGGCCCGGCTGGGCATCAGCGGCACTCAGGAGGCCACCACGCACAGCGGAAACGACTGGTGGCTGCTCACCCGCGTCTTCAAGGCCCTCCAGAGCTACTCCGGAGGCGACCAGTACCGCCTGCACCGCTCCTTCTCCGACATGCCGCTTGCCCCCTGGACCGGCTACGGCAAGAAGGGGCCCCGCGTGCGCCAGGTTTTCTGGCATCTCGCCTTTGCCGGGATGCAGGGGGTCTCTTTCTTCGCCGAGGGCACCCTCCTCAATCCGGACTTCACCTGGTTCGAGGGCGCCCGGGATACCCGCGACGGGCTGAAAGAAATCCAGACTGGGCCCGGGAAGCTCCTCATGCACTGTCCCCTCGTCTTCGATCCCATCGCTCTTCATTATTCCCAACGATCCCTGCACGCGGCTTATGCCCTCGGGCAGGAAAAGAGCGTCCTGGCCAGCCGCGCCAGCCTGGTCGAGCTTCTCGCCGAGCTGGGCTACCAGCATTTCTACCTTTCTCATGAACAGGTCGAACAGGGGCTTCTCAACCCCGGGAAAGCGCGCCTCTTCCTGATGAACGGGAGCGTGTGCGTTTCCGCCGCGGAGGCGAAGGCGATCCGCGACTACGCGGCCGCGGGCGGGACCGTCGTGGCGGACCTGCTTCCCGGGGCCATGGACGAGCACGGCCGCGCCGCCCTGCCGGGGCCCCTGGACGAGCTGTTCGGCATCCGCCGAGCCGCCATCGGAATCCGGGAGGAAGCGGGCGAACTGGTCCGTCAAGGGGATGCCCAGGCCCTCGATGTGCCGGCCCATGCGCTCGAATGTTCCCTCCAGGAAACCGGCATCCATCCCGACTCGGCCCAGGTCCTCGCCCAGCATGCTCGCACGGGGACCCCCGCCATCCTGTATCACCCCTTCGGCAAAGGAAAGGCATTCCTGCTCAACGGCAACCTCTTCTCCCGGTACGTGGCCCTGAGGGCCGGCCCGGCGGCGGCGGACTCCGGCGTCAAGGTGGATGCTATGGAGAGCCTGTTCGCCAGCCTGCTGGCCTTCGCCGGCCTGAAGGCCCGAAGCGCGGTCCAGGCGGCGGACGGGTTTCGCGCCCGGGCCTGCTCCATCTTCTTCCATCGCTCGGGACGCAGCGAGTACGTCGGCCTCTTGCGAAACCGCGCCGACCTGCCCCCCGCTGAGGTCACCGTCCGATTCCCTGACGAAGCCTTCACTTATGATATGATACAGGGTCGCGTCCTCGGCCGCTCCGCCTCGGCTGCCCTTCTCCTCGGGCCACATTCCGCCCACCTCCTCGCACGTCTGCCCTATGAGGTGCAGGGCATCGAGTTTCAGCCAGAGGCCAGGTTTCAGCCTGGCCAGACCCTGAGATCGGCCGTACGGATTCTCGGAGGCGATCCGCCGGACCTTCACGTCGTTAGAATGGAGGTTACGGACCCCTCGGGCGCATCGATGCCCCATTACGGCCGAAACCTGCTCCTGCCGGGCGGAATGGGCGAGGCGGTGCTTCCCTTTGCGTTGAACGACCCCCGAGGCGTCTGGACCGTGATGCTCCGGGACGTGGTGTCGGGCGTGACGGTCTCCCGAAAGGTTCAGCTCGAGTAGCTCTTCTAGTAGAGAATCGAGTTTCCATGAAGAGAACAGGTGGCGAGTCTCTTGCGCGACAAGAAGCGAGACGCTAGACTATGGCTTCACCGAAAGGCAAGGCATCAGCTTCGGAGGGAACAGAGGTGGCTCCGGGTCGAGGGCCCGAGAGAACGTCGATCCTCTTTTTGTTTCTTAACGGGAGCCCCCTATGAGTGCACGAAAGTTTGATTTCGCCGTCGGAATCGGCGGAGCGGCGGGCCAGGGCATCGAAAAGGCGGGTAGCGGGCTCGCCGGAATCCTCGCACGAAGAGGCCTCCATCTCTACGCCTACAACGCTTACCAGTCCATCATCCGGGGCGGCCACATCTTCCTGACCCTGCGGGCCAGCGACCAGAAGATTTACAGCCATGGCGACAAGCTGGACCTGCTCTTGTGCTTGAACCAGGATACGATGGACCGGCATCTGCGGCAGATGGGGCCGGGAAGCCGGGTGCTCTATAACAGCGACGCCATCAAGCCCGGGGAGGCCGGCCCGGGCGTCCAACTCTGCCCATTCCCTTTCAACGAGCTGACGAACAACAACCGCAACAAGATCATCCAGAACACGGTCGCCGTCGGTATGATTTTCCACTTGCTGGGGCTGGACATCCAGATTTTCGCGGACGTCTTGACGAAGCAGTTCAAGAGGAAGGGCCAGTCGGTGGTGGACGAGAACGTCGGGGCGGCTCGGGCCGGATACGAGCATGCGAAGAAGCATTATCAGCCCTTCCCGGACCCCGCGCCGGCGGGCGTGAAGCCGCTGGCCGTGACGACGGGCAACCAGGCGCTGGCCATGGGCGGGGCCGCTGCGGGCGTGAAGTTCTATTGCGCCTACCCCATGAGCCCCTCCACCGGCGTCCTGGTCTGGATGGCAGCGAATGCCCGGGACCTGGGAATCATGGTGCGGCAGGTGGAGGATGAGATCGGCGTCATGTGCATGGCCATCGGCGCAGCCCACGCCGGCTGCCGGGCCATGTGCGCCACCTCGGGCGGCGGCTTCGCCCTCATGACGGAGGCCATCGGCATGGCCGGCATGATGGAGGTGCCCGTAGTCGTCATCGACGTCCAGCGGGCCGGGCCCTCCACCGGCGTGCCGACGAAGACCGAACAAGGCGACCTCTGGCAGGCCCTCGGCGCCAGCCAGGGCGATTACCCGAGGTTCATCGTCGCGCCGACCGGTGTGACCGACGCCTTCAATACCGTCCCGGAGCTTTTCAATCTGGTGGACCATTACCAGTGCCCCGGGATCGTGCTTTCGGACCTGCTGATCTCCGAAGGAACTTACACGATTGATCCGGGCGAGTTCAACTTCCACCCGAAGATCGATCGCGGCGAGCTGATCACCGAGCCTTCGGCGACGGACGGCTACAAGCGATACCGGTTCACGGAGAGCGGTGTCTCGCCGAGGGCCATTCCGGGCCTCGAGGGATACGTGCACGTCGTGGCCACGGACGAGCACGACGAGGATGGCGTGCTGATCAGCGACGAGTACACGAACCCGCACAAGAGGCAGGCCATGATGGAGAAGCGCATGCGGAAGGTGGAAGGGATGGAGAGCGCCGTCCCCGCGCCGAAGCTGGAAGGCGCTGCGAACGCGGACGTCACGCTCGTGGGCTGGGGCTCCACCTACGGTGTGATCCGCGAGGCCCTCGAGCAGCTCCAGGCCGAAGGCGTTTCCGCCAATCACCTCCCGATCAAATGGATCGTCCCCTTCCATGGCAAGGCCGTGACGGAGACCCTCAAACGGTCCAAGCGCGTTATTGTCGTGGAAAACAACTATTCCGGCCTCTTCTACCGCTACATGAGAAGCGAGACCGGGCTGACGGCGCACGGGCACATCCGGAAGTATGATGGGGAGCCCTTCATGCCTCATCACATTGTCCAGGGCGTCCTGCAGCAGATGGCCGGCAAGACGGACCTTTACGTTCCCGTTCACGAGATGCTTGTTTAGCGAGGTGCAACATGGCTGCTGCTAGCTCCACCCTTGAGCACGTCGAGACGAAGCCCATGGCCAAGCTGTCCGCCAAGGACTTCAAGGGGAAGGTGGACCCGGACTGGTGCCCCGGGTGCGGGGATTTCGGCGTGCTGAACTCGCTGCAAAAGGCCTGCGCGGACCTGGGCATCAGGCCGCACCAGCTCCTCTGCATCAGCGGGATTGGCTGCTCCTCGAACTTCCCGGGCTTCTTCAACGCCTACGGAATGCACACGCTGCACGGCCGCGCCCTGGCCGTGGCCACGGGCGCCCAACTCGCCAATCACGACCTCCACGTCGTGGTGACCGGCGGAGATGGAGACGGCTACGGCATCGGTGGAAACCATTTCGTCCATACCATGCGCCGAAACGTCGACCTGCTCTACATCGTGATGAACAACCAGATTTATGGCCTCACGACGGGCCAGGTCTCACCCACGAGCTGTTTCGGCATGAAGACGAAAAGCACGCCCTTTGGAAGCGTCGAGCTTCCGATCAACCCGATCTCCATGGCGATTGTCGCCGGGGCCACCTTCGTCGCCCGCGGCTTCAGCGGCGACCCGAAGCACCTGTCGGACCTGATGGCCAAGGGCCTCCAGCACAAGGGCTTCGCGCTGATCGACGTCTTCAGCCCCTGCGTCACCTTCAATGATGACAATACCTATTCGTGGTTCCGGCCCCGAGTCAAGAAGCTGGAAGAGATGGGGCACGACCCGTCCGATTGGAAGGCGGCCATCGAGCAGTCGATGAAGTGGGGCGATACCATACCCATCGGACTCTTCTTCCAGACCACCCAGAGGGCGAGCCTGGACCAGCTCGAGCCGGTTCTGGGCAAGGGGGGGCCCCTTGCCCGCAGGCCCATCGGGCTCTCCAAGGAACAGGCCGACGCCATCCTGAAGAGGATGATCTAATCTCCCTGTTCAGAAGTGCACCAGCACTTCCGAACAGGGATGCTTGCCTGAAATCCTTCCCGCACCTGTCCCCCGAAGGGGTCCCGTTTCCGCACTTGTACCTATTACACAGCAGCCCAGGGCATCAGTTCGCCGAGGCCCAGCGAAGGCGAACGCAGCCCCGGGAAGGGAAAGCGCATCAACCACAAGAGTCCCGTAGGGACGACAGAAGTTTTCGCTAAAGAGTTACAAAAGTTCGGGGAGATGGACCCGCCCAATTTCATGACCGATGATGATTCAGCGCTTCACGGATTCTCGTAGCGAAGCGCGTCAGCGCTTCCCTATTCCGTTCATAACTTGGCGGAGCGCAGGCTATGAGCTCGACAGGCCTGCCTCTCGTGGCCTGGGTCCTGGCGACTCGGGCCGGTGAGGCCGCGTTCGAGCTGCTGGGGGATGCCCGCCTGGTGGCCGAACGCCTGGACGGCACAGTCGGAATCCTCCTCGTCCTTCCCGAGCCCGTCGATCCCAGCCCGCTCGTCCAGCACGGGGCAGATCGGGTCTGCCAATGGGTGTCGCCCGGCGCAGGCCTTCTCACGCGCGTCGCCGCAGCCGAATCGGTGACGCGGGAACGGCCCGCCCGCCTGGTGCTGGCCTCCGGCGGCTGCGAGGGCCGGGAATGGGCCGCGCGGCTCGCCGCGCGCGCCGGGTGGAAACTCGCTTCACCGGCCTTGATGGCCCAGGTCGCCCCTCAAGGCATCCTCGAGGTCACTGCCCTCGATTCGGCCGGACGGTTGTCGCGCCCGTTGCGGGCGCGGCCCGGCGAAACGATCGTGGCCACCTTCCGGCCCGGTGTGGCCGAGGCCATGCCGCCCGATCTCCGCCGGCGGGGCACGTGCCTGCAGCACGCCGCCGCGGCCGTGCCTGAACCGGTGAGGCTGGTACAGAGCCGTCCGGCAAATCCCGAAACGGTCGACATCCGATACGCCCCGCGCCTGGTGGCCGGCGGCCGCGGCGTCGGAAGCCGCGAAGGCTTCGAGTCGCTCAGACGCTTCGCCCGGCGCATCGGGGCCGGTATCGCCGCCAGCCGCATGGCCGTGGACCTCGGCTGGATCGAGCCCGGGCGGCAGGTGGGCCAGACCGGCAAGACCGTCAAGCCGGACCTTTACGTCGCGTGCGGCATCAGCGGGGCCCCTCATCATCTCGCCGGCATGTCCGAGGCCAAACACATCGTCGCCATGAATACGGACCCGGAAGCTCCGATCTTCAAGTCGGCTCACCTCGGACTCGTCGCGGACCTTCACGAAATCCTTCGGGAGGCCGACCGGATGCTTCCGGACGATGTGACAGAGAAATCGATTCCATGACCGAGGCCGAGACCGTCACCCGTGCCATCCTGGGCAACGTGCCCGGCTGGATGACCGCCCTGTTCTACTCGGCGGTGGCCGCCGCCTGCGCATTCGCTGCCCTCGTCTTCCACCTCCGCATCCGCCGATACCGGCAGGGAAAGCCCGGAGGCCCCGGCGATCGGCCCCGCCGCTCCCTTCCCGCGGCCCTCGCTTCCGTCGCGGCCTATCTCGCTTCGCACCGGCAGCTCCTTCGGGACCCGAAAGCTGGCGTCGCCCACCTGCTCTTGTTTTACGGCCTTTTGATCCTTTTCGTGGGAACGTGCCTCGTCTTCCTGGAGCACGATACCCCCCTCCACTTCTTCTACGGGTGGTTCTACCGCATCGCCTCTCTGGTCATCGACCTCGGCGGAGTGCTCTTCCTCGCCGGACTGGCCCTCTTCCTCCAACGCCGATTCGAATCGGGTCCCCATCGCTTCCTCCGTCGGTGGTGGGTCGAGGCCCTCCTCTGGCTGCTCCTCCTCATCGGGGTCACCGGTTTTCTGCTCGAAGGCCTGCGCATCGCCCGGGACCTGCCGGACTTCGAGCGGTGGAGCTTCGTCGGTTACGGCCTGGCCCTCGGAATGCGTGCCGCGGGCCTCGGCATCGATACGGCAGCCTTGCTTCATCGGGTCCTCTGGGCCTCTCACGCGGCACTTTGCATCGTCTTCTTTGCGCTTCTTCCCTGGCGATTCTTCAGCCACGCGGCCTATGCGGCCGCGAGCTGGGCCCTGCGTACCACCCGGCCCATCGCCCAGATGCGGGCCCCGCCGCGGCCCGAGGCCAGGCCCGGGGCCGTCACCTGGCCGGACCTGACGCGGGTGGACCTGCTTCAAGCGGACGCGTGCACGACCTGCGGGCGCTGCAACGAGGTGTGCCCCGCCCGCGCCGCGGGAAAGCCCCTGAGCCCCCGCGAGGTCGTCCTCGGCCTGCGCGCCGCTCTGGACGCGCCCGCCGGGCCCGGACAGCATCCGACGCCTCTCTCCCTCTTCGTCCCCGACGAGGCCATCTGGTCCTGCACCACCTGCGGAGCCTGCAACCACGCCTGCCCCGTCGGCATCGAGGTCTACGACAAGATCGTCGAGGTCCGACGCGGACGCGTCGAGACCGGCATCGTGCCCGACGCCGCCGAAAGCGTCTTCGAAAGCTCGGCCGCGGGGCGCAACCCGTTCCAAAAGCACCAGGAAGCCCGGCTCGCTTGGGCCTCCGGCATCCCCCTGCGCGTGGCCCAGCCCCGCGAGCCGATCCCGCTACTTTACTGGATCGGCTGCGCGGGAAGCTTCGATCCCGACGGACAGGCCGTCAGCCGCGCCCTGACTCGCATCTTGAACGGCCTGGGCGAGGATTACCGGGTGCTGGGAAACCGGGAGGGCTGCACGGGCGACCCCGCCCGCCGGCTGGGCGAGGAAGGCCTGTTTCGCGAGCTGGCCCAGGAGACCCTCGCCCTCTTCCATGAACACTCCGTCCGGCGGGTTCTAACCCATTGCCCCCACTGCTTCAATGCCTTCCGGAACGAGTACCCCGCCCTGGATGGTTTCCGGTTCGAGGTCGAGCACCACAGCCAGTATCTGGCCCGGGCCATTCGTACGGGCCGGCTGAAGCTGCCCGGAGGCTTCCCCGAGAAGGTCACTTTTCACGATCCCTGCTACCTCGGGCGCGGCAACGGCGAAACCCTTGCCCCGAGGCTGGTCTTGCAGTCCCTCCCCGGGCTGGACCTGGTGGAGATGGAACGGCACGGCGATCGATCCTTCTGCTGCGGCGCCGGGGGCGGGTCACTCTGGCTCGATCTCAAGGGCCGGACCCGAGTGGAGAGCCTGCGCGCAAGAGAGGCAGCGGAGACCGGCGCGGCCACCCTGGCCACGGGATGTCCCTATTGCAAGGGCATGCTCGAAGCCGGACGGCAGTCCCTGGACGATTCCGGCCGTCACTTCAGGGTCCGCGACCTGGCGGAACTGGTCGTGGAAGCCGCTGGGATACGTTAAGGCGCTGTTCGGCTGGGAATCGACATTAGTAGGCCCTCCCGGGCTTTTCTTGTCACACCACCGTAGGTAACGGGCCTCGTATACGGCGGTTCGGTAGAGGTTACGCTCGCGTCGGAACGTAGAGGGGTGGGAGTCCGGGTCCTCCGTCTGTTCCAGGCGAGCCATTCCTGGACACGTCCCAGGTCTCCCGGGTTAAGCTCGTCATTTTCAGCGTAAACCGCCGGATATACACTTCGGGCTCTTGATGCAGACGGGGCTGGATTCCTACGCATCATCACCCAGCCCTTGCGGCTGGTATCCGCTTTTTGTCATCAGTCAACGCTTTTACTCCACCGTCAGAGGCCGCGTAACTCCTTAGCGAAAACTTCTGCCGTCCCTACGGGACTCTAGTGGTTGATGCGCTTTCCCTTCCCATGGCTGCGTTCGCCTTCGCGGGGCTTCAGCGAACTTGTGCCCTGGGCTGCTATGTAGGATGGTAATGTCCTTGACGTTGCCACCTTGCATAACCCGTTGTATGTAAACGGTCTACGTTTAGCATACGTAACTATTTTCGGACTTCCCTACGGGACTCACAGAAACAGGCCTCCGGTGACGATCACTCAGCAGTTACGAGGCCGCCTTATGCGAAGGACTGAGAAAGTGAAAGGTAGTAGTCGATCTTGGCCTTCAGCTTCCCCTTCGGATAGTTGCTCGGGCCGCCCGTCGCATAGCTATCCAGCCGATCGTGCTTCCTCCCTCCGAGCAGCTCGTAGACCGGCAAGCCTGCCTCCTTCCCCTTCAAGTCCCACAAGGCCGCCTCGATCCCTGCCAGCACCGCCGCCCCGAGACCCGCACGGCACCAGAAGTTCCCGCAGTGATACATCCGCTCCCAGAGAGCCGACAGGTTCGATGTCCCCTGGCCCACCAGGATCGGCTTGAAGAATTCGACGATCCCCGACACCAGCTCCGGGCAGAAATAGCCCGCGTAGGTCTCACCGATCCCGACGAGCCCGCTGTCCGTAACCACTTCGATCAGCGACGCGCTCCGGCGCTTGCGCGATTCACTCAGATACGGGTCGTTCGTGCAGGGGCCCGTCAACAGCACCGCCTTCACGTCCGTGATCCTCATGGCCCACCTCCTCCAGAAAAGATAATACCGCCGCACCGACCGCCTGGTCAGCCCGGCTCAATGCGAGCACCATCCGCGCATGACTGCCGCCGGGCACGGGTACGAGCCGGCTTCTGACGCCCATCGCTCCGAACGCCCGATGGAGCAGCCGGGCCTGCCGGTGGAAATAGGCGGGTTCGCCCTCCGCATGAAGAATCAGGAACGGAGGCAACGCGGCCGTGACGTGCGGGATCACCGAGGCCTCGCGTTCCCAATCGCCGGCCGCATCGCCCCGGCCAAACAACTCGTCCACCAGGGCGCGGCTCGCGCCGAGCCGGTACGTCTCCTCATCGGAAAAGTCGAAACCCGACCCGCTGACCAGGACCACTCCGCGGAGACAGCTTGCGGGAAGCCCCACCTTCTCCATCCTGTGGGCATCCACCGCCAAGCGGGCGGCCAGATGCGCACCGGCAGAGTGCCCGCAAAGCACGATCGAGGCCGGATCACCCCCATATTCCCCCACGTGCGCATGCACCCATGCCGCAGCCCGGGCCACGTCGTCCACCTGGTCGCGCCAGTCCACCCCGGGCTGCAATCGGTGGCTGATCACGGCAGCGCCAAAGCCCCGAGCGGCCAGAAAACGCCCGATGTTGCCATAGACGTCCTCTCCGCCCGCCCGCAGACCCCTGTCGCCCGCCCGCCACCAGCCACCGTGCACGAACACCACCGTTGGCCACCCCGAGCCCATGGGAAGAAAGAGGTCCAGCCGGTTCTTGACCGAATCCGCGGTGGGCCCCTCGGCATAGACCAGGTCCCGAATGACCTGCGAGCCCGGCAGGTCGGTCCTCCGGTAGAACAGGCGGACACCCACCCACTCGACGGGTCCGCAGCCCGGGAGAACGGCGGCAACACCCCAGGCGAGCAGGACGGCCCAGGCGGTCGAGGCTGCCGCACGCGCTCTAAGTTCCTGGCGGTGAGGGGGTTGGGCGGCGGGCGAAATTTCGTTCACCCCAGAAATGGGCATTTTTGAGTGGGTGACGGGCGTGAGGGGCGGATTTTCACCCCACGGTTCTAAAGGACTTAC
>JACPCR010000004.1 GCA_016179685.1 Planctomycetota bacterium | reverse complement strand
CGGGCCTCAGCCGCGACCTCCCTGATGCGACTCCCCCGGACCGGAGGGCGCACTTCATAAAGTGTGGCCGAGCGGACCCACGGGCCTCAGCCGCGACCTACCCGATGCGACTCCCCCGGACCGGAGGGCGCACTTCATCAGGTGAAAAGATATTCCGATGTCGGACCCGCCATCAGGGGCACGAGGGGAATCAATCCCGGGCCCCCTCCAGCAAGGACCTTCTCACCATCCAGTTCCTAGAAAACGGTCCGGAACCCGACAGAAAATCGACGCTCAACATCACTTCTAAGTTCTGGCAAATTGAGACGTCTTGAGTCCCGGAGACTGGAGACTGCTAACTGATCACCGATCACTGATCCCTTTTCTTTCCCCTATCCCCTTGTCCCTTGTCCCTTGTCCCTTGTCCCTTGTCCCTTGTCCCTTGTCCCTTGTCCCTTGTCCCTTGTCCCCTCAACCACTGGATGTAAAGGACAATTTTGTCCAGCTCCTCCTTGGAAAGGTATCCGCGATAAGCGGGCATCTGGATTTTCTGGCGCTCCAGGAATGTCCGGGCCACGGGATGGGAATCGAGCCGCTTGGTCTTGCCGTCGAGAATCCATTCCCGTAGCTCGGTCTCGTCCCGTACCAGCTCGCCAAAGTCGTCACCATCCCAGGGTGGGATATACCCTTTGAAGCTGCCGGGATTCGGCACGCCGGTCCGGCCAGACGGGCCATGGCATCCGAAACAGCCCATGCGATCGGCCACCTTCTTGCCCTCATAAGGCGGGTCGGGCATTTTCGGGTCCCAGCCCGAAACGGCCAAGAAGTATGCGACCAGGTCATCCAAGTCCTGCGAAGAGAGCAGGCCGCGGTAAGCGGGCATCGGCACCAGTGGCCTCGGACTGAGACGGTCGCCAGCGGGACCCTGTGAATCTGCGGCCAGGCGGCGGGGCGCGCCGTCGAGAATCCACTCCCGGATATCCTGCTCGCTTTCGACATAGCGGGCGGCAATTCCGCCATCCCACGCGGGCACGCGTCCGCTTTTCGACGCCGGGTCAGAAATGCCGCGGATTCCCTCGGGCCCGTGGCAACCGAAACAACCCAGCTTGAGAGCAAGCGCCTGTCCCCGCATCGGGGCCGTCAGGTGCGGGCGGCGCGTATAAGCGACTGCCGCCGCTGCCAGCAGACCCAGCCCGAGTAATCCGAGCAGCCAGTAAACGTGACGCCGGGCGATCTGGACTTTCAATTGCATCCCGGAATGACCAAAGTCCGAAATTTTTCCCGTCAGGGCGCAATTTTCATTCCCAGCTAGATTTCGGGCTCGGAAGTGCTCCCGCACTTCCGAGCCCGAAATCTAGTTATAAGAAAAGCCTCCCAGGGATGTTGGAACGTTTGATGTAATTATTTATAAAATAAGCAATTATATCTAACGAGCGCTTGAGCCAGTGAAGAGTTTTCCCTTGGTTTTTCAGATTCGGAATCATTCTCATCTGTGGTCCAAAAGGATTCGGCTCGTCCCAGCATCTACTCCGCAGAATTTTCAGTATTCAAGCTGGAAATAGACGCTTGGGGCGACAAACTCGAAAAAACTTTTAAAGTTTGAGTGGCAGTTTCACGGTATAAGAACTTTTTCGATCCCGATCCCGGCGTGCACTCCATCGAGATGATCCAAGTCAAGCCTAGAAGTTAGAAATTTGAGTCAGAGACTTCTGTTTAGCCGCCAGGGTTGGGCCGGCGAAGCCGGGCCAACCCTGGCTCTGAAACCCGCGAGCCCGAAGGGCGCAGCGGATTTCAATAACCATGACCCTAGGGAAGGCGAAGCCCGCACAACCCAACAAGGGTGCAAATGGTGTCAGGGTTCAGGATTCAACTGACACCCGACCCGCCTCCCACTGGGACAAGTCTGGCGGGACACCTTTCAACTTCTCCGTGCGGCGCGGGGAAGTTACACTCTAAGACTCTCAAGACACTCCGGCCGGCCGTGACGATCGATCTGAAAAAACTTACCAGGGAATTGCGCCAGACCGTATGCGCCGAGGCACGCCCGTTCCACGAGCGCACTGTGCTGGCTGCGGAATCTTTCCGCCGCACGGAACGCGAGCCTTTTCGCATTCTTCGCGTGGCACAGGCCACGGCTCACATCCTGGCGAACATGCCCGTGCGCATTCGGCCGGGCGAGATGCTGGTTGGCTGGCATCCGAGCACGGAACTCGATGAGCCGAGGCAAAAGGCGGTGAAGGAGGCTGGGGACTACCTGCGTTCGCAGAACTACTGGGTGAGCGCTTCGGAAGGCCACATGTCGCCGGACTATGAATCGATTCTCAAGTGCGGTCTGGGTGGCATTTCACGGCGGATCGACGAGCTGGCGGCGGGGCTGGATGCCGTGGACCCTACGGTCCCCGAGAAGCGAGCCTTCTACGAAGCAGCAAGGACCTCCCTTGAAGCGCTTCAGAACTTCATTCGGCGGTATGCGAACCTGGCGCGGGAGGGGGCGGCGGGGGCGGAGGACGAGGGCTGGAAGCTGGAGTTGCTCGAGACGGCACAGGTGTGCGAGCACGTGGCGACACAATCACCGCGCTCCCTGCGTGAGGCCGTCCAACTGACCTGGTTCGTCTTTCTCTCCGTCTGTATCGAAGCTGGCGCTTCCCACCATTGTTTTGGTCCCGGACGGATGGACCAGTATCTCTACCCTTATTTCCGCCGGGATGAGGAATTGGGCGTGCTCGATGACGATCGGCTCGAATGCCTGGTGGACCAGTTCTTCATGAAGTGCAACGAATTCGATGGTCCCAGCATGAGCGCGCTGATCGTGGTGCTGGGCGGCCGAAGGCCTGACGGCGGCGACGCCGTGAACGAGTTGTCGTTCAAGCTGCTCGAAGCGGCGGGCCGCGTCGGCATGTACTTCCCGGGGATCGACATCTCCTGGCATCGCGCCATGGACCCGGAGTTCGTTCGACGGGCGGTCAGACTGCTGCGCGACGGAAAGGGGCAGCCGGCATTCTTCAACAGCGACGTGATAGTGAAGGGGCTGATGCGGCACGGCATACCGTTCGAGCATGCGGTGGACCACCTTCCCAGCACCTGCACGGAAACTTCGATCATGGGGCGCACAAACCCATGGGTAGCATGGCCTTACGTCAACATACCCCTGTGCCTCCTTTACGCCCTATTCGACGGCCGGCATCCCATCCAAGGCACGCAGGATCGACCATCGACCGGCCTGCCCGCGAGCTATGCGGCGCTTCGGGACGCTTTCATGGGCCAGATGCAGCATGCCGCACGACAGGCGGTGGCCAAGGGCCTGCACGATCAGCTCCTGGCTTCCTGGTATCGGCCATTCCCCTTGCTCTCGTGCTTCATCCAGGACTGCCTGGGCCGGGGAACGGACATCTCGCACGGCGGCGCGCTTTACAACTTTCTCCAGCCTGAAGCGGTCGGCATCTCGAACGTCGTGGACGGCCTCGCGGCGGTCAAGACCCTGGTCGAAGACCAGCACCGATTCAGCCTCGACGATTTTCGCCATGCCCTTCGTGCCGATTTCGAGGGTCATGAGGACCTCCGGCGGGCGGTTCTCCGGGACTGTCCAAAATATGGAAACGACACGAACTGGGTCAACCGGCTGTTCGCCGAGGTCGCGGGTGGGTGGTGCTCGGCGGTGGAGGGGCATCAGAATCGTCATGGCGGCCCCGTTTTCCCCGGCTTCCTGGGCTGGACGGTCTGGATAGGCTTCGGGCGTGAGACGCCGGCGACGCCGGACGGCCGGAAGGCGGGCACGCCGCTGGCGAACTCGCTGGCGCCGTGCAATGGTGTGGCTCTCAGGGGCACACCGGCGATGATGCTGTCCGCCTCTGGCCTCGATCACAGCCGCGGCCTCGGCGGTATCACGTTCAACATGCGCTTCGCCGCAGCCGCACTGGCCTCGGAGGAGGGCGTGGACAGGCTCAAAGCCCTCATCGAGGCGAGCTTCGACCTCGGCATCTATCAGGTCCAGGTCAACGTCGTCAGCGCGGAGGTGCTCCGGCAGGCCCAGCAGCGCCCGCAGGAGTTTGCCGACCTCTTCGTGCGTATCGGCGGCTACCTGGTGCCCTTCACCCTGCTGCCAGCCGACGCCCAGAACGAGGTGATCGCTCGAACGGAGCTGGAGTTGTGATGCAGGCGCTCCGGGCGATCGAAGGTGTCGTCTTCGCCGTTGACCAGACCGCGGTCCACGACGGGCCCGGATTGAGGATGACCGTCTACCTCAAGGGCTGCCCCCTCCGATGCCTCTGGTGTCACAGCCCCGAATCGATCTGCCCCAAGCCCGAAATCGTCTGGTATCAAAACCGGTGCGTGCAGTGCGGCCGATGCGTGAAGGCGTGTCCCGAGGGTCTCCGGACCTTCGAGCGTTACGCGCCCGAGGGAATCGACCGCGACGCATGCAAGCGCTGCGGCCGATGCGTCGAGGCCTGCCCGCAGAACGCCCTCGAAATGAAAGGCGGACGAACGACGGCCGGGGAGGTGGCCGACGAGGCCCGGCGGCTTCTGCCTTTCTTCCGCCGGTCCGGCGGAGGCGTCACCTTGACGGGAGGCGAGCCGACTTTGCAGGCTGACTTCTCGCATGCGGTCCTCGCTCTTTGCCGGGCCGAAGGCATCCACACGGCGATCGAGACCTGCGGCTTAGCGCCCTGGGAGAGCCTGCGCCGCCTGGCGGGCGTGACGGACCTCTTCCTCTACGATCTCAAGCATGGGAAAGAGGAGATGCACCGCCGTCTCACGGGCGTCTCGATCAGTCGGATCGTCGAAAACCTCGAGCGGCTGGCGGGCTCGGGCGCGCAGGTCATCGTACGGGTGCCCGTTATCCCGGGCTGCAACGACTCGCCCGAGGTCATTCGTCTCATCGGACACCGGGCCCGGGAGGCTGCGGTGAACCGGATCACTCTGCTGCCTTTCAATCCTTCGGCGGGCGGGAAGTATTCCTGGCTGCAGAGGCGCTACGCCCTCGACGGCGTGAAGCGCCAGACGGACGCCGAGATGCGCTTCCTGGAAGACCTGTTGCGGAAAGAGGGCCTCACGGTCGTTCCCGCGTGAACGCGTCACTGCCCATCCAACATCCCTTTCCCGAAGGCCCCTTGACCGACCCGGGCCGATACGCATCCCACGTGTCGTCCAACGGTCGTTGACGTTGACGAGCCCCTCGAGCAGACGAGTCCCAAGTGCGGGTGCACTTGCGAACTCGTCTGCTAGGATCAATAGTCTTTTCGGAAAGGCTCGTATTCGACCGTGATGCGTGGCGCAGGATCGCTCGGACCTCGGGGCGATCGCCATCCTCAACGGATACGCCATCCGGGCGCTTCGCCGCAAAAGCAAGGAATGGAGTCCGTTTGAGGGAGCGCTTCGCAAGAACCTCACACCTGACGCCGTTCACACAACCCTCCTCGACGCCCCATGTCCTCACCACTTCCCGCGTTCAGCGATCTGAACCAGTTCGTCGAGTTGCTCCAGCAGCGGGGGCAGCTCGCGGTCATTGACGAGCCGGTGGACCCGGTCCTCGAGATTTCCGAAATCTGCGACCGCGTGGTCAAGCGCGGGGGACCCGCTCTCCTCTTCCGCCAGGTGAAGGGTCATCCCTTCCCCGTGCTGATCAACACCTTCGGCAGCCGGGAGCGCATATCCTGGGCGCTGCGTTGCCACGACCTGGACGATCTGGCCCGGGAGATCGATCAGCTTCTCGAGCCGGAGATTCCGAAGGGATTTTTCGCCAAGCTTCAACTTCTGCCGAAGATCAAGAGGCTGATGGACACCTCGTCGCGGCTCGTCAGCAATGGTCCCTGCCAGGAAGTCATCGAGACCGCCAGCCCTTCGCTGAAGGAGATTCCGATCCTGCAATGCTGGCCGCTGGACGCGGGCCGGTACATCACCCTTCCGGTCGTCGTCACCCGACACCCCTCTCGGCGCAGCCGCAATCTCGGCATGTATCGCCTGCAAGTCTTCGACGAGCGGACGCTGGGAATGCACTGGCAGCGCCACAAGGGCGGCGCGCACCATTACCGAGTCGCCGAGGGCAGGCGCAGCCGCATCGAGGCCGCCATCGCGCTGGGGCCCGATCCCGCCACCATTTACAGCGCCACCGCGCCCCTGCCCGATGAGGTCGATGAGCTCCTGCTCGCCGGATTCCTGCGGCGGAAGCCCGTCGATCTCGTCAAGTGCAAGACGGTGGACCTCGAGGTGCCCGCCGAGTCCCAGTTCGTCCTCGAAGGCTACGTGGACCCGGACGAACGCCGCATCGAGGGTCCCTTTGGCGACCACACCGGCTTCTATTCCCTGCCGGAGGAGTACCCGGTCTTCCACCTCACCGCGGTGACGCGGCGTCGCCACCCCATCTACCCGACCATCATCGTCGGCATCCCGCCCCAGGAGGACGGTTGGCTCGGGAAGGCCACGGAGCGCCTCTTCCTGCCGCTGATCCGCAAGACCCTGCCGGAGGTGGTCGACATGAACCTTCCGGTAGAGGGCATCTTCCACAATCTGGCGATCGTGAGCATCGACAAGAAATATCCCGGCCATGCCAAGAAAGTCATGCATGCCCTCTGGGGCCTGGGCCAGCTCATGTTCACCAAGGTCGTCATCGTGGCGGACCGGGACTGCAACGTCCAGGACCTCCGGGAAGTGGCCTGGCGCGTGGGCACGCACATCGACCCGCGTCGGGACGTCCTCTTCAGCGAGGGTGTGATGGACGTCCTCGAGTTTGCCAGCCAGGCGGCCGATTACGGCTCCAAGATGGGCATTGACGCTACCACGAAGTGGCCCGACGAGGGCTTCTCGCGGGAGTGGCCTCCCGTCATCCGAATGTCGCCCGAGGTGAAGAAGCGCGTCGACGATCTGTGGCCCAGGCTCGGCCTTTAGCGAAACGCCTGAGCGCTTCGGAACGGGCCCGCGTCCAACGCCTGAAATTCATCCCCTTGGAAAGGCGTCGGTATCGCATATGCGCGCGCCGGGTGGCCGGTAGCGCGGTCGCTGCGCGACCGCTCCCCTTACGCGTTTCGCGCGCGTGAGCGCGTCGGGAGGCCGGTAGCGCGGTCGCTGTGCGACCGCTCCCCTCACGCGTTTCGCGCGCGTGAGCGCGTCGGGAGGCCGGTAGCGCGGTCGCTGCGCGACCGCTCCCCTTACGCGTTACGTGCGCGTGAGCGCGTCGGGAGGCCGGTAGCGCGGTCGCTGTGCGACCGCTCCCCTTACGCGTTACGTGCGCGTGAGCGCGTCGGGAGGCCGGTAGCGCGGTCGCTGTGCGACCGCTCCCCTTACGCGTTTCGCACACGCACGCGCGTGGGGAGCATAGCCGAAGCGCTCCAGCGCTTCGGAAGCGTCACGGTCCCGACGTCTCTATTTCATCCCCCCGGGACAGGCGCGCTTTCCGGGACGATCGTCGCGTCAGACATGAAAGATGTAAACATCCCGCTGGGCGATCGGCAGGGTGATCCTCGGCACACCGAGGCGATGGCACTCGGCGATGGCGAAGAGGATTTCGGTAACGTGGTGGGTGACGTCGATATCGCCCAAGGTCGGGCGGCCCTGCTCGTGGGCGTCCAGGAGGTCCTCCAGCATACGGACGGTGGCGCTTTTCTCGCCGGGTGGAGGCGGGGCGAGGACGTCCATAGCGGGCTGGAATCGGGCGCTGTAGGGCAATTTCTTGCGGACGAAAACATGGGTGCCGTTGTTGGCGACGCGGACCGCTCCTTCGGTTCCCAAGACTTCGAAGTCCCAGCCGCCGACCGGGACGGTGGAGGCCTCGAGGCCGCCTTCAAGCTCGAGGTTGAACACGGCATCCGGGTCCTTGCCGAGCCGCCCGTTCTCGAAACGGAGGTCGCGGGGTCGGAGCTCGCCCCATACGCTGATGGCCTTGGGATCGCCGAGAAGGTAGAGCAGCGTATCGATGGAGTGTACGTGCCCGTGAAGCAGGTTCGTGTGGGCGAAGTGGACGGCAGCGACGGGCTTGCCGATATCGCCTGCGGCGATTCGGCGTCTCGCATCCTGGTAACGCGAGTGCCACCGCCGCAGAACGCCCGTGAGAAAACGCGAGCCGGCCTTGCGGACGGCGTCCCGGGCCTGGTCGGCCTCGGCGAGCGAACAGGCCATGGCCTTTTCGCAAAAGATCATGGGGACGCCGGCCTGGGCGACGCGGACGGTCATGGGGGCGTGCAGCTCACCCTTGGTGCAGATGGCCACCAGGTCCGGCTTCTCCTTCTCCAGCATCTCGAGATAGTCCCCATAGAGCGCCTGCACGCCCCACTTCTCGCCGAAGGCCTTTCGCTTCTCAGGCAGGATATCTGCGCCGGCGACCAAGTCGATGCGGGGGATCGCCTTGCAGGCGCCCGCAATCGAGTAAGGGAGGATGAACGGGGGATAATCGACCACCTCGGCGTCGATGGTGCTCCCCATGCGGCCCAGACCGATAATGGCGGCACGATAAGTTTTCATATTGATTTCCTGGTCAGACCTTCTCCGGCTTGCCCGAGACGGCGGACCTGTAGGCGGCGTCGAGAATCTCGACGGAGCGCATGGAGGCCTCGCCAGGGGAACCGTTAACCGTGTCCTTGCCGAGAATGAGGTCGGCGAAATTGTTCGGGGGGCCTTCGCACGAATAATCGCCGTCCTTGACCTCGAGCTTCAGGGCCTCGCTCTTTCCGTCGTGGCGGATGATCTCCATCCGGGTGCGTTCGAAATCCAGCAGGAGCATGCCATCGCTGCCCCAGATGCGGATATCGACCTGGAAGCGCTGGCTGATGGGCACCGTGCCGGCGCCAGAGACGCTGCCGATGGCACCGCCCTCGAAGGTGGCGATGATGGCGTCGTACAGCTCGACGCGGCTGCCAGGCGCCGCCATCCGGGCATAGACCTCCGCGGCCCGGAGACCGGTGAGGCCGCAGAGCATGCCGGTGGAATGAGAAAGCTGGGAGTGGCCGTAACCGCCCCCGGCCACCTTCGGGTCGGCCCAGGTGGAGGCCGCGGGCGTGAACAGGGTCTTCGAGGCCTGGCCACCGACGTCATCGGTGGGGAAGGGCGCCCCCGTCAGAAGGTCGCGGATGGGAGAGGCCATGTGGCAGGTGAGGAACTGGATGGACCCGAGAACGCCGGACTGGACGCGCCTCTTCGCCTCCTGGAAGAAAGGCTTGTAGTTCCAGCCGAGGGGGACGAGGAGATGAAGGTTCTTCTCCGCAGCGATCCGGACGAGATCACGGGCCTCCTCGGCCCGCGTGCAGAAGGGTTTCTCGCACATGACGTGAAGGCCTTGCTCGAGGCACGCACGGGCGGGCTCATAGTGGACGGTATGAGGGGTGGTGACGACCACGCCGTCCAGTTCGACCTCGTCCAACATTTTTCGGAAATCTTCCGTGCCGTAAGGGATGTGGAAGTGTTCCTGGACCTGCTGGAGCTCCGTCTTGCCGAGGCGGCAGACGGCGGCAAGCTCCACGTCGTCGCGCCGGGCAAGGATCGGAAGGTGATTGGCGGAGGCCCACCACCCGGCCCCGATGAAACCGATGCGTGCCTTCTTCTTCTTCCTGGCTTTAGCCATGGATAAATCCTCTCGAGTATCGAGGAACGGAAGCACACCCGCGCTTCCATGCCTCGATACTAAAGGAAATCCCGGCAAAATGCTAAAATCAAGCTGAGGCCTTCGCAGCTTCTCAATACGTTCGGGGAGGACGATACGGTCAAATCCATGAGTTATGAACATCGACATAGGTAGGCCCTCGCGGGCTTTCCCTGTCACACCACCGTACGTACGGGCCTCGTATACGGCGGTTCAGTAGAGGTTACGCTCACGTCG
>JACPCR010000003.1 GCA_016179685.1 Planctomycetota bacterium | reverse complement strand
GTGAGCGTAACCTCTACTGAACCGCCGTATACGAGGCCCGTACGTACGGTGGTGTGACAGGGAAAGCCCGCGAGGGCCTACCTATGTCGATGAAAATCCGTGAAGCGCTGAATCATCATCGGTCACGAAATCGGGCGGAGCCATCACCCCGAACTTCTTGAGAAGTTGCGTTGCTCGCCAGGTTATTGCTCTGAACTCTATATTCATAAGTATTTAATAAATAATAACTTAAGATTCGATTGGGTAAGAGTCAGTCAACTTGAGTTGCTGGCGCAAAGCGCTCACTCCAACGCCAGCGCTAAAGCGCTCACTCCAACGCCAGCGCTAAAGCGCTCACTCCAACGCCAGCGCTAAAGCGCTCACTCCAGCACCAGCGCTAAAGCGCTCACTCCAGCACCAGCGCTAAAGCGCTCACTCCAACGCCAGCGCTAAAGCGCTCACTCCAGCACCAGCGCTAAAGCGCTCACTCCAACGCCAGCGCTAAAGCACTCACTCCAGCACCAGCGCTAAAGCGCTCACTCCAACGCCAGCGCTAAAGCGCTCACTCCAACGCCAGCGCTAAAGCGCTCACTCCAACGCGGAAGCGGCACGAAGGCACGGGCAGTTTTTTTCTGGCTGCTTCCCGCTACGTTCTGTGCGTGATGCGTGATGCGTAGGTCCGTCACTCATCAACGCTCCACGCCCTACGTACAGTCCCCTGTCCCGTGTCGCCGGTCTTCTGGTCTTCTGGTCCCCTGGTCCCCTTCTGCCCGCCCAGACCCCGCTTCGCTTCGGGGCAAGCTCGATGCCCCGCTCCCGGCGCCTGCGGGCACTCTGTCGCTTGTCGCTTGTCGCTTCTGCTCACATTCTGCTTCTTGCTTCCCGCTTCGTGCTTCCTTATCATTTTTCGAGTTGTCGCGTCTTCCCGAGAAGAAATTCTCCGGCTCGTTTTGCGTGCCATGAGCATCGAAAAGGTCGTCATCCCGGTCGCCGGACTCGGCACGCGCCTGCTTCCGGCCACGAAGTCGCAGCCGAAGGAGATGCTGCCGGTGGGGCGCAAGCCGGTGGTGCAGTACGTGGTCGAGGAGATGGTGGAGCAGGGGCTGAAGAAGATTCTGTTCATTACGGGCCGGGACAAGCGCTCGATCGAGGATCATTTCGATCGCGATCCGGAGCTGATCCGGCGGATAGCGGAGAGCGAGAACAAGGAGCTTCTGGAGGAGGTGGACTACGAGCGCGAGGGGGTGAAATTCTTTTACACGAGACAGATGATTCCGGCGGGTCGGGCCGCTCCGGCTGGCCTGGGCCAGGCGATCGCCACGGCCGAGGAGTTCGTCGGGGGTGATCCCTTCGTCGTCGCTCTCGGCGATACGATACTGCGTTCCTCGAGCCACTCGAGCCTGGTGCGCCGGATGATCCAGTCCCACCTGCGGTATGAGTCCAGCGCCACGATCGCCGTCCTCGAGGTCGAGGAGGAGGAAGTGGCCCGGTACGGCGTGGTCAAGCCCCGGGGCCGGGCCCAGACGGACTTCGAGATCGAGGACGTCGTCGAAAAGCCGTCGGTCGCCGAGGCGCCGAGCCGGCTGGCCGTCGCGGCCCGCTACGTGTTCAACCCGGAGATTTTCGAGGCGATCCGGATGACGCTGCCGGGCTACGGCGGCGAGCTTCAGCTCACGGATGCGATTCGCAACCTGATCAAGATGGGCCGGCGGGTCCGCTGCGTGCGCCTCAAGCGTGACGAAAGGCGCTATGACATCGGCAGCCCGGAGAGCTACTTCAGGGCGTTCGTCGATTTCGCCCTGTCCGACTCGAAGTATGGCTACCTGATCCGGCAGCACATCCAGAAACGCCTGAGGGAGTTCTGAGGAGTGCCGGGCTCATTATTGTGCACCGCGCCGGGCCGGGCGGGAATCATCGGGAATCCGACGGACCTGTATGGGGGGAGCGTGATCTCGTGCTCCACCCAGGAGAGGGCGGCGGTGATTCTCGAGCCGTCGAAGGAACTGGCGTTCGAGGTGGCGGGCCGGCGGCTCGAAGTGCGGGCAGCCGGCGACCTCATTCCGGACGGCGGGCTGTTCGATGTGGCGAAGGCGGTGATCGGTTTCCTGGGCACGCCGGATGCCCGTTTCACGCTCCGGTGGGCCTGCAACGTCCCCTTCCGGGCCGGGCTCTCCAGCTCCTCGGCCATGATCGTGTCCATTCTCAACGCCGTGTTGGCCCATCTGGGCCGGAGGGAACATGCCTTCCGGAGAGCGGAGATGGCCCGGCACATCGAGCTGCACCACCTGGGCATCCTCTGCGGCTACCAGGACGCCTACCTGTGCACCTTCGGCGGCCTCCACTACATGGACTTCCGCGACAAGCAGTTCTACCGCTCCTTCGGCGAAGAACCCTACGGCACCCTCGAGTCCCTCGCTCCTTACGTCGACAGCCTGCCGTTCGTCCTCGGCCACACCGGCGTGCAGCGCAGCTCGGGGACCGTCCACAAGCCGATCCGGCAGCGTTGGTTGGAGGGCGACCGCGATGTCGTGGGCGCTTACCTGCGCATCGCCCACCTGGCCCGCATGGGCAAGCGCGCTCTACTGGACCAGGACTGGGAGCTTCTGGGCGAGCTGATGACCGAGAACCACGAAATCCAGCGCGACCTGGGCGGGTCGGGTCCGCAGAACGAGCGGCTGATCGAGGCTGCGCTCGAGGCCGGGGCGCTGGGAGCCAAACTGGCCGGTGCGGGGGGCGGCGGAACCATCATCGCCCTGGGACCGGACCAGGACGCGGTCGCCCGCGCCCTGGCCGACGCGGGCGCTACACGCATCCTGCTCCCTCGGCCCGTCCCCGGAGTCATCGTGACGCCGCTGCGCACGCGCGAGGAGAGGAAGCGAGCGGAGAAGGAGCTGGAGGACCGGGCTGGCCAGGCAGATGTGCCGACGCAAGCGAGGACCTCTTGCCTCACTCCCGTTCAGGCAGTGGGGGGCTGATGCCCGCAATTCATCCCGCCGGGAGCTCATCCCGTCGGGAGGCGTCGGGACCGTACGTGAGCGTGCGGGGAGGGAGGTAGTGCGGCCGCTGTGCGGCCGCTCCTCTGACGCGTTTTGCGCGTGCATGCGTGCGGGGAGGGAGGTGGGAGGGAGGTAGTGCGGCCGCTGTGCGGCCGCTCCTCTGATGCGTTTCGTGCGTGCATGCGTGCGGGGAGGGAGGTAGTGCGGCCGCTGTGCGGCCGCACCTCTGACGCGTTTTGCGTGTGCATGCGTGCGGGGAGGGAGGTAGTGCGGCCGCTGTGCGGCCGCTCCTCTGATGCGTTTCGTGCGTGCATGCGTGCGGGGAGGGTGACGCGCTCGACGCCCGCACATTGGTCCTGCTGGGGGACGCCGGCTACGGGTCATATGCTCCGTCGCGTTTGCCGCAATTCTTGGCGGAATTTTCTTGCTCCCCGCGTGAAGAATGTTTATAAAAAAAGGCTTCAGTTTTCCCCGTCACGGCTTCCTGATTCACAGTAAGGAGTCACGAATGCGTCACCCATTGAGATTTAACCTTCTGCTCTCCGCGGGGGCCGGAGTTGCTCTCGCCGGACTGATCGTTTGCACCGTTTTCACGTCCGGGGCACGGGCTGAGGACAGGCCGAAATTCAAGTTCACCGGGGCCGGGAACTGCAGCGCGGCCAAGTGCCACGGCGGCGCCGAGGCCGTCAAAACGGGCAATACGCAGACCAATGAATTCACGATCTGGTCCTCGAAGGACAAGCATGCCAAGGCCTTCGAGACGTTGAGCAAGGACGAATCGGCCGAGATTGCAAAGAAAATGGAGCTGGGAGACGCGACGAAGGCCGACAAGTGCCTGAGCTGCCACTCGACGGGCGACGGCGACCGCCAGGGTCTCGCCGGCAAGGCCTTTAAAGACAAGGACCTTCAGGGCGTGAAGTACGACGCCGAGAGCGGAGTCAGTTGTGACGCCTGCCACGGGCCCTCCGAAAAATGGCTCGAGCCGCATTCGAAGCCCGGCTGGACGAACGAGCAGCGGGCCAAGACACCGGACCGGAAGCAGCTTTTCATGAGCATGGGCCTCTACGATACGAAGCAGATCATGCTTCGGGCGAACAACTGCGTCTCGTGCCACCTCCGTATCGATACCAGGATGATCGAGGCGGGCCACCCGGAGCTGACCTTCGAACTGGCCTCTTTCAGCCGCGACATGCCGCCTCACTGGAAGGAATCGGGTCCCATGGCTGGCCCGAGGACGTGGGCCGCCGGGCAGACGGCCGCCCTCCGCGAGGCCTTGCTCCAGGTCGCGGAGCGGTCCGCCGGGGAGAACGACGTGGACGAAATCAAGATGAGCTGGAAGCAGGCGCGGGGACACGCCATGCTGCTGCGCCATGCCTTGCCGGCCGATGCGGCCCAAGCTTTGAATGACTCCGTGAAGACCATCGAGGCCGATGCGGGCGAACCGAAGAAGCTGGGCCCGGCGGCCAAGGACCTCGCTGGGAAAGTCGATTCTTGGGGGGCCGTCATCGAAAAGATGGAGTTCGACCAGGCCAAGACCCTGGCCCTGTTGGGCAAGATCGTCAACGAGTCCGAGGGCATTGCCTGCGGCCTGGCGGGCACCGAGCAGACCGCGATGGCGGTCGATGCGCTGTTCGGGGCCTACAAGGACGGTGCGGGGCAAGGCCTCGACGGGTCCGCTGCGGACAACTTCTCGAAGGGTCTCGACGATCTTTTCGCCGCGCTCGATGAGGAGAAGCCGGAGGGTTGCGCCCAGAAAGCGACCGAGGGCCTCAAGGCCTGCGCGGAGGCCTGCAAGGCCTTCAAGTAGCGCACCGAAAAGCACGAAGGTCAGAATCCAAAAAGCTCCTTGCCGTTGCCGGAAAGGATTCGCTCCCTTTTCCTTGCCGGCAGGAAACCCAGCAGTTCGTCCACGAGCTTGGACTCCCGCACATAGTCCTCCGGCGAGATGCCGCCGGAGTAGCCGCCGCCGTACATCAACCGGCCTGCGCCGAAGTGGTCCGCCAGCCTGCGCGCGATCGGGGCGACGTCCCGGTGCGGATAGGGCTGACCGGAGGCGCTGCCGACCCCGGAGAACTTGATGAACGTGCGTTCGTGCCGGGCCATGGCCAAGACCTCCTCGTAATCGACCGCCGTGCCTTGGCCCGGCCGGCCCAGGTGGTCTACGATCACCGTCGAAGCAGGAAATCGGCGGATCAGGTCGGAGAAGGCCCGGGCATACTTCGGCACGAAGTGGAGCTGGATGGCCAGGCCCAATTCGAGCGCCGTCTCCCAAAGCGTGTGGAGAGTCGTCGAGTTGAAATCCGGGATGTTCCTTTCCTGGTAAGCGTGGATGCGGAAGGCGACGATCCGGCCGGCGCCCGCTTCCTTCACCAGCGACCTCATTTTTCGGGGTCCCTCGGCGTCACCCGGGTCGAACAGGCAAGTGGCCTTCAATCGCCGGGGCTCTTTCGCCAGGCAGTCCAGGGTGTAACGGTGGTCGTCCAGGTAGGGCTCCGGATGGACGAGGACGGCCGCGGCGATGCCCGCCCGCTCCATGCAGGGGATGAATTCCTCGAAGGGCGCCGGATGGCTCGGCTGGTAAGCGCCCCGAGGATGATGCGGAAACCGTGCCAGGTCCGCCGCGAACAGGTGAACGTGGGTGTCCAGAATCATGCTGAGACTTTAGCGCGCTGCCCGCGTTCTGCAAGGCCCTCGGGGATTGTCCGCGTAGCCGGCGCGCGTGCACGTGCGTCACGCGTCAGAGGAGCGGTCGCACAGCGACCGCGCTACTTGATTTCCGACGCGCTCAGGTGCGATGCCGGCGTCCTTTGGGCGTCGGGTGCGGGCCCATTCCGAAGCGCTGACGCGCTTCGGCTACGCTCCCGGCGCGCGTGCACGTGCGTCACGCGTCAGAGGAGCGGTCGCACAGCGGCCGCGCTACATATTTTTCGGCGCGCTCAGGTGCGATGCCGGCGTCCTTTGGGCGTCGGGTGCGGGCCCATTCCGAAGCGCAGGGGCGATTCGGCATCGGAGGGCGTCGGAACGTTCAAATACTTCTATCCTTTTCAACTCGCAGCATTTAGAATAAGAATTCGACAGGAAGCGGGGATATTGGGGCAAGGAAATGCGGCCTCTCAGGCCGCGTTGAGCGTTACATGAGCCAGCAATCATGGCCCGGCTGGTGGCGATGCCGGTATCGGATTCTCGAGCGCCTGGGCGAGAGCCGAGACACCTGCATCCTTCTGGTCGAGGACCGCCTTCGGGACTGCCAGCGCATGGTCTTGAAAACGCTTCGGCCGGAGCGATCCAGTCCCGAGTCCGTGGAACGACTGAAGTCGGAGTTCCAGCTTCTGGCGGGCATGACGCATCCGAACGTGGCCCGGGCTTACGACTTCGGCGTTGCGTCCGAGGGGACCGATGCGGGATTCACGCTGGAGTTCATCGACGGGATCAACGTCCTGGAGGCCTGCCAGCGGGGCGATCTGCCCCGCGTGCTCTCCCTCTTCACGCTAGCCGCTTCGGGCCTCGATCACCTGCACCGGATGGGCCTGGTCCACGGCGACGTGAAACCTCAACATATCCTGGTGTCCTGGCCGGAAGGTCAATCGGAGGGCCTGGTCAAGTGGATTGATCTGGGCCTGGCCTGCCGTACCGGGCGCGCCGCGCCGTTCCTCCCTGGCGGCACCCCGCCCTATATCGCTCCGGAGGTCGCCCATGGGCATCCGGCTGACCCGCGTTCGGACATCTATTCCTTCGGCGTCGTGTTCCATCAGGCCCTGACGGCCAGATTTCCGGACGCGCCGCCTGGATTCCTGCCTGAAACGGCAAAGTGGTCCGGTGTTCGGATGCCCTCGCCGGGCCTGCCTCGGCCCCTCAAGCTTCTGCTGGCCCGGATGACCGCGGCGGCCGTGGGGGACCGACCCGGCAGCCTCCGGGAGGTCATGGAGTTGCTGCGCCGGACCGACCTGCCTGGCGCGTCCGAGGCGGCTGGCCTCGTTCCCTACCCGGTGGCGGGCAGCCTGCCCCTGGTCGGTCGTGAGGCGTCCATCGCCGCTTTCCGGGAGGAGATGGAGCGGCGGGCCGGGCGGCCGCGCAGGGGAGGCTGCCTGATCCTCGAGGGCGAGGCCGGGATCGGAAAGTCCCGCGTGGCCGAGGCCTGGCGCATCCGGGGCGAGCTGGCTGGCCTGACCTGCATCTCGGTCAGCTTCGGCCCCGCGGGCCGTTCCACCTACTGGCCATTCCAGGAGACCTTGACAGCCCTGAGACGGCTCGAAGGAGAGGTGCGGGCAGCCCGGCTTCGGGAGGCGACGGAGGGTCCCGCGCTCGCACCACTGGCGGCCTATCCGGAGCTTCGCAGCGCCTACGGCCTCCATCCGCTCCATCGGGGCTGGCAGGCGCTGTCGACGGAGCTGTTGGGGGCGTGGGGAAAACGGCCGGGCCTCATGATATTCGAGAACCTGCACGAGGCCGACCCGGAGGGCCTGGGGCTCTGGGGCCTGCTGGCGCGGCGTCTGCCGGGTCATCTCCTCCTGGTCGGGACCTGCCGGACCGGGGAGGACTCGCCGAATGCGGTGAACGAACTCGTGGCCGATCTCGAGCGCGAGGGAGTCTGCCGCCGCGTTCCTCTCGGGCGTCTGACCTGGCCGGAGGTCGCCCTTCTCCTCGAAGCGGCCCTGGGCGAGACACCGGCGGATGCGGAGCACGTCCAGGCGCTCCAGGAGTTGACCGGTGGGAATCCGCTCTACGTCGCCCAGTGGCTCGCTCATGCGCTCGAGCGGCAGGTGGCTTCAACGGCCCTGGTCAGGCCGACCCTACCGACGCTGCTGGGCCGGGGGCTGCCCGCGCCCCTGCGCGAGACCCTTCGAAAACGGTTGACGCGTCTGACCGAGCAGGAACAAAGCTGCGTGTCCGCCATGGCGGTAATCCACCGGAGCGTGACGGAGAAGGACCTGGCGTACGTGACCCGGATGGGGGAGGGCGACGTCCGGGCCGGACTCCGCGGGCTGTGTGCCCGAGGCATCCTTCGGGCGACCGGATGGACGCCGGGCGACTACGAGTTTGTGCATTCGGAACTGAGGCTGGTCGCCTACGAGGACTTGGGTCACCGGTGGCGTCAGGACCTCCACCAGAGGGCGGGCGAGCTGGAGGAAGCGCTCCACCGAGCGGGTCATGGGGTGCGTCTGGCGGACCTGGCGGAACACTTTCTCCACTCGCGGAAGAAGCTGAAGGCCACCGAATATAGCCTGGCCGCAGGACGCGCAGCGGTGCGGGCCCGCTCGTTCGAAGGGGCTGCCCGCTATTTCCGGGCGGCGCTGGACCTGCTCCACCCGGAGGTCAGGGCCTATTGGGAGGCCGCGGAGGAGCTCGCATGGGTCTGTATCCTCCTCCGCCGGGATGCAGAGGCCGCCGCCTGGTACGAACGCCTGATCGAAAGGACGGACGAGCCCTGGAAGAAAGGAAACTTCTGGCGAAAGCTGGGCGCAGCCCGCACGTCCCAGGGCGAATACGCGAAGGCATTGGAGGCTTTCGACAACGCCGAGTCGCTCCTGAGAAACTACCGTGGCACGAAGGAATGGCTTCGGCTTCGGGTCTGCCAGTTCGATACCCTGAGCCTGCAGGGTCGATCGCAGGAAGCCGTGGAGGGTCTGAAGGGTCTGCTCACGGAAGGGTTCGAGAAGGACAAGGCGCTGTTGGGGCACGTTTACGAGTATCTTGGCCGCGCGACGTGCCAGCTCGGCTGCTACGAGGAATCGCTCGATTGGTTCGAAAAGGCGCTGGCCGAGCTGCGGGACCCGGGCGACGAGCCCGAGAAGGCCAGGATTCGGTCCGAACGGGCGCACGTGGCCTACCTCCAGGGGCGTTACGCCGATGCGCGGGCCAGTTACGCCTCCGCCCTCGAAGTCCAGAAACAGCACGGACTTCGGGATCAGGTCGGCCGCACGCTCAGGGGCCTCGCCAACCTGGCTTACATCGAGGGTGACCTGGAATCCTCGGAACGGGACAATCTGGAAGCCCTCCGGCTCTTCACCCAGGCCGGTAGGAAGCTCACGGCGGTGGGGACCCTCAACGCCCTGGCCATGGGCCGGTTGCGGCAGGGACGGTTTCAATCCGCGCGGGAGCTGCTCGAGGAAGCCCTCAAGCTCGGGTCCGACCTCTCGCCACAGGCCACCCTCCAGGCACGGGTCAGCCGCGTCAGCCTGGCCCTGGCGATGGGAGACGGTCCCGCCGCACGCACGGAGCTGGCGGGCGTGCAGGGTCTGCTTCGGGACGTTGCCGTCAGGCCGTACTGGCGGGTTCAGCTTGCGCACCTCGAGGGGTGGCTCGAGGCCGACCACGGCGACTGGGAGAAGGGATATCGACTTCTCGAAGAATACAGGGGACTGGCGGAGGAATTGAAGATGTTCTCGGAGGTAAGCGGCGGCTGGGCCGAGCTGGCCCGCGTGCTGCCGCCGGAAGATGTGCCGTCCGCCAGGCCGAGGCCGCCCTGGTCGTCGCCAGCATCCACTATGCGCAAAACGATCCGGACCGAGCCGTCCCCGTCCTCATGCCGTGCCTGGAAATCTGCAGGAAGGCGGGGCTGCGGGACCTCTCCTGGCGCGTCCAGGCCATCCTCGCTGCCTGCTACCAGGCTCGGGACCAGCATCGCTACACAGCCTTCTATGATGGGGAAAGCCTGGCCGTCCTGCGGGACCTCCGAACCGAGTTTCCAGATGAGGAGGCCTGGCGCTCCTTCCTTCGGGTCGCTGGCCGCGTTTTTCTCTACCGCGACTTGTCGAGTCGGATTGGCAGCCGCACTTCACAGGATGACTCAGCCGAACGAAAATCCGCAGGCCTATCCGCTCGGACGCAGTAGACGAGGACGGAAGTGCATCCGCACCTCCATCCTCATCTACTACGTGATCTCTATTCAGCCTTTTCCTGATGGAATCCTCTACAAGGTTGCTATAATCGCCAAATAATGTCATAATCATTCCAAATAGGCGTAAACATATGTACAATTTCGCACTTTATGAAATGGAAGCGTGATTGAAATTCGATGAATATACGGAGATGCAGGTGCACTTCCGCGCTGGGGTGCCCATAATTTTTATGTCTAAAGGAATCCCGTTATGAATACGGAAAAAAAGCCCAGGTCGGGCAAGGCTTCATCCGCTCAGGACTTGCTGAGCGTGGAACAACTCGCGGAGATGTCAGCGCGGTATCAAGCGAATCCAGCGTCACCCGCAGGCGGGGAAGGTTCTGCCGCACTTCGCCAGGCCCTCGAGTTCAGCCGGGCCGTCAACGCCATCCTCGACGTCGATGAGCTTCTCCATTTCCTCGTCCAGCGGTTCGTCCACCTCCTCCAGGCGGAACGCGGCTTCCTCATGACGCTGGACGTGAAGGGGAAGCCCCAGTTCCGCGTCTGCCAGACCCTCGAAGGCGCTCCGATCGACCGGCCCCAGGAACAGGTCAGCACCGGCGTCATCGACGAGGCCGTCCGGTCCGGCCGAGCGGTCCTCGTGGCGAATGCCATGGAGCACCCCGAGTTCCGCGAGCGAGTGAGCATCTCCCGGCTCGAGCTCCTCTCGGTCCTCTGCGCCCCCATGGTCGGCACCCGGCGGGGCACCGTCGGCGTGATTTACATGGACAACCGGAGCACGGTGGGCCGATTCACGGAGGTGGACCGGGACCTGTTGATGCTTCTGGCGAACCAGGCGGCCATCGCCATGGAAAATGCCAGGCTCTTCGAGGAGCTCAGAGCGGCCCAGGCCACGATCCAGAAGGACCAGCAGATGCGGCTCGTCGGCCAGGTCGCCTGGGAGGTGAACCGGCGCTTCCGCGAGGTTCTGGCCAGCATCGCCGGGCAGGTGCAGATCGCCAACTGGACGCGTGCCGAAGGGTCCATGGCCTTGGCCATTCTGCACCGGATCGAGGAGGAGGCCCGCCGCGGGATGAGCCTGTTCCAGGAGACGGAGGCGCTGTACCTGCCGGTGGACCCCGCCGGATTTCGGCGCTGGCCCCTGCGGGGGCTGATCGAGACGTGCGTCACGGATATCACCCTCGCCCGTTCCGTGAACTTCGAGATGAACATCGAGCCAGGGGTCGAGGTCTGGGGTGACCGCGCGGCGCTGCGTCGCGCCTTCTCTGAAATCCTGGAAAATGCCTGCGAAGCGATCCAGGACAGTCCCAATCGAGTCATTCGCATCGACGCCGCTCTCGAAGGCGAAGGCGTGGGCGTGCGCATACGGGACGGCGGGCCGGGCATGAGCGAGGAGGCGCTTGCCAAGGCCACGGAGGCCTTTTACAGCACCCGGGGGAAGCTGGGCCTCGGTCTGACTCTCGCGGAAACCATCCTTCTGTCGCATGCCGCCAAGATGGAAATCCAGAGTGAACGTGGAGAGGGGACCGTGGTCAAAATCCTGTTCCCGGCCCAGGGCCAGGCGGAGACCGAGGCCGCGGCCCCGGCCGGCGAGCCGAAGGCCCTCCGGGCCAACGTGCTGCTGGTGGACAACCAGATCGAGGTGGCCGATCTTCTGGCCCGGGCCATAGCTGGGCACGGACACCGCGTCCGCGTGGCCACGGATTTCGAACAGGCGACGAAGGCCGTGGCGGAAAGCCCGTGGGACCTGCTCGTGATGGATGCCGGGTTTCCCTTGGCCGGCCTCGCAGAATTCATCCGAGCGGCCAGGGCTGCCCGACCGGGGATGAGGGTCATCCTGCTGAGCACCTGGACCCAGGGGCCCGGCGCGTCCGCCATCGAGGGCGTCGACCTGGTGGCCACAAAGCCCATCCAGATGCGTTTTCTGTCTCAACTCATCCGCAAGGCCATGGAGCATTCGTCAAAAACAACGTAGCTTCTCAATAAGTTCGGAGAGATGGACCAGCCTGATTTCATAACCGATCAAAAGCCCGGGTTCGCAGCTCCTTCTGCAAACCCGGGCAAGGTTTATACTGCTGAAGATAGCCTACAGTGGGATATCTTGAACAGCCGAGCCTACCTGCTCGTTGCTGCTGACCGGATGGACCGTGGCAGGTCATTCCAGTCGGCCATCCACTCGGCCGAGGCGATCGGGTGGAGCGAACGAACCACGAGGACGGGTCTGGAGACCTCCTGGGGCCGGGTGACGAGCATGGCAGCGATGACGGCGCGCAGGCGCAGGGTGTCGCCTCCATTGTCCATTTCCCGGACCCGAGCGACCACGGAGTAGTGGCTCATGTTCCAGACTTTCCAGGGTCCCCGAGTCTCATGGCTCAGGGCAGGATGCGGCTCTCCCAAGGCCTCCGAGCCCGGAATCACGCCGAGCGACGGAGGCACATACTTCACCGGAATAGGCGGACCCCCATCGTCCTCCGGAGGGGGAGGATCGATGGATGGGGTCTCGTTCTCCGGGGCACTGGCTTGCGGTGGCAAGACCGAGTCCGGCACATCGCCAGCGGGTGGTGAAGCCCCCACTTCCAACGGCAACAAAAGAACAGCGAGACCAATGCAACCGACGGCCGCAGGAACAACCCTGCGTCTGAGCACATCGGACATGGCAAGCACCTCCAAACAGGGTGAAAGGAACAGACACAATCACACTTGCTCAACGAAATGTGCGGTTTATCGCACGGGTTACCCGGCATGGCTTGTATTAAGCACACTTATTGTCGTTAATAGCAAATTTTAGAATATTTTAGTTGATAATAAATTTATGAATGAATATAATACACAACAGTATAGCGTGTCAAATCTTTTGTTGAAGTTTTATATTGACAGTTTATATTAAAGGAGTATGATATGCAGATAGGTAGAAAGATTCGTGCCCTGAGAAAGGCAAAGGATATGAACCAGACGGCGCTTGGAAATCTGCTCGGGATCAGCCAGCGCTATATTTCCGACCTCGAGTCTGGAAAGCTCAGGGTCAAGCCTGACATGCTGGCCAGGATCGCTGCCGCCCTCCAGTGCCCCACCGAGGAGTTGATGCTCTGGTCGAGCCCCGAAGACGCCGCAAAGTCCCAGGCTGCCGAGTCGGCCCAGGGCCGTTTCATCCTCCCGCTCAGGGGAACCGTCCCCTTCTCCCGCTTCTTCTGGCCTGAGCGCACGACGAGCCCGGCCCAGCTCGTCTCCGTCCCCGACCACCTTTACGAGGGGCAGAGGGTCGTCTTGCGCGCTGGCGACGACAGCATGGAGCCCGAGATTCGCCTCAACGACCTCTGCATCATCGACCCGATGCTCAGGCCGACGCACGGCAGCATCGCCTGCTGCCAAATCGGAGACGAGCAGTACCCCAACTGCACCATCCGCTGGTATCTCGATACCGAGGACGCCATCGTCCTCCAGCCCGAACGAACGGGCACGCCGGACCTCCAGCCCATCGTCCTGGTTCGACAGCGTGGCGGAGTCTTCCGCTACCTCGGAGAGGAAACCACCTTCGAGGTCAGAGGTGTCCTTGTCGGAGTCATCCGAACCTATGCGTTACCCCAATAGAAACCGCCCGGCTCAGGTCATTCCCCGCGGCCTTGCCGGCCGTGCGAACCGCAGGCCGCGGAGTCCCGCCTCCTTTCCTCTCCTGTGCCTTGTTGGCCTGAGCCTGCTGGCCGGCTGGTCGGCCGCCGAGCCCATCGCCGGCCTGCTCCTCGATGACACCTGGACACGCGGCAACTGGATCGGTCGTTACGGCAGCACCGCCTACGTGCTCTTCGGGGCGCGATCCCCAACCTCCCTCACCGGCGGACCCGGCTGGCCCCTCCGCATCCACGGTTACACGGGTGACCCGGCCGAGACCTCCCGGGCCTGGCTCTCCCTGATGAACACGTCCCGCGATGACCGCGCCCTCCTGCTGCCGCAAGGCGGCAAACGCGTCGCCTCCTCCTGGGACGACCACGGCGAGACGCGCCCCATTGGCCAGGGGCCCGGGCTCTTCATCGACATCGATCTCCCGCCGGGCCGCCTCCTCGTCTCCCTCTATTTCTTCGAGATCGACTGGATTCAATACCGGGCCTATGCCCTCCAGGTCGTGGACCGGGCTCAGGCTCGCGTGGTCCTCGAAACCTCCGCCGCCGATTTCTTCGATGGGAAGTACAAGCGCTTCGCCCTCGAAGGGCCCCGCCAGCTCACCTTCAAGATTCTGCCGGGAACCAGCCCCAACGCCCTCTGTTCCGGCCTGTTCCTCGACCCTCTTCCCGATCGCGTCGAGTTGCCGGAGTCCCTGGCGGCCAGACCCGACGAAGCGGTCCCCGAGGCCGATATCGAGTCACACTGCCGCACAATCCGGGAACGCCTCGACCCTGGCCTGACCCTCGTCGAGCAGACCGGGAACGGCGAAAAGGACTACCTCGACGCCGAGGCCGGCTTCTTCCGCCTGCTGGCCAGGCTCGAACGGGAGCGGCCGGCGGTCTTCTATTCCGTCCTGGCCGCGTCCGGGTCGGAGGCCCAGGGCCGTCTCGCTCGTTTTCTCCGGGCGACGCTCGATCCCCGCCTCGAGCGCCTGGCCTGCGACTTGGACTACGCCTGGGCCAGGCTGCTTCTCGACCTCCCGCGGCAGGAGCAGGCCCTCCGCCGCCTCGAACAGCTCTCCGACGTCACCGATCCCCGGTCCGCGGGGTCAGGCCTTTCTGCCCGGGAGAGGCCCGCTGCATCCGAAATCCAGGCGGCCTTCGCCGACCCGGACGATTCGCAGCGCGCCGAGATACTCCGCCGTGCCGCACGACGGCGGCTTCAGTCGGGCGACCTCGACGGCGCGGCCCAGGTTCTGGGCCACCTGTACCGGGCGTCTCCGGATACCTTCTCATCTGAGGACCATTACCTGTACGCGTGCGGCCTCCTCTACACGGGCGAGACGGAGAGCGCCGACGGCCATCTGGCGCAGGCGCTGGCGAAGGGTCTCGAGGCCGACCGCGCCGCCTCGGCGTACGTCGCCCGCATCGCCTGCCAGGTGCAGCTCGAACGGCTCGACGCGGCCGAGCAGCTCCTCGCGGAGTTCGAAGGCAGGTTCCCGCACGCAGTGGAGGTCGGCCATGCCTGCTTCGAGCTGGGCAAGAAGTGGGCCGGCCGCGGAAACTCCGAACAGGCCCGGAAGCTCCTGCGGAAGGCGCTCGAGCGACAGACCTCCGCCGACGGACTCGCCACCGCCGCTCGCGGCATGCTCCAATCCCTGGACGAAGCCGGGCCTTAATCCTCTCGGAATTTCAGGTGAGGGAAAACCTGTTATGCCGCCTACCCTCTTGCCATCTCGGAATGACCATCGCAGGGCTGTCAGCCCCAGGCGTGCGGGCCCCGCTGAGGCGACGCAGCAGAAAAACGTCGGAACGCCTCCTGGGAGCGCCGGAAGCTGCCAGCAGGATGCCTGCCTGCGCGGCCCCGTCCGCCGTGCCGGGCACGGCACAGGCAGGCGCGGCAGGCAGGCTGGCGCTGCCCCCGCCTGCGCAACGAGAAAAGTTCCAAACTCCAGACGGCGCGAAGCGCCCTTGTTCCCTCTTGCCCCCGCCTTCGCCTGGCTCTGCCTCCTGGCCATCCTTCTTCGCTCGACCGACGCAGGAGAGGCGGGCCGACTCGCCTTCGAGGCCTCGGGCGAGCGCTTGCTGCGCTGCGCCGCTGGCGACCTCCTCGTCACCTTCACCACGAGCGGAGCGTTTGTCGTCGCCCGAGACGGGAAATTTCTCGCCGACGGCGGCCTCGCCTTCCACGAAAAAGGCTGGAAGCGCTGGGGCAGCCAGGTCCGGCGCAGCTCCGAGGGCGACTCCTTCACCCTGAGAGACGGAGCAACCCAAGCGTCTTTCCGCTGCGTCCTCAAGGACCTGGACCGGAGGGACTGCTTCGAGGTGCAGCAGGCCGTCGAGGCGATCGGGGAAGGCCTGACGTTCTCCTATAGCGCCAAGGCGCTGCAGAGCTTCCCGGCCGAGGTGTTCGGCCTCGAGTTCCATTTCCCTCTCGCCCAGGTTTCCATGGGGGCCTGGAGCTTCGCCCTCGATTCTCAGAAATTCACGCCGTCACCCGACTTCCGAAATCCGACGATGGCTGTCGCGCCCGCCAAGTGCTTCTCCCTCCTCGAAAAGGATCGGCCCGTGATGGAAGCCCGCTTCACCCAGCCCCTCCAGTGCGCCCTCCTCGATGACCGCGCTCACCAACTCCACGTGGCCCGCGCCCTCATCTCCGCGCCCCTCCCCAATGCATCGTTCCAGGAGGGACAGATCATCGAAGCTTCCATGACCCTCTGGCTCAACAGCCGCAAACAGGCGCTCGTCAAGACCTTGGGCAGCCTCGAGTTCCAGTTCGAAGAATCGGGCCGATTCACCCTCAAGGAAGGCAAGCGGGCGTGGCGAGGCGGCCTGTACCTCGCCGCCGAGGAGAGCCAGCAGCCAGCGCTGCCCTCCGAAATCCCGCCCGCCGAAGCCGCCATGCAAGCCGGAAACAGCCCGGCCGGAGACCTCCTGCTGGCCGGAAGGGCTCTACCGCTGGAGACAGGCTCCCGGCTGGACTACCGGCTCAGGGTCGCGGTCAGCGAGTCTCGTCTGGACCTGGTCTACCGCTTCCGGGCCGAAGACTATCTCAGGGGTCGGGACCTCGGGCTGATGCTTCTGCCCGAGGACTTGCAGGGCGTCGTGAAGCCAGTCAGCCCCACGGAATCCTCTCCATCTGTCACCGAGTGGCTGCTTGAAGGACTCGAGCGCGGACCCGTACGCCTTGTCTGCTCGAGCCCGATGACTCTCAAGTCACTGGGTGATGTCGAATCCGGCCCGCGGCCCTTCTTCCTCTCTTTTCGGACGGAAAACCCCGTACCCCAGGAATCGGTCATTCTGCGCCGCCTATCGTTCCAGCTTGCGGGCGCCGATAGCAGCACGGCAACGCTCCCGGCACCGTCTGCTGATGGGAAATCAACCCCATAATTCTGTGCGGAACATGAACGGGTCACCTTAACGCGACCTTCTTTGCGGAGCACGTTTAAACACTATATATTTTGGACGGCTAAATAATAAACCACACATTTTGCGCATATTGTGAACACTTCGCAGTCTACATTTGTTGATTTAGCTGTAATTAGCATAAAACGCAAATTATTTGCCATCAGGTTGAGCCAGGTCGCTGAAATCATTCCTATGACTCAGCTTTATGCTTCGCCAGGAATACCACACATCATGGAAGGATTCCTGAATCTGAGGGGAATCGCCATACCCGTCATCCGCCTTGACCGACTCTTCGAACTGCCAGTCATCAGCCCTGGCCTTTACACACACCTGGTCATCCTCAATGTCACCCATCCACCTGTCGCCCTCATGGTTGATAGGGTCACCGATATTCGAAAAGTCTCCACCGACGCGCTGTTGCCGGTCCCAGAACAGCGGGTCTTCAACGATTGCGTGGAGGCTCTGGTGTCTGGCGCGGATGGAGAGGTCCACTTGGTTCTGCCCGATCGCCTGTTGCTCGAAGAGGAACGACGCCGAGTGGCCGAACTTCAGGCCTTGGAGCAGGAACGCCTGCGAGCCCTTGAGTAGCCAGCGGCTTCGCCGCACGGCTGGAATTTGGCAAATTCCAGCCGTGCGGCGGCGGTCTCCGGCCGCCGAAAGGCCTGCGCTCGGAGAGCGCAACCACGCCTTAAGAAAAAGTGCCTGGTTGTCATGAACCTGAATTCAATCTCCGCTCATCAAGTGCTCGCCGATCCCTTCTTCCCGCAGCTCAAAGGCTTTCTTATCCAGGCCAGCGGGCTGGCCTATTACCAGGACAAGGATGAAGAGATGGCAAACCGGGTCGCGAGCAGGCTTTCTCACCTCGGACTGGAGGGCTGCGGGCATTACCTCGCGCTCGTTCGGGACGAGGCGGTTGGCGGGCGTGAGCTGGACGCCCTGATGGCGGAGTTGACGATCGGCGAGACCTATTTCTTCCGCCACCAGGAGCTGTTTGACGCTCTCAGGGACCTCGCCATTCCGGAGCGCATCGGCCAGAACCGGCCGGCCCGGCGGCTGCGCATCTGGAGCGCCGGCTGCGCTTCAGGGGCCGAGCCCTACTCGATCTGCATCCTCCTCGATCAGGAGTTCGGCGGCCTGCTGGCCGACTGGGACGTCAGCATCGTGGCGACGGACGTGAACCGGGCGGCCCTGGCCAAGGCCCGGCAGGGTCACTTCGAGGAATGGGCTTTCCGATCAACGTCTGAGGAGATCAAGCGACGCTATTTCCTGCCCTCCGGTAAAGCGTGGACGATCCTGCCGAAATTCCAGTCCCGAGTCAGCTTTCAGTATCACAACCTGGTTCAGCATCCTTTCCCTTCGCTGATCGACAACCTGGCGGGCTTCGATCTGATCCTCTGCCGCAACGTGATGATCTACTTCAGCGCCGAGGTTATCCGGCGTCTGGTGAAGCAATTCCACGAGTGCCTGGTGGAAGGCGGGTGGCTGCTGGTGGGCCATGCGGAGCCCAATCCCGAGTTTTTCTCCGATTTCCGGCCGGTCCTGACGCCTGGGGCCGTGCTTTACCGCAGAGTCTCCGGGCCTTCTGCCGGACAACCCGAGGGACTTTCACCGGCCGGCCTGCCAGCGCAGCCGGCCACCCCGGCGTTCACCTCCGGCTGCGCGGGTTCGTCCAGCCCCGTTGTCCCCGCCCCGTTTCAATTTCCCGCGGTCTCTTTTTCGATGCCTTCCCTCCTTACGTGGAGTCCGCCGATTCTCAAGGCGGAGAACCCGCCGGACCCCCTTGCAGCCAAGCCCCTGACCCTGGGCCAGGAGGGCGCGTCACGGGTCGGACTGACGTCCCCTTCACCTTCGGACGCGGTCTCGGCAGGGCCGGAGGAAGCCCTGGCCGAGGTGCGGAGCTTGGCGGACCAGGCCCGGTGGGAGGAGGCTGCCACGGCCTGTTCCCGGGCCATGAAAGGGAATCGTCTGGAGCCGCGTCTTCATTTCTACGTGGCCCTGGTGCAGGAGCAACTGGGCCAGGTCTCGGAGGCGGAGGAGTCCCTGCGAAAGGCCTTGTATCTCGACCGCAATTTCGTCCTGGCCCATTATCACCTGGGCATCCTGCTCCAGAGGAGGAGCGATGCCGGCCGGGCCGGGCGCTGCTTCGAAAATGCCTTGCGGATTCTCTCGGCCATGAGCCCGGACGCGGTGTTTGAAGACGCGGACGGAGCGACCGCAGGCAGCCTGGCCGAGATGACGCGGATGCACTTGGAGGTGCTCGGACCCGGTTGACGGTCACCGTCTCGCAGCTTCTCAATAAGTTCGGGGAGGACGATAAGGTCAAATCCATGAATGATGAACGCAGCCGAAGCCCTCACGGGCTTCGCTACGTGTGCCGGGCATGCTCGGCGTCTGGAGGTGAGAATGTGGGAGAACAGCCCCACATTCAAGTCCTCTACCATCCTGGTGCAGGAGAAGG